>CAYNYW010000008.1:0-129137 GCA_964401555.1 uncultured Defluviicoccus sp.
GAAATGGCGCACCCGACAGGATTCGAACCTGTGGCCTCTGCCTCCGGAGGGCAGCGCTCTATCCACTGAGCTACGGGTGCGTCGTCCGCTGCCGGCCGCCGTGCAGGCTACGGATACCGCGCCTCGGCTGCGCCGACGATAACGCACACGTCGCGGCCTGGGCAAGCACCATGGGCGGCCGCGATGCGCTCGGCACCGGACGGCAGCGGTGCGTCCGGCCGGGTGACGAAGGCCAGGATGTCGTCCCAGACGGTTTGCCGCTGCAGATCGTGCAGCAAGAGATGCCAGCCCTGCTCGTAGAAGGCGATGCGGCGAAGGTGACGCGGCTCCGCCGGCAACCGCGCCAGCATCTCCTTGAGCGCGTCTTCGGGGATGAGCTGGTCGTGCAGGCCGTAGAGCACCAGAGCGGGGGCATCGATGGCAGGCGCATCCGCCATTGCCTGGTCCATCAGACCGACGAGCCCGAAGACGGCATCGATGCGTGTTTCCTTGATCACCAGCGGATCACGTCCCATGGCCTTGAGCGCCTCGATATTGTCCGAGGCCTGGATACCGAGGCCACGACCGGTGACCGGCGTCCCGGGCAGTGTGTGCGCGGCAACCCACAGCGCCACGGTTTGATACCACGACATCGAGGCGCGCCCCCACACGGCGGGCGCCGACAAGACGATGCCGGCGACGGCCGGCGGATGCGCGCTGGCGATCGCGGTCATCACGACCGCACCGCCCATGCTGTCGCCGAGGAGATAGAGCGGCACGCCGGGGTGGCGGTCGGCAATCAGCGCCGACGCGTGCGTGAGGTCGCCGGCCAAGGTGGCGTTGCCCGGCCACATCCCGCGGTTGGACGCGGCGCCGAAGCCGCGCTGATCATAGGCGTAGGACGCGATCGCGTGGTCTTGCAGAAAGCGCGCGACCGGGGCGAAGAAGTTCGAATAATCGTTGAAGCCATGCACGGCGAGGATGACCGCCTGCGGCCGCCCGGCCGGCAGCCAGACCTTGAGCGGCAGCCGGGCGCCATCGGCCATGACGAGGGCATCCTGCGTCAGCTCGGGAGCGGCGACGGCGGCGCCGGCCGGTATCACGACGGGGGTGCAAGCGACCAACATCTGGGCAAGGACACCGAGTGCGCAGGCCGCGAGCCGCCTCATTCAGCGGCCTCGGCGGCGGCTCCCGCGGCGATGTCGGCAGCGGCCTCGGCTCCGGCCAGAGGCGCCCGGGTCAGACGCAGGAAGATGTCCTCCAAATCCGTCTCCCGCGTCGCGACCTCGGCGATGGTCAGGCCCGCGGCAACGACGGCGTGGAGCAGCGTGCCCGCCTCGATGCGGCTGGGCGGGTAGCGGAACACGAGGCGCCCCGCGCCGTCGAGCCGCACCGGCAACCCTTCAAGCCCAGCGGGTAAACCTACGAGCGTCTCGTGCACCGAGATCGTCATCTCCTTGGAGTCCAGACGCTTCAGGAGCGCGGCCGTGCTCTCGCACGCGATCAGCCGGCCATGATTGATGATGGCGATCCGGTCACACAGGGCTTGTGCCTCTTCGAGGTAGTGGGTGGTAAGCAAGATGGTGGTGCCGGTACGGTTGAGCTCGCGGACATAGTCCCAGAGCTGGCGGCGCAGCTCGACATCGACGCCCGCGGTCGGCTCGTCGAGCACCAGAATCTTCGGCGCGTGCACCATTGCCTTGGCGACGAGGAGTCTGCGCCGCATGCCGCCCGACAATCGGCGCGCGTAGGCATTGGCCTCGCGCGTCAGCCCGCAGGCGGCAAGAATCGCATCGGTGCGCCGCGCGGATTTCGGCACGCCGTACAACCCCGCCTGCAGCTCCAGAAGCTCGCGCGGCGTGAAGAAGGGATCGAGGTTGAGTTCCTGGGGCACGATGCCGATGGCACGCCGGGCGGCGCGCATCTCGTCATCAATGTCGTAGCCCCAGACCCGCACCTCGCCCGAGGTGCGCACGACGAGGCCGGCCAGGATATTGATCAGCGTCGACTTGCCGGCCCCGTTCGGGCCGAGAAGGCCGAAGAAGGCGCCCTTGGCGATGGAAAGGTTCACGCCGGAGAGCGCGGCAACCGCGTCCTGGCCACGACGCCCGCCATAGGTCTTGCACAGATTGACGACGTCGATCGCGGCATCGGAGCCGGCGACCGGAAATGCACCGGGCGCGGGATCGGACTGAGGGGCCATCACACACCGCACGGGCCGCGGCGGGCATCGTTGCCCACGGCGGCGTTGATTGTTGCGGGGCAATCGCTATCATCCGGTCGTCCGCCGGGTCAACGGCCGGCAACGGATTGGATCATGGACCAGACGC
Organism: uncultured Defluviicoccus sp.; assembly: GCA_964401555.1. Classification (GTDB taxonomy): domain Bacteria; phylum Pseudomonadota; class Alphaproteobacteria; order Rhodospirillales; family Defluviicoccaceae; genus Defluviicoccus. The sequence goes on from CAYNYW010000008.1 coordinate 2,310, forward strand.
TACCCACGCAACAGCCGATCATCGTCGAGACGACCGTCGTCGGATGCGACGGCGGCGGTGGCCCGCTCGGCCATCCGCTGGTGTACCTCAATCTGAGCCCGGCGGGCGCCGTCGTCTGTCCCTACTGCTCGCGCCACTTCGTGCTCAAGAACGGCGCCGGCGCGGCAGAGCCACACTGACGCAGACGGACTCCGGCGCGGCCTCCGACCCGGCATCCGGCGCGGTGCGGCCGCCCCGGCATGTGTTCTTGATCGACGGCTCTGGCTTCATCTTCCGCGCCTTCCACAAGCTGCCGCCGATGACCCGGCCCGACGGCACGCCGGTCAACGCGGTGTTCGGCTTCACCACCATGCTGATGAAGCTCTTGCGCGAGACCGACGCCGATCACATCGCCGTCGTCTTCGATGCCGCGCGCCGCACTTTCCGCAACGAGATCTACCCCGAATATAAGGCGCACCGCCCGCCACCGCCCGAGGAGCTCATCCCGCAGTTCGGCCTGGTGCGCGATGCCACCCGCGCCTTCAATGTCGCCTGCATCGAATCCGAAGGCTTCGAGGCCGACGACCTGATCGCCACCTACGCGCGGCTCGCGCGCGAGGCCGACGCCGAGGTGACCATCGTTTCTTCGGACAAGGACCTGATGCAATTGATCGGGCCCAAAGTCAGCATGCTCGATGCGGTCACCGGCCGGCCCATCGGTGCGGCCGAGGTCAAGGAGAAATTCGGCGTCGAGCCGGAGAAGATGGTCGATGTCCAGGCGCTTGCCGGCGACAAGACCGACAACGTGCCGGGCATCGCCGGCATCGGGGTCAAGACCGCGGCCGAGCTGATCAACACCTTCGGCGATCTCGAAACGCTGCTCGCCCGCGCCCACGAGATCAAGCAGCCCAAACGGCGCGAAGCCCTGCTGACGCGTGGCGATGATGCGCGGCTGTCGCGCGAGCTGGTCCGCCTGCGCGACGACGCAACGGTGCCGGTGCCACTCGCCGCGCTCGCCGTCCGCCGGCCCGAGCGCAAGGATCTCGTCGAATTCCTGCGCGCCCAGGCCTTCGCCTCGTTGCTGGCGCGTGTCGACAGCCAGTTCTTCGCCAAGGGAAGCGATGCCGCGCCCGCCGCGTCGGCGACCGCCGGCAGCGCCGGCAAGGACGGCTACGAACTGGTGCAAAGCGTCGCCGATCTCAAGCGCTGGATCGCGGCCGCGCACGCAGCGGGCGTGGTCGCCTTCGACACCGAAACCACCAGCCTGAACGCGATGCAGGCTGACCTCGTCGGCTGTTCGCTGGCGCTGGCCCCGGGCAAGGCGTGCTACGTGCCGCTCGCCCACCGCACCGCCGAAGGCGAGCCGCTCGCGGGCCAGATCCCCCTTGACGAGGCGCTCGCGCTCCTCGGCCCCCTGCTCGCCGATGCTGCCGTGCTCAAGATCGGCCAGAACATCAAGTACGACATGGAGGTGCTCGCCCGCTACGGCCTTACCATTGCGCCGATCGACGATACCATGCTGCTCTCCTACGTGCTCGCCGCCGGCCTGCACGGCCACGGCATGGACGAGCTGGCGTCGCTGTACCTCGGCCACAGCACGGTGAAGTACGCAGACGTCACCGGTTCGGGCCGCAACCAGGTCACTTTCGATTACGTCGGCCTGCACGATGCGCTGCGCTATGCCGCCGAGGATGCCGATGTCACCTTGCGGCTGCACCAGGTGCTCAAGCCGCGGCTGCTCGCCGAGCGGCTGGTCTCCGTCTATGAGACGCTGGAGCGGCCGCTGGTCGGCGTGCTGGTGGCAATGGAGCGCGCGGGCGTTCTGGTCGATGCCGAGCAATTGCATGCGCTGTCCCGGGAGTTCGCCGAGCGCCTCGCCGGCCTCGAAGGCGAGATTCACGCCCTTGCCGGCCGGGCGTTCAACATCGCGTCGCCGAAGCAGCTCGGGGACGTGCTGTTCGAGGAGATGGGCCTCGGCGGCGGCAAGAAGGGCAAGACCGGTGCCTATGCCACCGGCGCCGACGTCCTCGAACAGCTCGCATCCGAAGGCCAGCCGCTGCCGGCGAAGGTGTTGGACTGGCGCCAGCTCGCCAAGCTCAAGGGGACATACACCGACGCGCTGATCGAGGAGATCGACCCGTCGACGGGCCGTGTGCACACCTCCTACCAGCAGGCGGTCGCCAACACCGGCCGGCTGTCCTCGTCGGACCCTAATCTGCAGAACATCCCGGTGCGCAGCGAAGAGGGGCGCAAGATCCGCCGCGCCTTCATCGCGCCTGCGGGTGCGGTGCTGCTATCCGCCGACTATTCGCAGATCGAGCTTCGTCTCCTCGCGCACATCGCCGACATCGCGGCTTTGAAACAGGCGTTTCGCGACGGCCTCGACATCCACGCCATCACCGCATCGGAGATCTTCGGCGTGCCGATCGCCGGCATGGACCCGCTGATCCGACGCAAGGCCAAGGCGATCAACTTCGGCATCATCTACGGCATCTCCGCCTTCGGCCTCGCCCGTCAGCTCGGCATCGCGCGCGGCGAGGCCCAGGCGACGATCGAGGCCTACTTCGCGCGCTATCCCGGCATCCGTGCCTACATGGAGCGAACCAAGGCCCACGCTCACGATCAGGGCTACGTGTCCACTCTGTTCGGCCGGCGCTGCCATGTGCGCGGCATCAACGACAAGAACCCTTCGGTGCGCAACTTCGCGGAGCGGGCGGCGATCAACGCCCCGATCCAGGGCAGCGCCGCCGATATCATCAAACGTGCCATGATCCGCTTGCCCGCCGTGCTCGCCGACGCCGGGCTCGGCGCGCGCATGATCCTGCAGGTCCACGACGAGCTGGTCTTCGAAGTCGCCGAAGCGGAAGTGGCGGCAACCCGGGAGATCGTCACCAAGGTGATGGAATCGGTGGCACACCTCGACGTGCCTCTGGTTTTAGAGACCGGGGTGGCGTACAACTGGGAGGAAGCACACTAGGCGAAAAGTTCGGAGGATGCGTCCCGTTGGCGATGGAATTGCGCAAGATCATGTTCGATCTCGCGGAGGTCGAACGTGCGGTTGCGGCCTTCTGCCGGGCACACGGACGTGCCCTGGTTGACGGCGACATCGCGGCCACCCGCATTAGCGAGGACCCGGCGGCGATGGTGACACTGCAGGTCCGAACACCGGAAGCGGGCGCGACGACGGCCCAGCCCATCACCCTGCGCCGGGACGACGTGACCGAGGCCCTCATTCAATACGCCATCCGCCAGCACATCCCGCTGCCCAAGGCCGGCAAGAAGGTGCTGTGGGCGCAGGACGATGGCATCGCGATGATGATCACCCTGGTGGCGGCGGCAGACCCCGCCAAGGCGGATGCGAAGGAGAAGGATGCCTTCTCCGGCGCGGCATCCCTGCAGCGGCTCATCCGGCGCGAGGGCTGAGAACGACTAGCCGCCAATCCCCCCGGCACCGCCTCCGCACCGCCGTTCTCCTCGCGAACCGGCTGCTGTACGGCACGTTCCGCCCGAGGCGTCTTGTCAGTGCTGACGGATGGGACCCATCCGTCAGCACCCTTCTCCATTAGCGCAGGTTCATCCCGGTAGAGCCGAGGCTCGTGCTCGCGTAACTCAGCGGCCGGGAGTTGAACGAGCTAAAGGAAGAGCTGCCCAAGCCCGGGCTGGTCAGGCTCGAACCCAAGCTGGAGCGACCCACGCTGGAACTGCCCAAGCTCGAGCTTCCCAGCCTTGAGCTCGTCAAGTTGGAACTTCCGAGGTTGGACGTCAGAGAGGTCGGCTGGTAGCTTGCAAGCCCGGTCGTTGCCGGGGTCTTCAAGGTAAAGGTTGAACCGTAGCCCTTGTTGATCTTGTCGATACGGATCTGCGCCTGTTGAGTCAGCGTCCCGATGCGGGTCTCGTTGCGCGTGCTCAGTGCTGTAATCTTGCTGCTGATCTGATCGATCTGCCTCTGCAACGCGGCCTGCTTATTCGGATCCGTAGTACTCGTTTTCTTCGCCTCAAGAGCGCGGATCTCGGCCTGTCGCTTGTTCGTGTAGGTCTGCGTCTCACTCAGGATTTTGGAGACAGTCTTGCTTAGGCTGGTATTGATCGCTGCCATCTGGCTCAAAGCTGACGAGGTTCTGGACGCTGCCGCCGTCACCTCTTCCATTTGTTCTGGAGTCAGAGTGATCACTTGCCCCGCCTTGGCGGGGACGATCGGTACCACCATCTGTCCGATCAGAACCCCCGCCGCCAGGACAACACACCATGTCCGTTCCATGATCCCCTCCACTTCGGATCGGACCGCTGCAGAGAACCGAACACGGCCATCCCCCACCTTCGGTAACCGGCTATCGCCGTCCCTTTCGGGCAATCTCGCTGCCGGGACGCCCGCTCCGCACCCCGCATCAGCCCTACCGAAATAAGAAACTTCGCGCAATGCTTTTCAACTTATATTCTAGCGCCAGAACAGCGCGTTTGTTAAGCTGCGAGACGGTGCACGGCGCGCACGCTCCGCTGCGGCATCAGCGACCGCCACAGCCGGCAGCCGAGCAACACCGCCAGGATGCCGGCATAGACCAGGGGCGGGCGGACGTCGGCCTTGACCATCATCAGATAGTGCAGGCAGCCAAGCGCGCCCGCGGCATACACGAGGCGATGCAGCCGCTTCCAGTGCGCCGCGCCCAGGCGCTTGATGGCCGCGGCCGGCGAGGTGGCGGCGAGCGCCGCCAGGATGACGAAAGCGGCGAGGCCGCAGGTGATGTAGTTGCGCTTGGCGATGTCGGCTCCGATCTCCGCCCAGGCGAAAAACTGGTCGAGCCCGACGTAGCTCGCGACGTGGAGCAGGGCATAGGCGAAGGCGTAGAGGCCGAGCATCCGCCGGAACGAAGCCAACCGCGTCCAGCCGAAAAGGTCCTTCATCGGCGTGATGGCCAGCGTCACCAGCAGGAAGCGGAGTGCCCAGTCGCCCAGGAAGCGGTTGGTCGCCTCGATGGGATTGGCACCGAGGCCGCCCGCCCACCACTGCGAGGCGAGCCAGACGAGCGGGCCGAGGCAGGCCGCGAACAACACCGGCTTGGCGAGCCGCACCATGCGCCGCGCCCGATTCCGGGAACCCGGCGCGGAAGAGACACCTAGAACCATCGCGTCAAGTCCATTCCGGCATAGAGCGGGGCCACCTCGTCGGCATAGCCGTTGAACATCAAGGTGTCGCGGCGGAAGAATTCGCCGATGCGCCGCTCCCGCTTCTGGCTCCAGCGCGGATGATCGACCGTCGGGTTGACGTTGGCATAGAAGCCGTACTCGTGCGGCGCCTGCAGGTTCCACGATGTCGGCGGCATCGCCTCGACCAGCGTGATGCGTACGATCGACTTGATGCTCTTGAAGCCGTACTTCCACGGCACCACCAGGCGGACCGGTGCGCCGTTCTGGTTCGGCAACAGCTCGCCGTAGAGGCCGACGGCGAGAATGGCGAGCGGGTGCATCGCCTCATCGAGGCGCAGCCCCTCGACGTAAGGCCAATCCAACAATCCCAGACGCTGACCCGGCATCTGTTTTGAATCGAGCAGAGTCTGGAACGCAACGAAACGCGCAGAGCCGAGCGGCTCGGCGCGGGCCAGCACCTTGGCCAACGGCAGGCCGACCCAGGGGATCACCAGGGACCAGGCCTCGACGCAGCGCAACCGATAGATGCGCTCCTCCACGACCTCGGGGCGGACCAGTTCCTCGATGTCGATGGTTTGCGGGTGGCCGACCAGACCATCGACAACGATGCTCCATGGCCGGGTGCGCAGGTTCCCCGCGTACTTGGCCGGATCTTCCTTGTCGGTGCCGAACTCGTAGAAATTGTTGTATTGGGTCACGGCCTCGACCGCGGACGCGGGCTCCTGCGTGGCAAAGGGTCCGCGCCCGACGTGGTCGAACGGCCTGGCGGGCGCCGCCGCCGTGGCCGCCGCGAGGGGACGCACGGCAGTCGCCGCCGCCGCACCGAGCACGGCCAGCCCGGCCCGCGCCACGAAGCGCCGGCGCGACAGATAAAGCGCCCGCGGCGTAATCTCCGACGGTTTCACGTCGTAGTGGTGGCGTGAGTGAAGCAGCATGACGTCGGCACCCGACCTCTACACTCATTTCGCGCCGCCCGAAGGCGGGCTGCATCCATTAGGTAGGTGCTTCGGGCTTGGCGTCGAATAAAAAGGCCGTGATCGGAACGCGACCGGCTCCAGACGACCTACCGACGCCAGTGCCGCAGACGATCCGCGCTTGCGATCTCGGCAATCGCCGCCGCCAAGTCCGCGGGTTCGATCGGCTTGGTCAAGCAGACATCGATCTGCGCATCATCGCATGCCAGGGCGACACCCCTGCCGGGGTTGCGCGTGATCAGGATCACCGGCAGGCGGGGCGCGCCAAGGCCGGAGAAGCGGATCAGCTTGACCGCATCGAAAATCGCCGCGCCAGGCGCATCGCTGTCGATGATCAGGGCGCTGAAGGGCGGTCCTTCAAGAGCATCAAGGGCTTCTTCCGGTGTCGCGACCGCCGTCGGCTGGTTGCCAAGATGCCGGATCAGATTGGTCAGCAGCCCACGCCCGAGCGGATCGGAGCTGCAGATCAGAATCCTCAAGCCAGACTGTTGCTTCTGCCGCACGATGCTGTCCCCCTTTCATCGCCAGTCCCGCCGCATTCCCCGCCGCGTCCCTCCAACACCGACGGATGCGTGCCTTGCTTACGCTTGGCGCAGGGTCGCTCGGCAATGTGACAACACTGTGTCCGGCTCGACCGGTGCGCCGACGAAATAGCCCTGGACCTGATCGACGTTCTGGGCGCGCACGAAACTCAACTGCGCCTCGGTCTCGATGCCTTCGGCAATCACGGTGAGATGCATGGCATGCGCCAAGGCGACGACGGCGGTCATCATCACCGCATCGGCTTCGTTGATCACCGCATCATGGACCAACGACTTGTCGATCTTCAGGGCGTCGACCGGCAGGCGCTTCAGTGCCATCAGCGACGAATAGCCCACGCCAAAATCGTCGATCGCCAGCCGAACACCCAGATCGTGCAACTCGGCCATGGTCCTCGCCGCCTGCACCAGGTCGGTCATCTGCGCCGTTTCGGTGACTTCCAGGCACAACGCGGCGCTGTCGAGACCGGATTCGGCCAGCGCTCCCTTGACGATCTTCGCGAGATCGGGATCGAATAACTGCCGGGCCGAGATGTTGATGCACACCGACGCCTGTTCCCACCCGCGCCGACGCCATGCCTGGACCTGGGCGCACGCCGTGCTCAGCACCCATTCACCGATGTTCGAGACCAGTCCCGCATCCTCCATCATCGGAATGAATTGGGCGGGTGAGATCGATTGCTCCCCCCCCTGCCGCCAGCGCAGGAGCGCTTCGACGGCGCACACCTCGCGGGAGCCGGCATCGATGATGGGCTGGTAGAGCAGATGCAGCTCGTTGTTCTCGAATGCTTTCTTGAGGTTGTGGGCGAGCTTGGCATGGTGCAGGTAGATGATGCGGCCTTCGCTGGAATACATCTCGACGCTGTTGCCGCCCCGGCGTTTCGCGCGCTGCGCCGCACACCTGGCGCTGCTCAGCAATGCATCGACGTCGTCACCATCACGCGGGAAGACGGCAACGCCGACGCTCACCGTCGTCATCACCTTGAAGCCCTGAATGACGAACGGCGCGGCCAGCACCTTGCGCAACCGATGCGCGACGAAGCCGACGCGCTCCTCGATGGCAAGGTCTTCGACGATCACGCAGAATTGATCGTTGCCCAGCCGGCCGAGGGCGTCGTCGGCGCGCTTGGTGGTGCGCAGCCGCTGGGCGACGGCCTTCAGCAGGGCATCGCCCGCCTCGTAGCCAAAGGCGTCATTGAAGCGCTGGAAACCATCGAGGTCGATGACGAGGAGCGCCAGCGGCTGGCGGCCAAGTCTGGCGCGCGCGAGTGCGTTGCCGAGCCGCTCGGCGAAAACGCGGCGATTGGACAAGCCGGTCAGTTCGTCGCGGTTCGCCTGGTTGGCGATCACCTGCGCCAGGATATGCAGGTCGGTCGTGTCCGAGACCGCCAGGATCGCCTCGCTGCCGCCGGCGTCACGGCCGTGGGAGAGCGCGAGCGAGAACTGCACGGCACGCTCGTCGCCATTCTTCGCCCGCAGGATCGCCTGGCGTTCCAGGCAGGACTGTCCGCGCTCGACCTGCTGCAGAAGACCCGCCACCGACAGCGGTGTGCGCTCGCTCGGATCAAAGAAGGAGATTACGGTATCGACCGGCTGGCCACCCGCTTCGGCAGGAGAAAACGCGCACAGCCGCTGCGCCACCGGATTCATCTGGGTCACGGTGCCGTCGGCGGCGAGCATGATGACGCCGTCGGTGATCGAGTGCAGCGTCGCGCGCGAGCGCGTTCGCTCGGCTACCAGCTCGCGATGTTGGCGGCGCAGGCCGAGCCACGACCAGTAGGCGAACAGCACACAGACGCTTACCAGCGAAGGCGATGGCCCGAACCAGAGATGCAGGCCGTAGAGCGCGCTCGCGGTGAGAACGACGACGACCAGGAGGCCCAGTGCAAAGACATAGCGGCGGTGGAACCGCAATCCGTAAAACAGGCCCGCGATCAGCACCAGGCCCATGGTCAGGGCGATGCTGTACGGCCTGCTCACTTCGCGGATGGTCACCCCGCGGCGAAGCGCATCGAGGATGTTGGCGTTGAGCTCGACACCTGACATCATGCGCGCCTCGCCCCAGGTGGCGATGCCAAAACGATTGCCGAGCGTGGCCGCCGTGGCGCCGACCAGGACGAAGGCATCGCGAAACACCGAGGGCGGCACCCGGCCTGCGAGCACGTCGGCGTAGGCAACCTGCCGGAAATGACCGGGCGGACCGGCCAGTGGCACGATGAACGGATCCTTGCGCACCCACAGGAACGGGTTGTGCGCAGCGCCGGCGTCGGGCGGCCACTCACTGTGGGTGTCCGCAGCCGCCGGGTTGGTCGCCAAGCCCGTTGGGGCCTCACCTGCCACGCTCAACATCGCGAGCGAAAAGGTCGGCCAGACCGGAGCGCCGAGGCCGGCAAAGGTGAAGATCGAGCGCGCGCGGCCGTCCGGATCGATATCGACGTCGACATGCCCCAGTGCGGCCGCGCCGGTGGCGAAGATCGGCCGGGGCAGCAACTCGATCAGCGGCCCTTCCTTGCGGATCTGATCGAACGCGACCGGCAATACGACGCGGCCGCTCTCGGAGAAGGCCGCCGCCGCCACCTGATCACCATCCGGATCGGTGCGATCACTTTCGGTAAACAGCATGGTGAGGCCGATCACCTTCGCCCCGGCCGCGCTCAGCCTGCGTACCAGTTCTCCATGCAATCGCCTTGACCACGGCCAGTCGCCCAGGCTCTGCAGGCTGTCTTCATCGATGGCCACGATGATCACGTCTTGCGGCGCGGCGCGCTCGAATGTCCGCAGCAACATGGTGCGGATGGCGCAGTCGACATTCCACAGCCACTGCGTCCCCAGCAACACCCCGCTCAGAACCGAGAAGACGATGGCGACGTGAACGGGACTGCGGGCACGCTGACGAAAGGTCATGACACCGATTTCTACAGCAATAGGGTCAAAGCGACACCAATGAACGGCAAGATGAGCAGCCAGTACTTGTCGGTCGAGACCGAGAATTCCTGCGGTGCGCCGAACGGGCCTTCCTCACCGGACGCCTCGATCGTGCGCACATGCACGTAGTAACTGCCGGCATCGAGACGGCCCAGTTCCGCCTTGGGCTCGTCGACGGTGAGGTCCGCCACGACCTCCTTGAACTCCTTGTCGCGGGCGACCTGCAACTGATAGCGGTCGCCCGGCTCGCCGGCGCGCCAGCGCAGGGTAATGGTATCGTCGCCGACCTCCGGTGCCGACGCGGTCGGACCCGGCGGCGGCACCCGGAAGCTTTGCGCGTCGCTGAACGGGCCCTGCTCGCCGTCGGCGCCGATGGTGGCCACCCGCCAGCGGTAACGCCCCGGGGCGAGATCGCGCTCGGGCGTGAACCGGGTGCTGTCGAGCGCCGCAATATCGACCAGCGGTCGATCCTCGCCGCCCTCGGCGGCGATCTGCAGATGGTAGGCCTTGGCGTCCTGTGGCTCAGTCCAGCGCAAAGCGGGTTTGCCGCCGGGCGTGGTACCGTTCTGCGGCGGCTCCAGCGGCGAGGGCGGCTCCGGCCTGGCATTGACCACGACCCGCCGCCTGCTATCGAAGCCCTCGATGCCGAGGGAATCGATGCCGCGGACGCGTACCGCGTAACTCCCGTCGAGCAGGTCGAAACCCGAAAACTCGGCTTGCGGCGAAACCCGGTCGACGAGCACGGGAGCAAACGATGGATTGGCCGCCACCTCAAGCCGGTAGCCGGCGGCGCCGGGCAGCGGCGCAAAGCGCAGGCGGACCGGCACGCGCTCGATCAGGTCGTTCATCGCGCCGAGATCGGGCGCCGGCAACAGCGGCCGGGGTGGCCGCGGCGGCTGGCCCTTGTCCACGAGCGTGCCGAACCCTTCTTCGATCGTGCGCGTCTTGGCGTTGCCCGTCACTGCCACCTGGCCCTGCAGAACCTCGGTCCGCGCGGCGGCGCCGGCATCTTGGACGCCGACGCGGAACACGGTGCCGCGCACCGCCGAGATCGCCGCCGGCGTCGAGATCTCGTAGCGGATGATGGCGTCATTGGTGGCGCGCGCATTGATTTCGGTGCGCCCGTCCAGCAAGCGTAACCGGCTGTCGACGAACGCCTCGCCGCCGGTGACGCTCAAGGTGTCGCAGACCAGTCGCGAATTGGCGCCCACCAGCATCTCGGTGCCATCGGCGAATTCCAGGTTCACACTGCCGTCGGCGCCGGTCTCGATCGAATCGCCGTTCGCCAGTTCCATTCCTGGCTGCAGCGCCACGGGCGTCGGCTGGCTGGAGCCGGCGATGGACGCAATCACGGCGCCGCTCGCCGCGATCACCCGCACCGGCACCGGCTGCAAGCGCAGCCAAGCGATCGGAATGCTCAATCGCATCCCCGGCGGCAGATGTTCGGGGTCGACCACGGCGTTGCGCGTCTTGAGCTGCCGCCAGTAGTCGACGTTAGTGAGGTAGGTTTCGCTCAAGCGCCACAGCGTGTCGCCTGGCCGCACGGTGTACAGCCATTCCTGCGCGCGCGCCGGCTGCCCGGCGCAAACCCACACGACTCCCGCTACGGCCAGTACGCCGCGAAGCCACCGTTGCCCGAACACCGACCTCTCGCCCGCCTGTCATTGCTTGGAGGCGCTGCGCCTGCGCCGTCTACCACCGACAGTTTAGTCAGATGCACGAAGACGGGCAAGGACCGGTCGACTGATGCCTGCGCAACCGCCGACGAGTGTGGCGGCCAAAGCGCCGACACCCCCTTGTGCCCCGCCGGGGAGTGACTACACTTAGCACGCCCGCCGCTTCATGCCGGACCCTTCCCGCATCCCCCCCGGGGAAGGATAGACAGACGGCGACAGCTCTCCGCGCTCCACGTCCACCGCAGCGAAGCTCCCCATCGCAGCAAGTGCCTCAGCCTCAAGAAGTGATTGGCGTCATGATCGGTCTCGACGGTCTCAGCAAGTCCTTCGGCTCTCTTGTCGCGGTCGATGGCGTCAGCCTCACGGTTGCCGAAGGCGAGGTCCTGGGTTTCCTCGGCCCCAACGGCGCCGGCAAGACGACGACGATGCGCATGCTCGCGGGCTTTCTTGAGCCGTCCGCCGGGGATGCGCGGATTTGCGGATTCTCCGTCGTTGCCCAGCCGGTGGATGTCAAAGGCCGGCTCGGATACCTGCCGGAGGGCGCGCCGCTGTACGGCGAGATGACGCCGCGAACCTTCCTCGGCTTCGTGGCGAGCCTGCGCGGGCTGCGTGGTGAGGACCGGCGGCGGCGCCTGGATACGGTGATCGAGGAGGTGGCGTTGGGCGACGTCCTCGACCAGCCCATCGAGACGTTGTCCAAGGGCTTCAAGCGCCGGGTCGGCCTGGCGCAGGCGATCGTGCATTCACCGCCGGTGCTGATTCTCGATGAACCGACGGACGGGCTGGACCCCAACCAGAAGCACCACGTTCGCCAACTCATCCGGCAGATGGCGCCCAACAAGGCGATCATCGTCTCGACCCATATCCTCGAAGAGGTCGAGCAGGTGTGCACCCGCGCGGTGATCATCGCCAATGGCCGCATCGTCGCCGACGGCACCGCCGAGGCGCTGCTTGAGCAACTGCCGCGCCACAATGCCGTACGCGTCAGTGTGCCGGCGGCGCAGGCGGAGGCGGCGGCAAGCGCGCTGATGCGGGCGGCCTCGCCGGCCGGCATCGAGGCGGGCGAGCGCGGCGATGGCCTGGTGAGCTACTACGTCCTGGGTCACGGCGGCAAGGCACGCCTGACCGAGGTCGCGAAGGCGCTGCACGCCGCCGATATCACCGTCGAGGCGCTCACCGTCGAGCACGGCCGGCTCGACGACGTGTTCCGGCGCTTGACCGTGCCCGCGGCCCAGGCGGAGGCTTAGGCGATGCGCGGCATGATGATCGTCGCCAAGCGCGAGTTGGTCGGCTACTTCGCAACGCCGGTCGCCTACGTCTTCACCGTCATCTTCCTCGCCCTGTCCGCGGCGCTTACCTTCTACGTCGGCGGCTTTTTCGAACGCCGCCAAGCCGGCCTTGAGGCGTTCTTCACCTTCCATCCCTGGTTGTTCTTGTTCCTGGTACCGGCCGTCGCCATGCGGCTGTGGGCCGAGGAGCGCAAGAGCGGCACCATCGAGGTCCTGATGACCCTGCCGATCACCACCACGGCCGCGGTACTCGGCAAGTTCCTTGCTGCGTGGGTCTTCATCGGCGGCGCATTGGCGTTGAGCGCGCCGATGTGGATCACCGTCAATGTCCTGGGTTCACCGGACAACGGCGTGATCGCGGCGTCCTACTTTGGCAGCTTTCTGATGGCGGGCGCCGTGCTCGCGATCGGCTCGTGTATGTCGGCGCTCAGCCGCAACCAAGTCGTCGCCTTTATCTTGGCAGTGGCGGTGAGTTTCCTGTTCACCATGAGCGGGGTCGAACTGGTGCTCGATGCCGCGCGCGCGCTGCTGCCGGACGTTCTGGTCGAGATGGTGGCCCAGCTCAGTTTTCTCTCGCATTTTCAGGCGATCACCAAGGGGGTCATCGATGTGCGCGACATCGTCTTCTTCGTCTCGATGATCGTGTTCTGGCTGTTCGCGACCGTTGTCGTCGTCGACACGACCAAGGGGCGCTAGTGCAGCGGCACACGCAAGTGAGTGATTCGCACCCATTGGTATAGAAAGCACGTGTGATTCAATAGGCTGTGCAGCGTTACTCCGGCTCGGGCGTGAATGACCTGCAGGGGCGCGCTGCACAAGGAGGCGGATGGTGGAGACGCCCAGGCGTTGGCAGGGATCGAAGCTGGGGCTGTTGGGCCTCGCGGTCGGGTTCGTCTTGTTCCTTGCGATCAACGTCGCCGCCAACGGTGCGTTTCGCGGCGTCCAGCTCGATCTGACCGAGAATGGCCTCTACACGCTGTCCGAAGGCACCAGGCGGACGCTGGCATCCATCGACGAGCCGATCACGCTGCGGCTTTATTTCTCGAAGAACCTGGCCGAGGCGGCGCCACGGTATGCCGCCTATTACGGTCGCGTGCGCGAGTTGCTGCAGCGCTATGCCGATCTCGCCAAGGGCAAGCTGCGCCTCGTGCTTCTCGACCCTGAGCCGTTCACCGACGCCGAGGACCGGGCGGTCGGCGACGGCCTGCAGGGCGTACCCGTCACCCAGGCCGGCGATCTCGGCTACTTTGGACTGGCGGCCGAGAATGCCACCGATGGCCGCGCCGCCATCGGCTTTTTCAACCTCGAACGCGAGCCGTTCCTGGAGTACGACCTCACCAAGCTGATCTACACGCTCTCCAAGCCGTCGCTGCCCAAGCTGGGGGTGCTCAGCGCATTGCCGCCCGCGGGCGGTGGCCCGCTCGGCGGCCCGTCGGCCGAGCCGATGATCCTCGCCCAGCTCCAGGACTTTTTCGCCGTCGAGCGGCTGGAAAGTGACGTCGCGGCGATACCGGACGGCGTCGATGTTCTCCTCGTGCTCAATCCGGAAGGCTTGGGCGCCGATGCGCTGCGGGCGGTCGATGCCTTCGTGCACAAGGGCGGTCGCGCCCTGGTCTTTGCCGATCCGTACCTGGAATCGGCGCCCGCAGCCGCGCCGGGGGAGGAAAAACCCAACGGCGATCTCGACACGCTGTTTGCGGCATGGGGCGTGAAAATGCTGCCGGGCAAGGTCGCAGGCGATCTTGATGCGGCAAGGCGGGTATCGACCGGCGCGCGCGGTACCGTCGTCGGTGACTACGTCGTCTGGCTCGGGCTCGGCGAGGGCGCCTTCGAAACCAGCGATCCGGTGTTCTCCAACGTCGAGCGCTTCAATCTTGCGTCCGCCGGCATCCTGGAGCCGGTCGAAGGAACGAAGACGACGCTGGAACCGCTCTTGCAAACCGGCCCGCGCGCCATGCCGATCGACATCGATCGCATCCGCTTCATGCCCGACATCAACCAGCTCCTGCGCGATTTCCAACCCGGCGGCAAGCGGTTGATACTGGCGGCACGGCTGCGCGGCCCCGCACCGGCCGCCTTTGCCGATCCGCAGGCCAAGGACACGCCGGACGCCGGCAAACCGATCGATGTCATCGTCGTTGCCGACGCCGATCTCCTTTACGACCGCTTCTGGGTGTCGTCCGCCGATTTCTTCGGCGAGCAGGTGCTGGTGCCGCAGGCCAACAACGCCGACTTCGTGGTCAACGCGCTGGAAAACCTGAGCGGCAGCGAGGCCCTGATCGGGCTGCGCGGCCGCGGCTCGTCGTACCGGCCGTTCACCCTGATCGAGGCCTTCCGCCGTGACGCGGAGATGCAGTATCGGGCCAAGGAGCAGGAATTGCAGAGCCGCCTGCACCAGCTCGAAGGCGAGCTGAAGGGCATCAAGCGCAGCGACGACGGCCGCACCGAGACCTTGCTCTCGGCCGAGGACAAGGCGGCGGTCGAACGCTTTCGCACCGAGATCCTGGGCGTGCGCCGGGAATTGCGCAACGTGCAGCATGCGCTCCGCAGCGACATCGAAGGCCTGGAATCCCTCGTCAAGCTGGTCAACATCGCGGCGGTGCCGGCACTGGTCTGCGTGGCCGGCCTCGCCCTGACGGTATGGCGCCGGGGACGGCGCAGGCGGGCGCGTCCCGCGGCGCCGGGCGTCCTCGCCGCCGGAGGAACCGGCCGATGAGCCCGCGCGCGTTCTTGATCCTGTGCGCCGCCAGCGTGGTCGCTGTCGTGATCGCAGCGGCCGTGGTGTTGAACCAGGACCGCGCGGAGACGGTGATCGGCGCCGGAGAGCGGGTGTTCCCCGGCCTGCTCGACGGTGTCGACCGGCTTGCTGTAATCACCGTGCGCACGACCGGCGGCACGCTGACGGTGCATACCACCCCGCACGGCTGGGCCTTACAGGAGCGGGCCGACTATCCCGTCGCCTTCGAGAAGGTCAAGGCG
The DNA here is from genome assembly GCA_964401555.1 of uncultured Defluviicoccus sp. Lineage (GTDB taxonomy): Bacteria > Pseudomonadota > Alphaproteobacteria > Rhodospirillales > Defluviicoccaceae > Defluviicoccus. The sequence goes on from CAYNYW010000008.1 coordinate 17,813, forward strand.
ACCGTGCTCGGCCTCGCGACCCTTGAGAAAACCGAGGCGAAAACGGCAAAGTCCGAGAGCTACCCGCAGCTCGGCGTCGAAGACATCGGGACCGCCGGCAGCGTTTCGCGCGAAGTGAGCCTGACCGACGATCACGGCACGTCGCTGGCACGGTTGATCATCGGCAAGCCGGCACCAGGCCAGGGCGGCGAAGGCGGGCTTTATGTACGGATACCCGGCGATGCGCGCGCCTGGGCGGTGCGCGGCGGTGTCGATCCCGGTGCCGAGCCGCGGGACTGGGTGCAGCGCAAGCTGGTGGATGTCGATGCCGACACGCTCGCCCGGATCAGCGTGCGTGGCCCCGATGGCGCCACCCTGACGCTGGTGCGCGCCGAAGTCGAAGGCAGTCCATGGACGCTCAAGGAATTGCCGGCGGGCGGGCGGCTCAAACGTGCCGACGATCTCGACGGCATCGCTGCGGTTGTCTCTGGCTTGGCGCTTGAGGACCTGCGGCCGCGGGCCGAGATCGATTTCGCCAAGGACAAGACGACCAGCGCCCGTTTCGAGAGCAGGGATGGCAGGGTCGTTAGTCTCGATCTGGTGGCGATCGGCGATGAGCGCTGGGTACGTCTGGAGGATGCTCCGGCCGCTGGCGGGCAGACGAGCGCCGATGCCCAGCGTCTGCGCGGATGGGCGTATCGGGTGCCGGCATGGAAGGTCGCACCATTGCAACGCCGGCTTGCCGATCTCGTCGATTCGTCGCCACCATCGCCCTGACCGCCGATACACCCCCATGCGCGGTAGACCAAATACGCGGCTCCACAGCCGTATCGAGGGGGTGCGTGGCTACAAGATGGAGCACCAAGACCGCGTAACTCCCTCAAAACCCGCGAAACGCGAGCTCGCAAAACCACAGTCGCTAAGGTTGCCGAATTTTCATTGACTTTTCGATTGACTTGGGCCGCGGCCCTTGAAACACTTTTCGCATGTTAAGAACGGCTGATAAGTCATTGTTTCCATGCGCGGGATCGTTTTTGTTGTAGGCGTCAGTGCGGTGCTCGTCGGCATCGTGGTCCGCTTTATTGGCGGCCCGCACGCGGACAGCACCTTTTCGCACCGTGGCTCGACCCTGTTCGCCGCCGTGGGCAGAGAGAGCGACGCGGCGGCCGGCCGCGAGGTCGAAGTCGTCCTCGGCACAACCGACAACACCATGCTCGCCGCCGATATCATCGGCTCGGCACGTGCCGACGGCGCGCGTATGCGTCGCGAGGTCGGCGTTGACATCGCTCGCGACCTGTTGTCGCCGTCGGTGACCGAACCAGCCGTTGCCCAGCCGCGCGACGCCGACACCGATCGTGGCGATGCAACGAACGCGGGCGGCACGTCCGCCGCCGATCCCGCGGACGACAGTGACGCCGCGTCAAGCCCGCCGGCGTCCGCTGCCACCGACGCGCCGTCGGCCTTACCCAAGGCTGGCGAGCCTGTGCTGTCGCAGTCAGGCGAGGACGGCGCGAGCGGCGATCAGCGCGCCACCTCCCCGTTGCAGGCGGAGCCGCGCCGAATATCGTCGGCGCAACGCGAGCAGGCGGTGCGCCGTGCACCCGAACCGCGGCCCGCCTCGGCCACCACGTCGACGGCGAAAGGGCCGTCCCAGACCGTCAATGCCACCGACCGACCGACCGTCCGCCCCGAACCGCGGCCGTCGCGGCCGCCCGTGCAGATTGCAAGTGTGCAGCCGCGTCCCGATACCGCTCGTGCAGCACCGCACGAGCGTCCAGCCACGGCAGGCGCCACCCAGCTGCCGACCAGCAAGGGCGCCGTGCCGGTGGTCTCCCCGACACCGCGACCGGCTTCAAACGGGAAAACGGCGGCCGCGCCCGCGCCGCAGATAGCGGCCAGGACCACCCCCGGAACGCCGTCCCCGGTGTACTTCGAGGCGCAGCAGATTCTTGGCCGGTTGGGCTACAATATCGGCTCGGCCGATGGCCGCGACGGAAGTCGCACCCGTTCGGCGGTGCGGGCGTTTCAGGCGGCTAACGGTCTGAAGGCGGACGGCACCGTCAGCGACGGGCTGCTGGTGCTCCTGCGCCGCCAGCTCAAGGCGCGCATGCAGCAGCTTTCCGAGGCGTCACCCGGCACGGCCGAGGGAACAGCCAAGAGCGAGAACAGTACCTGGGTCATGGCGGCGGCGCGCGGTCTGCAGCGACTGCTGGGCCGTGACTTCAACAGCGTGCAGGCCCCCGGCGAGATCCGCACCTATTGTCGCGCCAACCCCGAGACCTGGGTTTACGATGAAGGCCGCGGCAAGCTGGTGCTGTGCGCCACCGTGGTGAGTGCGCGCTCCTCCGGCAGCGAGGAACTCGCCCTACGCCCCTAAGAAGGCGGGCGATCACACGCCGATGCCGCTGCCAGCGGCCCTCGGCGCGATCGTAGCAAAGCAATCCAAGATCAAAGAGTTGGGTGCCGTCGTCCGTGACACGACGCGGATGGCCGCACCGTTGCCGCACGTCAGCACCGACGTCGGGCAAGCGGCTTGCACGCAGCTTCCTGCTGCCCGCAAAACGAGAATCGTGCAAAACTGCACATCAGTGCTCGACAGTCGCTGGCATTTTTACTAAATTTTGACGCTTTTTGGGGATCATAAGAACTCCAAGAAACCAACAAGGGGCCACTGTGGATCACTAACCACGTGGAGGGAGTATGTTCGTCCTAGCTTCCCGCGGTGTGTCGGTTGTCGAGGCCCCGCAAGCGATGAGTTACGAAATGCTGCAAGGCGCATCCGCCGCTTCGCTGCCCGTTTTGTGGAAGGAACCGGCTCTGCCGCGTGATCTCCGCTGGGTTGGGCGGTTGTTGTGCCTCGGCTCCGCTTGTTTGACGGTCGCCATCTTTGCTTTCGTCGCCGCTCAACTGGTGGTCTAGTGGATCGGCCCGCACGCTAAATGCCACGCGTGTGATCGTGCGATCCACAACCCTATGATTTGGTGATTCGACTGAGCCAACGAATGGGCTTCATCCGTTGGCGTCGAACCGCTGGCGCTGCGATGCCCTCCTCGGGCGACGACTGCTCGAAGGGGGCTTGCTGCGCGACACAGTGAGCGGCGTGCACCGCCGGCAGCAGCAGATGCATCACTTGCTGTTGCCGGGGTGTTAGCCGTGGGCGCGGATCGCCCACATCCCCAGTACGGTCAGGCAGGCGGCGCCGACGGCGGCCGCGCTCGCCGCATAGACGACGACACGGGTCGGCACGCCGTGCCCGACGACGATCGCGGGTGGGGTTGGCCGCGGCAGCGGGCGGACGCTCGCCGTCCGCCGCACGTCCCGGTTCAAGAACGCATGCTGGTTGCCACGGAACACGAGTGCGGTCACGACCTCCCTGGCACGGGGATCGAACACCTCCTCTAAGATCTGCACCTCGGTTTCCGGGTTGCGTTCGAGCAGCGTGCGCGCCTGGACCATGGCCGGTTCACGGTCGTGGTGGACCGTGCAGAGCACCCATTCGCGCCCTTGCCTGGCATAGACTTCGTAGTTCGACTTCCGCGCCATCGGCAGCGAAACCCACCCCAGGGAACGTGCGAGCGGCTCATTCGTGCGCATCGCATCGGGCGACCGACGGGCACGCAAGACAGACGCCACACCAGAGCGTAGCGCCAGTGCGCTTAAGCTTCTGTTACCGATGAGACTTCGTCGGCACGCGGTGAAGGGGTGATGCGGCGCGAACGTTCAGGTGCGCAGGACGCCGCCGGTGGCGCGGGCGACCGCGTCCACGATGCGCCCGCTCAGGGCATCGATCTCGGCGTCGGTCAGCGAGCGTTCACGTGGCTGCAACACCACCGTGACAGCGATCGATTTCCTGCCGGCGGCGATGGCGCCACCCGCGAACACATCGAAGACGTGCACGTCGGTGATCAGCGTCGGCTCGGCACGCCGGGCCGCGTCCATGATCGCGGCTGCCGGCACTCCGTCATCGACCACGAAGGCAAAGTCCCGCTCCAGCGGCTGCAATGCCGAGAGCTGCAGGGCCTGCCCACGACCGGCGCGGCCGGCCTTCGGCGCCGGCAGCGCGTCGAGGAAGACCTCGAAGGCGACGATGGGGCCGGCGACGTCGAGGCGTGCCAGCACGCCGGGATTGAGTTCGCCGAAAGCGGCCAGGGGGCGGCCCGGCTGCAACCAGAGCACCGCCGCGCGCCCGGGGTGATACCAGGCAGGCGCCGCACGGGCGAGCGTGAGCTTGTCGGTTGGCACGCCAAGGGCGGCGAGAAGCGCCAGCGCATCGGCCTTGGCATCGAAGGCATCGACCGCGCGCACCGGGACCGCCCAATGCTTCGGCGCGTGGCGGCCACTGCGAACAGCGCAGGCGGCCATGCTCTGGTCGTCAGGCGCGGTGCCGGCATACTGGGGGCCGACCTCGAACAAGGCGCAGTCGCGCCAGCCGCGATCGGCGTTGCGACCAACCGCGGCGACGAGATTGGGCAGGAGCGACGGCCGCATGACGTCGAGATCGCTGCTGATCGGATTGCTCAACGTCAACGCCGTCGCGCCGCCGCCGAAGGCGCGCGCCGCCGCCCCGGCGACGAAGGAGAAGGTCACCGCCTCGGTCAATCCGCGCGCCGCGAGCACGCGTCGTGCCAGCACGCGCCGGCGCTGGTGGGGGCGCAAGGGGGCCGATACGCCCTCGACGGGTTGCGGCAGCGATACCTGGGGAATGTGATCGAAGCCACGGATGCGCATGACTTCCTCGACCAGGCAGGCTTCCCCGTCGATGTCGTTGCGCCAGCGCGGCGGTGTGACCTGCCAGGACGAGCCGTCACCCTCGATGGCAAATCCCAGCGCCAGCAGGATCGCGCCGGCGTCCTCGGCCGGCACCTCGACGCCTCCCAGCGTGTGCACCCGGGCGGGCCGGAAGGTGATCGCCGGGCGCACGGGCGGCTCCTGGCCTGCGATGACGACTTGCGACGGGACACCGCCGCACAGATCGAGCACCATTTGTGTCGCGATGGCCAGACCGTCTTCGAGAAAGCCGGCATCGATGCCGCGCTCGAAGCGGACGCGCGCGTCGGAGAGGATGTTCAGCGTGCGGCCGGTGCGTGCCGTGCGCACCGGATCGAACAGGGCCGATTCGATGAACACGCTGGTGGTGGCGTCGGTGCAACCACTGGCCACGCCGCCGATGACACCGCCCAGGGCATGTGGGGCGCGCGTATCGGCGATCACCGTCATCTCGGCATCGAGTTCGTAGCTGCGAGCGTCCAGCGCCGCGAGTGTCTCGCCGGGGCGCGCGAGGCGGACATGCAGATCGCCGTCGAGCCGGTCTGCATCGAAGACATGCAGCGGTCGGCACAGATCGAAGGTGAAGTAATTGGTGATGTCGACCAGCGCCGAGATCGGCCGCAGGCCGATGGCCTTCAGCCGGTCCTTGAGCCAGCGCGGGCTCTCGCCGTTGTGCACGCCGCGCACCAGCCGGCCGGCGAAGCGGGGACACGCATTCGCCGTCGCCGCATCGAAATCAAGGTGGACGCCGATGGGGCTCGCGAATTCGCCCGCGATCGCCGGGCGCGACAACGGTTTCAGCGTGCCGAGGCCGGCGGCGGCCAGATCGCGGGCGAGACCGCGCACGCCCAGACAGTCGCCGCGATTGGGTGTGATCGCGACATCGAACACCGGATCGGCAAGGCCCAGGGCTTCCGCCGCCGGCGCACCGACGACGGCGTCGGCATCGAGTTCGACGATGCCGGAATGATCGTCGCCCAGGTTCATCTCCCGGGTCGAGAGCAGCATGCCCGCGCTCTCGACGCCTCGGATCGCGGCCTTCTTCAAAGTGATGCCGGCGCCGGGAATGAAGGCGCCCACCGGCGCGAATACGCCCTTCAGCCCCGTCCGCACATTGGGCGCGCCGCACACCACGCGCAGGGTGCCGGCGCCGGTGGCAAGCGTGCACAGCGAAAGCTTGTCGGCGTTGGGATGCCGCTCCACCGCGACGACTTCGGCGACGCTGAAGTCCTTGAGGTTCTTGCCCGGATCGAGCACCGCTTCGACCTCGATGCCGATCATCGTCAGCGTCTCGACGATCTCGGCGACCAGCGCGTCGGTCTCCAGGTGATCCTTCAGCCAGGCAAGCGTGAATTTCACGGCTGGCCTCCCAGCACCGGCGACGGCAGATCGAGCGCGCCAAAGCCATAGTGCCTGAGCCAGCGCAGATCGCTCTCGAAAAAGGTGCGCAGATCGGGAATGCCGTACTTGAGCATGGTGATGCGCTCAAGCCCGACCCCGAAGGCGAAGCCTTGATACCGGTCGGGATCGATGTTGCACGCGGCCAGCACCTTGGGATTGACCATGCCGCAGCCCAGGATTTCGAGCCAGCCGTCGCCCTCGCCGATGGTGAGCGAGCCCTTGGTGCGCTTGCAGCCGATGTCGACCTCGGCCGACGGCTCGGTGAACGGGAAATGACTGGGCCGGAAGCGGACCGGCAGATTGTCGATGGCGAAGAACGCGCGCAGGAACTCGATCAGGCAGCCCTTGAGGTGGCCCATGTGCGTGGTCTCGTCGATGACCAAGCCTTCGACCTGATGGAACATCGGCGAGTGGGTCGCGTCGTCGTCGCAGCGATAGGTCCGCCCCGGCGCGATGATGCGCAGAGGTGGCGGCTGGTGGCACATGGTGCGCACCTGCACCGGCGAGGTGTGCGTGCGCAGGACCAGCCGGTGGCCGTCGCGCGCGCCCGGCAGGTAGAAGGTATCCATCTCCTGACGCGCCGGATGCTCGGGCGGGATGTTGAGCGCGGTGAAGTTATGCCAGTCGTCCTCGATGTCGGGACCCTCGGCCACCGTGAATCCCATCTTCGCGAAGATCGCCACCACCTCATCGATGGTCTGACTGATGGGATGCACCGACCCACGGGTCTCCGGGCGGACCGGCAGGGTGATATCGATGGTCTCCCCCTCCAGCCGGCGGGCGAGGAGTGCCTCGGCGAGCACAGCTTTGCGCGTCTCGATGGCGGCGCTGATCGCATCCTTCAGCGCATTCAGCGCGGCGCCCTGGGCGCGTCTGGTTTCGGCATCGAGGCCGGCAAGCCCCTTCAGGCGCTGGGTCAGCCGGCCCTTCTTGCCAAGCTCGCGGACACGGACCTCTTCCAGGCGATCAAGATCGGCCGCCGCGTCGATGGCGGTGATGACTTCCGCACGCAGGCTCTCAAGGCTCTCCATCGCCGTTTCCTCGATGAACGTAGCACGGGCGGCAGCGGACGCGGTTATGCGACCGGCCGACGCGGGCGCCGCACGCCGGGCTGGACTTACGCCGAGGCCGGTGCGGCGAGCGTGTCGCTGGCGTGACGCAGCAGCGCCGCGAACGCGTCGGGCTCGCTGATCGCCAGTTCGGCCAGCACCTTGCGGTCGATCTCGATGCCCGCCTTGGCCAGTCCGCCCATGAATTGCGAATAGGTCAGGCCATGGGCGCGGGCGGCGGCGTTGATCCGCTGGATCCACAGCGCCCGGAACGTCCGCTTGCGATTGCGCCGGTCGCGATACGCGTACTGCAGGCCCTTTTCGACCCGCTCAAGGGCGACCCGATACGCCGAATTGGCGCGACCGCGATACCCTTTGGCGCGGTTGAGAACCTTCTTGTGGCGGGCGTGCGTGGTTACGCCCCTCTTGACGCGGGCCATGGCTCGCCTCTCCTCAAAATCAGGGTCAAGCGTAAGGCAGGCAGGCCTTGGCCAGCCCGGCGGAATGCGACGACACGATCATGGTGCCGCGCGCTTGCCGCTTCATCTTCTTGGACCGCTTGCGCAGGTTGTGGCGTTTACAGGCGACGTTGGCCCGCACCTTGCCGGTCGCGGTGAGGCGAAAGCGCTTTTTCGCCGCAGACTTGCTCTTCAGCTTGGGCATTTTCACAAACCTCTCGTTCAGCAGTGAGGCAGGGAACCGCCATCGACGACGGGGCGTCCCCGCAGGCGACGCTTCGCGGGCGGCACGGCAATGCCCAACATTCAAGGCCGGCCACCCTTGGTCCATGCGCCGCAAGGAAGGCACGCTTATAGGGATGCGTCCGGCGTTTTGCAAGCCGATGGCCGCGCTCCGCCAACGCTCTCAGCGGCTTGGACTCAGGCCTTGGCGCTGGGACGCGCGCTCACCGTGGCGTGCCAGCGCCGGGCGTTCACGCAGCTCTCCGGTAGTTGCAGCTTGAGCCAGCCGGCGAAGTCGACGCTGACGAGCGCAGTGATGTCGGCAACGGTATAGTCCGGCCCGGCCACGAAGGGGCTTACGGCCAGCCGCTCGTCGAGCCAGGAGAAGAATTGCAGGACGCGCTGCTTGCCGCGCTCGGCAAGCGCCGGGATCTGCTCAAAATCCACTGCACCCGTCACGGCGCGGCCCTTCATCCCCGGCGTCGAATTGCGGAACCCCTCGGCCGCGGCGAAGAAGCCATCGACCTCACAGCGGTGCTCCCACATCGCGATCACGCCTTGCTCGGCGGCGGTGCGCCCCATGAGCGGCGGTTCGGGAAAGGCCGCTTCGAGGTAGCGGCAGACGGCAATTGCCTCGCTGATCGTGGTCCCATCGTCGAGTTCGAGCACCGGCACCGTGCACCAGGGATTGAGCTTGTGAAACTCGGGCTTCAGATGGGCGCCGGCGCGCAAGTCAACCTGCACCGTGTCCAACCGGATGCCCTTCTCGGCGGCGAACACGCGCACGCGGCGCGGGCTGGGCGCGAGGGCAAAATCATAGAAGCGCATGGTCGGGTCCTTCTGGCCAAGAGCACGACGGGCGGCGATCCTGCGGACGTCGGCGGCACTTTGCAAGGACGCGTCGTCGGTGCACCCGCGTCCGGCCATCGTCGGCGCGAATCGGGTCTCCCGATCGGGCGCTTCGGCGAAGGGGACGGCTGTGATCGATCCGCCGGCCCCGAACCGCTAGAACAGATCGAGCGCGAGGCGGGCATCCCGCGACATCTTCTCCGGCGTCCACGCCGGCTCCCACACCAGACGCACCTCGACCGCGCCCACGCCTGCGCAGGCCGCGACGGCGGCGGCGACCTCGTGCGGGATCTCGCCTGCCACCGGGCAGGCCGGCGCCGTCAGCGTCATGTCAATGGCGACATCGCCAGCGGCCCCGATGTCGAGCCGGTAGATCAGACCAAGCTCGTAGATGTTGACGGGAATTTCCGGGTCATAGACCGTCCTCAGTGCCGCGATCACGTCTTCTTTGGCGGCCACCTTCGCGCCGGCCGGTAACGGCGCGCCGGCGCGTGCGACCACAGCGGGTGCGTCCGGCATGAAACCGGGCGGACCCATGTTTGCTGTCGGTGTGTTCATCGCTGGCTGCCCTCGCTATCTCGCTGCCTTGCCCTGGCCCTACTCGGTCGTCGCTTGATCCTCGCTCGACAGCGCCGCCTTCATCGTATGCCAGGCAAGGGTCGCACACTTGACACGCATGGGAAATTCGCGCACGCCCGCAAGCACTTCGAGGCGCTCAAGAGCATCCTCATCGACGCCGGCGCGGGCCGCATCGAAGTCATCCTTCGTGCACATCTCCTGAAAGGCGCGGAACAGCTTCAGGGCATCTTCCGCCGGCTTGCCCTTGAGCGTTTCGGTCATCAGGGACGCCGATGCGGTCGAGATCGCGCAGCCCTTGCCCTCGAACGAACAGTCCTCGATGGTCCCATCCGGGCGCAGCCTCAAGTAGACGTCAAGGGTATCGCCGCACATCGGGTTGTGACCGTGCGCGGTTGCCGACGGTTCGGCCATCTTGCGGAAATTGCGCGGCCGCCGGCCGTGGTCGAGGATGACGTCCTGGTAGAGTTGGCGCAGTTCGTCCAGCATCAGGCGAAAAACTCGCGGATCAGAGACAAGGTTTCGATCAACCGGTCGGCCTCGAAGGTGGTGTTGTAGAGGCCGAACGAGGCGCGTGCGGTGGCGGCGACGCCCAGGCGCGCCATCAGCGGCTGGGCGCAATGATGGCCGGCGCGCACGGCGATGCCGGCGCGGTCGAGGAAGGTGCCGATGTCGTGGGGGTGGACGTTCTCCATCCCGAACGAGAGGATCGACACCTTTTCGCCGGTACGGCCGTAGACGCGCACGCCGGCAACGGCTTCGAGGCGATCGGAGGCGTAGGCAATGAGCGCCCGATCGTGGGCGCGGATGCGCTCCATGCCGACCGCCCGCAAGTAATCGATGGCCGCGCCCAGGCCGATCGCCTCGACGATGGCGGGCGTACCGGCCTCGAAGCGCTGCGGCGGCGCCTTGAATGTCGTCTTCTCGAAGCTGACCGACGCGATCATCTCGCCGCCACCCTGGTAGGGCGGCATCTCGGCGAGGATCTCCCCCCGGCCCCACAGCACGCCGATGCCGGTTGGTCCGTATACCTTGTGGCCGGAAAAGACGTAGAAATCGCAGCCGAGATCCTGGACGTCGACCGCGAGGTGCGGCGCCGCCTGGCAGCCGTCAAGCAGCACGTGTGCTCCGTGGCGCTTGGCCGCCGCCACGATCTCGTTCACCGGCGTGATGGTGCCGAGCGCGTTGGAGACGTGGGTCATCGCGACCAGCCGCGTCTTCGGCGACAGCATCGCGTGATAGGCATCGAGGTCGAGCCGCCCGTCGTCATCGATGGGCACCACCTTGAGCACGATGCCCTTCTCGTCACGCAGCAACTGCCACGGCACGATGTTGGCGTGGTGTTCGAGGTGCGAGATGATCACCTCGTCGCCGGCGCTCAGGAAACGCCGGCCGTAGGTGGCCGCGACCAAGTTGATCGCCTCGGTGGCACCGCGCACGAAGACGATTTCGTCGGCCGAACGCGCGTTGACGAAGGACGCGACCTTGGCGCGCGCCGCCTCGAACGCATCGGTCGCCCGTTCGCTCAAGCGATGCAACCCACGATGCACGTTGGCGTAGTACGTGCGATACGCCTCGTCCATCGCGTCGAGCACGCAGGCTGGCTTTTGCGCCGACGCGGCGTTGTCGAGATAGACCAGCGGCCGGCCATGCACGGTCTGGCTCAGGATCGGGAAATCGGCGCGCAGCCGTTCGATGTCGAGCACGGCGGGCTGCGCGTTGTGGCCGATCTCGGCGGCTGTCGGGGCGGCGGGAATCGGCTCGGCAGAAATCTGGACGGCGCGCGAGGTCATGATGGTCACGGCATCCCCCTCCTCACGTCCTCAGCCAGGCGAGCGCCTGCTCCAGCAGCGTCTCCCGCACGCACAGGTGCGAGATCTGCTCGAAAGCCTCGGCGAGGAATCCCTCGATCAGCAGGCGTCGCGCCGTAGCCTCCGGCAGGCCCCGGCTTTGCAGATAGAAGAGCTGGTTGCGGTCGACCTGGCCGGCGGTGGCACCGTGGCTGCACTTGACGTCGTCGGCATAGATTTCGAGTTCGGGCTTCTGATCGATCTCGGCGGTATCGGAGAGCAGCAGCGCCTTGCTGACCTGACGGCCATCGGCCTTCTGTGCGCCGACACCGACGACGATCTTGCCCTGGAACACGGCGCGCGCGGCTTCGTCGACCACGCCCTTGAACACTTCCTGACACACGGTGTGCGAGGCGGCATGCTCGATCACCGTGGTGTTGTCGCAATGCTGCTGGCCACGGATCAGATAGGCACCGCAGACGACGGCGCGGGCACCCGGACCTTCGAGGCGCACGCTGGTCTCGTGGCGGGCGAGACGCGCGCCGGTGGCCAGCACGAAGCTCTCGTAGACGGCATCGGCCGCGGCGCGCACCCCGGTGCGTGCCAGGTGAAAAGCGCCGGCGCCCTCGGCCTGCACCTTGTAATGGCGCAAGTGCGCCCCGGCACCGAGGCTGATCTCGGTCACCTGGTTGGAGAGATAGTTCGCTCCGCCGATGCCGATGTGCCGCTCGATCACCGTCGCGGTGCTGCCCGCTTCGAGCACGATCAAGGCGCGCGGATGATGAGCCACCGCGTCGACGCCTTCGCCCGCAAGAAACAGAAGTTCGAGGGGGCGCTCCAGCCGCGTCGACGCGCCGAGCGAAACGACGACGCCTTCGGCCATCAACGCGGTGTTCAAGGCCGGCATCGCCTCGCCGTCAAGCGCGAGGACGCGGCCCAAGAGCGGGACGACCCGATCCGGATCGCTGCGCAGGGCATTCGCCAGGCTGGTAATGCTGATGCCGGCGGACAGGGCGACCGGGTGGCTCAGCTCGAAGCGCAGGCGGCCGTCGACGAAGACGAGCCGGAAGGCGTCACCGACCAGCGGCGGCAGGCCGGCAAGCACCCGGGCGGCCTCGAACACCGCGCAGGCCGCGGGCGCGCCGAACGAAAGCCCGGCGAGCGGGCCGAGATCGGTGTAGCGCCACGCCTCCAGCCGGCGGCTCGGCAGGCCGAGCGTGCGAAAGCGGGCGCCGGCTTGGCGGCGCAAGCCGGCGATGGCCGGGGAAACGGGCGGCGTAACCGCGGCTTTGTCGAGCAGCGCAAGGCCGGTTGTCATCTCAAACCATCCGCTCGGGTCTTCTCCAGGGCGCGCACTCAGGCCGCCGCCGCGACGGTTTCGGCGAAGCCCTTTTCGTCGATCTCACGTGCAAGATCGCGGCCGCCGGAGCGTATGATGCGACCGTTGGCGAGCACATGGACACGATCCGGCACGATGTCGTCCAGCAGGCGGTCGTAATGGGTGATCATCAGGAAGGCGCGGCCCGGCGCGCGCAACGCATTGACGCTGCGGGCAACCAGCTTGAGCGCATCGACGTCGAGGCCGCTGTCGGTCTCGTCGAGCAGGATCATCTTCGGCTCCAGGAGCGCCATCTGCAGCACCTCGTTGCGCTTTTTCTCGCCGCCCGAGAAGCCGACGTTGACGGGGCGGCGGAGCATGTCGTCGCACATGCCCAAGAGTGCCATCTTCTTGCGCGCGAGCTTGATGAACTGCAGTGCATCGACCTCCGGCTCGCCGCGGGCGCGCTTGAGCGCATTCAGTGCCTCCTTGAGGAAGGTCGAATTGGCCACGCCGGGTATCTCGATGGGGTACTGAAAGCCGAGGAACAGGCCGGCGATGGCACGCTCCTCCGGTGAACAGGCGGCGATGGACCGGCCGTCCAGGACGATATCGCCCTCGGTGATGGTGTAGCCCTCGCGGCCGGCGAGCGCATAGGCGAGCGTGCTCTTGCCGGCGCCATTGGGCCCCATCACCGCGTGCACCTCGCCCGCCTCGACGCTGAGATCCAGGCCTTTCAGGATCTCGGTGCCGTCGACCACCACGTGCAGGTTGCGGATTTCCAACATCGACACGGTTCTGCTCCTTCCCGCCGGCGCCGGGACGCCGGCCCGTTTCAGCCGACGCTGCCTTCGAGGCTGATGCCGACCAGTTTCTGGGCTTCGACGGCGAACTCCATCGGCAACTGCTGCAACACGTCGCGACAGAAGCCGTTGACCACCAGCGCAACCGCCGCCTCCTGCGACAGGCCGCGCTGCCGGCAGTAGAAGAGCTGGTCCTCGGCGATTTTCGAGGTGGTCGCCTCGTGCTCGATGATCGCGCTGCGATTGTGGCTCTCGATGTAGGGCACGGTGTGGGCGCCGCACCGACCGCCGATCAGAAGCGAGTCGCACTGGGTATAGTTGCGTGCGCCGGTCGCCTTGGCCGCGACACGGACCAGCCCGCGGTAAGTCTGCTGGCCGCGGCCGGCCGAGATGCCCTTGGAGATGATGCGTGAGCGGGTGTTGCGGCCGAGATGAATCATCTTGGTGCCGGTATCGGCCTGCTGGCAGTGGTTGGTGACGGCGACCGAATAGAACTCGCCCACCGAGTTGTCGCCCTGCAGGATGCAGCTCGGATACTTCCAGGTGATCGCCGATCCGGTCTCGACCTGCGTCCACGAGATCTTGGAATTGCGGCCGCGGCAGGCGCCACGCTTGGTGACGAAGTTGTAGATGCCGCCCCGGCCTTCCTCGTCGCCCGGATACCAGTTCTGCACCGTCGAATACTTGATCTCGGCATCGTCGAGCGCGATCAGTTCGACGACGGCGGCGTGCAGCTGGTTCTCGTCGCGCATCGGCGCGGTGCAGCCTTCGAGGTAACTGACGTAGGAGCCGCGGTCGGCGATGATCAGGGTGCGCTCGAACTGGCCGGTCTTGGCGGCGTTGATGCGGAAGTAGGTCGAAAGCTCCATCGGGCAGCGCACCCCTTCGGGCACATAGACGAACGAGCCGTCGGTGAACACCGCCGAATTCAGCGTCGCATGCTTGTTGTCGGTGTAGGGCACGACGCTGCCGAGATACCTGCGCACCAGTTCCGGATGCTTCTTCACCGCCTCGGAGATCGAACAGAAGATGACGCCGACCTCTTCCAGCTTCGCCTTGAAGGTGGTGGCCACCGAGACGCTGTCGAAGACGGCATCGACCGCCACGCCGGCCAGGATCTCCTGCTCGTGCAGGGGAATGCCGAGCTTCTCGTAGGTGCGCTTCAGCTCGGGGTCCACCTCATCGAGGCTCTTGGTGCCGCCCGAAGCCTTGGGCGCCGAGTAGTAGTAGGAATCCTGATAATCGATCGGCGGGAAGGAGACCTTGGCCCAGCCCGGCTCGGGCATGTCGAGCCAGTGGCGAAAGGCCTTGAGGCGCCAGTTCAAGAGCCACTCCGGCTCATCCTTCCTCGCGGAAATGAAACGGACGATGTCCTCGTTCAGGCCCTTGGGCGCCGTTTCGGTCTCGATGGCGGTGACGAAACCGTACTTGTAGCGCTGTCCGACCAGATCGCCGACCGTGTTTGCCGTCTCCGCGTCGAGCCTTGCGTCCATCTTCTCAACCCTGGTTCGCTCTGTGGGCCGGCCGGGTTCGGGAACACCGGACGCCTGTTGTTGTTTCCGGGACGGCGCGGCTGTGCATCAGTCGTGCGCCGCGAGATCACGTGCGTCCGCATCCGCTCCGCGCCACACCAAGGGGCCGTCTTCGACCAGCTCGGCCAAGGAGACGGCGGCAAAGGCCCGGCGGACCCCGTCGTTGATCGCCTGCCAGCCGCGCCGGCTCGGGCAGATGAATTCGACCTCGCACACGCCCGGCCCCCGCTCGATGCATTGGGTGAGCGCAATCGGCCCGTCGACGGCACTGACGATCTCGCCGATGGAGATCGCGCCCGCCGGGCGCGCCAGCCGGTAGCCACCCTTGGCGCCGCGGATCGCCTCCAGGAGGCCGCCGCGCGCGAGAGCCGACAACAGCTTGCTCACCGTCGGCACCGGCAGCCCCGAGGCGGACGCCAGTGACTGCGCGCTGTGCACGGCACGGCGGGCGCACGCCACCTGGGTCATCAGCGCCACCCCGTAATCGGCAAGCCGGCTCAAGCGGATCATCGGCAACTCGTGAAATCAGACCAAAATCGTCTTGATTGTCTATGTAACACGGCGCCGGTCGAGTTCAACCGAAAAGGTGACCGCTGGTGTTTGCTTTCGGGCGAGATTCCCCGCGTCCGTTGCGCAGACCGCGCACCGCCGTGCGCGCGCGGCAGGAGGGCGCCGACCGATCGGAAGACGTTCCGCCCGACGCAATCCGGCCAACGAAATCCAGCCGCACACCAGCAGTCCCCGGCCGTCCCGCTTGACGCGCCGAGGGCGTATCGCATTGTTTTGCCGCTAAAGTTGCCCCAGCGAACGCGTCAGCGCGAGATGTCGTCCAAAGGCGATCTGCGCCTCAGGCCGCCAGCGGGTCGGTGCGCTGCAGGACCTCCATCGCGTCGTGACGGACGTGGTTCTGGCGCATCTGCTCGCGCAGCATCTCCTCGGTGACGATGCCCTTCTCGACGCATTCCCGCAGCAGCCCGAAGAAGAACCGCTCCTGGTTCGGGTCGGGATGCGGCTTGTAGTGGCCGAGGAAGGTGTAATCGCCGAAGATGCGCCGGCGCACCCGGTTGATCAGGCCCAGGAACGGCACGCTCGCCGGCTTCTCCGGCGGCATGAAATCGACGGGCAGACCGGCCTTCCACGGCTGCGTGCGGCGCCGCGTCGTGTGCAGCATCTTGGTCTCGGCGGTCAGGTGGTCGAAGTCGTTCCACGTGTTCTCGAACAGCCGGATGCTTTCCTTGGGCTCGTACTGCAGGCAGATCCACTTCGCGTAGTCGCGCTTCATCTCGAACAGCTCATTGAATTGTTGCTCGACCCGCCAATGGGTGAGCTTGGCGCAATCGAGCAGCATCACCGAGGTCGCGCAGCAGCCGCGCTTCTCCTTGGCGCCCGAGCGCATGCGGCACATGATGGCGGCGCCGCCCATGTCGCGCGACAGCAGTTCCCAGACGTCGCCCTGGGCGAAGACATCGGGATCGATGACCACGGCGCGGCCCTGGTAGCCCATCAACTCCGGCGGCATGAAGCGCAGCGGCGTGAACGACTGCAAGTCGTTAACGTGCCACGGGCGGGTGACCCCATCGCGCAAGTATTCCTGGCCCTCGCGCGCTTTCAGAAAGGCGTGATCCTTGACCTCGATGAAACGCACGTCGAACTTGTCGGCGTTCTTGGAGTTACGCTTGAGCGAGTGCTCGGCAACCAAGGCGCCGACGATCTGTTTGTGATTTGTATGAATAAAAACTGTGGGCCGCGGTGTTTGCATCTCTCTTGAGTCCCGTCCAGTCGACTTTCCCTCCTTAGCAGAAGCTCGCGCATCACGCAAGAAAGGCCGCTGCTTTTGCTCGGAAGGTGTGACGGCGCTGCCATCGCAGCGCGCCTGCGACTATCGATACGCAGAAGTCGGAGTTACGGATTTCTACCGCCCGAACAGGCCACGAATGCGTGCGACCACCGCGGGCAGGTCATCGCCGGCCGCGGCCGGCGGCGCCGCGGGCATCGGCTCTCCCAGGAACACCGCGAGGCCACGATCAACCAGGCGCTGGTGCAACGCCGTGAAGTCGCGCGCGTAGGAAACGAGGCCGGTCTCGTAAACGAGATCGCCCAAGCGCATCAAGAGGCCGGACGCCGCCGTGGTGGTGCCGGCCGGTGGCTGGAACTGGCCGGCGAGGAATCGGCGCAGGCGGTCCCACGGCGACGAGAGCACCGGCAGCGGAAAAATCGCCAGCGGCCGGCCGAGCCGGGCAACCTCGACGATCATCGAAACCGAATCGCCGGTGACGACGAAGCGATCGGCGCCACCCAGGAGCGCGAGGTAGGGGTTTTCCGTGCTGCCGGCCTGCCAGCGATAGAGTGTCGCATTGCCTGGCAGCGCGCGTTCGAGCGCGCAGACCACTGGCGCCGGCGTGCGCCGGCTGGTGCTGACGAACAGCGTGCCGGCTGCGCCGGTGGAGCGCACGAGCCGGGCGATGAAGTCCTCGACGACATCTTCGGTGAAGCGGAACGGCTTGGTGGGCCCGCCGACGAGGACCGCGGTCAGCGGCCGCGCGAGCGTATCGAACCGCTCGCGCCAGACGAGCGCCGCGTCTGCCATCTTGGCCGCATCGACACGCATCAGCGGCAAATCGAGGTGCATGACGTTGGGGCGCGCCGGCAGCCGGTACTGCGGCGTGGCAAGCACCAGCGCGAACGCCTTCAGCATGCGACGCGGCCGGCCGACGATGACCACCTTGGTCCGCCCGCCGGACTGGGCGCGAATCCACATCGCCGCCATCGATGGCCGGCGCCCGACGGTCAGCACCAGATCGGGCCACGGCGGCGTCAGCGCATCGGACGCCGCGAGATCGATGTGATACAAGGACGGCTTGAAAGTGGGCTTGCCGAGGACGTACTGGTCCTTGAAGCGCAGGCGCTTCGCCGCCACCGGCCAGCCCAGCGCCGACGCGATCGCTTCGATCTGCGCGTTGTCGCCGAGCTTGTCGCCCAGGACCAGCCAGGTGACTGGCGCCGGCGCTTCCTCCTTCCCTGCCGTTTCCGTCTTCCCCGCCGTTCCCGGCACCATTGCTTCCGAAATTCCCATCACATCGCCATCCGATCATCTCTCGGCGCGTTCTTAAACCTGTAGGCGGCGGGTGGCCAAGATCGGCCTGCGCATCGGCGGGTAATCGCCCGCAAAGGTGGAGCGGCATTCGATGTGTGGCACACGATGGCGTTGACTTGCCGGCGCGCGGGGCTAGAACCGCGGCTTCGACGGGCACGAGGCGAGCGGGCGTGCAACTGGACCGTTACCAGCGGATCGTGATTACGGGTGGCGCCGGCTTCATCGGCTCCGCCGTGGTCCGTCGCCTCCTTGCCGCGACTACCGCCACCGTCATCGTCGTCGACAAGCTCAGCTACGCTGGCAACGAGGCGACGCTCGCCGACGTCGCCCACCATCCGCGCTTCGTCTTCGAGCACATCGATATCTGCGATGCCGCCGCCCTGGCGGCGACGTTCGAGCGTCACCGCCCGGATGCGGTGCTGCACCTAGCGGCAGAAACCCACGTCGATCGCTCCATCGGCACGCCGGAGCCGTTCATCGCCACCAACATCGAAGGCACCTTTCGCCTCCTTGAAGCGGCACTCGCCCATTGGCGGGCGGCGGAACCGCCGCTCGGGGAGCGTTTTCGTCTTGTCCATGTTTCGACCGACGAGGTCTACGGCAGCCTCGGTCCCGAAGGCCGCTTCGATGAAGCCTCTGCGCTTAGGCCCAACTCGCCCTACGCGGCCTCGAAGGCGGCAGCGGACCATCTGGTGCGCGCCTGGCACCGCACGTTCGGACTGCCGGTGCTCACCACGCACTGCTCGAACAATTTCGGTCCTTACCAATACCCGGAAAAGCTGATCCCGGTGCTGATCGCCAAGGCTCTCGCCGGCGCACCGTTGCCCATTTACGGCTCCGGCGAAAACGTGCGCGACTGGCTCTATGTCGACGATCACGTCGAAGCCCTGATGCGCGTCCTCGATGCCGGGCGGATCGGCGAGACCTACGCCATCGCGGCCGACAACGAGAGGCGCAACCTCGATCTGGCGCGCGCGGTGTGCGATTGCCTCGATGCCCTGCTGCCGGCCTCGCCGCACCGTCCGCACGCGGATCTCATCCGCTTCGTCCACGACCGCCCCGGCCACGACCTGCGCTACGCGCTTGATGCCGCCAAGATCCGCGGCGAGCTTGGCTGGACACCGCGCCACGACTTCGCACAGGCCCTGCGCGCGACGGTCGCCTGGTACCTCGACCACCAGGCGTGGTGCGAAGCCGTCGCCGCCCGTGCGCCGCACCGCGCCGTCGGCGACGACGCGACGGCGGCGGCCGCCAATCCGCTGTGGCAGACCCGCGCCGGTGGCGGCGAACGGATGGGCGGATGAGCACGCGCACTCCCACCCGCAAGGGCATCGTGCTCGCCGGCGGCCACGGCACCCGGCTCTACCCGTCGACGCTCGCGGTGAGCAAGCAGCTCCTGCCGGTCTATGACAAGCCGTTGATCTACTATCCCTTGTCCGTGCTGATGCTGGCCGGCATCCGTGAGATCCTGATCATCACCACGCCGCGCGACCAGGCGGCGTTCGCGATGCTGCTCGGCGACGGCAGCCGGTGGGGGGTCGCGATCTCGTATGCGGTGCAGCAGGAACCCAAGGGCCTGGCCGAAGCCCTGCTCATCGCCGAAGGCTTCGTCGGTGGCGATCCGCTCTGCCTGATCCTGGGCGACAACATCTTCTTCGGCCAGGGCCTTGCCCAACGCCTGCAGGCGGTCAGCCGCCGCAGCGAAGGGGCCACGGTGTTCACCTACCCGGTGCGCGACCCCGAACGCTACGGCGTCATCGGCTTCGATAACCGCGGGCGGCCGGTCAGCATCGAAGAGAAACCGGCAGTCCCGCCGTCACGCTATGCCGTCACCGGGCTCTACTTCTACGACACCGACGCCATCGCCATCGCGCGGACGCTGACGCCCTCGGCGCGCGGCGAGCTTGAGATCACGGATGTCAATCGCGCCTACCTCGCCGCCGGCCGGCTCGCCGTCGAAACCCTCGGCCGTGGCGCCGCCTGGCTCGATACCGGCACGCACGAGGCACTGTTCCAGGCAGTCACCTTCGTCCAGGTGATCGAAGCGCGCCAGGGCCTCAAGATCGCGTGCCCCGAGGAAGTGGCGTGGCGCATGGGCTACATCGACGCCCAACAGTTGCAGGCACTGGCCCGGCCGCTGGCCAATTCGGCCTATGGCCAATACCTCCTCGCTCTCCTGGCCGAGGCGGCGCTGCCGGGACCGCGCGCGCCATGAACGTTGCGCAGACGTCGCTGGCCGGTGTGCTGCTGATCGCACCCGACGTGCACGCCGACGCCCGCGGCGTCTTGTTCGAGGCCTATCACACCGAGCGTTACCGCGCCGCCGGCATTAGCGTGTCCTTCGTCCAGGACAACGTCTCGATCTCGCACCAGGGCGTGCTGCGTGGCCTGCACCTGCAGCACCCGTTCCCGCAGGCCAAGCTGGTCTACGCCCTGGAGGGGGAGATCTTCGATGTCGCCGTCGATGTGCGGGCCGGCTCGCCGACCTTCGGCCGCTGGACGGCCGCGCTGCTGTCGGCCGAGAACCGCCAGCAGATGTTCATTGCGGAAGGCTTCGCCCATGGTTTCTGCGTGCTGAGCGCGCGCGCCGTCGTCGCCTACAAGTGCTCGGCGCCGTACGCGCCGGAAGCGGGGATCGCCATCGCCTGGAACGATCCTACCCTCGGCATCACCTGGCCGTTGGCGGCACCGGTGCTCTCGGCTGCCGATGCCGCGGCCCCGGCGCTGTCGGCGATCGCACCCGCCCGGCTGCCGGCGTACGAGGCGCCACCATGACGGCGGCGCGAGGCGCCGGCCGCGGGCGCATCTTGTTGTTGGGACCGGACGGTCAGCTCGGGTTCGAGCTTGCGCGCGCCCTCGCCGTCCAGGGCGAACTGGTTGCCTGGGGCCGACGCGAGCTCGATCTTTCCCGTCCCGACACGATCGGGCCACGCATCTCGGCACTCGCGCCCGGCCTCATCGTCAACGCGGCCGCGTATACCGCCGTCGACGCGGCCGAGGACGACGAGGCCATCGCCTTTGCGGTCAATGCCGAGGCACTGGCGGCGCTGGCCGCCGCCGGCGCGGCCTGCGATGCGGCGCTCGTCCACTTCTCGACCGACTACGTATTCGATGGGCGCGCGCGGGAACGGCCCTACCGCGAGGACGACACGGTGGCGCCGCTCGGCGTCTATGGCCGCTCGAAGCTGGCCGGCGAGGACGCGATCCGTGCGAGCGGCTGTGCGCATCTGATCTTGCGCGCGGCCTGGATCTACGCCAACCGCGGTCGGAATTTTCTGTTGACCATGCGTCGGCTGGGCCGGACGCGCGCGGAACTCGCCGTCGTCGATGACCAGATCGGTTGCCCGAGCTGGAGCCGGCTCCTCGCCGAAGCCACCGCCCAGATCCTCGCCCGCACCTGGCTTGGCGCCGGCACCGTCGGCATCGGCCCGGTCGCCGGCACCTATCACCTCGCGTCCGCCGGCGCGACCTCGTGGCACGGCTTCGCCCAGGCGATTTTTGCCGCCCTCGCCGCCGAGGGCGAG
Source organism: uncultured Defluviicoccus sp. (assembly GCA_964401555.1). Lineage (GTDB taxonomy): Bacteria > Pseudomonadota > Alphaproteobacteria > Rhodospirillales > Defluviicoccaceae > Defluviicoccus. Next base: position 39,175 of record CAYNYW010000008.1, read on the forward strand.
AGGGTGCCGGCGCTCAAACCGATCCCCACCGCAGACTATCCGACCCGCGCGCGCCGGCCGGCCTATTCGGTGCTGGACTGTAGCAAGGCGCGCCGCACCTTCGGCGTGGCGCTGCCCGACTGGCGGGAGGGCTTGCGTCTGTGCCTCGCCGAGGGCGGCCCGGTTTAAGGGCGGCCAATCGCCCGCCAGCCGATATCGCGCCGGCAGAAGCCCTCCGGCCAGTCGATGGCATCGACGGCGCAATACGCCCGCGCCTGAGCCTGGGCAATGGTCGGCGCGCGGGCGGTCACCCCCAGAACGCGACCACCATTGGCAACGATGCGGCCGTCGGCAAAGGATGTTCCGGCATGGAACACGACGACGTCCTCGATGGCGGCCGCCCGATCGAGGCCACGGATTTCCGAGCCGCGGGCATAGGGGCCGGGGTAGCCGTGCGTCGCCAGCACCACCGTCAGCGCCGCGTCGTCGTACCACTCCAGCGCGATATCGTCCATGCGGCCCTCGGCGCACGCCACCAGGGCGGCAAGAAGATCGGACTTCAGGCGCATCAGCAGCGGCTGGCACTCGGGATCGCCGAAGCGTGTGTTGAATTCGAGCAGACTGGGCCTGCCATCCTTGATCATCAGGCCCGCGTAGAGCAGACCGACATAGGGGCATCCCTCGGCCGCCAGCGCATGGATGGTGGGATTGATGATGGTCTCCATCACCTTCTGCGCGACGGCTTCGGTGACCACCGGGGCCGGTGAATAGGCCCCCATGCCGCCGGTGTTCGGCCCCTCGTCGCCGTCGAATGCCGCCTTGTGGTCCTGGGCGGACACCAGCGGGATGGAGCGGGTGCCATGCACCAACGCAAAGAAGCTCGCCTCCTCGCCCTGCAGGAAATCCTCGATGACGATCTTCAGCCCGGCGCCGTCGTAGGCACCCTCGGTCATCAGATGATCGACGGCGGCAAAGGCTTCGTTCTCGTTGCGGCAGATGATGACGCCCTTGCCGGCGGCCAGCCCGTCGGCCTTCACCACCAGTGGTGCGCCATGGCGGATGATGAACTCCTTCGCCTGATCGGGCTCGTCGAAGCGCACATAGGCCGCACCGGGGATGTCGTAGCGGGCGCACAGGTCCTTCATGAACCCCTTGGAGCCCTCGATGCGCGCGGCCGCCGCCCTGGGCCCGAAGGCCTTGATGCCGGCTTTCTCCAGGCGATCGACGAGGCCCCTGACCAGCGGCTCTTCCGGGCCGACCACGACGAAATCGATGGCCTCGTTCTGCGCGAAGCGAACGAGATGGTCGATGTCGGCAGCCGCGAGGTCGACACAACGGGCGTGCCGGCTGATGCCGGCATTGCCGGGTGCGCAGAACAGCGCATCGCACAGCGGTGAGCGGGCAATCGCCCAGCAGAGTGCGTGCTCGCGTCCACCCGATCCGACCACCAGCACTCTCATCGGCACCCCTCCTCCCGGCCGCTCGGATGTTTTGCCGCAAGCATTCTTCTCGTCCATACTCGCACGCGATGAACAAGGATCCTAGCCCTCAGCAGCCCGATCACAATCTGCCGGTTCTCACCGTCAGCGAGATCTCGCTGGCACTTAAACGCCATGTCGAGGCAGCGTTCGATCGCGTCCGGGTCAAGGGCGAAGTTTCGGGTCTCAAGCAGGCGGCATCGGGCCACCTCTATTTCACGCTCAAGGACACCGACGCGGTCCTGGAGGCGGTGTGCTGGCGCACGTCTGCGTTGCGGATGCGGATTGCCATCGAAAACGGGCTCGAAGTGGTGGCGAACGGGCGGCTGACCACCTATCCGGGCCGCTCGAAATACCAGATGGTCGTCGATGCCATCGAGCTGTCCGGCGAGGGCGCGTTGTTGAAGCTCCTCGAAGACCGGCGCCGCAAGCTTGCCGATGAAGGGTTGTTCGCGCCTTCACGCAAGAAGCCGATCCCGTTCCTGCCCGCGGTGATCGGTGTCGTCACCTCGCCCACGGGCGCGGTGATCCGCGACATTCTGCACCGGCTTGCCGACCGCTTCCCGCGCCCGGTCCTCGTGTGGCCGGTCCTTGTTCAGGGTCAGGGCGCGGCCGAACAGATCGCCGCCGCCATCGATGGCTTCAATCGGCTCGACCCCGCCGGCCGCGTCCCGCGGCCCGATGTCCTGATCGTCGCCCGCGGAGGCGGCAGCCTCGAAGACTTGTGGGCGTTCAACGAGGAGATCGTCGTCCGCGCCGCCGCCGCCAGCGCCATTCCGCTGATCTCGGCGGTGGGTCACGAAACCGATACCACGTTGATCGATTTCGCCGCCGATCTCCGGGCGCCGACACCGACCGCGGCGGCCGAGCTGGCGGTGCCGGTGCGCGCGGAGCTGGTGGCGAAGGTCATGGGATTGGCGGCCAGCGCCATCGCCGCCATCAACCGGACGGTGACCGAGCGGCGAACGCGGCTGATCGCGGCCGAGCGCGGCCTGCCGCAGCCGGCACGGCTCCTGGAGCAGGCCCGCCAGCGCCTCGACGATTGGGGCGAGCGCCTCGACAACGGCCTCGCCGTCGGCCTCGACGCCAGGCGGCGGAAGCTCGCCGCGACCGCGGCGAAGCTGGCGAGCCCGGCGGCGCGGATCGAGGGCGAGCGCCAGCGGCTCGCGTTTGCCGCGCGCACCCTCGATCGGGCGTTGGGCCAACTCCTCCTCGCTCGCCACAACCGGCTGGAGCGCGCCGGTGCGCTCCTCGAAAGCTTTTCCTATCAGCGCGTGCTGGAGCGCGGCTTCGTTCTGGTCTTTGATCGCGCCGGCCACGCGCTGACCGCACGCGCCGCCGTGCAGCCGCAGATGGCGGTCCGCATCCGCTTTGCCGACGGAGAGGCGGGCGCCATCATCGAAGGCGACGCGCCGCGGCCCGTGCCACGGTCCGCCGCCGGCAGCGGCGGCAACCAGGGCTCACTCTTCTAGCGGGCCGGTTCAACAGGCCGCCACCTCGGCGGGCGGGCGTCAGTCGCGCTCCTCGCCCAACTGCATGACGCCGATCGCCATGGCCAGCGAGCCGAACGTCACCCACAGCCCGAAGAACAGCATGAACAGGACGAGCCCGCGGTCGGGCGAGGCGAAGATCATCGTCTTCAGCCCGGCGACGTCCTGCCACAAGAGCAGCACGCCGAGAAGGAAGCCGCCGATGCTGCCGGCGGCGAGGTGCTTGAGCAGAAAGCGCAGGAAGATCGGCAGCCGGCGCGGCGCACTGCCGTAGCCCCTGTTGCCGACCGGCGTGCGCAAGCGCATCTCAGGTGCCCCCGTTGCCGTCGCGGATCGGTTCGATGTCGAGCCCGCGCAACAGGGCGATGATGTCATCGGCGGCCCTTTCCACCGCCGCGCGGTCGGTCGCGCGCACCACCAGGCTGACGCCGAACCGGCCCGAGCGCACGAACGGATAGCTGCCGATCTCGACGGCGCGGTGCCGCGCCTGCAAGGCCGCCAGCGGTGTGGCGATGCTGCCCTCCGTGGTGAACGCCGAGATGGTGAGCGAAGCCACCGGCGCGCCGCCTCTGAGCCGGAAGCGCAGGCCATCGAACATCGCGCGCATGATCGACGGCACGCCCGGCAGCACGAACACGTTTTCGATCAGGAAGCCCGGCGCACGGCTGACCGGGTTGTCGAGAAGCGTCGCCCCGTCGGGAATGTCGGCCATCTTCAGGCGCGCCTCGTTGATTTCGCCCGGGGTGTATTGCTGCTCAAGGAGTGCGACGGCACGCGGATTGCGCAACAGCGCGACGCCGAACGCCTTGGCAATGCTGGCCGCGGTGCGGTCGTCATGCGTCGGGCCGATGCCACCGGTAGTAAACACATACTCGTAGCGTTGCCGGCAGGCGTTGACCGCGTCGCAGATGGCGTCCTCGTCATCGCGGACGACACGCGCTTCCTCGACCACGATGCCAAGCGCACCCAGCTTGTCGGCGAGGAACTGCAGGTTCTGGTCCTGGGTGCGCCCGGAGAGGACCTCGTTGCCGATGATCACGATGGCGGCACGCACGTTCGGGCTCTCACGCATCGGCCGATCTCGCTTCTTCCCATTGCCCGAAGCATCGGCGCGCGTGCACATGCACGGCCGCGCCGGCGGTCTCGCCAATCCGGCATCGATCGGCTAAGTTGGCACCATGCGCCGCTACCATTGGCACGTTCCCGCAACCGCGCTTGCGCTTTCCTGCATCGTTGTGCTGTCCTTCCATCGGCCCAGCGCGGCGGCCGACTCCGTCGTCGGCAAGGAGATTGCGCAGCGCTGGTGCACGTCGTGCCACCTGGTCAACGGCAAGAGCGGGCCGGACGGCGCGCCACCATTCCCGGCGATTGCCGACCACCCGGACATGACGTCCGACCGCATCGCCGCGTTTCTCACCCAGCCGCACGGCGGCATGCCAGACCTCGCGCTGACGCAAGGGGAGATCGACGATCTCGACGCCTATATCAGAACTCTGCGCCAGCGTTAAGGGGGGGACGCGGGCCGGCCGGTCCGGGCGAACGGCGGTTGCCGTCGCTCTGGTCGTACTGGCGGCGCTGCCCGCCGTGGCCGACGATCGTGGCGATCCCTGGGAAAGCACGGTGCGTCCGCGGTGTTATACCTGTCACGGAGAGGATGTCGACGCCGAGCTGGTCAACATGGCGCTCGACAAGGCCGGCCGCGACGAGACGGCGAAAGGTGTGCCGCTCGCCGTGCAGGTCACCCGCTGGCATCGCGATCGTCCCGGGTTCAATCTTTCGGCGGACGACGTGGCGCGGATTCTGCACCAGTTCGGCGCACCAACGGAATGATGCCGGCCGCGAAGGCATGCCGGCCTTAGGTGACATCTGCATCGGCCCGCCGCCAGCCGCTTTGCCCCGCCTCACAGGAAATCGCGCAGCATGGCGACCAGCGGCCGATCGGCGGGCGGCATCGGCACCGCCGTCATTTGCATAGGACGCAGCCACTTCAGCGCCTGGTGCTCGTGCGCAACCGGTGTGCCTCGCCATACCCGGCACAGGAACAGCGGCATCAGGAGCCGGAACTCGGGATAGGCGTGCGAGGCGAAGGTAAACGGCGCGAGGCAGCTCTCGGTGATGTCGATGCCAAGCTCCTCACGCAGCTCGCGCACCGCTGCCGCCTCCGGGCTCTCGCCGCCTTGCACCTTGCCGCCGGGAAACTCCCACAGATCGGCCATCGGCTTGCTTTTTGGCCGTTGCGCCAGAAGCACCCGGCTGTCGAGATCGACCAGTGCCACGGCGCTGACCAGTACGATCGGCCGCGGCGCGCTGTCGACCGTACTCAGGCCGAGGCACCCTGGCTCGGGAACTGTGGGCTCAGGAGCGGCCGGCTCAGGACCGGTAGGCGGCGTTGATGTCGATGTAGCCATGGGTGAGATCGCAGGTCCAGACCGTGGCGCCGCCGCTGCCCAGGCCGAGCGCGATGTCGATCTCGATCTCGCGGCCCTTGAGATGGGCAACCACCGGCGTTTCGTCGTAGCCGGGAACCGGGCCGCCGTCGCGCGCTACCAGGACACCCCCCAAGCGGATTTGCAGGCGATCCTTATCGAGTGCCGCGCCGGCGCGGCCGACGGCGGCGACGATGCGCCCCCAGTTCGCGTCCTCGCCGGCGATTGCGGTCTTGACCAGGGGCGAGTTGGCGACCGTCATCGCGATCCGATGCGCCGCCGCGTCGTTCTCGGCCCCGCCAACGTGAATCGTCACGAACTTCGACGCCCCCTCGCCGTCGCGCACGATCTGGCGGGCGAGATCGACCAGCACGGCTGCAAGCGCATCGCGCAACGGCGCAAGTCGCGGATCATCGTGCGTCGTGATCGGCCGGTTGCGCGCGCCACCGGTGGCAAAGACCAGGAGCGTATCGTTGGTCGAGGTGTCGCCGTCGATGCTGATGCAGTTGAAGCTGCGCGCCGCACCGTCGCGCACGATATCCTGCAGCACCGGTGCGGCGATCGCGGCATCGGTGAACACGAAGGCGAGCAGCGTCGCGAGATCGGGGGCGATCATCCCCGCGCCCTTGGCGATCGCATTGATGGCGACCGGAATCCCGTCGATCTCGACGCGGCGGTGGGCAGCCTTGGCGAAGGTGTCGGTGGTCATGATCGCCTCGGCCGCCCGCTGCCAGCCGTCAGCCGACAGGCGATCGGCCAGTTGCGGCAACACCGCCTCGATGCGCTCGGCCGGCAGCGGTTCGCCGATGACCCCGGTCGAAGCCACCAGCACTTGATCGGCCGGGCAGGCGAACAGTTGCGCCGCCGCGATCGCCGTGCGCTCCACCGCGCGATCGCCCGCCGCACCGGTAAACGCGTTGGCGTTGCCGGCGTTGACGACGAGCGCCCGGGCAAGCCCGCCGCCGATCACGCGCCGGCACCAGTCCACCGGCGCCGCCGCCGTCGCCGAGCGGGTGAACACCCCGGCAACCGAGGTACCTGCGGCGAACGCGGCAAACAGCACGTCGTCGCGGTCCCGGTAGCGGATGCCGGCAGCCCCGGTCGCGAATTCCAGCCCGCGCACCGGCGGCATGTCCGGAAAACCATCTGCCGCGAGGGGTGATCGATTGGTCATGGCCCTGGTATCGGTCGCTATCCAGCCTCAAAGCGGGCGCCAGCTAACGACGAAACACCGGCCGGACGCAAGCGCCCCCTTGACCCTCGAAGCCGCAGGTGAAGGGGTTTGCGTTAGCCCGAGCCCCGTGCTAGGTCTCTCAGGTCGTCATGAACCATATGATATGAACGACACGTGATGCTTGTCGACCTGGGCGCGTTCGGGCGCACGCCGTTGTGTCGCCAACCGTGTGATTTTGTCGTCGTGCCGCGCTTCATTCGCGCGGACGCCCTCGAAGCAATCAACCGCGATTATCCGAAGATCGACCGGCCGGGCAACTTCGCGCCCGAGGATCTCGTCTACGGTCCGTCGTTCACCGCGCTGCTCGACGCGCTGCACAGCGCGGTTCTGCGCGACGCGTTCGCCGCGAAGTTCGGGATCGATCTCTCGCCGTACCCGCTGCAGATCACCGTGCGCAGGTACAGCGAAGCCGCCGACGGCAACGTCCACAACGATTCGAAGATGAAAATCCTCACGACGCTGATCTACTTCAATGAGGCATGGTCGGCGCCGGGCGGACAGCTCCGCCTGATGCGCTCCGCGCGCGATCTGGAGCGCTACGCCGTCGAGGTTCCCCCCGTCGAGGGCAATCTGCTCGCCTTCCGGCGCTCGGAGCATTCCTATCATGGCTTCGTGGCTTACGTCGGGGAGCGGCGGTCCTTGCAGATGTACTGGGTCAAGCCCAAGCGCAGTACCAGCGCAGAGGGCACCGACAAGCAAATGACCCTGAAAAAGCGCCTCAAACGCTATTTCAAGGAACGCAAACGCTGAGCAACGGTGGCCCTGATCTGGCCCGCCCGGCCTGCCCGCGGGTGGGTGCGTGCATTGACACGACCTTTACCGCTCTTTACCTCTCCCTCGCATGATTGAAGGCTGGGGCGCGTCCGGGCGCGCCATCGCCTCGCAGTTCTGAAGGACACCTCATGATCGGCGCCATTGCGAGGCGGTTGTTCGGCACCGCCAACGAGCGATTCCTCAAGGGCCAGAACAAGCTTGTCCGGGCGGTCAACGAGAGCGAGCCCGAGATCGAGGTGCTGACCGATGACGAGCTGCGCGCACGCACCCAGTGGCTGAAGGAGCGGCTGGCGGCCGGCGAGGACGTCGAGGACCTCCTCGTCGATGCCTTCGCCACCGTGCGCGAGGCGGCCAAGCGCACGCTGGGCCAGCGCCAATTCGACGTCCAGCTCCTGGGCGGCATCGTGCTGCACCGCGGCATGATCGCCGAGATGAAGACCGGCGAAGGCAAGACCCTGGTCGCCACGCTCGCGGTCTACCTCAATGCGCTGTCGGGCCAGGGCGTGCACGTCGTTACCGTCAACGATTACCTCGCCCAGCGCGACTCCGAGTGGATGGGCGCGATCTATCGCTTCCTGGGCCTGAGCGTCGGCTGCATCGTGCATGGCCTCTCAGACGCCGAGCGGCGCGCCGCCTATGCCGCGGACGTCACCTACGGCACCAACAACGAGTTCGGCTTCGATTACCTGCGCGACAACATGAAGTTCCGGCTCGAAGACATGGTGCAGCGGCCGTTCCATTACGCCATCGTCGACGAGGTCGATTCGATCCTGATCGACGAGGCGCGCACGCCTCTGATCATCTCCGGCCCGGCCGAGGATTCCTCGGAGCTGTACATCCGCATCGACAAGCTGATCCCCCGCCTCACCGACGAGGATTTCGAGAAGGACGAGAAGGCGCGCACCGTCACCTTCACCGAGGCCGGCACCGAGCGGATCGAGGAACTCCTGCGCGAAGACGGGCTCCTGGTCCAGGGCGGCCTGTACGATGTCGCCAACGTCTCGCTGGTCCACCACGCCAACCAGGCCCTGCGCGCGCACAAGCTGTTCGCCCGCGACGTCGACTACCTGGTCAAGGAGGGCCGCGTCGTCATCGTCGACGAGTTCACCGGCCGGATGATGGAAGGCCGCCGCTACTCGGAGGGCCTGCACCAGGCCCTCGAAGCCAAGGAGCGGGTGCCGGTCCAGCAGGAAAACCAGACGCTGGCCTCGATCACCTTCCAGAACTACTTCCGGCTCTACCCGAAGCTCGCCGGCATGACCGGCACGGCGATGACCGAGGCGTCGGAGTTCCAGGAGATCTACAAGCTCGAAGTGATCGATATCCCGACCAACCAGAAATGCATCCGCGCCGACAACGACGACGAGGTCTACCGCACCGCGGCCGAGAAGTACGACGCCATCGTCGCCCAGATCGAGGACTGCCGCAAGCGCGGCCAGCCGGTCCTCGTCGGCACGGTGTCCATCGAGAAGTCCGAGCACCTCTCCGGGTTGTTGAAGAAGAAGAAGATCGCGCACCAGGTACTCAACGCCCGCTACCACGAGCAGGAAGCCTACATCATCGCCCAGGCCGGCGTGTCCCGCGGCGTGACCATCGCCACCAACATGGCTGGCCGCGGCACCGACATCCAGTTGGGCGGCAATTTCGAGATGCGCTGCCGGCGCGAGCTCAGCGATCCCGGCGACGAGGCGGGCCGCGCGCGCATCCGCGACGAGGTGGCGGCCGACAGGGAGACGGTGATCGGCGCCGGCGGCTTGTTCATCATCGGCACCGAGCGCCACGAGAGCCGGCGCATCGACAACCAGTTGCGCGGCCGCTCCGGCCGCCAGGGCGATCCGGGCGCATCGAAGTTCTATCTCTCCCTGGAAGACGACCTGATGCGCATCTTCGGCTCCGGGCGCATCGACGGCATCCTGCAGCGCCTGGGCCTGAAGGAAGGCGAGGCCATCGTCCATCCCTGGGTCAACAAGGCGCTGGAAAAGGCGCAGCAGAAGGTCGAGGCGCGTAACTTCGAGATCCGCAAGAACCTGCTCAAGTTCGACGACGTGATGAACGACCAGCGCAAGGTCGTCTACGAGCAGCGCCGGGACCTGATGGACGAGGGCGATGTCGCCGGTACCGTCGCCGACATGCGCCACCAGGTGATCCAGAGCCTGGTGCACCAGCACATCCCGCCCGACGCCTACCCCGAGCAGTGGAACGCGCACGGCCTGCAGCTCGAATGCCACCGCATCTTCGGCCTCGAACTGCCGTTCGCCGACTGGGCCAAGGAGGAGGGCATCGCCGACGCCGAGATCCGCGAGCGCCTGACCCAGGCCGTCGACCGCAAGATGGCGGAGAAGGCCGCCAACTTCGGCCCCGACATCATGCGCATGGTCGAAAAGGGGCTGTTGCTGCAGGTGCTCGACCAGATCTGGAAGGAGCACCTCCTCGGCCTCGACCACCTGCGCCAGGGCATTGGCCTGCGTGCCTACGGCCAGCGCGACCCGCTCAACGAGTACAAGCGGGAAGCCTTCAAGCTGTTCGAGGCGATGCTGGAGCGGCTGCGCGAGCGCACGGTGATGATGCTCGCCCACATCGAGCTGCGCCTCGACCCCCAGGCCGAGCTGGACATGGCGCGCGGCCACCAGGAGATGCACGAGACCCGCGAAGATCCGGCGCTGATCGAGCACGCGGCGCCGACGGCCGGCATGGCGGCAAGCGGGACTTCGGCCGGCGGCGTTTCGGGCGGTGGGGATTCGGGAGGTAGGGATTCGGGCGGCGAGGCGGACGTCGCGGCGCCGGTGCGCTCGCGCCAGGCGGCCGAGACCGTCGATCCGGCCGACCCGGCGAGCTGGGGCCGCGTCGCGCGCAATGCGGCCTGCCCGTGTGGATCGGGCAAGAAATACAAGCACTGCCACGGCAACCTCGCCTAGTGCACTGGCACGAAACAGATGGATCATCTGTTCCGTGCCAAAGGTGCACGCGGATCAAGATGTTGTGCAGCAACAACCGTTCGGGCGTGATCGCCCGAATGGGTTGCTGCACATGGCCCCCGGCGGGGGCGGGCGTTGGTTGGGGGCCGTCAGCAGTCGCTCGCAAGCGGCGGCGGGGGGCTTTGGTTGGCGGCGGCGCGGCGACCGCTCCGGCGGCCCGCAACTCTCCCGATTGTCAATAACGGGCGTCAACATCGGGCGTCATTGCCGGGCTTGTCTCGGCAATCCACGTGCGGTCAACCGCTTCAGCGCAACGGCAATACGGGCGGCCGGCTGCCGATGGCGCCTTCCCGGAACCACGCCTCGAAGGCGGCACTCGCCGGCTCGCCCTCGTCCGGCGCCCAGGCGGCAAACGCCTTGGCGGTATCGGGGTCGTACGGCCCGGGCTTGAGTTCGAACAGCACCGCCGGCGCGTCGAGCGCCGCAAAGGTGTGCCAGGCGCCGGCCTCGATCTCGCAGGCATAGACCGGCCCGCCGGCGGCGAGGATCACCCGCTCGACGATGCTGCCATCCGCGTCGAACACCACCGCGATCGCGGCGCCTTGCAGCGCCAGCGCGCATTCCCAGACACCGTCGGGGTGGCGGTGCGGCCGCACGTAGGTTCCCGGCTGGAACGCGTTGCAGAACCGCTGGATCGGATCGTCGCCACCGGCATGCAGGTTCCAGTTCGCCCGCAACCGCGGCGATGCCTTGGCGTTCGCGGCGAGCTGTCGAAGGCTCTGCGCATCGATCTGTTTCATCGCAGCACCCTATCACAAGCGCCTGGAGTTGCCACATATCAGTTTCGTATAATATTATTCACTTGTTGTAACAGCTTGCCCCTCTAGCAATAGAGGTTCGGAAGTTATTGCATCAAAGCGCACGTTAGGCCACAATCTCCAGATGTAATTTCGCATGAAAGCTCGCTTGCTGTAACATGCGGGCACAGATACTATAAAATTTTTGAATTTTCCTAAATCGGAGATATTCCAAGATGGAATGGATGCTGTTAATTGCTCCCGCTGTGATTGCTGCTGCTGTGTCTGGCGTTGTGTCCGTGGTTGTTTTTTTTGTTTCAGCACAAACGGCAAAGAAAATTCAAAACGAGAAGCTTGCCTCCGATGAGAAACTCGCTGAGCAGAAGTTCGAGTTCGACAAGCGTCTTGCCGAACGAAAATTTTCCCTGGATATAGAGCTTGCGAATCGAAAGCGGCGTCAGGATCTTGCAGAGGAGGTTCTCGCTGATTTCTATGAGGTTCGTGATGTAATGCGGTTCGTTCGCTGCCCCGGCGGATTCGAAGGTGAGGGCGAGACACGACAAAAACATCCCGGCGAGACAGGACATGAATCGCGAAAAAAGAATACGTATTTCGCTCCCATTGAGCGGTACCAAGCTCGCGAGGAAGTTGTTGCGCGCCTTATGAGTCGCAAGAATCGCATGATGGCGTGGTTTGGACCAGACGCTGAAGAACCATTTGGTAAACTAAATAGCCAAATACTAAAGGTCTTGTCATCGGCCCGCATGCTTTCCGGTCCCTATCATAGTGATTCTGATCCAATGGAGCCTTCACATCTTCAAGCACTCAAAACGGATATAGGATGGGGAGGCGCAGATACGGATGCCATTGCGGCTGGAATTGATGCCGCGGTTGCGGCGATGGAAGAAATTTGCCGTCCCGCCCTTGCTGAACACGGGGTGGACGGGGTCCCGATGGGTATACAGTGTGTACAGTGACGGTTATCGCCTGACAGATGCCGCCTGCGGGCGGCTCGATCGTCCGGCGTCAGCGCGGGCGCGACGTGAGCGCGTGGAAGCGCGCCGCGAGGTTGGTCAGCATGTCTGTGAAGAAATGGTGCGGGTCGCGGGCCAGCTTGCGCAGCTTGCGCGCCGTAACGCCGCTGCCGCGCTGCGCCCGGCGCAACGGGTAGTGCGCCAGCGCCACCGCATCGCCGTCGCGGTAACGCCGGTAGCTCGCCTGCAGCTCGGCGAATGGATCTGCGGGCCAGGCCAGCGCCCGGCCGCTGCGCTCCTGGGCGGCGAGCCGGTCGCTGAGCGCCTGCCACAGCCGATCGAGATTGGCGGCCGCCGGCAGCACGTGGCGGGCGAGCCAGCGCGCGTCGGCGCAAGGCCGGGCGTCGGCAAAAATGCGATCGAAGCTGGTGAGACAGCCGCTGTCGACGAAGAAGTGGGTGCCGTAATCCTCGCAGACGCCGAAGTCGCCGATGGCGGCGAACGGAATGCCGCGGGCGGCCGCCTGCAGCGCGACGGTCGAGCTGACGGTGAGGCACAGATCCGCCTCGTCGAGCAGGTCCTCGATCGGCGCGTAGCTGATCGCGAGATTGGCGGGCACCGCGCCCAGGCGGCCGGCTTCTTCGAGCAGATGCGCGAGGTGGAAGGTGGTGCGCTTCAGCGTCGTCTCGCCCGGCGCCAGTCGCGGCTTGATCAGGACGCGGCGGTCCGGGTAGCGGCGCGCGTACTCGATCAGCCGGTCGAGGAGGTAGAGCCGCTCGATGCGCGAGGCCGGCACGTCCGGCTGCTCGGCGTAGACGACGGTGGCCGGCGGCCACACCGGGGCCGGCCGCGCCGCGGCGGGCGCGCTCAGCACGGTGGAGCCAAGGCACAGCCCGCGATCGTCGTCGCAGCCCAGCGCCGCCGCGGTCCTGCGGAACAGAAGCTGGTCGGCGGGCGAATTCAGCAAGATCAGATCGGCGCCGAAGCGGTTGGCGAGCCCGTGCACGTGGTAGCGGAACACCACGCCCGGATAGAACGCGACGGTGAGCGGGCGCCGCCGCATTCCTGCGCGCGTGCGCATCGCCTCGAGGAACGCGCTGGTCCGCCGCCCGTCGAGGGCGAGCAAGATGACATCGAAGTCGGCCAGCCGGGGCTCCGCCAGCACGTCTTGCAGCGAGGCGGTCGTCAGCGTGCCGCGGAAGCCGATGGCGGCGCGCTGGCGGGGCGAGAGCTGGCCGGCGCGCACCCGGATCAGCCGGTAGTCGACGCTGCATCCCTTGCCCTCGAAGAACCGCGCAAGCGGCAGGGCGGCCTTGAGAAAGGAATCGAAGGTGGCGAGCACCAGGACCCGCCGCGGACCGCAGGCCGAGCCGCCGTCCGCACCAAACGCCGCGGCAAAGTCCTTGGGCATGGTCAGGCCGCACGTCCCGCCAGCATGTCGGCGAAGAACAGCCGGGGATTGAGGGCGAGCTTGCGCGCCTTGCGCAGCAGGACATTGTTCCGCTTCTTCGGCGCCGGCACGATGTTGGCTTGCGCCTGCAGGACGCTCTCCCGCGCCGCAGCTTTCAAGCGCTCCGAGAACACGCGGTTCCACACGTAAGGCGCGCGCTGGCTGTCGTAATAGACCGGCCTGCATGGTAACGCCTGGCCCAGCGCGACCTGGGCGGCGAGCTTGCACTCCATCGCGTCCAGGACCGTCTCGATGCGATCGGCCTCGCCGAGGCCGTTGGCGGCGAGCCAGGCCGGGTTGGCTTCGGCGGCCAACGCGTCGTCGATGCGGTCGAGCGGCCCCATCAGGCCGCTGCCGACGAAGACATGATTGCCAAGGCTCTCGGCAATGCCGAAATCGGTGGGGATCAGCACGCGCACGCCCTGGGCCAGGGCTTCGACGGCCGCCGTCGAGCTGATGGTGACCAAAAGATCGACCTCGGGCAGGAGATTGCCGAGGCTGTCGTAAACGAAGCCGAAGTTGGCCGGCGCCTTGGGCAGGTCCCTGCTCTTGTCGAACAGCACCTGATAGTGATGCTTCTCGACGTGGAACTGGCTCTCGCCCGGCAGCGTGCGCGGCTTGACGACGACGCGGCAATCGGGCAGCCGGCCCGCAAGCGCGATCAGCCGCTCCAGGAGATAGAGCCGCTGCTCCTTCTCAAACGGCACCGTCGGCTGTGCGGCAAACAAAATCGTGCGCGGGTGCCGCCTCGCACCGCCCTGCCGCGTCTTTCGTTGCAGGTAGGGAAAGCCGATGCGCACAAGGGCGGCGGTGTCCAGACCGAGGGTCTCGCTGAAGCCGGTGAAGGTGGCGAGGTCACGCTCGGAATTGACGCAGATGAAATCCGCGCCCTGCCGCCACAACAGGCCTTCGAGCTGCTTTTCGATGACGAGCCCGATGTAGCCGGTGATCAGGAGCGGCCGCTTGGCCGACTGGCGGAAACGGGTGCGCTCGGCAAACGCCTCGAAGACGTTGCGCATGGCCGAGCCGACGCTCTGGAAGTAGACGGCATCGAAGCTGTCGAAGAAGCCCTGGTCGAGGGCGACCAGCGGGTCGATGGGCTGGATCGGCCCCCGGATGCCGAGCTCGGCGATCTGGCGGGGGCTGACGTGCGGCTGGCTCACGTCGATGGCGCACAGCGACTGCCAGCCGCGCGCCGCCAGCGCTTCGGCCAGCGCGTGCCCGTACTTGAGCTGGGAATCCGCACTCGCGCAGTAACAGAACGCGGGGCTCATGCGCGTGCCTCCACCGCCGCACGCACCGCGACCGCTGCGGGCGCATCGGCGCCCTTGCCGGCACAGCCACCGGCGCAGGAGCAACCGCAGGCCTCGTCGCCGGCCAGCGCGCGCGCCACCGCCTCGGCCTTGACGAAGTCGAGCGGCTCGTCGATTTCGAGGCACCGCTCGCCCGGCTGCACGTAGAGGGCGACCGACCCGAAGAAGCGGTGACGGGTCTTGAGGAAGCCGGCGGTGCGCATGACGTAGACCGCCCCCGTCTCCAGGAGTTGCGGGGCCATGTCCTGACGGCGCGGCCGGTTGCCGATGTCGTGGTTGATACCCTCGGCACCCTGGGCACCGGGTCGCCACAGGAAGTGGTAGAACGGCGTGACGGCGAGCGCGCACTGGGCATCGTCGCGACGCAGGGCGGCGATGGTACCGTCGATGTCGTCGGCGGTGGTCAACGGCGACGTGCACTGCAGGAACGTCACCAGTTCCGGCACCGTACCCTCGCGCGCGGCGAGGACATCGAGGACATGCAAGAGCGCGGCTTCCGACGATGCTGTATCGCCGCTGATCGACGCCGGCCGGGTGATCACCTCGGCACCTTCGGTACGCGCCGCGGCGGCGATCTCGTCATCGTCGGTCGAGACGATGACCCGGTCGACCAGCCGCGCCGCACGCGCGGCGGCAATGGTGTAAGCGATCAACGGCTTGCCGGCCAGGGCGCGCACGTTCTTACGCGGCACGCCCTTGGAGCCGCCACGCGCCGGGATGATGGCGATGCATCCCGGCGCCGTGGTTGCGGACACGGCGGCAGCCATCGATCAGGCCGCCTTCGAGGCGACGGCGGCCGGGCCGGTCCACTTCAGCTTCTCGCGCTGCACCTTCTCGACGTCCAGCAGGTCGGCGTCCTTGTAGGACAGGCTGAGCGAGACGTTGCGCAGGTCGCGCACCAGCCGGCGCAGGCCGTCGGGCTCCAGCGACGCCGCATGGTCGGTGCCCTTCCAGGTGCGATCGAGCGTGAAGTGCCGCTCGACCCAGGTGGCGCCCAGGGTGGCGGCGGCGACATCGACGGCGATGCCAAGGTGATGACCGGAGAAGCCGATCGCCTTGACCCGTTCGCCGAAGCTGCGTGTCAGCCGCAGGATCTCGTGCAGACAGACGTCATTGAACGCCACCGGGTAGCCCGACGTGCAGGCATAAAGGACCGCATCGGCGGCGCGGCCGCGGTCTTCGAGGAAGCGCACGATCCGCTCTTCTTCGTCCTTGGTGGTCATTCCGACGGAGAAATGGATCTCGCCCCCGAAGTGCTCGCACAAGTAGCCGAGCATGGTGAAGTTGAGGTTGGATGCGGACGGGATCTTGATGAACGGCGGGTTGAGCGCGGTGATCTCCCGTGCCGACGTCAGATCCCAAACCGAGGTCGAATAGAGGATGCCGAATTCGGCACACCAGGCCTGCAACTGCCGATGCTGGTTGACGTCGAATTCGAGAAACTCGCGGTGCTCGCCGTAGGTCCGCCCGTAGCTGTTGGCGGGATTCGGATGCGGCGCATTGTACTGCTCGGGTGTCAGGAGCTCACGATTGCAGCGCTTCTGGAACTTCACCGCATCTGCCTTGCAGAAACTGGCGGCAATCGCGATCAATTCCTTCGCAATCGCCATATCTCCCTTATGATTACAGCCGATCTCGGCGACAACACGGGGCTCTGTCATGATGAAGATTTCCCTTCCCAATGCGATCAAATGGCCAACCTGGGCGCGTCTCGAAAAACCAAGGAAATTTTTAGGCGAGATGTCTTAAAATTGGCTGAAGGCGGGCGCGGGATTTCGGTTCCGGCGGCCGCCGGGTGCGAATCGTCGTTCGTCCCCACCCTTCAGGATGCGGGCGTGCACCACAGGCCGTCCGCGCGGCGTTCGAGCACGATCCGCGGCAGGGCCAGCGGAGCGAGTTCGCCGCCGGCGACGAGCGCTTCGAGTTCCGTCACGCAGGCTTCGCAGTCGTCGTAGGGCAGGGCACGGCTGACCGGAGCGAGGTCGTAATTCCACCACTGCAGCGCCTGCAGCCGCGCGATGAGGTCGGGGGCGTGGCGGTAGCGCAGCACCTTGGCCGGCACGCCGCCTACGATCGCGTAGGCCGGAATGTCGTGGGTGATGACGGCATGCGCCGCGATCACCGCGCCGTCGCCGATGGTCACACCCTGACGGATGAACACGCCCTCGCCGATCCACACGTCGTTGCCGATGACGGTCGGGCGTTTGTGCATGGCAAACGACCGGCCACCGATGAGACGCTGGTAATGCGGGTCGCGCCGGAAGCCGCTAGCCCCGCCGAACTGGAACGGGTGGGTGCTGAGCCACTCGGTAGGGTGCTCCGAGGGTCCGATGGTGATGGCGGACGCGATCGAGCAATAGCGGCCGATGCGGCACAGTCGAATGGCGCAGTTGGCGCCGAGGTACGAGAAGGCGCCGATGGCGCTGTCGCTCGGAATCTTGGCATTCTGGATGATCACCGGCGCTTCGATCTCCAACCGCTCGCCGATGGTGGAGAGCGCCTTGGTGTAGAGGCCGAACGCTTCGAGCGCTTCGGCGCGCTCGACCAGAAACGGCGCCGCGGCTTGGTCGATGGCCGATGGCGGGTGTTTTTCGATGGGCGCAACGGCGGACAGCATCACCGCTCCTCACCGCGAGAGGGAATGATCAACGCAGGCGCCATCAGGCGGCCGCCGCGGTCTGCGGCGTCGCTTCGTCCGCGGCGGCTGGTGTCGCGGGCATGTCACGGTCGAGCATCTGCAGCACCTTCTGCGCGCGGGTCAGGCGCGGGCGGATGGCGACCGCCTGGTTGAGATACTCGACGGCGCGATCGCGCTGGCCTGAGCGCGCCAGCATCTCGCCGAGCGCGCACAACGCCGCATAGTGCTTGGGGCGCAGCACCAGGCACCGCTCGTAGGCGGCGACCGCCTCGTCCCAACGCTCCAGCGACTTGACCAGCGCGGCGTAATGGTCCGCGAACAGAATCGAGTTCGGCCCGAGTTCGGTCGCCCGCGCCGCCGCCTTGAGCGCGTCTTCGCGTGCGCCGCGCGCCTGCAGGATCTGCGCGAGCATGAAATGCGGCGCCGGCCAGTCCGGCTCCAGGGCAAGGATCGCTTCGGTGCAGCGCAGCGGATCGGCGCCGCCATCGAGGTAGTAAGCCTCGACGGTGCGGGTGATCAGCGCCGAGAGCACCGGATCGAAGCAGCGCGGATCGAGGGCGCCCTCGAAGCAGAATGGCTCGCCTGCCGCAAACTGTGCGGTCAGGCGCTTGAACACCCCGGCGCGCGCGAGGTGATGCGCACACAGGTGGTCCTGGCCGGCAACCGGGTATACGGCCGCCTGCCCCCAGTCGACGCGGGCAACATTGTAGATATCAACAAAGTCCGCCGAGCCGAGGAACACGTTGACCGCACGCGCACCGCTTCCCTGCGCCAACAAGGACGCGAGGTCGAAGTAGGGGGTATCGAAGCGCTCGCCCGGCGTGTGCGGCAGCCGCGGATCGATGATCGTTTGCGGCGCGATGGCACAGATATCCGAAGCCGGCAGCAGTCGGCCGAACAACAAGCTGGCATAGCCACCCATCGACGAGCCGAAGGTGAGCACGCGTTCCGAGCCCAGGCTCCGCAGCCGCTCGCGCAGGGTATCGGCAAGCGCGTCGACGGAAGCAATGTGCTCCGAGACGCCCTTCTGGTACCAGCAATCGAAGGGATCACGCACGAAGATCCGGTTGATCGGTGCGCCCTCGAACACCTTGTAGAAGCTGAAGTGCAGCGCGTTGACCGAGCTGAAGACAATGGCGGTGGGAGCACCAGGGCCGACGATGATTTCTTCGATGGGATCACTCATGCTGCAAACCTTCTGGTTGCCGTGCGTGCTACGCCTGGACAGGAAACCTGTGGCGACAGCGTGCCTTACTTCTGCGCCTCGACATAAGCGGACATGTGCGGAAATGTCGTATCAAAGAGTTTGCTATCACGAAGCGGATACAATACTGATCCAAGATAGGACGACTCCCAGACATTAGAGAAGCCGGCTTTCTCCAGGCATTTCTTGAACTTGCGCACCGTCCACCAGTTGCAATGCGTGTTCGGATTTTTCTTTTGCGCCTTCCAGGACAGCGCGCGACAGATCTGCTTGGCGACGTCGTAGGGACTTTCCTCGGCGATCCATTCGGCGAATTCGTCCGCCGAGTACTTCTTGTTGCCGTCCTCGGGGCCACCGCGCAGCGCCCGTCCGGCCACGAACTCAAGCAGCAACGCGGCATTGGACCACTCCATGCGGTCGCTGAACCCGCTGCGCCGCCACCAGTCGAACTGGAAGAAATCGCGGTCGCCCCGTGCGTAGGCCCGCAGTGCCTTGTCAAAATCGGGAAAGACGAAGCGAACGACGCCGCCCGGCCGCAGGCAGCGGAAGACTTCCGCAAACAGCAAGTCGTTGATCTGATCGGGCAGATGTTCGTTGACATGCGAGAAATAAAACCCACCGATCGTGGCGGACTCGATTGGAAATGGTTGGCGCGCGAACGCATCGTAGACGATATCTGGCTTGTTATCCGGATAGCGCGGGTGAACGATATCCATGTTCTTGAAGCAGGGGTGCGTCCAGTTACCTGCACCGAAATTTATGAAGCACTTGTTTTCGACGTCCTCGTTGCCGAAAACATGCGCGACGCGCTCAAGCGCGGAATGCTTTGCTGACATTCTATTGGTTCCTCGTTTTAGGGTCTTGCCTGCACCGGCAGCCGCGGGTGCCCAGTACGGCTGCTGCAAGAGGGCTCTTCGCCTTCGCTTAAGGGGCAATGAGCTGTTGCAGATCCGCCTTCGGCAGCACGTCCAACGTTCCGCCGACGGTGGCGTCGATGAGTTCGATCCCCAAAGCACGCAACTGCTCCAAGGCGAACTGATAGCAGCGCGGACCGGGGCCGCCCTTCTGCCAGGTCATCTCGAGGCTGGTTTGCCGGGTCGATAACGACGTATGGCGCTTTTGCGCGTAGAAATAGTCGCCGCCGGCATTCCGGGTGTAATTCGAGTCACAGCCGACGAGGACGATGCGCCGACAGCCGAGATGCGTGGCGAGCGGCACGCCTGCGGTCAACACGCCGGTGCGGTTGTCGGAGAGAAACGACGAGAGGTCGAGGTTGATCCAGCCGAGTTCGTCGCCGTGCTTTTTGAACGGCTTCTCGAACAGAAAATAATTGATCTTGTAATCCTGCAGCGCCTCGATCTTGTCTATGTACTCCTTGTAATAGAACGAGGTCCACAGCGTCGGCTTGTGCGTGTGACCGAGCAGCGCCTCGAGAAAACCGTCCGGGAAACGGGGATCGACGGTGTTCCAGCCGCCGAAGAACATGTGCGAAGCCAGGATCAGATGGTCCGGCTTGATATCGTCGAACTCGGGGTGATTGACGAACCAGTTGAACGCGACCTTGACGCAGCCGTCCAGGTTGGAAAGATCGGTGCGGTTGAGTGATGGGCCATTGCCAATCATCACCGCCGTCCGCTCACTCGCCGTTCCTTTCAGCCGGCCAAGTTCGTCTCCCATGGCGTCGAGGAACGCGCCGCGACGGGCGCGCCCCAATGTGCGCACGTAAGTGGCGTCCCAGGCGGCGAAGGTCTGCGGAAACTGCTTGCGGGTCTTCTTGCACGCGTCGAGATCGTCTTCCTCCAGAAGCGACGTGTGCAGGAAGCTGTACCACGGCTTCGCAGCGGTCATGTGGAGAACAGAGACTTGGCCGAGGAATTCGGGATAGTAAAACTCGATGAGAGACTTGTTGGAGTTAAAGTTGTTGGGAAGATAGGTGACCGGGCGCCGGCTCAAGAAGATGTTCCAGAACTTCTGATCGGCGTAGGAATTGAGGATGTCGCAGGTGCACTGCTCCAGAGTGTCGATGCACGCAAACGCCTGCCGGTAAGCGTCCTCGCCGAGGAGGCTCGACGGGATCGACAGCACGCCGCTGTTGAAGATCGGCCTGCCGGTGTAGGAGGAAACCACCCCGAACGGCCGCACGCCGATATCGGCGACGACGCGGATGTCGTCGCCCTCCCATAGCGGCGAGAGATCGCCGGTTATGATCATGTCGCTGTCGAGGACGATCACGCGCGCGTAACCGGCCAGGCGCAGGGCTTCGAGATTAAGATAGCCGAGCTTGCCAACCCGCTTGTGGTTGAACGTGTCGCCGAAATTGATGGGATAGGCGTCGGCGTCACCCTCGACGAAGCGAAATTGGCCGTACAGCGACAACAGCCGGGCGCGGGAAAACTCCGAGAGGGATCCGTCATGAACAACGTAAAAATCGTTGCCGAGGTCTGGATAAATTTCGCGAAGACTGAGGATCAGCGCTTCCAGACCGGGCAGGAATTTGGCGTTGCACACCGCCGCGAACGCGATGTCGCTCGGCACAGGTGACTTGCCGGTGTGGAAGACAAAGTTGGGACGAATATTATCGTGGGCGAGAAAGCTTTGGTCCCGATCGGACATCCGCGCCATCAGTTGCGGGATCTTCCCCTCCCGTCCTCCGGTCTCGATATAGCGCAAGAACGCATGATAGACGAAGCGCTCACGGGTTTCGGGCGCAGGCGTGGATTGTGACGTTTTCTTTTTCTGCTTTTTCATCTCGTCCTGCAGTGCATTGTAGTCACGCAGCGCCGCCTTGCGCTGCTTGCGCGCAATGTCGCGCTGCGCGCGCATTTCCTCGCGCTGCTTGCGGGCCTCGTCGCGCTGACGCTTGAACAAGACCTCGTTCGATGGCGTGTCAGTGGCGCGGGACTGCTCCTTGCGCCGGCTGCCAATTGCTTTGGCGAGAACTTCGTGAAGCATAGGGAATCCTTCCGCTCTAGACGTGCTGCCGGAGCCTTTCGCCGACACCGCTGGGCATTCGCCATTACCGCCATTCGCACCGCGACAGGAGCACTGCGGTCGGGCGGGAATTTAAGCGTGTTTTCGTAAAAAAACCGTTCACCCCGGGCGCGGCCTGCCGCAGCGGTGGAAGAGGGGGAAGAGCGGGCGCGGTCCCACGATCATCGACGCGTCAACGGGCTGATAGGACGGCACACGGCACCGATCCTCTCTCCGGGCGCGGCGTTAATCGGATCTTGATGGAATTTGGCGCACAAGATGCGGCGAATTCTTGGCCATACGCCGATAGCGGGAGCTAATCGATGCGCAGCCCCCTGGCTCGACCGTCGGAGCCATATTCCCAGCGGTGCGCCCGCATCGCTGAAGACGGTGCGGCAACCTTGCGGGCCTACGCGCGGGCCCTGGCGGTGCAAAGCGAGCGCATCGATAACGCGTTCGTGACGGCGGTGGTTTCGATCCTCGCCACGCCCGGCCATGTCATCGTCGCGGGGGTCGGCAAGTCGGGCCTGGTCGGCCGCAAGATCGCCGCCACCTTGGCGTCGACCGGCACCCCCAGCTTCTTCGTGCATGCCACCGAGGCCCTGCACGGGGACCTCGGCATGTGCACGCCGGAGGATATCGCGCTCTTGATTTCCTACAGCGGGGAGACCGAGGAGGTGGTCGCGCTGGCCTTGCCCTTAAAGCGGCTGGGCCTGCGCACCATCGCGCTGGTTGGCGCGCCGCGATCACGGCTGGCACAGAGGGCGGACGTCGTACTCGATATCGGGGTCGAGCGTGAAGCTTGCCCGCACAATCTCGCGCCGACCACGTCGAGCCTCGCGACCTTGGCGATCGGCGATGCGCTCGCCATCGCCTTGATGCGCGAACGCGGCTTCAACGCCGACGATTTCGCCCGCCTGCACCCCGGCGGCAGCCTGGGCCGCAGGCTGCTCGGCGATGCCTCGATGATCCTCGCAGATACCGCCGAGACGCTCTGCCCCACGCGCTGACGCCTCGGGCAAGCCAACGCTCAAGACCGGCAGCCGGTGGGTGGGGCGCCGACCGTAACCGGCCCCTACTGCAGCGGACCCTTAAGCCCCGGTTGCGTGCGCGCTCCCCCGCCGGCCGGCGCGCGGCTTCGCAGCCGATCGTGCGGCGGCACCGTCGCCGTCGGCTGCCTTCTCCTCCGGCAGCCCGGCGTCCGCGGCACCGCGCGCATAGGCCGACATCGCGCCCAGCACATCCTGTTCGGCCTGCAGCCAGTTGTCGAGTGCCTGACCGTACTGCCGCCCGGCGGCCTCCCAGGACTGGTAGGCTGCGGAACGGATGCGTTCCAGGTAAGCCTGGGGCGTCAGCGCCGCCAACTCCTGGATCCACGCTCCCTGCGCCGTGTCCGTCGCGCCCGGTACGGCGCAGACACGCACCATTGCCTGGACGTGGCGTTCGGCGGCGAGCCAGAAGTCCTGTGCGAAACCGACATGATCACCCGCCGCCTGCCACATCGCCCGCGCCAGCTCGTTGATCCGGCCGACCGGAACCGCATCCGGCAGCCAGCCGGCGGCAAACGGCGGCGGCTGCTCGGCAAGCTTTATTTGCAACCGGCCGGCCGCGGCCAACATCTCGCCGACCATCTGCTCGGCCATCAACCAGAAATCACACGCCACGTCATAGGGCTGCGCCGCAGATTCCCACAGCCGCCCCGCCAGCGTTCGAACTTTTTCTTCGACGACGTTCTCCATCAAGCTGCCCTACCCAAGATGTCCTCCCTAGGGACATTCTACTCTCCCGCGTATCGGTAGGCTACGCTTGAATGTCGGCACGCCGCGTCCGAAGCATCTCTGTCGCGGCAACAACCTCGGCACCGCCCGCGTCACGCCTGGGGACGGCAGTCCGGTTTGGGACCGCCGACACGCAGGCCGAGGGGTTCAGGCGGTCTTGGCGGCAGCGGTCGACAGGCCATCGTGGCGGACGCGGCCGCTCAGCCGGCGGAACAGGCTTCCCCACGCGGCGAGACGCGCCTCGCGCGCGCGGTGCTCGTAATACGCGATCTTGGCTGCTGTCAAAACGGTGCGCTGTGTGGCGGTCATCACCGGGGCTCCACGTTGGAGGACGATCTGCCATGCAGTCTAGTTCATTGTCGTTGAGTGGATAATCCGTCATTCTTGCACAGCACTTGTGAACAGGAGTCAAAGATAACCGCCAATGCGCCAGCCAGGCGAAATGGTGATGTTCGTTCAGGTGGTCGAAGCCGGGGGCTTCTCGGCCGCCGCGCGCGACCTGGGCGTGACACCGTCCGCCGTCAGTCGGCTGATCGCGCGGCTGGAGGAGCGCTTGGGTGTACGGCTCCTGCATCGCACCACGCGGCGGGTCAGCCTGACCCACGAAGGCGTCGCCTACTATCAGCGCAGCTCACGCATCCTCGCCGAGATCGAGGAAGCCGAGCAGGCGATCAGCGCCCTGCACGCGGAAGCGCGTGGTGTCCTCAAGGTCAACGCGCCCACCGCGTTCGCCTACTGCCAGATCGCGCCGCTGCTGCCGGAGTTCCTTGATCGCTACCCGCATGTCCAGGTCGAACTTTCCGTCACGGATCGTGTCATCGATCTGATCGAAGAAGGGGTCGACGTCGCGGTGCGCATCAACGTGCGCTCCGAGTCAAGCGCGATCGCGCGGCTTCTGGCCGAAGACCGCCGCGTCATCTGCGCGACACCGGCGTATCTCGCACGCTTCGGCGTTCCGGCGACGGCGCAGGAGCTGCGCACGCACAACTGTCTGACCTGGATCGACCCCCGGCAGGCCCCGCTCAACGATTGGCCATTCACCGGCGCCGACGGCCCGTTCACGCTGCGGGTGAGCGGCAATACCGGCGTCAACGCCGGCGAAACCCTCTATGCGTTAACGCGTGCCGGTCTCGGCATCGGCCGGATGGCCGAATTCCGGGTCGGCGCGGATATTCGCGCGGGCCGGCTGGTCCCGTTGCTCGCGGCAGACCACCGCGAGGAAACGCTGCCGATCCATGCCGTCTACCCGCACCGGCGCCATCTGCTCCCCAAAGTACGCGCCTTCGTCGATTTCCTGGTTGGCAAGCTCATGCCCGTCCCGCCCTGGCGCGCCAGCGGCTGACCCCCCAGCCCAATCGGATCGAGGCATATTTCGTGCATCATCGTAACGATTTGCAAACGCCCCCTTGGCCATACTCAGAGGCCATACTCAGAGGCCCAGAGACCACCTAGGGCGCTTTCATGCGCCGTCGCCCCCCAAGGCGCGGATCCGTCCTGACCCCGAGGCTCGTGTCATGTTGGCTCAATTCAACGTCGTAATCCTGACCGTTTGGCTGGTCGCCGAACTGGTGCCATTGATTGCGAACAAACTGGCGCTTTGGGAAGTGGCCTGCCGCCGCGAAGACGACGACAACTGATCAGCGGCACCGAACATCCAGTGCCGCAGCGAAGCTCGCCGCACGCTCGCCACTGCCGGGCCTGCCTGGAACTTCTGCCGTTCCGACCCCGCAACTTCCCGCCGGGACGGCATACCGTCCGTCAGTTCTCCGCGCGGCTTGGCACTTCGAGGACATCCACCATTGGCGGCGGCGAAGAGCTGAAGCCCTCGCGGCGAATGGCGAGACCAACCACTTTCGCGGTCGGGGCAAACAAGATGGCGGTGATACGACTTTGCCGACGACGGCGCTGCACCCGCTGCTGCGCCACTCTCGCGGCGCCGGGTGCCGAACGGCGGCTGACCACGGTCCCCCCTCCCCATCTCCATTGGACGAGCGAGCGGGCGTAAGCCTGACAAAGCCGGCCGCGCAAGTCAAACGCCAGGGGAAAAACCGAGCGCCGCACAGAAGATAGCTTTCCTGCCCGCAGGCTGGCGACGCAGGGTTTGCGAGCGCAGGCAGCCCGCTTGGCGGACACCGCATCGCCCAAAGGCGAGGGGGTGCGCTGCCCGGGAGGCCGGCCGCTTGTCCTGGTGGTTCGATGCGAACGGAAGGAGCCCCCTCCGCTACTTGCATCGAACCACCAGAGCACACGGTTCTCGGACTGGACGCTCAACCTGTTCGAGGATCGAGCGCAGGAGCCGATCCTCGGGTACCGCCCGACCGGGCGGGCCGGAAATTTATTGGAAATACAACGCGAAGGTCATCAAGGTGATGCCCAGGGCGATCGCCATCGCGGCGTAGGGCGTGATCCGTGCGATCTTCTGATCGATTGTCATGGTGTTGTCCTTCGTCTCGGTTGACCGCGGTTGCGGGCGGCAGGCAACATAAGACCCCAAATGAGGTAAGATCATGCAGGGTGCCCGGCGCACTTCAACCATGCGGATCATTTAGTCAGACGTTGTCGCGATGGAAGGGATTATCCTGCATTGCAGCAATTCCGTTGCTGCATAGCAACAACATGCGAGATGGGAACGGTCGGCACGGCTGGCGGACGTCAACCGGGACGCACGGCCGCATCTCCTCCGGCACGGCGCGGTGGCAGGCGGCTCGCGCCCAGCAAAAAACCCCGCCCGGAAGGGGCGGGGTTGGCGGCCGCAAGCGGGCGCGGCGTCAAGGTTCGAGCGAAAGCCTGTATACAGACCTTATGAGATGTCCGGTGGCGTTTACTTGTAGTAGCCGACGGCGCAAACCTGATCGCCGATCTTGGTGACGTAGGCGACCTTGTCGACCGGCTTCTTGTCGGGGTCGTCCGGACGCGGCCACATGTAGCTGACTTCCGAGATCTTGCCTTCCTGGGCGGCGGCGTAAATCTCGTGTCCGAGCGGCACCGGCGGCGTGCTCTTGTCAACGAGGTCCTTGAGGCTCTTGCCGACCAGCGACGGATGTGCGGAGAACATGCCATCCGCGCCGCCGCAGAACGGATAAAGATCGCGATCCTTGAAGCCGCCCTCACCCTTGGTAAACATTTCCAGGGCCTTGGGCTTGTCGGCCTTGACGGCGGCGACCGCCTTCTCCAGCATCGCTTTGGCTTCGGCGGGCGTACCGCCGGTGGCAGCGTAGGCAGCGCCCAAGCCGAGCATGAGCGCCACCGGCAATCCCAGCACAATAGCAAACTTTCTCATCAAGACGTCTCCTCCTCCATGGTTGCGCCTCGTTTGCGTCGGACGCGCGGCATGCGCGTTCGATCGCGCAAGGCTCCCCCTTGTCATTAGCAAATCGGGCGGGTTTAAGGCGATGTTTTTCCACATCCGCACGACATCCGAACGACCGGCGGATGCTCTCCCCGCCTCCAAGGGCGCCGTCATCGACTTTCCCTCACGGCTCGCGCGGCCTTTTTGCGCTTGTCAGCTTGGAAGAGCCGTGCAAGATGCGGGGCTCATCCGAAACCGCTCCTTTTCCCCAACGGAAAGTCCTTCTCCGGCATGAGACGCTCTAGACAAATTTGCGGCGCCATCGCGCTGGCGGGTTGCGTCGGCATCGCCACCGCAGCCCACGCCGCCGACGCGGAAAAGCGATTTGCAATCAAAGGCGTTGGCGTCGCCAAGTGCTCCACCTTCGTTCAAGCCTACGACCAGCGTTCCAATGACGGATTCTTGTTCGCCGGTTGGCTCACCGGCTACATCACGGTCCTCAACCAGCAGGTTCCGGAAACCTTCGATTTCGCCCCCTGGCAATCGACCGATGTCTTGATGCTGTTGATGCGCGATCTCTGCGGGCAGAAACCCGACGAGCAGTTCTACCGGGTGGCCGGCGGGCTCGTCGGCCTGCTCGGCCGTGATCGCCTGACGACCCTGAGCGAACCCATCGAAATCCAGAACAAGGAGCACCGGACTGCGCTGCCCAAGGAAGTCGTCCGCCGCGTTCAGGAGCGGCTCAAGGCGCTCGATCTGTACAAGGGCGGCGTCGACGGCTCGTTCGGTCCGGGCATGCAGAAGGCCCTTGAGACGTTTCAGAAACAGCAGAAGCTGACCGAGACCGGCATTCCCGACCAGCAGACCCTGGTGCGCCTGATGTATCAGCCGGGACAGCAATAGCCACGGACGGAGCCTAAGCGCAGGGGACGCTGAAGCGCCACCGTCGGTCATGGTTGGCGAGGCCCCGCCGGCGGAGGGGACCGAGCGTTGGCATATGACTTCATGCTGCTCGTCAAGGCGATCATCGCCGGCTTCGTCGTCGCGCTGCCGGTCGGGGTCATCGGCGTGATCTGCCTGCAGCGCGCGTTCCTCGGCCGTTGGCTGGACGGCGTGATGATCGGCATCGGTGCCGCCTTCGCCGATTCGCTGCTCGCCGCCGCCGCCGCGCTTGGGCTGTCGCTGATCACCGGCTATCTCGTCGAGCACAAGGGGCCGGTCCGACTCGCGGGCGGTGTCGTCCTGATCTGCGTCGGCGCCAGGATGCTGCTGCGCTGGCGCGCCGCCGGCACGGTGTGCCCGGATGCCTGGATGCCGCCCGCCCAGCGCTGGCGGGCCTGGATCGCCGATATTGCCGCCGGATTCGGGCTTACCATCATCAATCCTGCGACATTTTTCGCCTTCGTCGCGGTGTTTGCCGGCCTCGGCCTGTTCGCTAAGGATGTCGGCAACCTTCCGGCCCACTGGCCGATCGTCGTCGGCGTGTTTTCCGGCTCGATGCTGTGGTGGCTGACGCTGAATACGGCAGCCGCGATGATGCGTCACCACCTGCCAGCGGGGACCATCGGCGTGCTGACCCGGCTGTTGGGCGTGCTGGTGATCGCGCTTGGCGTCATCTCCATCGGCTCGCTATTTTTCCCCGTACGGTGACCATGGCCGAAGACACGATTCTGACCAATGCGCGCATCGTACTGCGCGAGCGGGTGATCGATGGGTCGGTGCGCATGGCCGGCGATCGCATCGCCGCCGTCGACGAAGGAACCAGCCACCGGGCCGCCGCTTTCGATCTCGAAGGCGACTTCCTGATGCCCGGGATCGTCGATCTGCATACCGACAACCTCGAACGCCATCTCGAACCGCGCCCGGGGGTGCGCTGGCCGAACATGGCGGCTTTGTTGACGCACGACCGCCAGATGGCCGCCGCGGGCGTCACCACAGTGTTCGATTCGCTCTATGTCGGGGAGTTGCACACCAGCGGCCCCGGTCGGCGCGAGGGGCTGATCAAGTGCTTGCAGGCGATGGAAGCAGCGCAAGTACAAGGCCTGCTCAAGGTCGAACACCTCCTGCACCTGCGCTGCGAGATCAGCGCGCCCGGCGTCGTCGAGGCGTTTGCCCGCTTCGCCGACGATCGGTTGGTCCGCCTCGTCTCGGTGATGGACCACACGCCCGGCCAGCGACAATGGTCGAACATCGAGACCTGGCGGCAGTTCTACCGGACGCTCAACATCTCCGAGGCGGAACTCGACCAGATGTACGCTCGCCACTGTCGCGACCATGACCGCTACGCCCAGGCCAGCCGCAGTGAAATTCTACGGTTGTGCCGGACGCGCCGGCTGGTGACCGCGAGCCACGACGACACGACCGTGGAGCACGTCTCCCAGGCGGCGGCCGAGGGGATCGCCATCAGCGAGTTCCCGACCACTTTGGAGGCGGCCCGGCACGCCCGCGCCCAACGGATGGGGGTGGTCATGGGCGCGCCCAACGTCGTGCTTGGCGGTTCGCACTGCGGCAACGTCTCGGCGCGCCGGCTCGCCGAGCATCGCCTGGTCGACGGCCTCGCCTCGGATTACGTGCCCATCAGCCTGATCGATGCCTGCTGGATCTTCCACCACGCCCTCGGTCTTCCCCTGCCCGACGCCGTCGCGGTCATCACCGCCAATCCCGCGGCCATGGTGGGTCTCGACGATCGCGGCGTGATCGCCCCCGGAGCGCGCGCCGATCTGATCCGCGTTCGTCAGACGGGTGATACCTTGGTGATCCGCGCCGTGTGGTGTGGCGGCCGCCTCGTCGCCTGAGTTCAAGAGCCGTGACGGGAGGGAGGGGAAGGGAGGGAGCGAGCGGCCGGCCGCGCGCTTCGAGGACTTGCAGGCGATCACGCCGCTAGTGCACAGACCCATTCGGATGATTCAGCCGAAGGGGTTAGATGTGCACTAGAAACAATAGGTTGCGTGCAGCGATTGCGCATTCTTTGCATGCGCCGCTGCATTAGGGCTGAGGGACAAACTCCACCCGGTGGCCCTTGCGCTCGATCGCGGCCGCCGCCAGATGGCTCCCCCTGAAGTAGGAAAGATTGCCGGCAAGATGTGGCGAGGCGAAGGCGAAGGTGACCACCTCGCGCTCGTGGGCGCCGACGCGCTGCACCGCCGGCCCCCTGTCCTCGGTGGTGAGCGCCACCACGGCGCCGTCGGTCGCGTCCAGGATCGATGCCTGGTTGACGAACGCCGGATGCCAGGCACAGGTCGTCGTCAGGAGCGCCCCCGGTGCCCGCCGATGCTCGCCGGCGACTTCGACGGCGATCTCGGCGCCGTCGCGTCGTGCTTCGAAGCGGACGTGTTCTCCGTCGTCACTGGTCTCGCTGCGCAGGTGTTGCAGATATCCCCCCTGCCAGGTCTCTTCGACGCGGTGCTCGTACCGAAAGGCGGTGACGAAGCCGATCTTGACCCGCACCACGAACTCGTGGCTGACGACCATGGTCTTGCCGGCGTGCGCCGGACGGACATCGAAGGTGTAATGGCCGACGGCGATCCCCTTCCACACGGCCTTGAAACCCAGCGCAAGGGGTCGCATCGGCGTGACCAGCCGCCCCACGCCCGCCTCGGCGAGATCGGTCTGGTCGAAAACCTCGATCATCGCAATCGCGCCCCGAACGCACGTGTATTCGCCGCGCCCACCATCTAGAGCCGCGGCTGCACCTTCACGAGCGCCAGGAAGCGATCGGTTGAGCCGGCGGACAGGTACGAAACCGCGCAACCGATTTCCCGGTCCTTGGTCTCGCCGACCGGCGCGCACGCCGACGTGTCGACGGTGGCACCGGCACCGCCAGCCGCCTCGTCCCTCGCCGGGAACGCCCCCGGCAAGTCCGCCTCATGCGGCGCCTTGGTGTCCTCGCCCGTCGAATTCAGCCGGATGTCGGGGATGACGCCCCGGGCCTGGATCGCCTCTCCGTTGGGCGTGTAGTAAAGCGCCGTCGTCAACTTGAGCGCCCCGCGTTCGGGCAGCCGCATCACCGTCTGCACCGAGCCCTTGCCGAAGGACGGCGTGCCCATGATCACGGCGCGATGCAGGTCCTTGAGCGCGCCCGCCACGATTTCGGCCGCCGATGCCGAGCCTGCGTTGATGAGCACGACGATGGGCAGCCCCTGCGTCAGGTCACCCTTGTCGGCGGCATAGCTGCGCTCGCTCGCGAGGTCGCGGCCGCGAATGGTCACGATGGGGCCGTGGTCGAGAAAAGCGTCGGCGATCGCCACCGACTGGTCGAGCAGGCCACCCGGATTGTTGCGCAGATCGAGCACGAGGCCCGCCAGCGCCGGCTTCGTCTTGCGCAGATCCCGCACGGCCTCCTCAAGCCGCTGCATGGCTTTCTCGTTGAAGCCGACGATGCGGACGTACCCGATGTTGCCGTCCGCGAACCAGCGCACCGGCTCGATGGTGATCACCGCGCGCGCGATGGTCACCACGAACGCCGGCCGCCCCTCGCGCTGCAAGGTGAGCTGAACCTTGGTCCCCGGCTGACCCCGCATGGAATTGACGGCGTCCTTCAACGACATGCCCTGCGCCGGCGTGCCGTTGATGTGGGTAATGATGTCGCCCGGCTTCACCCCGGCGCGATCGGCGGGCGTATCCTCAAGCGGGGCGATGACCTTGATCTGGCCGTCCTGCTGCGTCACCTGAATGCCGAGGCCACCGAACTCGCCCGACGTGACCAGCTCCGATTCACGCAACTCATCGGGGTTCAGATAGGCCGAATGCGGGTCAAGGGACGCCGCCATCGCATCGAGGGCCTGCTCGACCAGCTCCCATGCCGGCACCGAGTGCGGCTTCGGCTTGCGCGCCTCCATGCCCTGAATGGCGGCGTCGATCAGCCGGCGATCCGGCACCGGCTCGACGTAGGACTTGACGATCCGCTTGTAGGCGTCCTGGAAATGCTTGAGCTGGTGGCTGGTATCCGCTTCGGCCGCGTAGGTCTCGAATACGGTGCGAAAACGCCCCAGCTCCTGACGGGCGGTCGGCGACAGCCGGTAGCCATCGAAACCGACCGATGCCAACACCGTCTGACCATAGGCGTGGTCACCGACACAGCCGTGCAGGGCCGGGCCGATCCCCGCGCCGATCAGAAATGCGGCGGCAAGCGCCGCAATGCCTTTCATCAATCGCAAGCGTCCCACGCCTTCTCGTCCGTCCTGGCCTTGCCGAGTGTGTTCCGCGACCGTCGATGCCGCTGCGTGTTCATGGGCGGCGCTCACCGCCGAGCTCGAAGGCCGTCCACAGCGCCATCGTCCATAGCACGACGGCGCCGGCCTGATGCGCAACCCCCAGCGGCACCGGCACGATCATTACCAGCGTCGCGACACCGAGCCCATACTGCACGCAGACCGTTGCCGCCAGCGCATTGAGGGCCAGCCGGCCACGCGGCGATGACACCTGGCGCCGTGCCACGAACCAGAATGCCAGGACAGCTACGCCGGTCAGCGTAGCCAGCACCCGATGGTCGAACTGCACCGTCGCGACATCTTCGAAGACGTTGCGGTACAGGGGCTGCAACGAAAAGAGATCGGCCGGGATCAGCGCGCCATCCATCAGTGGAAAGGTGTTGTAGGCAAAGCCAGCATCGATGCCGGCCACGAAGCCACCGGCGAGTGCGGTCAAGAACACCAGTGCGCACAGCGCGTAGGACAGCCGCACCACGCCACGCGGGACGGCGGCGCTGCCGAGCGCGCGCGGCAACAGGCCGAGGCCGACAACAATGATCGCGCCGTAAATCACCAGCGCCATGGCGAGGTGCGCGACCAGCCGGTATTGGCTCACGTCGGGCTGGTTGACCAGCCCGCTCTTCACCATCACCCATCCCAATCCCCCCTGCAGGCCGCCAAGGGCGAAGATGAGGCCCAGCTTGCGCAACAGGGGGCGATCGATCCAGCCGCGGGCGGCAAAGATGATCAACGGAATCAGGAATGCGACGCCGATCAGCCGGCCGGTGAGCCGGTGAACGTATTCGAGCCAGAAAATCTCCTTGTATCCGGCGAGCGTCATGCCGGGATTGATCTTCTGGTACTCCGGATAGCGCTGGTAGGCGGCAAACGCCGTCTCCCATTCGTCGTGGCTCAAGGGTGGCAGCCAGCCGGTGACCGGGCGCCACTCGACCATCGACAGCCCGGAATGCGTCAGCCGGGTGGCACCGCCCAGGACGACCATGGCGAACACCAGCCCCGCTATCAGGAACAACCAGCCGGCGACCAAGCGCCGCCCGCGCCCTGCGGCCGCAGCGCCAGGCGCTGGCAAACTCTCGATGAACAAGGTGGTCGCGGTCGGCACCGTGGGCTCGGCTTCCTTTGTAAACCTAACCGATTAATATGCTTGCGCACGATCAAAAAGCCAAGCCTCGCAAAATGCCGCCTCTCGCGACCAAATCACGGTGATCCGGCGGGCGCGGCTTGTCGAGGGTGCGGTGTTCTTCTAAGCGTTGCGGACGAGCAAACAATGGGACGGCGGCGCACGGGCGTCCGCGGATGGCAATAATGGCGGGCAATCTGGGACGGGTGTTTTTCGTTGGCGCAGGGCCGGGTGATCCCGATCTCCTGACGCGCAAGGCCTTGCGGCTGATCGGCGAAGCCGACGTCGTCGTCTACGATCGGCTGGTCTCGAACGAGATTCTCGCGCTGATTCCCGCCGGCACCGCCCGGGTCTTCGCCGGCAAGATGGCGCGCAACCACCATATGCCGCAGGCCGAGATCAACGCCTTGCTCGCGAGTCTCGCCGGCGGCGGCCGCACCGTGGTCCGGCTCAAAGGCGGGGATCCCTTCTTGTTCGGACGCGGCGGCGAAGAGGCCCTTCACTTGGCCCGCCTGGGCATCGCATTCGAAGTGGTGCCGGGCATCACATCGGCATCGGGATGCAGCGCCTACGCCGGCATCCCCTTAACCCATCGCGGCCTGTCGCACAGCGTGCGCATCATTACCGGCCACGCCAAGGACGACGAGCCCCTGCTGCTCGATTGGAAGACGCTCGCCGATCCGGACACCACTTTGGTGATTCTGATGGGCCGCACCAACGTGCAGCGCATCGCGGACCGGCTGATCGCGCATGGCCTCGCCGCCGACACGCCGGCAGCCGCCATCGTCAACGGCACGCGGCGAGAGCAGGAGAACCTGATCACCACCCTGGCGCGGTTGCCCGACAGGGTGCGTACCCTCGATCTCGCCCAGCCGACACTGCTGATCATCGGCCGCGTCGTTGCGCTCGCCCCATCCCTGTCATGGTTCGGAACGCGCGAAGAGGCGTCGGTCCGGTCGCGGCCCTCTTCCGGGGAATGACGGCGCCGGCACGACGCCCGGCCTGCCGCCAGCGCATCCGCCGCTGCGCCTAGTGCGCCAGCATCAGCGGCAACGCGGTCTCGGCGATCATGTGCTGGGTGACGCCGCCCAGGATCAGCCGCCACAGCCGGCTGTGGGCATAGGCCCCCATCACCACGAGATCGACGTCGGAGCAGGCGTCGACCAACGCTTCGCTCGCGGCACGATGGCCAATGACGAGGCGTTTGCCGGCGGTGATGCCGTGCCATGCGAGGTAGCCGGTAACCGCGGCGAAGGGATCGCCATCCCCCTTCTCATCGGAGACGGCAATCAAGCTCACCTGTTCCGCCCGCTTCAGGAACGGCAGCGCCGCCTTCAGTGCTCGTGCCGCTTCCCCGCTGTCGTTCCAGGCCACCGCCAGGTGACGGACCAGCGAGCGCGGCGCTTCGGGCGGGGCGATCAGCACGGGCCCGCCGCTCTCCAGGAGGACGGCATCAAACACGCTGATGCTGAGCCGCTCCGGCTGGCCGTCGGGTCGCGCCAGCACGGCGAGGTCGGCAAGCCGCGCCGCCTGCACGGCCGCGTCGTCCTCCCGGCCGACAACCTCGACATACGAGGCGGACGGCCCGGCCGGCCGTGGCACCGCGATCTCTTCGAAACCGAGATCCTGGCGCACTTCTTCGAACATCGTCCTCGCCTGGGCGGCGCGCTGGGCAATCTGCCGCTCGGTGAGATCGATCAACTCCTGCAGCAGCGCTCCGGTCATGCCCTCACCGACGAACGGCACCGCAGACGCCGGCTCGATGCGCACATGCAGCGCCTCGACATGCGCCTGCATCAAGGTGCCGACCGCAAAGGCGGTCTCCAGCGCCGCCCGAGAGCCCGCCGTCCCGTCGATTGGCACCAGAACTTTGCGGATCGTCATCATGCTTCTCACTCCCGGAACAACGCCCGCCGACACCCCTGGTCGCCGGCAAATCCTCATGCGAGAAACCGGGGGGCATCTTCTCAGCTTACGGGCGGGCCGTCCAGCCCAAGCCGATGCCGCGCCATTGCTTCCGTCGCTTCCTTGGCACCCGACGTATCCAGCCGTGGCCACCCCATCTCGCCGAGATCATAGGCGAGCTGCATGCGGACGACGCCCGCGGTGGCGTCCGAGACATTGTGGCGACGACCGATCACCCGCTCCTCCAGCACCCGCGGTTGCGTGTCGAGCCACAGTCCCTGGAACGGCACGCCGCTCTCCGTCGCGACGGCCTCGATGGCGGCGCGCTCCTCGGGCTGGGCGAACACCCCATCGGCGATGACCGACTGGCCGGCCGCGAGCGCCTTGCGCACCTCCTCGAACAACGCGGCGTAGGTGCGCCGCGCCGCATCGAGCCCGTACTGGCTCGGGTCCAGCCGTTGCGTCAACGGCACGCCGAGAAGCCGTTTGCGCGTGCAGTCGGTGCGCACGATGCGGGCGCCGGGCGCGCCGCCCACCAGCGGCGCGAGGTGGCGGGCCAGTCGCGACTTGCCGCTGCCGGAGAGCCCGCCGATGGCGATCAGCCGCCGCGGCCGCGCCACCAGATAGTCGAGCGCCAGGTCGAGATAGCGCCGCGCCGCCATTGCCAGACGCTCGGCCTGCTCGCCCGGCGGCAGCGTCGTCGCGGCGGCCGCATCGACATGGCTGCGGATCGCGGCGCGCATCGACAAGAACAGCGGCATCGCCCTGAAGCCGTCTCCGTCGCCGGTATTGTCGAGGTAGCGGTTGAGCAGGATCGACGCCAGCAGCCTGAGTTCCCGGAAATCGAGATCCATGACCAGGAAGGCGAGGTCGTAGAGGACGTCGATTTCGGCCAGGGCCTCGTCGAACTCGATGGCATCGAACAGAACCGGGCGGCCGCCGTGGATGACGATGTTGCGCAGGTGCAGATCGCCGTGGCAGCGCCGCACGAAGCCGATGCCGCTGCGCCGATCCAGCAGTTCTCCGGCACCGGTGAGCGCCTGCTGCGCGGCTTCGGTCAACTGCTCGACGGCGCGCAGATCGATACAGCCGGCGCCGCATTCGACGAAGGCGCGGCGGTTGCCGTCGATGATCGCGGCAATCATGGCGCGATCGGCGCTGCCGCGCCGCGGCTCGGCCTGGGCGTGGAAACGAGCAATGACGTCGGCCGCGGTCTCGATCACGAAGCGATCGAGCCGGCCTTCGGTCGCGAGGCGGTCAAACAGCATGGCCTGATCGAACCGCGCCATCTCGACGAGCCACTCGACCGGCTCGCCGGCGCCGCCCAGCGCGAGGCCGCCGCCCGCACTGCGGCACAGCGGCATTAAGTCGAGATAAAGCTCGGGCGCCGTGCGACGGTTGATATCAAGCTCGGCCCGGCAGAAGTGCTCGCGCCGTGCCAGCGTCGAGAAGTCGAGATAGGGGTAGCGCACCGCCCGCTTCAGCTTGTACGCGCGATCGCCCGCGAGAAAGACGACGGACACATGCGTTTCCATCCGCTCGACGCGCGTGGCCCGACCACCATAGGCCTCGGGGCGCGACAGAAAGGCGATGCTTTCCGACTGATCGGCAACGATCAAGGGCCACGGTCTCCTCGTGGTTCGATGCCAGCGGTTCCGTCACAGCCGCCGGTGAGATTAAACCGCCAAATCATATGGTTAGTGGACCCCACGCGCACCTCGCAGGTGCGGCCGGCGATGGGGAGATGCCCGACCAACGCCGCTCAGCGCACCTTCAACATTTCAATGTACTTCTGCCGGGACTTCGGGTTCTTGTCGAGGTAGGACGCGCACCAGGGAACGTTGAAGTAGATGATCGCCCACATTTCATCGGGTGGCAATGCCGCCCACCATTTCAACGTGTTCTCGATGTAGCGCGGGTTGTCGCCGTGGACGGTGCCACAGTCGCCGGCGGCAAGCCCCCATTCCAGCATGCCAATCTGCACGCCGTACTTCTGGCCGAGGCCGCGCAGGTGTTCGAGCATCGCGAGTTTGGTCGGCCAGTCGGTACTGGAATCGTAGATGTTGCGCGACAGAATGTCGACGTACTCCTTGCCCGGGAAGGCATTCTCCATGCACCACTCGGCATGGGCGCCGTAATCGATGTTCATCATCGTCTTGTAGCCGTAGCTGTGGATCATGGTGGCGACCCGCCGCGCGGCTGCGATGTACGAGTGGGCGGCTTCGGGATGATCCGGTCCACCGCACCAGGCACCGCGATCGAGTTCGACTTCGATGCCCAGGAAAAAGACGGCGTTCTTGATCTTGAGTTCGTTCTTGAAATATTCGAGTTCCTGCTTGTAGCGGTAGTCCCAGTCGCCCCACGCCACGGCAAGCTGCGCCTCGTGCGACGACGCGTAGCGGCCTTCCTTGGCAAAGCCGATCAGCGGCATCATGGTGATGATGGTGAAATCGGGGTCCCGCTTGCGCAGACGGTCCAGCCCGGCGTTGACGGGAGGGCCGTTGAGCGAGGTTCCCTTCATGTGATAGCCGAGCGCGGCTTCCATCTCCTCGATGCGCTTGGCGAAGCTGTCGTCGTTGTAGTCGTGGGTGTTGCCGGTGTGCAGCATCACCTTGTCACGAAAGGCCTGATCGATGACGAAGCCGCCCGCGGTCCGGTCGCGGTCGCCGTCGACGCCGGCCCCGCGGCGATGCTGTGCCTTCTTGCATTCGGGATCGTCGGGACGCTGGTCGCAGATCTTGCCGACATAGTCGTCAGCGGCGGCGGGCGGACCCGACGGCAACCAAATCATGCCGACAAGGATCAGCACCCACGCGAAGCGTTCGCGCCGATGCTTCATGGCTCGTCTCCCGGTGGTGGCGGATGGAACGCACGACTGTGACGCGATGGACACCGCGCGATGGCGGTCGAGAACGATAGCCAGCGCACGCATTCCGATCAAGCGCCGGGGACAGGCTGCATCAACTCAAGGCTTGGCCCGCTTCCAGGTGTAGACCGAGGTCACGGCATAGTTCCACACCGCGCCGATCAAGACGCCGCCCAGCGCCGACAGTGCCCAGGGCGTGCTCTGCTGGAACAGGTAGGAGGCGACGCCGACATTGGCGAGCGCGCCGAGACTGCAGCCCAGGCAGAACGTGAACCAGCCACGCACCCACGACCAGCCGGTCAAACGCATGTCGCGGTAGGTCAGGATGTTGTTGAGCGCGTAGTTGCTCGTCATCGCCACCGCGGTCGCCGCCGCCTGCGCCGTACTGAAAGCGGTCTGCCACAGACCGAACAGGGCATACAGCACCGCGAAATGCACGCCGATGCCGACGCCGCCGACTAAGGAGAAGGTCAGGAAGCGCACCGGCAGGAAGGTGCCGGTCAGCTTGTGCAAAACGAGGACGAGGAAGTCCCAGGCAACGCGCGTATCGAGCTTGCTTTCGCCGGCTTCTCGGTTGCGAAAGGTGTATGCCACTTCCCGGTGAAGCAACGGGCGCGGCGAGGACGCGAAAATATCGAGCAGAATCTTGAAGCCGATGCCCGACAGCCGGCGCACGCAAGCATCGAGCGGTTCGCGGCGGATCAGGAAAAAACCGCTCATCGGATCGCTCAAGTGGCTGTGCAGGATGAGCCGGCTCAACCGCGTCGCAAGATGGCTCAATCGGCGGCGCTCCACCGCCCAGGCGCCGACGCTGCCGCCCTCGGCATAACGGCTGGCGACTACGACATCGACGTCCGGTGCGGCGCGCGCAACGTCGAGCATCAAGGGCAGTATCGCCTCGTCGTGCTGAAGATCGGCGTCCATGACGGCGACGAAGGGGGCCGACGATGCCATCATGCCCTCGATGCAGGCCGAGGAGAGACCGCGCCGGCCGACGCGCTGCACGCAGCGCACGCGCAAGTCCCGGCGCGCCAGCGCCCGCACGGCGGCACCGGTGCCGTCCGGCGAGTCATCGTCGACGAAAATGACCTCGAACGGGATTCCGCTCAGCGCGTCCGCGAGGCGCTGCATCACGCGCTCGACGTTGTCCTTTTCGTTGAACGTCGGCACGACGATGGACAGCACGAGCGGCCGGGCTTCGGCCGGCGACGCCGCATCGTCGGACGGCTGCGCGTCTTGAGCGGGCCCCACATAGGCCAGTTTCTCGAGCATCCGCCGAGACCTCTCTACAACCATGGATCACAGCCGACGATCCTGCCATCGTCTACCCTACTGGGGCAAGAAAACCAACTGATTTGCCAGCATATCCCGCCGCAACAGCCCGTGATAGCATCCCTTTGCGCTCCGGCCGCCCGCCGGCGGCGCCGCAGCCTTCGAGACGGTCCGCTGCGCGGATCGCGCGGCATCGGCGGCACTAGCCGCGCCCGGCGCGGCGGCGGGCCAGCCATTTCTCGCAACCGATGATCGGCATGATCAGCCAGGCGACCGCGGTCGCCTCGATCCACGACGCGAGCGACAACGGTGCCGAGCCGAAAACGACGTTCATCACCGGCAGATAGGTGAAGGCGAGCTGCAGCACGAGCACGACGGCGATGCCGAGGTAGACCCACGGGTTACTCCACAGGCCGATGTCGAGCAGCGTGTTCTTTAACGAGCGACAGTTCAACAGATAGAAGATCTGGAACATGACAACCGCGGTGACCGCTTCCGTCTGCGCCTCGGCGCGCGCCAGCGCGCTTACCGAGGCGGGATGCGACGCCACCTGGGGCGACGCAACGAAATACTCATGCAAGAACATGCCGACGGCCCCCGCGGCCATCAGCGCGGCGACGACAAACGTGCGCGCCACCACGAAGGCGCTCAGCACCGGCGCGTCTGGGCTGCGCGGTGGCCTGTTCATCAGATTCGGCTCCATCGCTTCGAGTGCGAGCGGCAGCGCCAGCGCGACGGCGGCGATGAGATTAATCCACAGGATCTGCACCGGCAGCATCGGCAGCAGCGCTTCCCCGTCAACGATGGGGAAGAAGGCGACGGCCACGATCAGGATGAGGGCGAGCCCCAGATTGGTCGGCAAGACGAACGCGAGCGCCTTGATCAGGTTGTCGTAAACGCGCCGCCCCTCCTCGACCGCCGCTTCGATGGAAGCAAAGTTGTCATCGGCGAGCACCATGTCGGCGGCCTCCTTGGACGCGGCCGTGCCGGTGATCCCCATGGCGACGCCGATGTCGGCCTGCTTGAGCGCCGGGGCATCGTTGACGCCATCACCGGTCATCGCCACCACCTCGCCGTTCGCCTGCAGGGCTTGGACCAGCTTCAGCTTGTGCTCGGGCGCGACACGGGCGAAGACGTTGTGCGTGCGCACCGCCGCACGCAGGGCCTGCTCCGAATAGCGCGCGAGCTCGGTGCCCGAGAGCGCGTCTTCGCCGGGGGCGACCAGGCCGAGATCGAGGCCGATGGCGCGCGCGGTCTCTTTGTGGTCGCCGGTGATCATCTTCACCGTGATACCGGCCCGTCTGCATGCCTGCACCGCCCGTACCGCTTCTTCGCGCGGCGGATCGATCATGCCCTGCAGCCCGAGGAAAACGAAATCGTCGGCGACGGCGTCGGCGTCGAGACGCTCGATCGGCGCGAGCGGGCGCCGCACGGCAAATGCGAGCACACGCATTCCCTGGGCGGCGATTGCCAGGACATTGGCGGTGATTTGTTCGGCAAGACGCGCATCGGCCGCGCGGCAGCGGCGCAGGACCACTTCGGGCGCACCCTTAAGATAGATCACCGCGCCGCCCTCGGGATCGGCGTGCAGGGTTGCCATGAACTGGCGCTCGGATTCGAATGCGATGGTATCGAGGCGGCGATGGCGCGCGCGCACCTCTTGGGCGTCGAGGCCGAGCTTGCTGGCCGCAACCAGGAGCGCCCCTTCGGTGGGATCGCCCGCCACCTGCCAGCCAGACTCCGTCTTGTGCAGATCGGCATCGTTGCACAGCGCACCGGCAAGCCCGAGCGTGCGCGCGTCCTCCGCTGGCAGCGACAGCGCACGAGCGTCGTCGTCAACCAGGGTCCCGTCCGTCGCGTAGCCGATCCCGCTCAAACGGTAGGCGCCGTCCGGCGTCCACAGCGCACGCACGGTCATTTCGTTGCGGGTCAGCGTGCCGGTCTTGTCGGAGCAGATCACCGTGGTCGATCCCAGCGTCTCCACCGCCGGCAGCTTGCGGATGATCGCGCGGCGGCGGGCCATGCGCTGCACGCCGATGGCAAGCGCGATCGTGACGATGGCGGGCAGCCCTTCGGGGATGGCGGCGACCGCCAGGGTGACTGCGGCGAGGATCGCATCGGCAAGGGGATATCCCCGTGCCAGTCCGATGCCGAGCAGCAGCACCGAGACGACGACGACGGCGATCGCGATCCACCTGCCAATCACCCCGAGCTGGCGCGTCAACGGCGTCATCAGCTCGGTGGTCTCGCCCAGCATGCGCGAGATGCGGCCGAGTTCGGTCTGCCCGCCGGTGGCGACCACCACGCCCTTGGCGGTGCCGAAGGTGACGAGCGTGCCGCTGAAAGCGAGGCTGGTCCGATCACCGATGGGGGCCTCGGCGGCGACCGCTTTCACCGTCTTGCCGACGGGGACCGACTCCCCGGTCAGCGCCGCCTCCTCGACCATCAGGCCGCGCGCCGCGATCAGCCGCACGTCGGCCGGCACCTTGTCGCCCGATTGCAGGAAGACGACGTCACCGGGAACGAGATCGACCGCCGGCAGCATGATCTTCTGTCCGGAGCGCAGCACGGCGGCCTCGTTCGGCACCATGCCGGTCAGGGCCTTGATCGCCCGGCTCGCGCGGAATTCCTGAACGAAGCCGATGATGGCGTTGAGCACGACCACGCCGCAAATGACCGCACCGTCGACCACCTTGCCGGTCAGCATCGCGAGCGCGGTGGACGCGAGCAGGACATAGATCAGCGGATCGCGGATCTGGCGAACAAGGATCTTCAGGGCCTCGTTGCCGCCGTCTTCGGGCAGGGCGTTGGCGCCGTAACGCGCGCGCCTTGTCTCGGCTTCTTCGGCGTCGAGACCGTCGTCCGCCACGCGAAGTTCCGCGAGCACCGCATCGGGCGGCATCGCGTGCCAGTTGGCGCACGCCGTCTCTTGCTCACCGATCGACTCACCGCCGTTGAGGACGGGCTGGGCATTCACACGCGACATCCGCCGACATCCATCGCTGTGCAATGGGAAGGCCCTGTCATCGGGGCTCGCACGGGCGCCCCCTCGGGCAGCGCGACAAGCGATCGTTTCGCCCGCGCGCCCGCACACGAAAGAATACGCCCGCTTACACAGATAGGGATCATGAGACGCGCTCGCGACCGCCCCGCGTGCGCGAGGGCCGCCCGGCGATGGCGCGGCTGGCGATCCGGTTCACGAGTGCGGCGAACCATTCGGGCGATTTAGCCCGAATAAGGGTGTCGCTGCACAACATATTGAGGCGCGTGCACTTCCAGCACAAACAGATTGTATTATCTGTTTGTGCCAGTGCACTAAGCGAGAAACGCGGTGAGATGGCGGGCGTACAGCTCCGGGCGTTCGATGAGCATCGAGTGACCGACGCCGTCGACAATGTCGAGCGCGCAGTTGGGCATCCTGCTCGCCATTTCCTGCAGATCGGGTAGCGGGATGAAGGGATCGAGCGTCCCCCACAGGATGCGGTGCGGATGCGCGATGGCATCGAGGGACGCAACCATGTCGCCGCGCTCCCAGGCGTCGTTGAGATGCTTCGGCGTGCCGAACCAGATGCCGTCTGACACGGTGCACGTCTGATCGACCAGGCGTTCGAACAGCGCCCGCTGCGCCTCGCTCGTATGCGCGGCGAAGACCGGCGCACGGCCGGATGCCAAGGATGCGGTCTCGAAGAGCGATGTTGCGGTCAGCGCCAGCCCCTTGCGGGTCTTGGCGCGCGAGGCACGCATGCTTTCGAACCAGATCCGGCTTTCCGGCGCAAAGCGCAGGCCGTGCGGGCCGACCGGATCGAGTGCCAGAACCTTGCCGAAGTGTGCAGGCGCCTTGAGCAGCATGTACAGGCTGATCAGCCCGCCGGTGGAGTGGGTGGCCAGATGACAGCGCTCGATGCCGAGGGCGTCGATCACCGCCAGCATGTCGCTGGCATGCCGGTCGAGTGCGTAGTTGGCAAAATCAAGGTCGGGCGCGGGCTTGTCCGAGCCGCCGCAGCCGCGCCAATCGATGGCGACGCAACGCAGGTGCGCCGGCACCAGCGCAGGGATCAGCTCGAACCAGTTGGCCGAGGCGAGGTTGCCGTGAATGAAAACGACGGTGCTCTCACCACTGCCCCACTGCAGGACATTGAGACACACGCCGCCCGTGTCGATCCGTGCCATCGGGAACCCGCTTCCCATCGGCAGGCCGCAAACCAAACGACCGCCCTGCGATCAAGGCGGCCGTTCGGTCGGTCCTGGTGACGCGGTGGCTACTTCTTGAGTTTCAGCAGCATGTCCTGCAGCTCGGTCAGGCTGGCGCCGATGCGGCTATGGATGATGCTGGCGGCCTGGGAGTTGGACTTGGCAACGATCTCGGCAAGCTCCTTCATCGTGTTGCTGGCCTTCTCGAAAGTCTGCTTGGCGAGCTCCGCCTGCTTCGCAA
This sequence comes from uncultured Defluviicoccus sp., assembly GCA_964401555.1. Taxonomy (GTDB): domain Bacteria; phylum Pseudomonadota; class Alphaproteobacteria; order Rhodospirillales; family Defluviicoccaceae; genus Defluviicoccus. The sequence continues at coordinate 82,689 of CAYNYW010000008.1, forward strand.
CCGCTTCCGGCGGCGAGCTGCTCTTGCCCAGATCGCGCACGCCTTGCGTGGCCTGGCTCATGGTCTCCTGCAGCAGCTCGACCTGCCGGTGCACCGCCGCCTGCGCGCCCTCGAAGATCGCGCGATTCGCCCCGATCACCGCCTCCATGTTCCGCTTCTGCGCGGCAACCATGCTTTCGACATCCAGCCCTGGTACTTTCATATTCTTCAAGGCACTGGTCATCTCGCTGAGCATAGCGCTTGGATCGAACCCGCCCATCAGCTTGCTCATGTCAAACGGCATTTCAAATGCCTTCAAGCCTTCCGCTAGTGTCGATCCTTCCGCAGCTTTCGCCATTTTCTTCCTCCTTGCCCAAAAATGCACCCTTCCCAACGCCTACGGCGCGTACCAGCCTATCTGTAGCATGCCCCCTGGCGGTCGCGCCGCCACGATTTGACAACGCTGCCCCCTCTTTTTTGCACAGGTTTGCGGCAGGCTGGCGCCACCCGCCCGCTTAGAGCTGCCAAATCACAGGGTTACTGGATCGCCCGATCACGGGCTTGAGATGCACTTCCGGCACAAACAGAAAGTACGTTCTGTTTGTGCCAGTGCACTAGTCGACCAGGCGATAATCAACCGTGGTGACCACCCGTACCGTCTTGTTGATCTGGCGCTCCTCGAGCTGGCCCGGCGCTGCGTCGCGCGGCAGAATCTGGAACAGCCCCTGGTTCGCTTGGCGGATCCCATGCAATTTGCTGCCGGAATCGGTGGCGAACTGCAGCGCGGCCTCCCGCGCGTTGCGAGTCGCTTCCGCAATCATCGCGGGCTTGACGTCGTTGAGTTTCGTGAACAAGTAAAAGGGGCCCTGCTCGCGCTCGCCCGACAGGACGACCCCGGCATCGACCAGCTCGCCGATGCGGGTGGCGAGCGCGGCGACGCGATCGACATCATCGGTGCGCACCATCACCGTCTGCGCGACGATGAAGCGGCTATCCACCGGTCCCGAGCGGTAGGCCTGCGCCAGGAGGTCGGTGACCTCAAGCTGGTAGACCTGCACCGCGTCGGCCGCCAGACCACCTTGCGCCAAGAACGCGCGCACCGCCGCGGTGTCCTTGACGATCTTGGCTTGCGCGGCCTCCAGTTGATTGCTGGTGGCGACGAAGCGTAGTGGCCACAAGGCGAGGTCGGCCCGGACGTCGCGTTCCGCCACCCCCTTGACCGTCACCGCGCGATCTCCTGAGCGCGCCGCCACCAACCCCTGGCCGACGAACCAACCGGCAACGCCAAGCCCCAGCGCGATGACGGCGGCGGCTCCGAGCCTGGCCAATACCGATCCCTGCACCGCGTGCGCACCCTTCTCCGTTTACGCGGCCGACAGCATAGCGGAGAGCCGGCGCGAACCAAAGGCCTTCGCAGCGGTGCCGCATTCGTCGCGAAATACGCGTAAAACGGGCATAACGCAAGCATATGCCCCTTTTGCGGTAATTTTTGTTGAAGTGCAATCCTGAATCATGTATTAACGCGTCATACACGTTGTGAGGGATTTATGGTGCAATCATGAACAAAAAAACAGCTCTTCTTGCAGCGCTTATCGTACTGGTTGCAATGCCCGTGCTGGCGGCGGCGCCGCGCCCCATCGAGCCACGCGCGCTCACCTGGAATATCGTCAGCGACTCCGAGATGAGCCGGATCTGCCGGGAGCATGGCTTGCGGGCGAACTGCGAGGGCATGGCGACCTGGGACCACGACTTCCGGATGTGCGTGATCTGGACACGTTCGCCCCGCGGGCCTGAGGACCTGTCACGCTGGCAGGTCGTCCACCACGAGCTGCAACACTGTCAGGAAGGGCACTTCCACCCTTGAGCGCCGATCGGCCACGCCGGCCGCTGGCGACAGCGGCCATGGCGGCCGGGATCGGCACTCAAGGAAACCGCTGCACCCCGCGGCAACGACGATGATACCGGCAGCAGATGGGAGACGGGCAGCAGATGACGGGTGCGGCGTTCAGCCGGCGAGGCTGCGGCCGCAGACCGGACATTTCAGCGCGGCAAGGAATGCGTCCTGTTCGGCAGACGTCATCCCCATCTCCGCGAGCTCAAGACGCGCCGCCGCCAGAAGCTCCCGATGGCGGGGATCGTTCGGCGCACAGGTTCCACCCTGCACGTACGTACGGGCGACGTCCTGGGCAGCCGCCTCGTTACTCCATGCCAGCACTCGCCTCGGCCGCAACACACCACCGGCGGCGGCAACGGCCAGCGCCAGCAGCGCACCACGGCGGCTGAGATGCGGTGAGCGCTCCCGCGCCCGCTTAGTGGCACCACGCTTGTCCATAGCGGTGGTAAGTGTAAGGGACCTCGGCGCACTCAGGCAAGCGCCATCGCGAGATGCCTTGCGACCGTGTCGGCACAGGCGGCGGCGACCTGCCGGAATCCGGACAGGCAGGCTTCATAGGTACTGACCACGCCTTGCCGGCGTCTCTCGATTTCGGTCGCCGGCATCGCCCTCAGCGTGGCATCCAGGTCGCCGACGTCGGCTTCGCGGACGACGAGCGCGCAGCGCGACCAGTCGATGCGGTCGGCGAACGGCAGCAGCCAGCCATCGGACAGGATGACCGGAATCGAGCCGCAGCGCATCACCTCCAGGAGGCGGTACGAGAACAGCGCATCACCACGCGGCACGAAGCTGAACACCGACGTGCACGCCAAGCGATCGAAATCGGCGACCGCCGCGCTGGTCGCCGCCGTCTCTTCGATGGAAACGCTACCGACATACCCCCTGCGCTCGAAAACACGGACGAAGATGTCCTTGCCGTTGTCGAGCGCCCGCAAGCCCTGCCGGACCGGATGGCTGTTGAAGCCGACGAAGGACGCGAGCAGCGTTCGCTCCTGAAGCGGCACGCTCTGGTTCCGGGCGTAGAGAGGAAACGCCGGCACTCCGAAATCGATGCCGGAGCGAACCGACGACCGGTCGGCGCTGGCCAACCCGAAGATGACATTGTCGCGCCCGCCGAAAATCTTGAGCAGGGGAGAGAACGGGTTCATGTCGATGATCAGCACCCGTTTGCGGCGAAAGCGGTCGAGGTAGGCCGCGACCGTCGGCACCAGTTGCTGATTGTAGGTGGCGAAGTTGCCGTGGATGAAGGCCCGGTGCGGCTCGCCGTAATAGGGCCAGTTGGTCTCACACGCGACATCGAAGGCCGGAACGATGACGTCAGCAGCATCGATGCTGTCGGTATGGCAGGGCAAGGCCCTGAACGCCGCCAGCAACCGGCGATACCAGATGGTCAGGAACGGCGGCGCGCCATCGGGGAAAACACTCAGCTTCATCGCTCAGCGATCCGGCCTGCCGATGATCTTGCCGACGTCGCCGAGCCAGCGGTGTTTCATGCTCTGCGCGACGTCGAAGAGGCGCGGCATGACGGTCGACACGAGTTCCGCGGACATCAACGCGGCGTTCCAGTCCGCGAACCACCAGCGCAACAGATGACGCCAGCAGCGCAGCCGCTCCGCCTGGCCTGCGGCGTGGCGGCGGACATTCTGGATGTAGCAGGCGTAGGAACACCACATGGGACAACGCGCCCGGAACCCGCTCGCGTGATGCCAGGCGGCCCGGTCCCGGGGGCGGGACAGGCTGGTGTAGCGGCCGGCGTAATGGCGATTTTCAAACAGCGGCGTCGCCACATAGACGATCGGCGCCAGCAGCGCGACCTCGCTCAACAGCACCCGGTCCGAGTTGTGAAAACCGCGGAACAACCGGGTCTTGGCCAGAACCGCGGAACGAAACAGTCCGAAGATGGACTGCAAGAACCGGTCCCCGAACAGGATCGCGGCGAACCGGTCCGAGGGCCGGGCGGAATCGGAGCCATCCAGCACGATCGGTCGCACGACGATCTCGCGACCCGCATCGTCGATGACGCGGGTCGCCGTGTAGCACAGCCCCGCCTCGGGATGGGCATCAAGGGCGCTGACACTCTGCCGTATACAATCCGGATCAAGCCGATCATCGTGGGCAAACCACTTGAAGTATTCGCCCGACGCCATCTTGAAAACGAGATTGTGGTTGGCGGAAACGCCGATGTTCGTATTGTTGCGCTGGAAGATGATTCTGCCGTCTTGCGCGGCGTAGCGCTGGCAAATCGCCGCCGTCTCGTCGTCCGACGCGTTGTCGGAGACGATGATCTCCAGATCGGAATAGGTTTGCGCAAGGATCGACTCGATCGCGGCCGAGATAAAGCGCTCGCCGCGAAAGACAGGCAGGCCGATACTGACAAGACCCTTCTTCGAGCTCGTCACGATCGCGCCCCCCGCCGCGGTCCGTACCTGGTCAATGATCTTAATACGCTCGCCAATCCGACCACCGCAAGGGGCCGACCACCGCAAGACAATGGACACCGTCCATCTTTTTCTTCGGCGCGACAAGCCACCTCTCTGCACTCTACGACAGCCGCGGTTAACAATCCCTTCCGCCGGTTGCCGGCTGCCCGCAGCCCCTGAGAACCCGCAGACCTTGAGAACCCGCAGACCTTGAGAGGCTGCTCGCCTTGGGAGAAGGAATGAAGGATGACCATACCCAGCGCCGCTGGCCGCCTGCGCATGCTGCTCGACCAGGACCGGTTGCTCGTGATGCCGTGCTGCTTCGATGCCTGGTCGGCGCGGCTGATCGAGATCGGCGGCTTTCCGCTCACCTTCATGAGCGGTTTCGCCGTCGCGACGGCAAGGCTCGGCCTGCCCGATACCGGCCTGATCTCCTACGGCGAGATGGTTGCCGCCGGCCGCGATATCTGTGCCGCGGTGCGCATCCCCGTCATTGGCGACGGCGACACCGGCTACGGCAACGCGCTCAACGTCAAGCGCACGGTGCAGGGCTATGCCCGCGCCGGCTTCGCCGCGGTGATGATCGAGGACCAGCGCGCGCCCAAGCGCTGCGGGCATACCGAGGGCAAGGCGGTGGTTTCGCGCGACGAAGCGCTGCGACGCATCCGTGCCGCGTGTGATGCCCGCGACGAGGGCGCCGACATTCTCATCCTCGCCCGCACCGATGCCCGCGCCAGCCTCGGCCTTGACGAGGCGATCGCACGCGCCGGCGCCTTTGCCGCGCTCGGCGCCGATCTCCTGTTCGTGGAAGCACCACGCAGCGAAGCCGAGATGGCGGCAATCTGCCGCGACGCGCCCGGGCGCCATCTTGCCAACATGCTCGAAGGCGGCGTGACACCGCTCTTGCCCCCCGCGCGGCTGGCCGAACTCGGGTTTGCGCTGGCCGCCTATCCGTTGACGCTGTTGAGCGCCGCCACGCGCGCCATGCAAGACGTGCTCGCCGTGATCGAGGCGGGGAACGATCCAACGCCGCGGCTGGTCGACTTCGACCAGTTGCGCCGGCTCATCGGCTTTGCCGATTATGATCGTGAAGTCCTGCGCTACGCCGATCCCCCGCCTCCCGACGGCCGATGACATCGTCGCCCGGCAACGGCTCCTTTCCCAGCCGTGCATTTTCGGTATAAAACGAGGGCGCACGCGAAGCGGGCGGCAAGGCTCTCGCGCGCGGCGGATCGCAAGGAATGCCAACCGCCGTCGCGGGTGATGCGCGTTGTGCCTGAGACGCGGATGCGGGTGAGTCATGGTGCTCGTTCGCGGGCGTCGCAACAATGGGAGCGGTCGGTTGGCCATCGCCTTCGCAAGCGTTGCTCCGGTTGGGGCTATTCGACGCGTGGTCGGATGACAATGCCGGTCGTCGCGCGCTTTGCACCGTCTCCGACCGGCTACCTGCACATCGGCGCGGCGCGCACGGCACTGTTCAACTGGCTGTTTGCGCGTAGCCGCGCCGGCCGATTCCTCCTGCGCATCGAGGATACGGACCGCCAGCGTTCGACGCCCGAGGCCGTCGCCGCGATCCTCGACGGCTTGCGCTGGCTCGGCCTCGATTGGGATGGAGAAGCGGTCTACCAGTTTGCGCGCGCCGACCGTCATGTCAACGCCGCCGGTGAGTTGCTCGCCGCCGGTCGCGCCTACCGGTGTTATGCGACACAAGAAGAGCTGGATGCCATGCGTGCCAAGGCCCGCGCCGAGGGCCGCCCGGTCCGCTACGACGGACGCTGGCGCGATCGCGATCCTTCGGAGGCACCGCCAGGCGTCCCGCCGGTCATTCGTTTCAAGGCCCCGCGAGACGGTGAGACCCGCATCGACGACTTGGTGCAAGGCGAGGTCCGCGTCGGCAACGAGCAACTCGACGACATGGTTCTGGTGCGCGCCGACGGCACCCCCACATTCATGCTTGCCTGCGTCGTCGATGACCACGACATGGGCATCACCCATGTCATCCGCGGCGACGATCACCTGACCAACGCCTTTCGCCAGTACCAGCTCTATCGCGCCTTCGGCTGGCCGGTGCCCCGCTTCGCGCACATCCCGCTGATCCACGGCGCCGACGGGCAGAAGCTCTCCAAGCGCCACGGCGCCGTCGGCCTCGATGCCTACCGCACCGAGGGCTTTCTGCCGGAAGCGCTCTGCAATTACCTTCTGCGGCTGGGCTGGAGCCACGGTGACGACGAAATCATCTCCCGCGATCAGGCCGTCGCGTGGTTCGATCTCGACCACATTGGGCGATCACCCGCGCGCTTCGATCGCGACAAGCTCCTGAGCCTCAATGCCCACTACCTGCGCGAGTGCGCCGATGAGCGGCTGGTGGCAATGGTGATGGCGCGCCTCGCGTGCCATCTCGATGGCCGGCTGTCGCCCGACGCCGAAAAACGCATTACCGCCGGCCTCGCCAGCCTCAAGGAGCGGGCGAAAACCGTCACCGAACTCGCCGACAACGCCCTGTTCTACGCCACCGACGGTCCCGTCGCCGTCGCCGCGGCGGCGGCCCCGGTCTTGACCAATGATGCCCGCCGCACGCTCGGCGCGCTGTACCCGATGCTGCGGACGCTGGTGCCGTGGCAGGCACCCGCCATCGAGGCGGCGCTGCGCGAGGCCTGCACGACCCACGGCTGGAAACTGCGCGACATCGCGCAGCCGCTGCGGGTTGCGCTGACCGGCGCCAAGGTTTCACCGCCACTGTTCGAGATCATGCAACATCTTGGTCGCGACGAAACCTTGTCGCGGCTGGAGTTTACGCCCGTGCCGCAGGAAGGATACGCCTGAATGCGCTGTCGGTATCAGGCGGTTGCGGCGGTTCCCGATAAGAGAAGGTCTTACTGCCTGGCGTCGTGAGGATATCTGCAACATGAGCGACAAAAACGCGGGCGCAGAAGGCGCCAACCGGACGGTCACACTGATCGACAACGCTACCGGACGCAAATTCGATTTGCCGCTCTTAAGCGGAACGTGTGGTCCGGACGTAATCGATGTCCGACGATTATACCAGGACTCAGGTTATTTCACGTTCGATCCGGGCTATACCTCTACCGGAAGCTGTGAATCCTCCATTACATACATCGACGGTGACAAAGGCGAGCTTCTCTATCGGGGCTACCCGATCGAAGACCTCGCCGAAAACGCCGATTTCATGGAGATATGTTATCTGCTTCTCTACGGAGACCTGCCGAATTCCGATCAGAAGCGGAAGTTCGAGCACGACATTACATATCACACCCTGATCCACGAGCAGATGCACAGCCTGATCGAGGGCTTCCGCCGGGATTCCCACCCGATGGCGGTGCTGGTCGGCATGGTCGGCGCACTCTCGGCTTTCTATCACGACTCCACCGACATCGCCAATCCGCGCCACCGCATGGTGGCGTCGTACCGCATGATCGCGAAGATGCCGACGCTGGCGGCATGGGCCTACAAGTATTCGCTCGGCCAGCCGTTCATGTATCCGCGCAACGATCTGCGCTACTCCGAGAACTTCCTGCACATGATGTTCGCCAACCCGTGCGAGCCGTACCGGGTCAATCCGGTGCTGGCACGCGCGATGGACCGCATCTTGATCCTGCACGCTGACCACGAGCAGAACGCGTCGACCTCGACCGTGCGGCTCGCCGGCTCCAGCGGCGCCAATCCGTTCGCCTGCATCGCCGCCGGCATCGCGTCGTTGTGGGGACCGGCGCACGGCGGCGCCAACGAGGCCGTGCTCAAGATGCTCGAAGAGATCGGCGACAAGCGGCGGATTCCTGAGTACATCCACCGCGCCAAGGACAAGGACGATCCGTTCCGGCTGATGGGCTTCGGCCACCGCGTCTACCGGAACTACGATCCGCGTGCCCGGTTGATGCGGCAGTCCTGCCACGAGGTGCTGGACGAACTCGACATGCGCGGCGAGCCCTTGCTCGAACTCGCGATGGAACTCGAAAAGATCGCCCTCGAAGACGAGTACTTCGTCTCGAAGAAGCTCTACCCCAATGTCGATTTCTATTCGGGCATCATCTTCCGCGCCATGGGTATTCCCGTCGCCCTGTTTACGGTGCTGTTCGCGGTCGCCCGCACCGTCGGCTGGGTCGCGCAGTGGAACGAGATGATCGAGGACCCGACCCAGAAGATCGGCCGACCGCGCCAGCTCTATACCGGCCAGCCACGCCGAGCATTCAAGCCGCTCGCCCAGCGGCCTTGAGCGCGCCACGCAGCAGTCGGACTGGTCGGCAACAGGCGGGCGGCGCGGGGGCGGCGCGGTCATGGCGACACCTGTCATGAGCCGGCTGTCGGTGCCGAAGGAGCGCTTGCGCGTCGTCTTGCTCGAAGGCGTGCATCCCTCGGCGGTCGATGTGTTCAGGAGCCACGGCTACGACAACGTCGAGCTGGTCGCGGGCGCTCCGGAGCCGGCCGAGCTGGGGCGACACCTTGCCGACGCCCATATCCTCGGCATCCGTTCCCGCACGCGATTAAACGAAGAGCTGATCACCGGCGCCGAGCGGCTGTTCTGCATCGGCTGCTTTTGCATCGGCACCAACCAGGTCGCCTTGCAGGCGGCCAAGCGCAAGGGCATTCCGGTTTTCAACGCGCCCTTTTCCAACACGCGCTCGGTTGCCGAGCTTGTCATCGGCGAGATCATCTTGCTGATGCGCCGCATCCCGGAAAAGTCGGCGCTTGCCCACGCCGGCGCCTGGCGCAAGAGCGTGCAAGGCGCACGCGAGGTCCGCGGCCGCACGCTTGGCATCATCGGCTACGGGCATATCGGCAGCCAGGTCTCGGTACTCGCCGAAGCGCTCGGCATGCAGGTCCGCTATTTCGACATCGTCGAAAAGTTGGCGCTGGGCAACGCACGGCCGTGCGCGTCACTCGACGCATTGCTGGGCGAGGCCGATGTCGTGACCCTGCATGTCCCCGCGACGCCCGCGACGCGCAACATGATCGGCACCGACGCGCTCGCCCTGATGAAGCCGGGCGCGATCCTCATCAACGCCGCCCGCGGCGATGTCGTCGACGTCACTGCCCTGACGACGGCGCTCAAGGCGGGCCGGCTCGCCGGTGCCGCGGTCGACGTGTTCCCGTCCGAACCCGCCGACGCGATGGAACCGTTCGCTACTCCCCTGCAAGGGATTCCCAATGTGCTGCTGACCCCGCACGTCGGCGGCTCCACCGAGGAAGCCCAGGTCAACATCGGCCGCGAGGTCGCGGAAAAGCTGGTCAAGTACTCGGACAACGGCTCGACGCTGGGCGCGGTCAACTTCGCCGAAGTCGCGCTGCCGGTGCAGACGGGGGTGACCCGCTTTCTGCACATCCACCGCAACGTCCCCGGCGTGCTGAGCGGCATCGCCCAGGTTTTCTCGTCTCGCCACCTCAATATCGCGGCGCAGTACCTGCGCACCGACGCCGAGGTCGGCTACGTCGTCAGCGATATCGACGGCGCGCTGGCCGAAGGCATGGGCATCCGCCGCGATCTGCAGGCGATCGACGGCACCATCCGCGTCCGCTTCCTCTATTGATCAGCTTCGCCTCGTCTTCGCCGCCGGGATGCGCTAAGCTCGGTCGAACGGTGCAGCCCACGGGGTTCGGAGCGATGCGATCACCGACGGCACGGTTTGTGGCAATCGCGGCGGCGATGCTGGCCTGTGCGCTCGCGACGGGGCCGGCTTCGGCCGATGATCAGCGCGCGGCCCTCGAACAGCAGCTCAAGGAACAGCAGGCGAAAAACGAAGCCCTGAAGGAGCGGATCGCCAAGCTCGAAGCAGTGCTCAAGACCGACGTCTGCAACAATCCGGAAGCCGAAGCGATCCTGAAGCAAGAATCGGCGGCCGGAAAATAGCGCGCGCCAAGACGGTCGAACGGCAAGGGTTAATCCCAAGCACAATTGGGCTTCAATGCCCGGTTGCTGCCTTGTATTCCTTGTTTAGATCATCTTGCTCCTTTTGTAGATCGGCGAGCTTGGCCTTCTTCTGCTGCTCCACCGTCGCAAGCTGATCGATCTCCGTCTTGGTCCGCGCGATGTCGGTCTCCAGCGATTTCTTCTGCTGCTGCAACGCCTTGTTGTGCTGTTGGCCGCTTTTCAGCTTGCGTTCGACCGCAGCCAGCTCGGCCTTGGCCCGCTTCTGCTCGGCTTCCTTCTTGGCGAGATCGCCCGCGACCTGTTGACGCTCGGCGTCGAGCTGCTCGCTCTGCCGCGTTAGTTCGGCCTTGCGCGCGAGCAAGGTGGCCTGCTGATCCTCGCGCGCCTTGATGCGCTGATCGAAGCCGCCGCCGGTTCCCGAGCAGCGGATCCCCTGGAGCAGCCCGCCTTGCGTCGGATCGCAGTCCGTCGTCTGCGCACAAGCACTCGCCAGCAGCACGCCCAACACGACACCTCCGATCTCGGCTACCTTCGCCATCTCGCTGTTCCTCCTCGGATGTTCCCTACCCAACCACGGTGGCACGGCGCGAGTTGATCGCGTCAAGCTCGTCCTGCATCAGACCGATCTGCGTCTCCAGCCGGTTGATCTCCCGGTCGATCTGGGCGACCTTGGTGCCGGTGCCGTCCTGGCGTGCCTGCTGTTCCGCTTCGCGCCATTCGTCGCGCCGCTTCTTCAAGTTGACGATCGTATCGCTCAGCACCTTGCGGTTGGAATCGACCGCTGCCAGCTCCCGCTGCGCCTGCTGATGCGAAATCCTGTTGGCGGCCAGGTCCTTCTGCACCTTATCCAGCTTGGCCTTGTCGGCCGCGACCACGGTGCGGGTATCCGCGACCAGCGATTCCAGTTTCTGGTTCTCGGTTTCGAGGTCGGCGATGACCGAATCGAGGCGCTGTTCGGAGTTGGCGTACTGCTCCTTCTTCTTCGCATAGTACTGGCCGGTAAGACCACCGCCGATGGCACCGACCAGACCGCCGATCGCAGCACCGATCAGCGCGCCCTTGCCACGGTTGCCGCCGCTCGCGGCCGCGCCGATGCCGGCGCCGACCGCGGCACCGGCCAGCGCGCCCACGCCGACGCCTTCGGCGATGGTCCGGTTGTAGTCGGACGCCTCCTGACGCATGCGCTGTTCCGCCGGCGTCAGCGGCCGGCCGGGATCGCCACCAGACGCGCCGGGCAAACCGGCACACCCGTTGAGCAGCAGCACGCCGGCAAGGACCCCGGCCAGCGTGCGACACTTCAAGCTCCTGATCGGCTGCATCTCTTTTCTATCCCCGGGCTCTCTATCCCTGGGCCGCGAAGGCCCTGTTCCCGTCTTGCCCGCAATCGACCGCGACCCGCCGCACCTTTCTGCCCACGCTCAGCCCTTGCACTGGGCGAGCCACGCCGTACGGTTGATCGTCTGATCTTTTCTGTATTGCTGAACCTGGCGCACGTAAAGGTCGGCGACGGGGGCGAGGGCCTGGACGCCGCGCGCCGTCAGCTCCCCCTTGAGCACCGCGAGCTGGCGGCCGACCACCGTCTCGTCGTAGTCATCGACCAAAGTGACGATGGTATCGGCATAGTAGCGCAGGTTCTCCCACTGCTTGGCTTCCTCCTGATCGATCGTCGCCTTTTGCCCCACGCAGCGCTCGTTCTGTGCGCCGCGCGCCGCGACGCACGCCTGGTAGACGTCGCGCATCCGATCGATCGGCAGCCCGTCGTCCTTGATCTTCTGGCACAGGAACGTGCCAAGTCTGAGGCGGGCCTTCGCCGCACGGTCACGCTGCTCGTCCCGGGCGAGGAAGCTCGCGCGCAAGGTCAGCTCAAGAGCATGCAGCCGTTTCTTCATGTTGGGCTCGCCCGCCGCCTCGGCAATGGCGCCCAGCTCCTTGACCGGATCCGCGAGCGGCTGTTCGCCGAGCGCGGGTGTCTTCTTCGCCTCGGCCTGTGGTGCGGTCGCGCCCAGGTTCTCCCATGCCGTCTCGATCGCCTGCAGCCGCGTGCGCGAGGTGATCACCGGCACCGCGACGGCAAGCCGGAAACCGGTGGTCTTGCTGCGCCTCGTCTCCGCCCCTTGGTAAAAAGGCACTTCGTGGCGCAAGGAAGCCCGGATGTCGTCCTCGGCCGTCGCGAAGTTGCCGCCGCGAACGATGTAGCCACCGGCCTCGCCGTGCAGGCGGTCGAGCTTGTTCAGCCGGAACGGCTCCAGAACGATCTCGTCAACGTTTCCGAGAATGTCGAACAGCCCCAGCGGATTGGGTTTCAGCAAGCCAATGCGCTGCACCTTGCCGTTGGCCGACGCGCTGCCGGCGAACCACACATAGGCGGCGAGACCGTCCGGCATCGGAAACACCCGCTCCCGGAAGTCGGATTCGGCGACGGCGATGCCGCCGCGCGCCGCAAACTCCCACTCCGTCTCGGTCGGCAGCCGCACGAAGCCGGGCTCGCCGTCCTCCTTGGGCAGCTTGTCGAGCGCGTGCTGGCGCAGCCATACCGTGTAGCGATCGGCGAAAGTGACGGCATCGATCCAGCCGACCTCCGCCTGCGCCAGGCGGCCATCGGCGCTCACCTGCGGACAGCCCGCGCCGAGCGCCTGATACTGCAGCGCGCTGACCTCGTACTTGCCCAGGAGGATGGAACGACTGTCGCGCCCGTCGGTGAAGCTGCCGGCGATGTAGGCCGGCCGGCTGCTTTCGGCATAGCCATGCTCGGCATCGCCGCCGCCAAGCACCACCAAGCGGTCATCGAGCGGCCCATCGGAGGGGATCGTTATCTTGCGGAATGTCATGCCGCCACCGCACGGCATCGGCAGCACGACGTCGCCCGCCAGCGGCTGCGGGTTGATCTGGTCTTGCGGCCATTCGGCGGCGGACGCCGGCGCGGCCAGCAGCAGGGCGACGGCGAGCGAGAGCGCCGCCGGCAAGCCGCCCGACGGCTCAAGGCTGGCGCAGGCTTTCCGCCGGATCGATCTTGGCGGCACGATACCCTCCAATGCATGACGCGAACAAAGCGAACAACAGCGTGATCAGGCCGGCGAGCGCGGCGTCGGCCGGACGCAGTCGGCAGACGAACTCGTCGCGGGCAAGCTCGGCGGCGAAGGCGGCGTTGAACGCGTGGGCAACCACGAAATAGAGGGCCGCCGAGACCATCAAACCGCCCAGTGCCACGAGCACGGCCTGCACCGCGGGAAACCCGATCACCGGGCCGCTGCCGAGGCCGATGAGGCGCAGCAGCGCGATCTCGCGGCGCTTGCGGTCGACGTTGGCCCACAGGCTCGCCGCCAGCGAGACGACATAGCCGCCGACGCCGATCGCGGCGAGCACGATGAAGACGAAGGTGAGGACGCGGTCGATGGCACGCACCGCGGCGATGTCGTCGGCGCGGGTCAGCACGTCGAGGCCTTGGGCGCGCAAGGCCGCTGCCAGCGGGGCGACGTCGTCGAGCGTGCGGGCGTAAAGCCTCGCACCGGCAAAGCTGCGCTCCGTGGGCGACGGCCCGGTGCCGTCCTCAACACCGAGTTCGGGCACCCGATAGCCGTCCCGATAATCCTCGCTCGCGATCAAGAGCGGCAACGGCACGAACAGCGCATCGCGAGGAAAGGCGGTTTCCGCAATGATGGCAGCAACACGCACGCTGAAGTGCGCGGCCTGCGCTTCGCCACCGAGACGGCGGCTGATCGTCGCGGTGACGCGGTCGCCGGCAGCGACGCCGAGCTTGCCGGCCGCGGTCGCGGAGAGCAGCGCATCGCCGATGCCGGTCGGAACCGGCAGCGCGGACGGCAGCAGCGGATCGCCGGACGCGGTCGGGATCATGTCGAGATCGGCGAGCACCCGGCCCGACGCGGCCTCCAACGTCACCGTCGCCGACAGCGTACGGGTACGCGCAACCACGAAACCGACGTCCGGGCGCACGGCGACCGCCGCGAACCACGCGGTATCCAGGCGATGATTGCCGCGAATGGTGATCTCAAGGTTGCGCGGATCGGCCTTCAGCCGCGCCGTCATCGTCGTCACGATCCCCGATTTCAGACCGAACAGGACGAGGAGCGGGCCGAGCACCGCGGCGAGCGCGAAGACCAGGCACAAGGAGACCCGCCATTCATGGGCGAAGTCGCGGGCGGCGAGCCGGAATGCCTGGGACCATTGCCGCGCAGCCATGTGCCCTTGCCCCCTCCTCAGCACGCAAACCGGGTGACGCTGCCGTTTGCGTCCGGCACCACTTCGGCGCGCACCTCGCGCAGGCCGAAGGCCTTGATCAGCTCCCAATCGTGGCTGACGACGACGGCGGTGATATCCAGCTCCTGGACGATGGCGAGCAGCAGTTGGATCACGCGCACCGCCTGGCCGGGGTCGAGTGCCGCCGTCGGCTCGTCGGCGAGCAGGAGCGCCGGCCGATGTGCAAGGGCACGCGCGATCGCGACGCGCTGGCGCTCGCCGATCGAGAGCGCCTGCGGCTTCTTGGCGCGCAGGTGATTGATGCCCAGCGCTTCGGTCAGCCGATCGACGAAGCCATCTTCCTCATCGAGACCCAGCAGTGCGGGCGACAGCGAGATGTTGTCGATCGCCGACAAAAACGGCAGCAGCCCGCCGGTTTGCAGGACATAGCCGATGCCTTCTGCGCGGATCGCGGCCAGCGCATCGCGGTCGTCGTCGCGCCAAAGCCGCGCAATATCGGCGATGCTGCCGCTGCGGGCGGAGAACTGGAACGTTTCGGCGGCATCGGGGCGCAACACCAGTCCCAGAAGATCGAGCAGCGTGCTCTTGCCCGAGCCGCTCGGCCCGGTGATCGCGACGCACTCGCCGCGGCGCACGACCAGCGACGGCACTTCGAGCCGGAAGCCGTCGGCACCGGCACCGCGACGCCTAGTCGTCCCGCTCAAGCGCAGGACGAGGCCATCGTCGCTCACGGCAGAGCCCCGAGCGGCACCGGATAGACGGCATCGCCGGCATCCGCCCCGGGCGCCAGCGTCACCCAGCGGTCGACGTCGTCGTTGTAGACCTGATACAGGCGCAACTTGCGGCGCAAGCGATCGAGCAGCTCTTCTTGTTCCGACGTGCTCCACGCCGCCCAGATGTCGCGGCTCAACCCCATGACGTCGCTCTTGTACGGCAGATCGTCGAGATATTCCCCCAAGAGACCCAGTTCACCGAGCTTGGTCGCGTTCGGATTGTTGAGCGCGGCGGGATCGCGGGCGAGGTGCGCCGCGGCGGAGCGGATCAGATCAAAAAATGCGGTGGTCGAGGTGGCCTGTGACTTCTCGCCGGACTCGAGGATGGTGTTGACCACCTGGGCCATGTCGTTCAACTGGTTCTTGGTCAACAGCACGCGGACCTCTGTCGTCGCCCGGTCGAGTTGGGCAAAGTCGCGGTCGGCGAGCCAGGCGCGAAACAACGGCGGCGCCGTCGTCCCCTCCACCCGGCCGAGGTACGCGAGCTGCATCGCCCGGCCGAGCAGCCGGGTGTCCTCGCTCAATTGCGAGCGAACCTTCTCTGGGTCGGCCTTGGCGGTTTCCAGCTTGGCGCTGCGCGCGCTGCCCGGCACGATCTCCCCCTTCGCCGCTCCCTGGACCTGGGCAATCAGGGATTGAGCGAGCGTATCGACGATCGTGCCGAACTGCTCCACCGAGCCGCCCTCCACCGGGTAGTAGAGCGGCCGGTTGACGATCGGATTGAAGGAGACGTCCTTGTACTGCCGTTCGGCCGAGGCGTGATCGCGTTTGCCCTCGGGTGTCTTCAGGTGCAGCGTATAGAGCGCGATGCCGAGGCGCTCGGCTTCGAGGCGGACTTGCTGGGCGTCGAGCCCGGTCGAGGACAGGGGATCGCCGCCGCCGATCGCACCCGCATCGGTGACCAGAACCAGATAGCGGCCGCCGAACTCGTCCCACTTGATCTTGCGGATCGCCGCCATCACGCCGCCGTAGGCGTCCTCGTCGAAGCGGGCGCTGGACACGGCCGCCGGCTTGAGATCGGCGATGCGGGCGAGGAAGTCCCTGCCGTCCTTGACCTCGCTCGGATCGGCGAACACCTTGGCGTCGTATTCGAGCTTCGGCACCGCCTTGGTCGAGGAGCGGAAGCCGACGAGGCCGAAGCGGGCCTGACGGGCGAGGCCGGCCTGTTCGATGGCGTCATAGACGCGCTTGACCGCGTCCCGGGTGCGCTCGATGTAGGGTCCCATCGAGATCGTCGAATCGATGACGAAGACGATCGCCGACGAGAAGGTGCGCAGGGCCACCGGCTGCGGCTGCGCCTGTGCCTCTGCCGGCGAGCGGTCGTCCTTCTTCGCCGTGACCGAAGCGACCTCCAGCGTGCGCACGCGGAAGCCCTTGGCCGTCTCCACCTCCTCGGCCTGCAGGATCGGCAGCAGGTAGAAGTGCTTGGCGATGTCGATGTAGGTCGCCGGCTCGATGGAGACGACGCGCGGATCGCTGCCGCCGGTCTCGATCGTCTTGCGGATCGGCGCCACCAGCGCACCGGGATCGGGTGCCTTCAGGAGGTCCACCACGTTCTGCCGTTCGGCAAACAGCAGTGTCCGCTCGCGGCCGGCCGGATTGGTAAACGCGAGCGCCATCTGCAGCTTCCAGGGCAGGCTCGCATCCGCGCCGAGCCAGCCGTCGATCTGGCCACGGCTGGTGGCACCGACGGCGAGCCATTCCTTGCCGGCAACCACGCGTCGCTCATAGACATAGTATTGGGAGAGCGCGGGCACCGCGGTGCCCGCCGTCTCGCCGGGCTGGTGGACGAGCTGGGCGCCGGGCCTCGTCAACACCCGCTGATAGAGCGTCTTCTTGCCGTCGAGCAGGAGCGGTGCCTTTGTCTCGGCAAACGCCGCGTCGAACCCGCCGCCGCCCACAGCAAGCGCGATGACAAGGGCCAGCCCGATCAGCCAGGTTGCTCGCACCGTTTTCACTTTGTCTTCGCCTCGCATGCGTCCAACAGCGGTTTGGCCGCGGCATTGCCGGCCTGAGCAGCCTGACGCAAGTACCCCGCGCCCTGATTGCGCTCGAAATCGGTGAGCGCTTGGTCGCACAGCAACCGGCCGGCGGCGAGCTGCGCCTCGGCATTGCCCTGGCGCGCCGCCTTTTCGTACCAGTAGACGGCGGTCTCCCAGTTGGCCGCGGCGACCGGGCTCGCCTCCTTGCTCCAGCTCGCCGGATCATACATCCGCGCCAGCGCGATGTTGGCCTCCACCGCGCCAAGCTCGGCCGCCTGCTGGAACATCTGCCGCGCCGGTTCGAGCTGCTTCTGGGCGAGCGCGCCCTGTGCCCGGGCGAGGCAGCCGCCGGCATCGAGGCCGGCGCAATTCAGTGCTTCCGTTGCCGCCGGCGCCGTTGTCGTCGATGTGCCGGTATCAGCCGGCGGCTGGGCGGGTGGTTGTTGTGCGGTTGGTTCCTGGGGCGGCTGTCCCGTAGGCGGCTGGGCGGCGGTGATGGTCCCCGTGCAGCGCGGCGCGCCGAAACCCTCGATCAGACAGCCGTACCAAGCGGCAAAACCGCCGCCACCGATGGCGAGGAGAGCGAGAAGCGCCGCGATCAGCGGCCAGCGGGAGTGCGGCTCCGGCTCGACAACCGCGGACGGCGGTGGCGGCTCGACAATCGCGGGCGGCTCGACAACGGGTGGAGCGGGTGGTGCCGGTTCGGGTCCCGGCGGTGGCGGCGGAGGAGGGGGCGGCGGTGGTGGTGCTTCCGGAGCGGCGGCGCCGGAGCCGAGCAAGGGGCGATGTACCTTGAGCGTGCCGGTCTCCTTCGATGCGCCCGCCGCAATCGAGAGGCGGTAGGCCACCGTCGTCGGTTGCGCGACGATGGGATCAATGAACTCGGGAGCGAGCGCGACGACAAGCGTCCCGCCCTCCTGGCTCACCTCGGTTGCGGCATGCCAGGCTTCAGTTGCCTGCCAGATACCGCCTCTGCCGAGGTACGGAGCGGTGCCCTGGTTGCGCATCAGCAGGAAATCGATGGGACCGCTGCTCCCCTCCGCCAGGCCGGTCACGCGCAAGAGGCCATGACCCGCTCCCCGCTCGCGGTCGGCACCCAGCTCGCATTTGATCGTCACCGCCGCCCTCTCCCTTCTCAGCCCGCCGCGACCGCCGCACCGCCCTGGATCACGGCAAGGATCTCGCCCAGGGCCGCATTCTGCTCCGGCGTGATCTCGCGGCCGGCCGAGTGTCCGGCATTGCCGACAGCGAGGCTGCGGAACGCCTCGAGCCAGTCGACCACGAACATCCCCGAATACGGCATCTCCTCTGCTGCCAGCACGGGCAGGGCATGTGCCGGGACCGGCGGCGGCGGCTCGAAGATCCTGCGGCCATCGACCGGTGACGGCGGCCGCTCGGCGAGCGGCACGGAAGCGAAGCCGAGCTGGTCGACGAAATCATCGACAACGCCGCGCGCCAGCAGAACCTGCTGATCGACGATGCCGGCGCGCGTCGTCGTGCGCTTCTCTTCGAGCGGCGTAAGCACATCGACGAGCTGCTCTTCGATGCGCTGGCGATCGGCGCCGGTGATCAGCTCGTCGGTCAACGCCTGCAACGTCGCCGCCGGCAGCCCGAGGAAACGCTGCATCTCAAGGTTCCCCGGCAACTCGCGAAGCTGCTTGATCCACTCGCTCAGCACCACCTTGGCGAAGACGAAGGCGCGGCTGGCGCCGCCCGCCGGCTTGCTCTCGGCGGCGGCGTCCTTGCGCGCGAGCGGCAGGCGCACAAGGCTCGGGCGTTTGACCGGTGCCTCGGCAGCGGGTGCGCCATCGCCTTCGGCCGTTGCGGGCGACGTGGTATCGGCACGCAGATAGAGCCGGCGCAGTTGTTCCGATGCTGGCTGCAGGCTGGCCAGCAATTCGCCAAAGCTGTCGGCGTGCTGTTCGGCGGCATCCGACATGAGCTGCGCGACCTTCTTCTTTTTCTCGACCTCGCCCGCACCTTCGGCGAAGAAGTAGACGCCGAGACGGTGCTCGGCGATTTCCTTGGTCTTTTGCTGGATCTGCTCGTTGATACGGCCCAGCTTTGATTCCTTAACGGCAATGTTGCTCAAGTACTGGGCCAGCCGGCCCATGCCGCCGTCGTTGGGCTTGAGCACCGCGTCCCAGGCCTCTTCCGGGTTGCCGACGTGTTTGCTGACGTTCTCGTTCTCAACGAAGATGGAGCGCTGGCGGGCGAGCCGTTCCTTTTCGCCCGGCTTGAAGTCCCCCTCGACGGTTTCGCCGTCCGTCTCCGCGGTCTCGATGACGGCACTCATGAACCCGGGCTTGCGCATCAGGAACAGATTGTTGAACGGCTTGCCGTCGGCCCATTCCTGCAGCCAATCGCACTGGCCGAACCGTTCGAGGAGCGTGATATGCACCATGCTGCCCCACAATTGGTTCAGGGCGGCGTCGGACTGTCCGGGCACCGGCATCAGGCGCTTGTCGAGCTGGGTGATGACCCATACCAAGCCGGGCGGACGCAATGCCCGGTCGGCCGGCTTCTCGCCTTGGGTGGAATGCACCCAGGTGTCCAGCACCGGCTTGAGCGTGGTGATCTCGATCTGAATATCGCACCGCGTGCACATGATCAGGATGCTCATCTCCTGGTCATCGGTATAGCGCTCGAACAGGTAGCCGACCTTGCCGCGCAGCAGCAGTTGCGCCACCGGGTCGGTCCCGGCAAGCTTGGGATCCTTGCGGATCTCGTCCAGATCGGCGATCGCGAGCCGGCCGCGGTAGCCGGGGAAGTCCAGCAGATCCACCGATTCCAGCATGTTGGCCACCGGCGGATCGGCGAGCACGAACTTCAATTCCGCGGTCAGTGCCGCCAGCAGCGAACGGGGGATGCCGGACTCCGGCTTGACCGCGCCGTCCACTACCGGCAGCACGCTCAGTGGTTCGGTCTCGTCCTTGCCCAGCCGGTCGAGGACATCGACGTTGAGAATGCTGTCGGGCGACCATTGGTAGCCGTCGCCCTCGCGCCGGACCAGTGCCGACAACGGCACGTAGACCGTGCGCGCGCCGTCCAGCTTGGCCAGCGCGTTGCGCAGACGAACATAGATCTCGGTCAGCGAGGTGTTGTCCTCCCCCCACAAGACGGAGAGGAGCCTGCCACGGGCCTGTGCCGGCAGCCGGGGTGCCAGCTCGATCACCGTCGGCCAGAAGTCGGCCTTGAGCGGCTCCATCGACTTGCCGAAGCGCTTCTGGAAGTAGTCGAGCAGGTCGACCATGTCGTCTTCGTCCAGGCCGCCGGTCGGTTGCGGCTGGCGCTGCTTTTCCAAGGCCGCCAAGTGTTGGCGGATGTGCTCGGGCTCGGTGTTGAAGGTGACCCGCTCGCGGTCAAAGTCGTTGAAGTAGCTGTTGCCGAGGATCTTGATGACGTCCGCCTCGGAGAACAAGGTCAGCTCCAAGGGATAGCCCTTTGGCGGCTCATTCGGCTGACGTGTAAAGCGGGTGACCAGCCCGGTTGCCTCCTTGCCGCCGCCGGGCGGATTGATATGGTCGATGAAGTCCAGGCGCTCGTCGTCGAGCAAGGTCTGCAGCTGGCCGTTGGCACCCTGGGCAAGGGTCGAGATCAGATAGGATTTGCCGGCCTGGCTCATGCCGAACACGCCGATCGACAGTGGCCGGCCGGCCGCGGCGCCCAAACGTCGGCACAGATTGCGCGAACGGCGCAACTCCTCAACCAGACCATCGGCCTCGTTGTCAAGCCGGCGCACCGAGCGGCGAACGCCTTTCACCCAGCCGATCGCTTGGCCGAAGCCGGTGAACATCGCCTCGCAGCGCTCGCTCAAACCCTGGGGCGTCGTGCTCACCTCTTTCTCCCTCTCAGCGAATGACGCTGCCGGTATCGAGCCAGTAGCTGGTCTCGCCGATACCGACCGTATTCAGGGTATTGAGCTTGAGCGTGATGTCGCGCGCGCTCACCGAGACGCTCTGCTCGGAACTCACGCCGGCGATTTCGAAGCGCTCGGCGCGGCGCCTGCGGTCGCGCTTCAGTCGCACCTGCAGAACGACCGGCCCCGCCCGGTCGGCGCGCGCCAGCGCCTCCTTGGCGCGGTCCTTCAAGTCGAGAACGTACAAGGGACTCGCGCCCCACCGCTCGCTGGCGAGCTGGCGGAAGCCGAGCACCATGCGCGCACGCACCTCGAACGGCTGATCCGGCAGCTCGTATTCGGCGTCATCGAGGCGGACGTCCGGAAAGTAAACGTCCTGATCCTTGATGATCATGTTCTGGTCCATCAGCCCGATGTAGCGCACCGTCGAGTACGCCGTCAGCGCCTTGGCCAGGAAATTGAAGTTGGGGATGCGCCGTTCGCCGCCGACCTTGCAGACCATGGCACCGACGGCCGCCGTCGTCTTGGGATCATCGATGCGGCCGTCCTTGTGGAACGGATACCAGGTGCCGGCGCGGTAGCCGTGCAGGGCGACGATGCGGTCGGGCGGCAGGGCGAGCAGCGCCCGGAACAGCGCCTGGACCCCCGGCAGCCGCGACGGCCGGCCGCTGAGCAGCAGCGCGTCGCAATGGTAGAGATAGGCGATCTCGCACAATGCCTGGATCGCCTTGCAGATCTCGAGCTGGTCTTCGAGGAAGAAGCGGTGCAGACGGTTGAGGTCGACGCGCACCGGCACGCTCGACAGATCGAAGTCCTCCTTCTCCAACCGGACCTGGCGCACGCCGGTGGCGAAGTAGCGCAGCACGCCGGCGGACGGCGGCTCACGCCCGGCGAGCCATTCGCCGATGGTCCGGGTGTGGTCCTCGGCCCGCGTCAGCGGATTGTATTGCTCGTACTCCTTCAGGATGCGCAGGCCCAAGGGATAGAGGATCTGCAGCGCAAGCTGCTGGCGCAGGGCGCTGTCCTGCACCGGGATCGGCTCCGAGCCGATGAGCCGTGAAAGGAGCGGGCCGGGATCGTTGACGCCATACCCTTTAAGCGCGTCCTCGATCGCAGGCACCACCAGTTTCTGCACCACCTCCAAGACGAGGTCGTCACCCGCGACCTTGAAGCCGTCGCGAAAGCGCTGTTCGGGCAGGATGTAGACGTTGGCACCCTGGCCCTCGTCGAGCCGATAATCGGTAATGACGAGATCGGTGGTGCCGCCGCCGATGTCGATCGAAGCAATGGTGATCCGCTTGTCCGTCGTGCCGTCGCGGCGTCGACGGAGCGCGCGGAAGAAGTCCTCCGGCCGCCCGGCAAAATGCTCCTGGCTCTCGCTGAACAGATAGACGACCTGGGCGCAGGTCGCCTCATCCCACTCGGTGTGCACGCTGGGAAACGGCGGCCACGGCTTTTTCTTGTCGTCTTCGGCATCGAGCGGATCGTCCTCGCCGTGCCAGCCGAGCGCCTTCCAGACCAGCGCCATCGCCTGGTTCATACGCTCGGCGAAGATATCGCGCTCCGGCTTGGGCATCGATGGCGGCACGGTGAGGATGATCGAGCGCAGGTGGCGCGGCTTTTCCGGGTCGCCCTGCTTCAGCCGCTGCGCCGGGCTGTTGATCTGCACCAATGCCTGAGTGAGGATCTCGGCGAGCATGAAGGTCATCAACGCGCTGCGCGAGTAGTGCGGCATGAATACCGGCATGCGCTCGTCGTCGGGCAGGGTGTACAGCGCGTCGCCTAGCTCGTTGATCAGGTTGGAGAACGGTGCGCCGGTCGCGTGCGGCTCGATCTCCGACTTGCTGAAGGAGATGTTGAACCGCCAGCCGGGCTGATAGCGGTCTTCGTCCCAGAGGTAGCGCTTCGGGCTCGACAACCCGGTCGAGCCTTCCGTCCCACGGCGGCGGTTCGCCAGCCGCGCCGCCTCCGGCCCGACGCGGGCGATCGTCGGCCAGATGAATGCATCGTTGCGCCCGCTCTGGCAGGCGAGATGCTCCTTGCCGAGCACGACCTGGGCGAACTCGACGCGACTTTCGAAGGGCTCGGTGTAGACCCGGTGCGGCAGCGACAGATCGCGCAGCGCCAGCTCGTAGCGGTTCTTCAGGCCATGGCCCTGTTGCGGATGGTCTTCGATCAGGATGCCGCAGGTCCGCGAATTGCCGACGTCGAGCACCATGTCGACCGGAATCGGCGTCAGCACGTCGTCGGCGGCGTTGGAGCGCACGACCACCTCCGGCAACGCCGCCTTCTCGCCGATGATCGCAAGCCAGTTGAGGTAATGGGCGTGGTGTGCAAGCCGCGCCGGCGAAACCTCGTCGTCGACATCCTCGACGGGCAGACCTAGACGCGCCGGGGCCTGATCGGTGAAGACCTCCTTCAGCCACTCGGCGATCCACGGCACCTCGGTGAACCAGCCCATTTCATGGGCGCGATGCGCGAGCTGGAACGCGGCGCCAGCCTGAACGTCCGTCCGGGTCGGCGCCAGGTACGCGAGGTCCTCGACGTCGTCGAAGACGTTGGTGTCGAACGCGATGGTCAGCCGGTGGGTGTGGTTGCCCAGGTCCTTGTCCTTGTCGAGCGCCACGATCCGCCCGCGCGCCCAGGTGGTCGGCCCCTGGGCGAACTGGCGCTGGCGGCCGGCGCGCAAATAGGGCAGCGGCAGCCAGCAGTCCTGCAGGAGCTTGATCGACTCCTCGACCGGAACGCTGTGCTTCGACTTGACGCCGACCGACGGGTTGGCCGGGTGGACGAAGCGGTCGGCACGCGGATCGTACTCGAGCCGGGCGAGTGAGCGCAGACTAGCCTGGACGACGAACTCGCCCGGCGGTTCCTTGCGCAGATCGAGGGTTAGCCCGAAGTCCATGAACTGGACGCCCGAGCGCATGATCAGCGTCGCCCGCTCCGAAAACTTCACCAGCTCAGAGAGCATCTTTACCCCGGTCACCGTCTCCCCCCCGCCGACGTATTCCTCATCACTTGACGATGCTCACATCGTAGGCGCTGCCATCGTCGTTCAAGCCCTGACAGTGTGCCTTGCCGTCGGCACCCACCGAGCATTGGACCTTGGAGTCCTGGAAGGTGGTCCCGTCGGGACAGCGGATGGCCTTCTGATTGATGATCAGTTTGCCGCCCTCGACGACGGTGCCGGCCTGACCGGCGCAGGTCTGCTGCTGGCCACCGACGCCGCGCTGCAGGCTGACCTTGCCCTGGCCGTTCTGGAAGTCATAGTTCAGCTCGATCGGATTGCCGGAACGATCCTGCAGCCCGGTGATCGAGCGCCAAGCACCGTTGAGGAAGTCGGTGTTGCCGGCCTTCAGCGCACCTTGGGGGATGCTGAGCGGGGTTCCTTTCGGAGCGTCGGGCGGAACGGCGCCCGGCACCACCGGCGGCTGCGTGGCGCTGGACATTGGCGGCTTGGTCGCATCCTGCTTGCCGTCGGGCTTCTGCTCGCCCTTCTGTTCCGGTTTCTGCTCGCCCTTTTGCTCCGGCGGAGTCTGCTCCGGCGGCTTCTGATCGGACTTTTGCTCGGGCGTTTGCTCCTGCGGTTGCTGCTCACCCTTCGCGTCCGGTGTCGCCTCGGGCTTGGCGGCCTCGCTCGGCGGCTTCTGGCCTTCGGCAGACGGCGGCAGCTGCTCGCCCGGCACCACTCCCGGCTGGCCTTCCCGCTTCTGCTCCTCGCCGACGGCGCCACCGCCAACCTCGTTGCCGGTCACGGTGCGGCCATCGTGATCGATGACGGTCGTCGTCGCGCCAGTGCGCTCGTCGACCACGCGGCCGTGCTCCGTCGCGGGGCCACTCTCGCCGGTCACCGGCGTTTCTTTCGGCGGCTCGGCGAAGAACGGCAGGTCCGGCAGCTTCGACGCAAAGGGCACCTCGACGCCGCAACTCTTCAGCCCCATCAGCAACAGCAGCAGCAAGACGAGCAGCAACAGCGGAAGCCACCACCTCCACCACCACCAGCGCCGCCGCCCGACCACCACTACCGGTGGTTCGGCCGCGACGACGGGTTCGGTGACCACTGGTGCGCCCATCTCGTCGACGGCTGCCGCCCTTGCAGCGCCGGTAGCGGTGTCGAGATTGGCGATGACGTCGAGTCCGGGCGGCGCCTCACGCGGATGAAACCCCCAGAACGTAATGACCGGCCGGCCATCGACCAGATAGATGTGCTCGTCGCTCGGGATCTGCGTCGCCTGCGCCAGGAGCTTGCCGAAGACTTGGCGCTCGGAATTCTCCTCGTCCTGCTGCAATTCGGCGCTGCGCGCGGCGAGCCGGGCCTGCATCTTCTGCAGAGTGGCCTTGGTGGCGACACGCTCCTCGGTCGTCGCCGCCGACCACGGCACGACGTTGCCGGCGGCGGGGGCATACCAGTCGATGACGTCGCCCTGCTCGCTCTGCTTCGGGATCGCCAGCAGATTGGCAAGCTGTTCGGCATCGTCGTCGGGCAGCCGGCGAACGGCGGCGCGAAGCTGGCTCGCCGCGCTGTAGACCGGCCGGCCGACCGCGCCCAACGGCGAAAATTCACGCAAGCTTCCAGAACGCAACAGTGCTCCGGCCATCACCTTCGCCATCCTTCCTCAGGTGTCTCCCGGCACCATGTCTTCCCCCTAATCCCGAACTCTCCCTGGGTCGAGCCCTAGGGGCAATAGTCGGGCTTGAGCGCTTCCTGCGCCGCTTTTCTTATCGTTTTTTCAAATGCAAGACCATCGTCCGGCTTGAGCACGTGGCCCCCGGTGGCGGCGGCGACGCAATTGCTCGCGCCATTGCCGATGATATCCACGACATTGATGGTGAGCTGCGGTTTCTGCGCCTTGACGCGCCGCGCGGCGGCGCAGGGATCGCCGCCGCAACTGTCCTCGCCGTCGGAAATGACGACAACCACCGCCGGCGCCTTGACGCCGTCGACCATGCCGGCGGCATCGATAATCCCTTGTGCGAGCGGCGTGCCCTGCATCGGTCGCAGCGCGTTGACCCGCTGGTACAACTGGCCACGTTGCGCGCTGGAGAAAAATCCCATGTTGTCGGCGACCGGGCAGCGCTGCAAGACGGTCAGACCGACGTCGACGTCATTGGGCAGGCTGCGCACGACGCTGTTGATGCCCTTCTTCGCCTCTTCGAGACGGGACGGCCCGCTGGTTTGCCCCAGGAGGATCGAGGCGCCGAGGCCGAAAATGCCGCCCATCTGGCGAAGCTGTCGCTGGATATCGGACGCCGTGGCCGATGCCGGCAGCCCCATGCTGCCCGACGCGTCGAGCACGACCGCGACGTCGGGAGCGTCCTCGGGCGGCCGCTCGCCCGGACAGGGCTGGCGGCCCGGCTCCGTCTTGGCGGCAGGCGGGGGCTGGGACGGCTCCTTCGGCGGCGTGGCCGGCGGCGGTTGCGCCTGCGCCTGGCGCTTGGCGGCGTCTTCCGCCCGCTTGCGTTCGTCCTCGGCTTTGCGCAGGGCGGCTTCCGCCTTTTTTCGATCGTCCTCTGCCTTGCGTTGCGCCGCTTCCGCGCGCCGACGGTCGTCTTCGGCCTTTTTTCGCTCGGCTTCCGCCTGACGCCGGCACCGCTCCAGCGCCTTGGCGAGATCACCGCTCAGCGCCGTCGTGCGCGCGGCGAGCGCTTGACCTTCGTCCCTGGCGCGCGCCAGATCGGCTCGCAGCGGACACAAGGCGAGCGCCGCGCGCAACTGCTCCTCCGCGCTATCGATTGCGGCGCGCAGCGTCGGCTCCTCGGCCCGCGCCGCCGCCAACGCGCTGTTGATCGAGCACACCTCCAGCGCCGCTTCGAGCTGGGCGCGCAGTTCGGCACGATGGCGTTCGAGCGCCGCTTCCTCGTCGGTCGCCGTCTTGAGCAAGGCCTCGTAGTCGGGGCCCCATGGCGGCCAGCGCACGACACCAAAATGGACCAGCCCCCACCCCGCCAAGCCGAGCAACATCAGGGCGAGCACCGGCCACACCCAGCGCGGGGGACGGAAGCCGGAGGACGCGACCACGGCGGTCTCGGCCGCGGCCGCCGCCGGGGCGGCACTGCCGACGGCACCCGGGGCAGCGGCGACGCCCGCCCCTCCGGCAAGCGGCCGATAGCCCCAGAACGTCAGCACCGGCTGACCGCCGACGACATAAACCGTGTCCTCGCCCGGATAGGCCAGCGCCTGGCGAAGGATCTCCGCAAGGTCGCGGGTGTCGGCGTCTTCGGCCGTGGTCAGACGGCCCGCCAGTTCGGCGAGCGAGCGGGTGCGATCTTCGAGCAGCGCGCGCACCTTGTCCTGCTCGGTCGCCGGCAGACGGGACAACGCCACGGGTTGGCCCGACAGATCGGAGTACCACTCGATGAAGCGGCCGTCGGCGGTCGGCGCCGGCGCGGCCAGCAAGGACGCTGTGACCCCCGGCAGGTGGCGGCGGATCAGTGCATCGAGACGGCGGTGCAGCGCGGGCGCAGGGGCACCTTCGGCCACCACGGGCGTGTAGGCCGAAGGGTCGAGGCGGGCGATCCGCAGTCGGCTGGCCATAGCGTTGATGCCCCGCAGCACGCACCAACGTGCGCGCACCCCTTATTCAATAGCAAACCGGACCTTTCTCGGCTGCGACTATTTTCGCTCAACCCTGCCCCGAGAGAGGGCGAGAAAGGCAGTTTCTTGTTTTGTTCGCAACACGGTGAGGCGAGCGGCCTCATCGCGCATTTGGTTTTGGCTTCGGTTTCGTCTGCGGTCCCGATTTCGGTCTAGGCGCCGGGGCAGGTGCGGAATTCGCCTTGGCTGCGGGCGCCTTGGTCGACGCAGCCTTGGTCGCTGCGCCACTCCTCGGCTCCGGACGCCGGACCGGCTTTGCCGGGCTTACCTTCTTCACTTTGGCCTTGGACGCGGACGCCTTGGCGGCGACTTCCTTCTTGCCCTTGGCCGTGGCGGTCAATTTCGCCCCCGCGGATCGCCCACGGCCTTTCGCAGCCGTCTGTTCACCTTTGCCCCTGCCTTTGGCCACGGCGCGGCCTTTGGCAGGCGAAGCAACGGTGGGTTGCGTCTTTTTCGGCTCGGCAGCGGTATCGCCCTTGCTGCCGGTCGAGCCGGAGACGGACCGCCGCTGCCCTCCTTCCAGCGAGAACGGCAGGGCCACGCTGGCGGCCGCTTCGCCGGCACGCAACGGCCGCTCGCTCAGGACGCTGGCATCATCGGGATGCTCCAGCGCGGCGCGTGCCTGCGCGTGTCCCTGGTCGGCGGCCATCTTCCACAACCGCCGCGCCGCCTCCTCGTCACGCCCGACGCCCTCGCCCGAATAATAAAGATTGCCCAGGAAGAATTGCGCCTCGGCATCGCCCTGGTCGGCAGCGCGGGTAATCCAGTCGACGCCCTCGGCAAGTTCGGCACGGTCCTTGGCCGACGCAATCAGCGAGCCACCGAGATTATACTGCGCGAGCGGCTGGCCCTGCGTCGCGGCCGCACGCCACAAGCGCATCGCCTCCTCGTCGTCCTGCGGCACCCCCCGCCCCTCGGCATAGGCTAATCCCAGCGCATTTTGTGCGTCGGGATCATCGGCCGCCGCCGACAGGCGCCACAGGCGCAGCGCCTCGGGCAAACTCTTCTCGACACCGATGCCGTCGGCATAGGCGACGCCCAGCGCGTACATCGCCGCCGCATCGCCGCCAGCGGCGCGCGCGCGCAACAATTCGATGGTCGACGGTTGCTGGTCCTGGGGCTGGGCGATCAGCCGTTCGACGTCCAACGACACCCGCCGCGGCGCGGGCTTGGTCGAGCACGCCCCCACCGCCAGGATCGCGAGGAACACCATGACCTTGACGAGGCAACGAAACGCCACACCCACCTCGCTCGCCGGCCGTTACGAACCGCCGCCTCTTATCACGGAATTCCGCACCCCGTTAAGCCACCGAATACCTCCCCTCTCGGCGTCGGATTGCGGGTGATGCGCCTGTGGCGCGCTGCGCGCCGAACTCCGGGCAGCGCCACCACTGGCCTGGGCAGGAAAGACCGCCCGCGACGGCGGAGGAAGCGGCGCGGCCAAGGCGCTGCGGTGCGTTCCTCGGAGGCGATCCGATCGGAAAACGCGCTAGCCGATTCGATCG
Organism: uncultured Defluviicoccus sp.; assembly: GCA_964401555.1. GTDB lineage: Bacteria > Pseudomonadota > Alphaproteobacteria > Rhodospirillales > Defluviicoccaceae > Defluviicoccus. Next base: position 111,795 of record CAYNYW010000008.1, read on the forward strand.
CCAACGCCGATGTCGCGTCTCGCCGTCGAGATGGAAACCGTGAATCCGGAGATGACGTCGAATAGCGTGACCAGCGTGAGCAGGAAGAAGGTGCCGGTGGCACAGCGCGGCACCAGCACGAACTCCAGGAGGCAGACGACGAACACCACCATCGAGAGCGCATGGTCGACCACCGAAGCCACCGTCGCGCGGGTCGCCTTGAGGATCTCCACGTAAAGCAGAACGAGACCGATGGCGACCAGCAGGTCGCCGACAGTGAGCGTCCACACCGCGCCCGAAGGCATGGTCTGGTTGAGCAGCGGTGCGGCAAGCTCCGGCCCGGTGATGAAGACGATGACGTTGTAGGCGGCAACGACGAGCGCCAGCAAAGGCGTGTTCAGCATGCGAGGCCCCTTGTTCGGTGTGCGTCCCGGCGGTGACGGCGCGCCCTGCGATCACGCCAGCTTTGGCATCACCACGGTGTAGTCGAAGTCGAGCACGACGGCCGGGTCGTAGTTGCCATCGGTGCCCTTGTCGGGGAACACGGTACACGGCCGGTCCTTGGTGGCGACGGTGCGCAAGCGCAGGGCACCCAGATCTCGCCGGCCGGGCAGTTCCCATTTGTCCACCACCTCCGACCACGCGTAGATGGTGTCGCCGGCGAAGCTCGGCGCCACGTGCCGGCCGCCGTTGATGGCGACCACCTTGAACGCGTTGGCGAGCCCGTTGAAGGAGAGCGCGCGGGCGAGGCTGATGATGTAGCCGCCATAGATCAGCCGCCGGCCGAACCGGCTTGCCTTCTGCATCATCGCGTCGAAGTGCACCTTCGCCGTGTTCTGATAAAGCCGGGTCGCCATCTGGTGCTCGGCTTCCTCGATGGTCATGCCGTCGACGTGGTCAATCTTCTCGCCCTTCTCGTAATCGTTCCACAGGTGCGGACTGCCGGCGAGGCTGCGATCATAGTTGCGGACGTGCAGGGTGTGCGGCACCGCGAGATCGCCGATCGCGACCGCGTCGGGCAGGTCGGGGACCACCGGGTCCGGCGTCGGTGCCGCCTGGTCCTTCTTGCGCACCATCACCCAGCGACAATAGTCGAGCACCATCTGCCGGCGCTGGTTGGTCCCGACCGAGCGGACGTAGACGATGCCGCTCTGGCCGTCCTTATTCTGGCGCAGGCCGATCACCGTCGACGTGGTGGCGATGGTATCGCCCGGATACACCGGCTCACCGAAACGCCCCTGGGCATAGCCGAGGTTTGCCACCGCATTGAGCGAGATGTCCGGCACCGTCTTGCCGAAGACGATATGAAACGCCAGCAGATCGTCGATGGGTGCCCGCGGCAGGCCGAGGCCTTCGGCAAACTCCGACGACGAGTTGAGCGCGAAGCGCGAGCCGAACAGCGCCGTGTACAGGGCGACGTCGCCTTCGGAGACGGTACGCGGCGTCGCGTGCACGATCTCCTGGCCGACACGAAAATCCTCGAAAAAGTTGCCGGGGTTGGTCTTGGTTGCCATCGTCGTCCCCTCCCGATCCTGGAAGTGCCTTGAGCGTGGGTTCGCTGCGTTCTCGTCCTTTCCAAAAGCCGCAGGTCTCGGTCTAAAAACCGTAGGCTTCGGCGAGTACCGGGTCTTTCTTCGCCACCAGCCGGGCGAGGTCGACGATGACCTTGGCCTGCTTCCAGGTGGCGTCGTCTTGCATCTTGCCGTCGATCATCGCCACGCCGGAGCCGTCGGGCATGGCATCGAGGATCTTCTTGGCGAAGGCGACTTCCTTGGGATCGGGGCTGAACACCCGCTTGGCGATGGCGATCTGGTTCGGCGCCAACGACCAAGCGCCGACGCAACCCATCAGAAAGGCGTTGCGGAACTGCGCTTCGCAACCGGCTTCGTCGCGGATGTCGCCAAACGGTCCGTAGAACGCGCGAATGCCGTGGGCAACGCAGGCGTCGATCATCTTGCCGAAAGTGTAGTGCCACAAGTCCTGCTGGAAGAAGGCACGCTCGGGCTTGACCTCGTCGGGATCAGCCAGCACGCCATAGAAAGGATGGCCGCCACCGACCCGCGTCGTCTTCATCCCGCGCGAGGCGGCGAGGTCGGCCGGCCCCAGGCTGAGCCCATGCATGCGCGGGCTGGCACCGGCGATGGTCTCGACGTTCATCACGCCCTGGGCGGTCTCCAGCAGCGCATGGATCAGGATCGGCTTTTTGACCGCGAACTTGCCTTCGAGCAGGGAGAGATACTGGTCGACGAAGTGGATGTCCCAGGCGCCCTCGACCTTGGGGATCATGATGACGTCGAGCTTGTTGCCGACCTCACGCACGATCTCGGTCATGTCGTCGAGGAACCACGGGCTGTTCAGCGCATTGACCCGCGTCCACAGCGCGGTGTCGCCGAAATCGGTGGCACGCGCGACCTCGATGAAGCCGGCGCGCGCCGCTTCCTTGGCGTCGGCCGGGATGGCGTCTTCAAGGTTGCCCAGGAGCACATCGACCTGCGCGGCCATTTCCGGCACCCGCGCCCGGATCTTCTCCAGATGCGGCGGAAAGAAGTGGATCATCCGCTCCGGTCGCACCGGCAACTCGCGCACCGGGTCCGGCGCGCCGATGGCCAACGGCTTGTAGAAATGGACTGGCAGCTTCATGGTTTCCCCTCCCCGCTCTTGTTCGCACGTGCAACAGGTGTCCCGGATCCCGCTTCACGTACACCGAAGCGAAGATGACGTCAAATGCCCCGGTTTGATTTCGCCAGCCCGGTTTCAACCGCCGCTGCGGGTCGCAGCACGCTCGATAGGAGTTCGCGCGGTGCGATCGGTGCCGGCGGTCCCTCCCTGGTACAGCCACAACAGCACGAAGCTGAAGGCCAGGCCGTGGGAGAACAGCGTCGTCGTCAGATCGGAGCTGATGATGAGCTTGGTCAGCGGCACCAGCACGATGGCGAGCTTGATCGGCTCCGGCCGGCCATGTGCGGACAGCGCATTGGCCGCGGCGAGGATCAGGCCGACGACGATACCGAACACCAGCATGCCGAAATAGCCCAGGTGCATATAGGACGTGCCGATGAAGCCGGTGTTGGCGCCGCCGTAGGGCAGCCCGAAGACGAGGAAATTCACCATGCGCGGGGCGGGATGGCTGAAGGGGTACTCCACAAACGGATTGAGGCCGGTACTTGAGAGAAGAACGAACCCGATTTCCTTGAACACCTTGTAATATTCAAAGTTAAGAACGGCAGGCACGAAAAACTGCCGCCGCACGACAATATCAAAAAGGTGATCAGACCGCAAAAAGAGGTGCTCGACCGCCGCCATGGCGCACAACATCGCGAGCATGATCAGAAATTCATGGTAAAGAAATCCTTTCTTGCGCGGCAGACACAGCCAAAATGCGGCAAATGGATAAAGCGCATATTGTTTGTGCGAGGAAAACCCGAGAAAGAGGACGCACGCGATGACCGAAAACAGGAACAAGGGGATATGGCGGTTGTACAGCGACCATGCCATGGCAAAGACGCAGAGCACGGAGAACGTCCATGTGTACGCGAAATATTTCAGCCCGGCGCCGGTTGCCCGGGTAAAGTCGTCGCGGAATTCGTAGACGCGGGTGAGATCAAGATTGAAGAGCGCCCAGCCGCCTTGCGCCACCAGAAGGCAAAGACACAGCACCATCGCGACGAGCGACAGCGCGACCAGCTTCTGGGTGGTCTGCGCTGCACAGGTGCGAACGTGCAATGGTGTGCGAGCGAACACGGCGACCAGCGCGCACGACGCGAACGTCGCATAGAAATAGCCGCGCGACTCCGGTCGACAGACGAACAGGACGCACATCGGCACCAGGATCACGAAAACCAGGACCCAGAGAAAGAAGTCGGCAAGCGTGCGCATCTCGCGCCGCACGAAAAACGAGAAGACGCCAAGCAGGCAGAGCGCTTCCGGGATGCGCAGGACGTTGATATCGGTGGTGAGCCCGGCATAGGCGTAGCGCGGCGAGATCACCAGCACGTAGCTCGCGAACAAGATCGCGAAGCTCGCGAAATTGACCACGAGACCGTCCTTGGCGCGTGCGAACAGCGCCCGCGCGGTCCGGGTGTGATCGACCGCAGTCGGCAGGGCGAGCGAAGGCTGTCTTGAGGGCACGAGGGGATCTCCGCGCGTTCTGTGGAAAACGCCGTCGGCGGTCGGGCGCCAAGCTGCTCGCCGGGCGAATATGCCCTCTCGCCGGGTTCGCCCCGCACCGACCTACCCCGTATGGGGAAATACTTACGCGAAGCGCTCCCGCCGGTCAAGGCGGGTCCGGCCCGCCCCCACCCTCACTTCGCCGCAGCGACACTCCGAATGCCGCGTGAATGCCGCGTTCAACACGCCGGGAATGCGGCGCTCGGGACGGTGGCGTGGCGCCCGATGATCAGAGCCCGCCCATGCAGACGTATTTGACTTCGAGATACGACTCGATACCGTACTTCGAGCCCTCGCGGCCGATGCCCGACTGCTTGACGCCGCCGAACGGCGCCACTTCGGTCGAGATGATCCCCTCGTTGACGCCGACCATGCCGTAGGCGAGCGCCTCCGCCACCCGCCAGATCCGCCCGATGTCGCGTGCATAGAAATACGACGCCAACCCGAACTCGGTATCGTTGGCAAGCGCGATGGCTTCGTCTTCGCTCCCGAAACGAAACAGCGGCGCGACCGGCCCGAAGGTTTCCTCCCGCGCGATCGCCATCTGCGGATGGACTTCGGTGAGCACCGTCGGCGCGAAGAAGGTGCCGCCCAGGGGATGGCGCCTGCCTCCGGTTGCCACCTTCGCGCCCTTGGCAACGGCATCGGCGATGTGCGCCTCGACCTTGGCGACGGCGGCGGCATCGATCAGCGGCCCCTGCTGCACGCCCGGCTCCAGTCCGGGACCGACCTTGAGTGCATCCGTCGCCGCGGTGAGCTTGGCCGCGAATGCGTCGTAGACCTTGTCCTGGACCAGGAAACGGTTGGCGCACACGCAAGTCTGGCCGGAATTGCGATATTTGGATGCGAGCGCGCCGTCGACGGCGGCATCGAGATCGGCATCGTCGAAGACGATGAACGGCGCGTTGCCGCCGAGTTCCAGCGAAACCTTCTTGATGCTGTCGGCACACAACCGCATCACCAGACGTCCGATTTCGGTGGAGCCGGTCACCGAAACCTTCGCCACCATCGGATTGGTGCACAGCTCGTGGCCGATCGCTTGCGCTGTGGATGCGGTGAGCACGTTGAACACGCCGGGCGGCAGGCCGGCGCGTTCGGCGAGCACGGCGAGTGCCAGGGCCGACAGCGGCGTCAGCTTCGACGGCTTGACCACGGCGGGGCAGCCGACGGCGAGCGCCGGCGCGACCTTGCGGGTGATCATGGCGATGGGAAAATTCCAAGGCGTGATCGCGGCGCTGACCCCGACCGGCTCCTTGAGCACGACGATGCGCCGGCCGCCGACGTTGTGCGGGATGACATCGCCGTAGACCCGCTTGGCTTCTTCGGCGAACCACTCGACGAAGTATGCGCCGTAAACCACCTCGCCGCGGCTCTCGGCAAGCGGCTTGCCCTGCTCGGACGTCAGCAGCACGGCGAGGTCGTCGGCATTGGCGATGATCAGATCGAACCAGGCACGCAACAGCGCGGCCCGCTCCTTGCCGGTCTTCGCCCGCCACGACGAAAAGGCGCGCGCCGCGGCGGCAATCGCCCGTTTCGTTTCCGCCACCCCCAGGTCCGGAACCTCGGCGATGGTGGCGCCCGTGGCGGGATTGCTCACGGCAAAGCGCCGTCCGTCGTCGGCGTCGCGCCAAGCCCCGTCAAACCAAGCCTGCGCGCGCAACAGGCTGGCGTCTCGCAGCGAAACCGTCTCGTTCTTCATGCCCGTTCCCCCGTGCTGCGCGGCGTCGTCGGCCCGTCAGGGCATCCTCAACCCTCGTGCCGAGAGCCGTTGTAGCGCATGCGCTCCTTTCCTTATGGTGCCCGAAAACCATTCCGCAAGCCGCGTGAAGAGCACCGAGACCGGCGTGCCGGTACCGATGGCCGGGTGCCACTCCGTGAGCGGAAATCCGCCCGCGAACATCTCCTTCAGCGTCGTCGCCGGAATGCCGGACGCGCTTTGCACCACGAGGAAGATGCCCGCATCGTCGCCGCTGAACAGTCCCCGAACGTAGTCGGCGTCGAACTCGTGCTTGAGCCAGATGCTGCGCCCGCACATGATCTTGCGTCTCCGCCCGGCGTCGAAAGCGTGGTGGCTGTCGAGGCAACCCTCGCTCTCACAGTACAGTCCATAGAGCGTATATTCGGTCCAAACGGTGAAGGATCGATCCCGCAGCACCACCGGCCAGGGACGACCGTGGAGGTCTTCGAGCCGAACGAGCAGGTCCCGGCAGAGATCGGCACGCAGGATCTGCGGCGTGACCGATAGTCCCGGTTTCGCCCAATCGACGGCCATCTTGAGGATGTCGGCGGACGCCTGCCACCAGTCGCGATGCACCGCCTTCGCCTCGGTGTGCAGAACCGGCCGGTCGTCCACGACAAGATCGGCCAGCGAGAAGGGCCGGGTCGCGATCACATCGGGGTCGAACACCATGACCAGCGGGGTGCGGGCGGCGGCACAGGCGCCGAACTTGATCAGCTGCTGGAAATGCCAGGGCCGGAGCCACGGGTATTTCCTTTGCGCGAACACGTCCGGCAGCAGGTGATGTTCTGCGGCAACGCGGATGGGCAGGCTCGGCCACAAGGTGGCAAGCGCGCCGGCCGCCGCGAATTCAGCCTCGGGCACAATGACGATGATCTCATCGAACGTGCCCGGCTCGGCAAAGCGGGCGAGCGACGAGAAGAGGAAGGAGACGCGCAGCGCGTTGTCCCAGTAGTGCCGGCCGCTGATCCGCAACGGGATGACGGCGCCGAGCGGCGATGGTCTCGCCCGATCCGCTGACACGGTGGCGCCCCCGGCGCCGCTCAGTCGGGATCACTCAGATCGATCGCGGACGTCGCGAGGATGTTGCACAGCGTGCGTACCGTCGGGCTCATTGCGCGCATCTTCTCCTCGCCGACATCATTGCCGCGCATCACCCGGTTGACGGCTTCCAGCAGATCGGACTCCGTGGCCCCCGTGCGCATGATTTCTGCGACCGCGTGATCGTCCAACCGGCTGCGACCGACAAGGTGCAGCACCCTTTCGCGCGTGAGCTTGAGCACGGGGAAACTCCTTTCCGTCCTTCGCCTGACAGATGCTCGTCGCCCCGATCGCCTCGTCTGGCAAGGCGCCGGTTCGACACGGTGACTCTCGATGCCGCCCCTCAATCACGCAGGGCATCTCGCATTTGGCCGCCACGCGACCACGCGCAGCACTGGGCGGAGCATACACTGCCCTTGTTTCGTCGGTGTTTCCGCCGGCGCTTATAGCAAGGGGACGCGCCCGGGCAAACGGCAATCCGTGCTGTGCGCAGGGACATCCGCACCGCCGCGAAGACATCGGCGCCCGTACGCGCGCTTCATACCAGCGATGCAAAAAAGCCGATGGCATCTCCGCGGATTAATGCTAATAATGGGTTGAATAGGTGAGGCTCAATATGACTGATGGTTATCGGGGCTTGATCGGGTTCCAGACGGCCATGGCCGAGAACTGGGTGGAGGCCGTCTGCGGCGTGATCAAGTGCTATGTCACCTTGCTCGATCCTCGTCCCGATCTGGCTGCTCCCGCGCGCAGCGTGCAAACTGCTTACTGTTGGTGGTGGTAGGCCCGCAAAGCATTTCGCATGCGCGTACCATGCCCCCTGCGAGAACCGAGGGGCGTACAGTACCTCGGGGCTATGGGCGTGAGGCGTCGTTTCATTTCCAGGTTGCACCCTGAAGAGTGGTGACGGGACCGGCGTTTGATTCCTGGCGGGAAGTCCGCGCCCACGCGCTGCTTCTCGGACAGCGCCTGGAATTGCGCCAGCTTTCGCGCAGCGATTGCCTCGCGCTCGCGCCGCTGGTGGTTCCGGCCGGTGAAAATGGCCTTTGCGTGCTGTTCCGCTACGGCGTCGTCGTCCTGTTCAACCTGCAGCCGGTTGAAGAAGCGGCGTTTCTCGCTTCGCTCAGATCGTTGCTTGGCGATCCGCTCGACGAGCCCGAGCGCGAGACGACAGGGGTTCGCCTCGCCCCCGATGGCGAGGACCGCATCGACGCCGAGGGGATCATCCACTTGCGCGCGCTCAGCATCGAGCGCATGCAACTCGTCGCCGATGCGCTGGCCAAGAGCGTGGTGCTCGCGTTTGACGAAACACGCCTTGCCGGCGCCTTCGACCGCGTCGAGCCGGTGGCCGCCGCGCTGCGCCGCACCGGGCGCACGCGTATCCCGTTGGCTTCCCTTCTTGAGCATATCGGCGACGTTCTGCTCACCCAGCACCGGGTGGTCGGCCGCGTCGAAGTCACGGAAAAGCCGGACCTGCTGTGGGACCACCCCGAGTTGGAACGGCTCTACAAGCGGCTGCAGGAGGAATACGAGCTGCCCGAGCGTGACCGCGCGCTCAATCGCAAGCTCGATCTCATCGCCCAGACCGCAACGACGGCACTCGCCCTGGTCCAGGCGCGGCAGAGCCTGCGGGTCGAGTGGTACATCGTCATCCTCATTGTCATCGAGATCCTCTTGACGTTGTACCAACTGTTCGTCGCGTCAGGCCGTTAGCGCACAAGCCGATCAAGCGGGTTCGGCCGCCGTAGGGGGGGCTTCCCTCCCTTGCCGGCCTCCTTGGGCAGGGGCGCTTCCCGATCACCGCTCGCATCACGCTCATTGCGAACACGTGACGAACTCTGCGACCGGCCCTTTGGGATGCTGTTAGGGCGCGGACGACGAGGGGGCAGCGGTCCATACCCGTAACCGGGGGTGATGATCCCGGCGTTTCGCGTACCGGTGGTTTCGACGTTGCCTCGTTTCCCCGGTCTGAGGCACAATGCCAAGCGTGGTTGGGATAACGCCGGCCCGGATCGCGGACCGGCACAAGACTTCGGTCGGGGCTCCCGTCGGGAAAGGAAAGGTTCAATGAAAAATTTCGTGGCTACGCTGGCGGTCGCCGGCGCTGTCGTGTTTGCCGCCAACCCGTCCGCGCAGGCGGGCGCAACCTTCGACGCGGTCAAGGCACGCGGCCAGGTCGTTTGCGGCGTGCATACCAGTCTGTTCGGCTTCAGCGCCCCGGACGACAAAGGCGTCTGGCGCGGCATCGACGTCGACGTCTGCCGCGCCGTTGCCGCAGCGATGCTCGGCGACGCCGAAAAGGTGAAGTACGTGCCGCTGAGCGCGCAAGCGCGGCTGACCGCCCTGCAATCGGGCGAGATCGACCTGTTGTCGCGCAACACCACGTGGACGCTGACCCGCGATACCGCCAACGGCCTCAATTTCACCGGTGTCAATTTTTACGACGGCCAAGGCTTCATGGTTTCCAAGAAGCTCGGCGTCAAAAGCGCCAAGGAGCTGTCGGGAGCCACCGTCTGCGTGCAGACGGGCACCACCACCGAGCTCAACCTTGCCGACTACTTCCGCGCCAACAAGATGGAGCTCAAACCGGTTACCATCGAGAAATACGAAGAAGTGACCGGCGCGTATCTCTCCGGCCGCTGTGACGCGATGACGTCGGACACCTCGCAGCTCGCCTCGATCCGTGCCAACGACGCGCCGAACCCCGACGATCACATTATCTTGCCGGAGATCATCTCCAAGGAGCCGCTGGGACCGTCGGTCCGCCACGGTGACGACCAATGGTTCGATTTGGTGAAGTGGGCGTTCTTCGCGATGATCGAGGCCGAGGAACGCGGCCTCACTTCCGCCAACGTCGACGCCGCGCTGACGAGCGCGGACCCCAACGTCAAGCGGTTGCTCGGCGTCACGCCCGGCATGGGCGCGGCTCTCGGCGTCGACGAGAAGTGGGCGTACAACATCATCAAGCAGGTCGGCAATTATGGTGAGAGCTTCGAGCGCAATGTCGGCATGGGCTCCAAGCTGAAGCTGGCACGCGGCCTCAATGCGTTGTGGACCGCAGGCGGCCTGATGTATTCGCCGCCGATCCGCTAGGCGTGATCCGGTAGGGCAAGGCCCGGCCGTCCGGCTCGTTGTTGCCGCCGGCCGCGCCGCCCGAGGCGCGCCCCGATGCCGCAGGACCGATCCGCCAGCCCTTCGGCCCGCCCCGCGAGCCCGCGGAGCGCATCCGTTGCGTGGTGGAATGACCGCCGCGTCCGCGCCGTGCTGTATCAGGTGCTGGTGGTGGGTGCCGTTGTGCTGCTCGGCGCCTACCTTGTCTCCAACACGCTCGCCAATCTCGCCAGTCGCAACATCGCGACCGGCTTCGGCTTCCTCGACCGGGAAGCCGGCTTCGCCATCAGCGAGAGCCTGATCCCGTACCGGCCGGCCGACACCTACGCACGTGCCATCGTGGTCGGCCTGCTGAACACGCTCAACATTTCGGTGGTCGGGATCGTGCTCGCGACGATCCTGGGTACCGTTGCCGGCGTGGCACGGCTGTCGCGCAACTGGCTGCTGGCGCGTCTGGCCACCGTTTACGTCGAGAGCCTGCGCAATGTTCCGGTCCTGCTGCAGCTCTTCTTGTGGTACGCGCTGATCACCGACGGTCTGCCGTCACCGCGCCAGGCGGTGCACCCGCTGCCCGGTGTCTTCCTGTCCAACCGCGGCCTCCAGTTCCCGGTGCCAGTCTGGGATCAGGCCTATGCGCTGGCCGCCGCCGGCCTCGGTCTCGGCATCGTCGCCGCCATCGTGCTTGCCCGCTGGGCGAAGCGGCGCCGGGAGCGGACCGGCGCGGTGTTTCCCGCCGCCGCGGCGGGCGCCGCCCTGACATTCGGCCTGACGGTTGCCGGCTGGCTCGTCGGTGGGGCGCCGACGCGCCTCGACGTGCCCGAACTGCGTGGTTTCAACTTCGCCGGCGGCGCCACGCTGTCGCCCGAGTATGCGGCACTCCTGGTCGGCCTCGTGCTCTACACCGGCACCTATGTCGCGGAGATCGTGCGCGGCGGCATCCTCGCCGTCTCCCATGGCCAGACCGAGGCCGGCCTTGCCCTTGGGCTGTCGCGCGGTCGGGTGATGCGGCTGATCGTCCTGCCGCAGGCGCTGCGGGTGATCATTCCACCGCTCACCAGCCAGTACCTCAATCTCACCAAGAACTCGTCGCTGGCGGTTGCCATCGGCTATCCCGACCTGGTCTCGACCGCGAATACGACGATCAACCAGACCGGCCAGGCGGTTGAGGGCATTGCCATCATCATGGCGGTCTATCTCACCATCAGCCTCGCGATCTCGGCGCTGATGAACTGGTACAACAAGCGCATCGCGCTCAAGGGCAACCGGTGATGCCGCGCCCGCCCGAACCGACGCCCGACGAAGCCTTCGCCCGCGAAGAGGAGCCGGCCGAGGAGTGGCGCCGCCCGCAGTTCGGGCCGTCACCGGCGCCGGTGCGTGCATTCAAGTGGGCGGCACGTAACTTGTTCGGCGGCGTCACCAACACCGTGCTCACGCTGGCCTGCCTGTGGCTGTTGTGGGAGACAATCCCGCCGCTGTTCAGTTGGGCGATCGGCTCCGCGGTGTGGAGCGCATCGGATCCCGCCGCGTGCCGCCAAGCCGTCGGCGCCTGCTGGGCACTGATCGAGCAGAAGCACCGCTTCATCCTGTTCGGGCTCTATCCCTTCGAGGAGCACTGGCGGCCGCTTACCGCCACCATGCTGTTCCTCGCCGCACTCGCCATCTCGTGCTACCCCGGCTTCTGGCGGCCCTGGCTCGTCGCCCTGTGGAGCGCCGTGATCCTCGCCTGCGCGGTCCTCATGTGGGGCGGCGTCTTTGGCCTCGGTTTCGTCGAAAACGCGCGTTGGGGCGGCCTGCCGCTTACCCTCATCCTCGCCGTGATCGGCATCGTCGCTGCTTTTCCGTTCTCGATCGCGCTGGCGCTCGGGCGGCGCTCGCAATTGCCGGCGGTGCGCGCCGTCTCCGTCGGCTTCATCGAGCTGATCCGCGGCGTACCCCTGATCAGCGTCTTGTTCATGGCGTCGGTGATGCTGCCGCTGTTCCTGCCCGAAGGGGTGACCATCGACAAATTGCTGCGCGCGCTGGTCGGCATCGCGCTGTTCACCGCAGCGTATCTCGCCGAAGCGGTGCGCGGCGGCCTGCAGTCGATCCCGCGGGGTCAATACGAGGCGGCCGATGCGTTGGGCCTGTCCTACTGGCAGAAGACGCGCCTGATCATCCTACCCCAGGCGCTCAAGATCGCCATCCCGCCCATCGTCAATCAGTTCATCAGCATGTTCAAGGACACCTCGCTCGTCATCATCATCGGGCTCTTTGATTTGCTGACGACGGCGAAGACGGCACTGTCGGACCCGCCCTGGCGGCCATTCTTCGTCGAAGCCTATGCGGTGACGGCACTGATCTACTGGGCCTTTTCTTTCTTCATGTCGCGCTACAGCTTGTTCTTGGAGCGGCGGCTGGAAACCGGGCACAGGCGATAATTGCAAGACGCGGGAGCGACAACGATGGCCCGGGAACTCGGCGCGGAGACAGTGATCGATCTTGAGCACGTACACAAATGGTACGGCGCGTTTCACGTCCTCGACGATATCTCGATCGGCATCCGCCGTGGCGAGCGCGTGGTCGTCTGCGGGCCGTCCGGCTCCGGAAAGTCGACGATGATCCGCTGCATCAACGGCCTTGAGCAGCACCAGACGGGGCGCATCATTGTCGGCGGCATCGAGCTCACCGAGGACGTGCGCACGGTGGAGCGCATCCGCCGCGAGGTCGGCATGGTTTTCCAGCAGTTCAACCTGTTCCCGCACCTCACCGTGCTCGACAACCTGATCCTGGCGCCGGGCTGGGTGAAGAAGCAGCCGAAAAAGGACGCCATCGCCATCGCCATGGAGTACTTGAGACGCGTGCGCATTCCGGAGCAGGCGGGCAAGTATCCCGGCCAGCTCTCGGGCGGCCAGCAGCAGCGGGTCGCCATCGCCCGCGCGCTATGCATGCAGCCCAAGATCATGCTGTTCGACGAACCGACGTCGGCGCTCGATCCGGAGATGATCAAGGAGGTCCTCGACGTGATGGTCGAACTTGCCGACGCGGGCATGACCATGATCGTCGTCACCCACGAGATGGGCTTCGCGCGCACCGTGGCGGACACCATGGTGTTCATGGACGCGGGCGCCATCGTCGAGGTGGCGACGCCCGAGCGCTTCTTCGCGGCTCCCGCCAGCGAACGCGCGCGGCAGTTCCTCAACCAGATCCTCAAGCACTAGAGCAAAGCCCGAACACGTGGGAACTAGAGCAAAGCCCGAACACGTGGGAACACGTGTGACGGCTGTTTTTGCGTCAGTAACGATCGGCCCCGGCGCGAGCGGCCTGCATCTCTTGCAGGGCGGCGGCGACGCGACCCATCACCTCGGCCCAGTCGCCGCGCACGCGCTGGCGAAACAGCCGCATCGACGGGTACCACGGGCTATCGTCGCGATCCAACAGCCAGCGCCAGTCGGCAAAGGTAGCGAGCAGCACCCAGGTCGGCCGCCCCAGCGTCGCCGCCAGGTGCGCAATCGCGGTGTCAACGGTGATGACGACATCGAGTTCGGCAATCGCCGCCGCGGTGTCGGCGAGATTGGCACCGAGCGCCTCGACGGGGGCAATCGTAGCGGCTTCGGCCAATTCCTCGGCGTCGATGTCTTTCTGCAAGGCGAAGAAACGTGCGCCGCGCACCGTCAGCACCGAAGCGAACAGCGCCAGCGGACACGAGCGCAGGAAATCCCCCTTGTGCTCCGGATTGCCGGCCCAGACCAGGCCAACCCGTAAGCCCTCGGCGGCACGCACCCGCTGCGCGGCCTCCGCGCGCGAAGGAAGCGCGAGTTCTGCAACCGGCGCCGGGATCGTCGCCAGCGTCGTTCCGAACAGCCGCGCCAGGCTCATCATCGGCACCTGGACGCAGTAGTCGCCGGCGTCGGTCTCGCCGAGCACGCGCGCCACACCGGGAAAGTCATCGACGAGCGCCTTGAGCGGCGGCTGGCAATGCAGCAGCACGCGACCACCCCGCTCGGCCACCAGGGGCAGGTAGCGCAGGAACTGGATGGTATCGCCGAGCCCCTGCTCGCTGCGCACCAGAATAGCGCGGCCGTCGAGCGGTCGGCCATCCCACAGCCGCGATGGCCACGGCTGCATGCCGGCGATCCGCCAGCGCCACTCGAACGCGTGCCAGCCCTCTTCAAAGCGGCCGAGCGAAAGCAAAATGTGCGATTTGGTCCAGTGCAGCGCCGCGTCATCGACGGCCAGGGCCAAGCCCAGGCGGCACTGCTCCAGCGCCGCTTCGACCTCGCCTAGCCGGCGCAGCACCATGGCGAGCTTGCAGCGCGCCGCCGGTTCGTCCGGAACCAGGGCGACGACACGGCGGTAGAAGTCCACCGCCCGTTCGAAATCGCCCCACTCGAAGAAGGCATTGCCCAACGCAAACAGGGGGTTGGCCCAGGCCGGGCGCAGGTGTGCGGCCGTGCTGAGGGGAGCGACCGCCTGGCTCAGTCGCCCGGCGCGGGCGAGGGTTTCGCCGACGCGCAGATACATCGCGGCGCGCGCCGGCGCTTCGGCCGCGGTTGCCCGCCCGCAGAGCGCCTGCGCCGCCAGCACCGTGCGCTTGAGCGTGCGGCCGTCGACCATGTTCTCGCTTGCCCGCCGGGCGTGGTCGAGCGCGGCATCGGCAAGCCCAAGATGCAGCAGCAGTTGCGCGAGGCCGAGATGCGCCGCCCCGAAGCCGGGCCGCAGGCCGATGGCGATGCGAAGCTGCTCTTCCGCACCGCCGTCGCTGCCGGCAGCCAGCAGCGCCTGCGCAAGGGTGAGGCGCGCGCAGGCGTCCGCCGGATCGCGCGCAACCCGCGCTTCGGCGCGCGCGATCGGATCATCGCCCGCGTCGGCGGCAAGGGGCACGCCTCCGTTTGCGAGCAGTGACGTCTCTGCGAGCGGCGGCATCGGCGTGTCGTTGTCCATTATCTTCGCGTCGATGGAATCTCGCCGGGAGGTTCTCCCGGCGGAATCTTCTGGGAGGTCCATCCTCGCCGCCATCTCATTGAAAAAGGGTTACGGCCCGAAGGCTCTTCGCTGATGCCCACCGTCCCCGTTTATGCTAAGGCCAAGTGTGGAGCGGAGGACGCAGGGTACCCGGCGGCTCGGTGAACAAGACCAAGCCGCGCGGTGCGTGCGATGCGATCCGGCGTTCGGGGATGTCGGCAGATGCGGTTCGAAGAGCTGTCACCAAGCGCGCGCGCCGACGCGGCGCAGGCCGCCTCGCGCTACCTTCTCAGGCACGACTACGTGAGCCTGACCGAGGCGTGTTTCGAACATCGCTGCTCGTTGCAGGAGCTGTGGGACGACATTATGAGCGCGGCCGGCTTGCCGGCGTGCGAGGCACCGGTGTTCGCGCCGGTGCTCTGAGACGGCAGCCCTGTTCTTGCGCGCTGCAGCCTATTCATCGGCCGCGCGCTTGTGCTAGAAGAAGCGCTTCTGGTGCGCCACTGTCCGGGATGTGCGTGGCGGTGTGGTGTGAGCCGTACGCCCGCCGGAATTGGGGGATAGGTTAGCGGTAGACCTTCCGGCTCTGGACCGGACAGCCCTGGTTCGAATCCAGGTCCCCCAGCCAAACTGCGGAACCCTCTGTCGCAGCGTGATTAAGGCCGCCGCTCCCTGGTGCCGGCGATCGCCGCTGCAGTGACGGTCCCATCACCACCGGAACGATCACCACGCCCGTCCAGCTGGACGCCCCGGCGTTCGTTCAGGCAATCGTTCGGCTCGGTGGGGGTGACTCCCCACACGACGCTCGCCCCCGGCCACGGAAATCCGGGGGCACGGCGGATCGTTGACCGCCCCGCCCCCGGAACCGGGTAGGGGTTACTGCGCCAAGGTCTTGCCGGTGGCGCCCAGATCGGCGAAGGCTTCGCCGAGGCGTTCCACCAGGCCGATTTCGGCGTCGCGCAGCCACTTGCGCGGGTCGTAGTACTTCTTGAACGGCGTGCCGTCTACCGGATCGATCTGGTACTTGAACGCCTTGGGGTGGGCATCGACGAATTTGCCGACCGGCTCGGAAAAGGCGAACTGGGTATCGGTATCGATGTTCATCTTGAACACGCCGTAGCCCACCGCCTCGGTGATCTGCGCCTTTTCCGACCCCGAGCCGCCGTGGAACACCAGATTGAGCGGGTTCGGGCCGGTGTTGTGGCGGCGCGAAACCAGGTCCTGGGAGTTCTTCAAGATCTCCGGACGCAGCTTGACGTTGCCCGGCTTGTAGACGCCGTGCACGTTGCCGAACGACGCGGCGATCGAGAACATGCCGATGTCGGCCAGCTTGTCGAACGCCTGCAGCACGTCTTCGGGCTGCGTGTAGAGCTTGGCATTGTCGGCACCTTCCTTGAACTCGGAGCCGATGCCGTCCTCTTCACCGCCGGTCACGCCCAACTCGATCTCGAGGTTCATGCCCATCTTCGCCATCCGCTGCAGGATGCGGGCGCACTCGTTCAGGTTCCAATCGATGGGCTCTTCCGACAGGTCCAGCATGTGCGAGCTGTAGAGCGGCTTGCCGGTCTCTTTGAAGAAAGCCTCACCATGGTCGAGCAGGCTCTCGACCCAGGGGATCAGCTTCTTGTTGGCGTGGTCGGTGTGGAGCACGACGCAGACGCCGTAGTGCTCGGCCATCATGTGCACGTGCCGTGCGGCGGAGACGGCGCCCAGGACCTTGCCGAGGCTGCCGTTGGGGAAGCCTTGGCCGGCATAGAACTGCGCGCCGCCATTGGAGAGCTGAATGATGACGTCCGACTTGTTCTTCGCCGCCGCCTCCAGCACCGCGTTGACGGTGTTGGTGCTGGTGACGTTGACCGCCGGCAGCGCGTAGTGGTTCTCCTTACAGGCGGCAACCAGCGTCTCGTACTCTTTGCCGGTCACGACGCCCGGCTTCAGGCGCGGGGTAGATGCTGTACTCATGGTTCCATCCTCGGTACTAAAATGTGTAACGGCGACTCGCCCGACCAAGCCTTTCCGACGGAGCGGTGGCGACCGAAACACGGTCCCTGCGAGCACACCGTTATATCAGCTTGGCGGCCCCGGGCGAGAGGTGAAGCCGATTCCCCGAGAAAATGCGTTGCCAACACGGCCGTTGCCGGGCCTTCGGACGCCGGGAACAGGGACAACGCGATGCCGGCAGTCCATCGCAGCCGCCGCGCGCGCCGCACCGCCGTTACACATCACCAACTGCGGTGAAGCGACGCCGGTGAACCGACGCCGGCATGCTCCGGAAACTGTCGAGCTTCGCCCTGAGCGGAACTGGACGGGTGGCGATCACGTCCGTCAAGGTGGTGGAAATTCGGGTGTGGTTTGAGGTGGCCATG
>CAYNYW010000009.1:0-37533 GCA_964401555.1 uncultured Defluviicoccus sp.
GAAACCGCCGGAGCCGTCGCCTGAGCAAATGTGCGAAAGATCCTGGACACTACCGGTGTGCGTGTGCACGTCCGGCCATGCACCACAGCGCTCATGATGGCGGCGCGCGCCAAAGTTCGGCGTTCCGCAATGCCGTTGATGAACGAAACGGAGGCGCGCGAGCCGCAGGACTACGGCTTCATGTATGGTCGCAGCTTCAACGACCTCGACGGTCACATCTGGGAGATCATCTGGATGGACCCGAGCCACATCCAGCGCAACTGAAGGCGGGTCGAATCAACTCAGTGGAGATTTACCGGCTCGCCAAGGAAGGCTGAGCGCGCGAACGAACTCGCCCTTGCGGTCGTTTTGGCAATACGGAAAGGCCGGTGAACTCGTGCTCACCGGCCCATTTCCTAGACGGTCATATCGGCTCCCCAGCCTGTGCCGTGACTCGACTACTACGACAGGCGATTTTCCTTGACATCAACCTTGAGTTGCGGATCGAAATGTGGATTTTCATTGATGCCGTCTCGAGCGTAACCGCGCGGGTTGCACAGCACGCGTGTGCCATGCACAGCGTAGTCAAAGCTATCGTGCAGATGGCCATGCACCCATAACCGGGCGTGGCCACCAGCGAGTAACTGCTCAGCATCGGAGACGAAATTAGGATTCAACGGCGAACCAGCGAAGCGCGCCGGCACACTTCGCAATGATGGCGCGTGATGCGTCACGACCACCGTCGGGCCGGCAAAAGGCAGTGCCAACTGCGCCCGCAACCACTGCGAATTACAGGCAAAAAGAGCGGCGCAGTCCTGCGGCGTGAACAATCGCCCCTCGGTTCCCGGTTCGGCGCGGATGCGGCTGAAATCGCGGTTGAACTGCCGAGACTGGAGCATTGCCTCCTGCTGCGCCGCCCCGCTGCCGGCAGCGAGAAAATCCGTCCACAGCGGACTGCCGAGAAAGCGGATTCCGTCCAGCACCAGACGGTCATTGTCAAGCACATGCACCGCCGTGCCTTGCGCGCGTTGCCTCAACTCCTGCACTGTCTCTTGCAGGCTGGAGCCGTAAAATTCGTGGTTGCCCGGCACCAGTACCACCGGTTTTTTGAAGCCTTGCGCCCAAGCAATGGCCTCCGGCGGGCGGGCAATGTCACCCGCCAGTACCACCACATCAGCGTCGGTGCGCGGCGGCGCAAAAGGGTGCACGCTCAAGTGCAGGTCGGAAATGATATGCAGCTTCATGTCGCTATTTTTCTTGCCCCTGCTCAGTCTTCGTATTCGTTAAAAATCGGCGTCGTGGCTACAGCATCCGTCGCAACGTATCGTCACGTTGGAAACTCAAGACACCCGAAGATACCTGCGCCGGACCGCCGTGGTGCGCTTGGCCGAAGCGGGCTGCACCGATGCGGAGATCGCGGCGATCACCGGCCACTCGCTGGAGCGCACCCGGCAGATTCTGGAGACCTATCTTCCCCGCACCCCGGAGATGGCGCGCAACGCCATGGCCAAGTGGGAGAGCAAACCGGGAACGAGAGTCTAATCGATCTGTCTAATCGACTCGAAAAAGAGTCTAATCGATCACCCTTCGTTCTTCGCAACCCATTGAAAATGTTGGTAGCGGAGGAGGGACTCGAACCCCCGACACGCGGATTATGATTCCGCTGCTCTAACCAGCTGAGCTACTCCGCCAGCGACCGAAGGCGCCCTACCTCTAGCCACGGCGCCGTCGCGCTGTCAACACTTGCCCGCGATGGTGTCGCGCAAGCCCCCGGTCACGGACGCGATCGAGCGCGTTTCGCGGCGGCGTAAGCGGGTCCCGCTGTCTCGCTTTGTCGTCGCGGCGGCAACGGTGCGCGCGGGTGGCGCGTGCGGCAGTCGGTGGCGCTATTTCGCGTCGGCGCCGTCGCTGAAGCGTTCGGCGATGTTGCGGAAGCGTTCGCCCACGCGCAGCATCGCGTCGACCATGTCGGGATCGAACTGGCGACCGCGCTCGGCGGCGATGATCGCCATCGCCTGATCGTGCGGCACCGAACCCTTGTACACCCGTCTTGAGATGAGGGCATCGTAGGTGTCGGCCAGCGCCATCACACGCGCGGCAACGGGAATGGCATCGCCGGCGAGCCCCTCGGGGTAGCCGCTGCCGTCCCAGCGCTCGTGATGGCTGTAGGCGATGTCCATGGCATAGCGCAGAAAGGAACCGACGCCGTCCGAGAACTCGCCGGCGGCCACCGCGATGGCGTCCCTGCCGTACTCGCAGTGACGGCGCATGACATCCCATTCCTGCGGCGTCAACCTGCCCGGCTTGAGCAGGATGGCATCGGGGATGGCGACCTTGCCGATGTCGTGCAGCGGCGCCGACTTGAACATCAGGTGGATGGTTTCGTCGTCGAAGTCGGGCTCGAAGCGCGGATGCGTGCGCAGCTCCTCGGCGAGCAGATGTACGTAGTGCTGGGTGCGGCGAATGTGATTGCCGGTCTCGGTATCGCGCGCTTCGGCCAAAGCACAGAACGCGGTGATCGTCGCGTCCTGGGCCGCGATCACTTGTTGCTTGTGGCGCAGCAATTCCTCGGTCTGGCGGCGGATCTCGCGGGTACGCTCGGCAACGAGGACTTCGAGGTCGTCGTTGTGCTGGCGTAACAGCTCGGTGGTCTGGCTCAAGCGCAGGTGCGTGTGCACGCGGGCAAGCACCACGGGCGCGGAAAACGGCTTGTGGATGAAGTCGGCGGCCCCCAGGGACAGGCCGTACGCTTCGTCGGCGGTGTCGTTGAGGCTGGTGAGAAAGATCACCGGGACGTTATAGGTGGCGGGCGATGCCTTGATCCTCCGGCAGATCTCGAAGCCGTCGACGCCGGGCATTACCACGTCTAGGAGCAGGAGATCGGCTGCACCACCGGCGGCGAGATGATCGAGCACACCTTGGCCATCGCTGCAGGTGTGCACGGCGTACTGCCCGGCGAGCAAATCCTCGAGGATGAGCAGGCTGTCCGGCTGATCATCGGCAACGATCAGCGTCGGCTTGATCGCTGTTTGCGGATTGCGGATCTTCATGGGCGCGTTCAACGCTCGCTCTCATCGTGTCGGCCGGCGCAGCGGCATGCGGGTGCGGCACCATAGGCGGTGTCTGCCTAACGGTCGGTTAATCCTCGGCCGTTTTCCGCGCGTTAGACGAGAAAACCGATGCGCAATTCGCATCGGCAGCGAGGGCCTCATCCGCGAGCCGTTTGGCAAGCACGGACAGCACCGCGTCAACCGCGTCCGCGAGCTGGAGGCAGAGCTGGGCCACGTCCACCTGGCCGGCGCGTGCAGCGTGCTCGGTGCGCTCGGCAAGCTCGGCGAGCGGGGCCGCCATCAGGTTGCCGGCCATCCCCTTCAGCGAATGGGCGAGGTAGGTAATGGTCGTCACGTCACCCGCCCGCGCTGCCACGCGCAGGTTGTCCGCCGTCTCCGCGTGTGCCTGCCTCACGGTTGCCGCGAGCTTGTCGATGAAACCGGCCCGGCCTGCAAACCGCGCGGCGAGGCGCTCCCAGTCGACCAGCGGGATGGGCGCGCGTGCGGCCGCGGGCTGGGGCGCAGTGGTATCGCCGGTCGGCGGGGCCTGCGTCAGAGGCGCGGCTACGTTAGTGTCGCCAACCACGTCTTCTTCTATTACTACTACTTCTTCTTCGTCGTCCATCGACACGATCCGCGGCCGGGCGTAGCGCTGGATGACGGCGACCAGTTCATCGACGTTGATGGGCTTGGCAACGTGCTCGACCATCCCGGCGGCCAGACAGCGGGCACGCTCCTCCGCCATGGCATGCGCGGTCAGGCCGACCACGGGCAAGGTGCGATCGATGGCGGCGATCCGGCGCGCGGTTTCGTAGCCGTCCATCTCCGGCATCTGGATGTCGGTGAGGACGATGTCGTACGCATCGGTTCCCTCGACGCGCAGGCGGGCAAGCGCGAGACGTCCGCCGGCAAGACAGCGGACCTGCGCCCCTTCTGCCGCCAGTACCTCCTCGATGACCAACCGGTTAACCTCGTTGTCCTCGATCGCGAGGATCACATAGCCTTTCAAGCGCGACGGTGTGGCGTGGCGTGAACTGCTCTGGGCAGTGTGAACGGTGCCGTTGACGGCGGAACAGGGAGTTGCCAGCGCGGCGAGGAGTTGACGGGCGCGCACCGGCCGTTCGACAAAGGAAATGCAGTCGCGTAGCTCTTCGGGAATCTCCCGCTGCCCCGGTGTGACGATGGCGGCCACCCGGCCGGTGCGCGCCAGAATCGCGTCGACCGCCCTGCGGGGTGTCGTCTCCGCCAATGCACCGATCCCCAGCACCAATGCGGTGCAGTGGGCGATGTCGGCATCGACGGCCACGGTTGCTCCGCGTGCGCGCAGCCCCGCGACGATCGCATCCGTTTCGGGCGCGGCCAGGCCGGTCACGCAGATCGCTCCCGAGAACGACGTGGGGGAGGGGATGGCGCGTGCCTCGCGCAGCGGTACGCGCACCTCGAAGGTGCTGCCCTTGCCGAGTTCGGTCTCGACGCGAATGTCGCCGCCCATCAGATCGACCACATGCTTGCAGATCGACAGGCCAAGCCCGGTGCCGCCGAACTTCCGGGTCGTCGAGCCGTCGGCTTGCTCGAATGGCTTGAACAGACGATTGAGGTGATCGGGCGCCATCCCGATGCCGGTATCTTCGATACGGAACCACAGCCCGGCGACATCGCGGCCGATAGACAGGGTCACCCGCCCGCCTTCGGGGGTGAACTTGACGGCATTGGAGAGCAGATTGACGAGGATGCCGGAGAGGCGCAGCGAATCCCCCAAGCAACACGCGGGCAGGTCGGGCGCTTCTTCAACCTGGAAATCCACGGGCTTGGCGTACGCCCTTTGCGCAACCAGGCCGACGGCGCGGTCGATGGCCTCGCCCAGGGCGAACGGAACCTGCTCCAGCTTGAGCTTGCCGGCTTCGATCTTGGCAACGTCGAGGATGTCGTCGACGATGCTGAGCAGGAACTGCCCGGCCTCACGGATGTGCACGAACCGTTCCTTCGCCGCGCGCCCGTAGGATTCGCGCGAGCCCAGTTGCGCCATCGCGAGCACGGCATTGAGCGGTGTGCGGATTTCGTGGCTCATGTTGGCGAGGAAATGGCGACGCGCCCGCGCCAGACGTTCCGCTTCGGCGAGCGCCGCCTCGCGCGCCGCCTCGTTCGACTTGCGCTCGGTGATGTCGCGGGTAAAGCCGACGGTGCCGAGCATGGCGCCGTCGTCGCTCACCACCGGGGCCTTCCAGGTCTCGATCCAGCGAACACCCCTGTCGTCGGCCACCACCTCTTCGATCATCTTCTGCTCGCCGCTGGCCATCACCGCCTGATCGTCGGCACGGTGCCGCTCGGCCATCTCCTTGGGACAGAGATCGGCATCGGTCTTGCCGACCAGTTCCTCGACCGACAGGCCGCTGGCGGCGGCGCTCGCACGGTTGGCGGCGAGGTAATGGCTCTCGGTGTCCTTGAGCCACACGGGGAAGGGGAAATTATCGATCAGAGCCCGCAGATAGCGGGCCTGCTCGCGCACTTCGGCGCTGCGCTCGGCAACCAGCTCTTCCAGGCGTTCCTGATGCGCCTCCAGCGCCTGCTGGGTGGTGCGCAGCTCGGTGACGTCGTGCATGCTGACGACGACCCCCTGGATCTCGCCGGCAACGACAAACGGCTTGTAGACAAGGTTGACAATGCGCTGCTTGCCGTCCGGGAACAGCCGGGTCAGGTCGAAATACTGTTGAGTTCCAGCCAGCGCAGCTTCCAGGTGCGGCTGAACCACGGCAAAGGATTCGGCGCCCAGGATGTCGACGGCCCGCTGCCCGATGATGTCATCGGGGGTGAGGTTAAACATCGCGGCGTAGGTCGGGTTCGCCGTGCGATAGCGATAATCCCGATCGATGAACACCACCGGCGTGCCGAGATGATCGAAGATCTGGCCGAGGCGCAGCAGCTCGATTTCGCTATTCTTGCGCTCGGTGATGTCCTCTGCGACGAAGCTGAAGCGTGGCCGCCCCGACGCGCTGTCGCCAAGATAGGCCGCGGTGCCGGCCAGCCAGCGGCTGCCGGACGGCTTGGGATGCTCATAGTCGAGTTGCACCGGCCGGTGTTGTTCCCGGCTGATCCGAAATTGTTGCAGCCACGGGCGAATGACCTCGGGCGGCACGCCGATCGCCGATAATGGCTTGCCCACCATCGTCGCGGCCTCGATGCCGTGGGATCGCGCCATCGCATCGTTCGCGCTGATGATGGTGATGGTATCGCCGTCGACCTCGCTCACCGTCATCATGAACGGCGAACTGTCGTAGAAGCTTTGCAGGATCGCCTGGTGCTCGTGCAAGGCTACCTCCGCCGCCTTGCGCTGGGAAATGTCCGTGCAGATGGCGCCGACGGCGTAAATCCGACCGCTGGCATCGCGCAGCGGGAATTTTACCGCAAGGAAGGTGCGCTCGCCGTCGACGACCCTCACCTGTTCCTCGACGGTCAGCGACTGGCCTGACGTAATCACGCGGCGGTCGTTGTCCGAGCACTGCTGGGCCATCTCGTGCGGAAAGACATCGAAGACGGTGCGGCCGAGCAGTTCATGGCGCGATCGGCCCAGGACCTTCTCGCCATAGCGATTGATAATCAGGTATTGCCCCTGGAGATCCTTGACCCAGATGACGCTTTCCGCGTTGTCGATGATCGCGAGCAGCACCTGCTCGCTGAGGCGAAGTGCCCTGTTCGCTTCCTTGCGCGCGCTGATGTCGGCGATGAAGGCGAAGATGTGCCCGCCGTCGGTCGGCGCGTAGGCGCCGCTGATTTCAACGGGAACGGTTCGGCCGTCCCTGCACCGCAGTCGTGTTTCGAAACGGGTGTCGTCGGGGGGCGAGAGCGTTGCCATCCGGGCGACGAAATTCTCCGGTTGGGCGCTCGCCTGGAGTTCGGCGATCCGCATCTTCAGGAAATCATTGCGTTCGAAGCCGAGCAGCCGCACCAGGGCCTCGTTGACTTCGAGCACTTGGCCTTTGCTGTCGAGCACGCAAAAACCGATGGCGCAGGTTTCGATGGCCGCACGGTATCGCGCCTCGTCGTGCCGGCCGGCCGTATCAAGTTGGTGTGTGCGTTGATCGAGGTGTTCTTCGTATCGCGCCAGCCGTCCGTCGATCTCGGCTGTGAAGCCGGGTCCCGGCAGTGCCGTCGCCGCGGGAAAGGCGCTGTTTTGGGCGGCGGAAAAACCGGCGGTGGCCTTGCCGAGATCGGCCAGCGTCAGGCAAATCACCGAATCGGGCGTCCAGGTGATCCGCCTTGCGGTGATCCGCACGCGCGTGCCTGCCGCGACCGTCGCCTCAAGGCTGATCCGGTTGGTGGTCGCGGCGAGCACGGCATCGATCCACGCGCCGTCGGAATTGACGAAAAACGAGACGAAGGGCTCGCCCGTGAGCGCTGCATCGGGCCGGCCGACCATCTCGGCAAAGGTGCGATTGTGGCCGAGCACGCGGCCGTCATCGGAGAGCACCACGGCGCCATCCGAGATGGTATCGAGCAATGCCCGGCTCGCCTTGACGGCGATGATGCCGGACGCCGCGCCGCCCGGTGGCGGAAACAGGTCGGGACCGTCTTCGAATAGCTCTTTCGCGGCTTCCTGCGTGGCGGAGGGAGAGACCTTGGCTGCGGTCGTCGGACGCCTGGGCCGATCAAGCATGATGGAAGGACTCGCATTCGCTCAGGGAAGTCAGCGTCACCTCTCGCGCTGAATCCTTGCGGTTGCAAGAGTCTTTCTTTCGTCCGTCGAGGAATCTACTTTCGAGGGAGCGCTACAGCGCGTTACCCTTCCACGCCGCATTTGGCGCAACTTGCGCGCGGAGTGCGAGCGGCGGCATCGCAAGCGCAAACGGTGGCCACCGTGCGAGCGGCGCCGGGCCAGCCGCGCGGGATCAGCAGAGTCGGGGAGGTCAGTAGGCGTTCTTGTGGGTCCAGCCGTACACGAGCGTGGTCAGCAGAATCCGGATGTCCAGCATCAGGGACCAGTTCTCGACGTACCAGATGTCGAGTTCGACCCGCATTTCCATTTTTTCGATGGTATCGGTTTCGCCGCGGCAGCCGTTGATTTGTGCCCAGCCGGTGATCCCCGGTTTGATCTTGTGCCGCGCATCGTAGTCGTTGATCAGCCGGGCGTAAAAATCGTGAATCTCGCCGACGTGCGGCCGCGGCCCCACCAATGACATCCGGCCTTGCAGGACGTTGACCAGTTGCGGCAACTCGTCGAGACTCGTGCGGCGCAAGAGCCGGCCGATGCGGGTGACCCGGGGATCGTCGCGCCGCGCCTGGCGAAAGGGGATGC
This sequence comes from uncultured Defluviicoccus sp., assembly GCA_964401555.1. Taxonomy (GTDB): domain Bacteria; phylum Pseudomonadota; class Alphaproteobacteria; order Rhodospirillales; family Defluviicoccaceae; genus Defluviicoccus. Next base: position 8,320 of record CAYNYW010000009.1, read on the forward strand.
CCGTTTCGTTCTCGTTGTACATTGTGCGGAACTTGAAGATCTCGATGACCTCGTTGTTGAAGCCGAACCGCTTCTGGCGAAAGATCACCGGACCGGGACTGTCGAGACGGATCAAGGTGGCAATGATCGCCATCAATGGGGCCAGGGCGAGCAGGGCGGCCAGGGCGAGCAGCTTGTCCTCGATGCTCTTGACGATGCCGCGCCAGCCGTCCAGCGGCGCCGGATAAACGTTGACCACCGGCAGTTCCTCGCGGGCGGCGAGGACGTCGGCGACGAGGTCGTAGGCGATCGCATCGAAGGCGAGCGAGACGTTGACCGGCAGTGGCCGCAGGCGGTCGATCAGCTCAAGAACGCGCGCCTCGGCGTTCCACGGTAACGCCAGAATGACGTCATCGACCATGCCGCGCCGTACGAGGCTGCCAAGGGCGCGGATGTCGCCAATCAGCGGGATGCCGCGGACCTCGGCCGGAACGCGGGTCCGGCGTTCATCGAACACACCCAGGATTCGCGTTCCCGGGGAAGTCCTCTGTTGCAGGCGCTTGACGAGGAGGTTCGCTTGGCGCGTCGCTCCGACGATGGCGACCTCGCGGGTCAGCTTGCCGCTCTTGTTTAGCACCTGGGTCGCCGCCGCCGCCGCCGCCCGGCATGCCATCAGTGCCAGCGCGGTTGCGCTCAGCAACGATGCGAACCACGGCCACGCATAGAGGTGCGCGACATCGAGGCCGACGGCCAGTGCGACAAGCAGCAGCCCCGTGCCGCAGATCGAGAGGACGATCTTCTTGACGCTCTCCTGCCAGTGCATCATCGCGGCCAGGGAAAACAGCCGTGATTTTCCCATGAATGCCAGGGTGACGATGGCGAACACCGCCAAGGTGTAAGCGTATCGGTGCGTGGTGCCCGATTGCGCCAGCAGATCGTGCCACGAGACGCCGATCCCGGTCGCCACGATTGCCACCACATCGATCACACCGACGGCCAGCAGAAACAACGACTGAATGTTCAGTTGCCGCCGCCGCCGCGCGGACGGTGCGCCGACGATGGCGCGCTGCCGGTTCGGCGTCAGTTGTGCGCGAACGTGACCCATGCACCGGCTCGGTTGCAGTGTATCATCTGATTAAACGAAAACATCACGGCACGAGATGGTCGATTATGTGGACAACGAAGACATAAAAGAACGAATCGCCCGATGGTGCTCAAATGGGTTAGTAGTGGCCCGGCAGTTGTTGAGGCCCGCAATTGGGGAATAAGACTATAGTATTCCGCACAGCACGGCATATTGATTGCAATACATACTCGTACTCTTGTGCTTATGCAAACATCTTCCTTGCAACCCGGAACGTATCCTGGTCCGCTTGCAACGAATGTGATAGAGGTCACTGCGAATTGTGCGAGGCCGGTTGTAACGGCATCGACACTGCCGGCGCCGCGATCGCGGCGCCTGCGCAGCCGGCATCACGCGCGGGAAGAACGCGCCGCCAACAAGTCCCGGTGGCACGCGAATGCGTCTTATCTCAAGTTTGTCGACGGGAGCCGAACCCAGGGATTGTTTGCGCGCAAAAAATTCGTATAATGAGTGAAAAATCGGTTCACGACAAAACCAGGTGCCCGCACGATGAGCAGGAGTGTCCTCGCGGCGCGCGTGAGCTTGGGTAGGGATTAGCGGAGAGCAGTCGGCATCCTTAAGGGCGAGAGCACAAAAGCCCGAACCCGCAAACGCGAGCAGCGGCGCCCAGGCGTCCGCTGTTTTTTTTTGGCGTCGACCGCGAAGATGCTAACGCGTGCGCGCCGCCGAGCGCGCGGATCGGGACAGCGGAGCCTGCCATGAACGTTACCCTGTACCACAACCCGAGATGCAGCAAATCCAGACACGCGCTGGAGTTGCTGCGCGCCCGTGGCATCGAGCCGACCGTGGTCGAGTACCTCAAGGATCCGCCGGACCCCGAAACCCTTCGTCACCTCCTTCGGCTGTTGGGGATGCCGGCGCGGGCACTGCTGCGCGCCAAGGAGGCGCGGGCACTCGGTCTCGACGATCCGACGCTGAGTGAGGCTGCCCTGCTGGCGGCGATGCATGCCAATCCGATCGTCATCGAGCGCCCGATCGCCGTCGCCGGTGAACAAGCGCGCCTCGGACGGCCGCCGGAGCGCGTTCTCGAAATCGTCTGAGACCAGGCGCGGAAGCGCAACCCTCACTCAACTTCAAACTTTGTTAACCCACTTGGGGGAAACTCATTGGCCGAGGGTGGCAGAACGTAACAGCCGCCCCGGGATGGGAGAGAGCGGACGATCGCACGGACGGTTCGACGTTTCGATCAAGAAGGACGGAGCGTACGATGTGCGAACTGACGCAAATCAGCCGGATCGTTCATAGCCACGAGTGGACTTCGCCAGCCGAGTGGGCCGTTGCCGTCGACGCGCTCGCCGATCTCACCGACAGCGAGATCGAGCAACTCGCCGACGCCGACGCCCGCAGCAACCACGCCTGATCCGCGCGGCAACGGAGCCCGGGGACGCAGCCCAGAGACGGAGCCCGGGGACGGAGCACGGGGACGGAGCACGGGGACCGAGCCCGGGGACCGAGCCCGGGGACCGAGCCCGGGGACCGAGCCCGGGGACGACCGCTCAGTCGGCAGCCGGTCGATGCCGGCGAGCGGACGCGTTGGGTGCTGTCTCGGCGATCAGGTGGTTCAAGAGCGCAAGGCAGGCGTTGCGGTCGGCGACGTAACCGCCCGCTTCCCACCAGGCTTCGATGGCGCGCAACAACCGCCCGACGCGCGGCCCATGCGCGATGCCCAACGCCAACACATCGCGGCCGCGCAGCGGGAAGCGCTGCGGCTGCCAGGCATCGATCACCGCGAGCGCCTTGAGCCAGGCCTCGGTTCGCGCCCGTGGCAGTCGTGGGGTGGAGGCAAGCTCCCGCGCCCAGGCCAACAGTGCCCGATCGCGGCACGATTCCGCCCCTGAGTGGCGCAGCGCCTTCTTCAGTGCCAGCGGCTCTCCTTCGGGATCGAAGGCGAACGCGGTGCCGAGGGCGCGCATCAGGCGCAAACGCTCGTGGTTGGAAAAGCGAAGCCGGTCGGCCACCGCCGTCGCTGCCGTCTCGTCCGAGGTGATCAGTGCGGCGAGACGCCGGGTCGAGTCCGGGTGCACCGAGGCGAGCGCCAGCGCCCGCGACTCAAGCCAGACCAGATGTTGCAAGCAATCGATCGCGCCCGCCTCCGGCAGCACTTCGGCGAGCACGTCGTGGTCACGCATCAGGTGCAGGACTTCCGCCGGATCGGGGGCGCTCAGGATGCGCAGGAGTTCGCCGCGCACGCGCTCGCCCGACAGCCGGCGCACGTCGCGCGCGCGCGCCCGACAGGCGCGCAGTGCTGCTTCGTCGACCGGCGGGCGACCGTAAAAGGCGTAAAAGCGGAAAAAGCGCAACAGGCGCAGCGCGTCTTCGCCGATGCGCGCCAGCGCGTCCCCGACGAAGCGAACGCGCCCCTGGCCCAAATCGTCGAGGCCGTCGAAATAGTCATAGATTCGGCCGTCGGCGGTGCACGACAGGGCATTGATGGTGAAGTCACGGCGTGCGGCATCGGCCGCCCAGTCGTCGGTGAACGCCACCTTGGCATGGCGGCCGTAGGTTTCGATATCGCAGCGCAAGCTGGTGATCTCGAAGTGCATCGCGCCGATCACCGCGGTGACGGTGCCGTGCGCAATCCCGGTGGGAATCACCCGAATGCCCGCCGCCCGCAACCGTGCCATCGCCGCGTCGGGCGCCAGGGCGAGCGCCAGATCGATGTCCTTGACCGGGCGCTTGAGCACCGCATCGCGCACGCAGCCGCCGATGAAGCGCACTTCGGTGCCCTCGGCCGCAAGCGCCCCGATCAGCGCGGTGGTTTCGGGGGTCAGCATCCACGGCTGCGGATGCACCGCGCCAACCGGTTCGCTGGGCGCCACCGGCAGCGCGACCTCGGCTGCCGCCGCCTGGCGGAAAGCGGCCACCGGGGCGGCAGTATCCGGTTTCCGGCTGGCGCCCGCCTCCGAACGATCGCCGACGCTCATCGCCTACTCGATCCGTCCGGGGACGACGCGGCCGTGATCGAGATGCGGCGGGACGTAAGTCCCGCCCGGCGTGTCGCCACCAACCAGCGCCCCCGCGATCAGCGCGGCGGATGCCAGCACGAGGCCGGCGAGGAACAGCCAGAACCATGGCCCCTCCCGCAGCAGCGCGGGCGTGCCTCCCGCCGCCGCCGCCCGGCGCCCGTACAGGTTCCACCAGGCGACATACGCGATCGACGGCAACAACAAGGGCAGGACGTACTCGACGACGATACGGATCATTCGTGGGTCAGGATCTCGAACAGGTTCATCAGCATGCCCGCCGTTGCCCCCCAAATGAAGTATCTCTGATACGGCATGGCATAAAAATACCGGATTGTCCCCTCGAATTCCGCTGAGCACCGCCGGTGATTCGCCTCGTCGAGGAAATGCGCGAGCGGCACCTCGAACACGTCGGCAACCTCGTGCGTATCGGGCGTGAGCGAGAACGGCGGCGAGACCACGCCGACCACGGGCGTCACGATGAAACCGGTGCGGGTGACGTAGGTATCGAGGTGGCCGACGATCTCGACATGCCGGCGATCGAGGCCGATCTCCTCTTCCGTCTCGCGCAGGGCCGTTGCCAGCGGACCACCGTCGTCGGGTTCGATGTGGCCACCGGGGAAGCTGATCTGGCCGGCGTGATGTGCGAGATGCGGGGTGCGCTGGGTGAACAGCACGGTCAGATCTTCGTTGCGGTCGACGACCGGAACGAGGACGGCGGCCGGCTTCAGCGGCGTGATCGGTTCAAGTCCAGCATTCAGGTGGTGATCACCGCGCTCCCTGGCAACTTCGCCGATCGCGGGTGACTGTGGCGGCACCGTCTTGCGATGCGCGAAGCGGCTCTTGACCCAGGATCGATCGCGAACATGGCTCATGGGGTGGCATCCAGTTCGCCGAGCGTGAAAAATTGGCCCTCGCTCCACACGCCATAGCGCGCGCATCCGCCCGTATCCTCCAAAGCGCCGAGCGCGACCAATTCATAATAGACGGAACGGCTCAGCCGCGCGACCAGACCACGATCGAGGCCGACGTAGGGCCGTGGCTCACCCGTCGCCGCATCGGTCACCACGGTCAGCGGATGGTCCGCATCGACGGTGACGATCTGGTCGACATTGGTGCGCAAGCTGATCGAGCGGCGACAGCCGTCACCACTGGCGAACACCTCGACGCACAAGAACGGCGCGTCTTCGACCTCGACCCTGCCGATCTCCGAAGGGGTGACCAGCCAGTAGCCACCGTCTTGCGCACGCACCAGCGCCTGGGCAAACAGGCACACCAGTTCTTTGCGCTCGATCGGCGAGCCGTGATAATACCACCGGCTGTCCCGGTCGATGCGGACATCCAGGTCCTTCAGGAACGCCCGGCCGCACGGTGCCGAAGGCGGCGCGCCGATGAGCCCGACCGGCTCGGAGAACGGCGCGTCTGCCTCCTTCCCTTCGCTGGCGGGGCCGGTGATCCGGTGATTGATCATGGTCGCGACTGCGCCGCTGTTGACACGAGATTCTCGCCGGGCCTCTCATCAATGACCATCGCCGAGACACCCTCTCAATCTGCGGTCATTGCCGCGGTAGATCAACTGGGCATCAGGATTGGGGCCGCGCGCACCGCAATCGGTGGTGTCATCTTCGGCCAGGAACGGGTGATCGACGAAACGCTGATCACCTTGCTGTCCGGGGGGCACGGCCTGTTGATCGGCGTGCCGGGGCTGGGCAAGTCGCGCCTGGTCGAGACCCTGGGCACGGTCTTCGGTCTCGCGGAGCGGCGGGTGCAGTTCACGCCCGATCTGATGCCCGCCGACATTCTCGGCTCGGAAGTCCTCGAAGAAGACGAGCGCGGCCGTCGCTCCTTTCGCTTCATCGAGGGGCCGGTGTTCTCGCAACTCCTGATGGCCGACGAGGTCAACCGGGCGAGCCCGCGCACGCAGTCGGCCCTGTTGCAGGCGATGCAGGAACATCGCGTCTCCGTCGCCGGCCACTACCACGCGCTGCCGGTTCCGTTCCATGTGTTGGCGACCCAGAATCCTCTGGAAGAGGAGGGGACCTATCCACTGCCGGAAGCACAGCTCGATCGCTTCTTCATGCAGATCGATGTCGGCTATCCGGCCTTGGCGGCGGAGCGCCGGATCGTGCTGGAAACCACCGGGCCTGCCGACCAGGTCGCCGGCAAGGTGATGGATGCGGACGAGCTTCTCGCCGCGCAACGGCTTTTGCGCCATATCCCCGTCGGCGAGACGGTGCTGAATGCGATCTTGCAGCTCGTGCGGGCGGGACGTCCCGAAACGAGCGAGATTGCCGAGGTCAAGGCGCATGTCTCCTGGGGGCCCGGGCCGCGCGCCGGCCAGGCATTGATGCGCGCCGTGCGCGCGCGCGCCGTGCTCGACGGCCGTCTTGCCCCTTCGATCGACGATGTCCTGGCGCTCGCGCACCCGGTCTTGCGCCACCGCATGGCGCTCGGCTTCTCCGCCCGCGCCGAAGGCATCCGCATCGCCGACGTCATCGAGCTCCTATGCGCGCCGATCAGGACCTGAGTACGCGGCCGGACGCCGACGCGCGAGCGGCACACGCGGCGGCGAGCAGGCGTCTGCTGATCGCCGCAGAAGACCTAGCGCGGCGATTGCCGGCACTGTTGGTCGCCGCCGAACGGGTGGCGGCAACCGTCTTCCAGGGCGTTCATGGGCGAAGGCAGGTCGGCCAGGGGGAATCCTTCTGGCAGTTCCGCCGCTATGAGCCGGGCGATGCGACGGCGCGGATCGACTGGCGGCGATCGGCCCGCTCCGACCGGCTCTATCTGCGGCAGACCGAGTGGGAGGCGGCACAGACGGTCTGGCTGTGGCGCGATGCCACGGCATCGATGTCCTACCGCTCGTCGCCCAACTGGCGGAGCAAGCGCGAGACCGCCGAAGTGCTGTTGCTGGCTCTTGCCACGCTGTTGCAGCGCACCGGCGAGCGGGTGTCCCTCGTCGGCCGGCCGGATGTGCGCGTGGCGGCGCGCGGTGGCTGCGAACGTCTGGCCGAAGTGCTCCTCCTTGAAGAAGATGCCGCCGCCGCTGCGGCATTGCCGAAGGCCGCACCGCCGGCGCGTAACGCGCGACTGGTGGTGTTCAGCGACTTCCTGGTGCCGTTGCCGGCGATTCGGGCGGCGATCGAAGCCTTCGCCGCCGCAGGGATTCACGGCCATCTGGTCCAGATCATCGATCCGGCCGAGGCGACGCTGCCCTTCGCCGGCCGTGTGCTGCTCGAAGGCGGCGAGGGGGAGGGCGAGATTCTGTTCGGTCGCATCGAGGCGTTGCGTCCGGCCTATCAGCAGCGGCTCCTTGCCCATCACGACGCCATCTTGGCCCTCGTCCGCGCCGCCGGCTGGACGCTCATGGTGCACCACTGCGACCGGCCGGCGCAGGCGGCGCTGCTCGCCCTCTACACGGCGCTCGGTGCGACTCCGCCGCGCTGGGGGCGCGACCGATGCTGAGCCTCGGCACGCTCGGCTTCATCCAACCCGCGGCACTGTTGGGTCTGGTCGCGCTGCCGACGCTGTGGTGGCTGCTGCGGGCGACACCGCCGTCGCCCCGACGGGTGGTCTTTCCACCCGTCCGTTTCCTGTTCGGCCTCGCTTCCAGCGAGGAGAGCGCCGCCAAGACCCCCTTGTGGCTGCTCGTCCTGCGCTTCGCCCTTGCCGCCGCCCTGATCGTCGGCGCCGCCGGGCCGGTGTTCGATCAAAGCCGCCTTCCCGACGGGGCGCGTACCTCCATCGTCGTCGTCGACAATGGCTGGGCCGCGGCGCGCAACTGGGCCGCGGTGCAATCGGCGCTCTCGCATCTGATCGACGATGCCGACCGTGGACACCGCAGCGTGATTCTGCTGCCGACGGCCGTGTCTGCCGATACCGACACCGCCGGTGGCGCAGACGTCGGTCCGTTGCGGCCAAGCCAGGCCCGGCTGCGCGCCCAGGTCATCGCGCCGCAGCCGTGGGCGACGGATCGCATGGCGGTGGCTGCGCGCCTCGATGCGTTTGCGGCCAACGGCACGCTTGACGACGCCCGGGTGTTTTGGCTGAGCGATGGTCTGGCCGAGCCGCCACCCGCCACCAAGCCCGCCCTGTTCGCAACTGCGCTCGAACAGTATGGTGTGCTGACGGTCTTCGCGCCGCCGTCCGCCGTACTGCCTTCGATCCTCGGTCCGGCCGATTCTGGCAAGGACGGTGCCGATCTCGTCCTGCGGCGGACCACCGTCCGGGACACCGGCGCGACGCTCCTGCTCAGCGCGGACGACGGCCAGCCGCTCGCCCGCCAGGAGGTCGCCTTCGACGCCGGTGCGACGTCCGCCCGCATCGCGCTCGACCTGCCGCCGGCGTGGCGGGCGCAACTCGCCCGTATCGAAATCGCGGGCGAAAACCACGCTGGCGCCGTCTTCTTGAGTGATGCCCGCTGGCAACGGGCAAGCGTCGGGATTGCACGGCCGGCGGGCGGCCAGGACGAGGAGCCGTTGCTGGCGGGTTCGTACTACGTTTCCCGCGCCGTCGAGCCCTTTGCCGATCTGCAGACCGGCTCGTTCGAGCAGTTGCTCGACGCCGGCTTGACAATGATTGTCTTGATTGATCGGGGGGCGATCGCCGGCGACCTCGCCCGGCGCGCCGACGCCTTCGTGCGCGCGGGCGGCGTGCTGTTGCGGTTCGCCGGCCCCGCGCTTGCCGCGGGCGCGGACGAGGATGCCCTGTTGCCGGTGCGCTTAAACGGCCGCGACCGCGCCACCGGTGGCGCCTTGACCTGGGCCAAACCGGGCAGGCTGGCCACCTTTACCGCCAATGGGCCGTTTGATGGCCTGCGGCCCGGCAACGACATCGAAGTACGCCGCCAGATCCTCGCCGAACCCGGCGCCGAGGGCGAAGCGGTGGTCTGGGCGCGGCTGACCGACGGCACACCGCTGGTCACCGGCCGCAAGGAGGGGGCAGGCTGGCTCGTGCTCGTCCACACCGCGGCCGACCCGTCATGGTCAAACCTGCCGCTTTCGGGCCTGTTCGTCGAGATGCTGCAGCGGATCGCCGCGCTTGGCAGCAGCGGTGGTGCCGCCGATGCGGCGCGACCACTGCCGGCGCTAGCCATTGTCGACGGCTTCGGTCGCCTCGGCGCGCCACCACCGTCCGCCGCACCCATCGCCGCCGAGCAGGTGGCGACCCTGGTGCCCGGGCCACGGCATCCGCCCGGCTACTATGGTGACGGCAGCGAGCGGCGGGCGGTCAATCTCGCCGGCGCACTGCCTCCGCCGCAGCCGCTGGCCGGCCAACTCCCGGACGTCGATGTCCAGGCCTACGGCACGCTGGCGGCCACCGATCTGCGGCCATGGCTCTTGGGCAGCGCCGGGGTGCTCGCCGTTCTTGATCTCGCCGCCAGCCTGGTTCTGCGCGGCCTGTTGCCGCTCGGCCCGTGGTGGCGCCGCAGCTCGGGCCCCGCCACCACCGTCGGTGCCGTAGTGCTCTCCTTGCTCTCCATCGCCACCGCCCCGGCGGACGCATCGCCGCAACCGGCGAACGTGCCGGCGGCGGCGCTCGACCTGCGGCTCGCCTTCATCGTGACCGGCGATGCCGGCACCGATGCGATCAGCCGCAGGGGACTGCAGGGACTTTCGCTGGTCCTGAACCAGCGCACCGCGGTCGAGCTGGCGCAGCCGGCGGGCGTCAATCCCGCGACGGACGAGCTTGTCTTCTACCCCCTCGTCTACTGGCCGCTGGGCGGTGCGCCTATCGCGCTTTCGCCGGCCGCCGTGGAGCGGCTGAAAGAGTATCGCCACCGGGGCGGAACCATCGTCTTCGATGGCCGGGCGCGGGGCACCACCGCCCAGTCCGCGGCACTGCGCGCCCTCGCCCATGAGCTCGACCTGCCCCCCTTGCAGCCGGCCGGCAACGACCACCTCCTGCACCGCGCCTACTATCTCCTGGGGGAGCTGCCGGGCCGCTGGGTCGGCGATCCGGTCTGGGTCGACGATACCCGCTCCGATGTCAACGACGGCGTCGCCTCGGTGATCGCCGGCAGCAATGACTGGGCCGGCGCGTGGGCGGTCGATGACGCCGCGAAGCCGTTGCTGCCGATGGCACCAGGCGGCGAGCGGCAGCGCGAGCTGGCCTATCGCTTCGGCGTCAACGTGGTGATGTACGCGCTCACCGGCAGCTATAAGTCCGATCAGGTGCACTTGCCCGCGATCCTTGAGCGCCTGCAGCGATGACGAGCGGGATCGTCTTTGCCCCGATGCTGCCGTTGCCCTGGCTGGCGGCTGCGCTGTTCGTCGGTCTGGGTTTATGCGTCGTCGCCATCGTGCGCCGTGGCCGCGGCGCGGGGCTGCGGGTGCTTTCGCTCATCCTCCTCGCGCTCGGCGTGCTCGACCCCCGGCTGGTGCGGGAAACGCGCACACCGAGTAGCGATGTCGCGTTGATCGTGGCCGACCACTCGCCGAGCCAGGCCATTTCCGATCGCGGCCGGCAACGCGACGACGCCGTAACCGAACTGAGCGAGCGGCTGCAAGGCATGCCGGATCTGGATGTCCGCGTCGTCGTCGCGGGCGATGCCAAAGGAGACGGCGCGACCCGCGCCTTCGCCGCCGCCGAGCGGGCCGTCTCCGAGTTCGGCGCCAATCGCCTCGCGGCCGTGTTCCTGGTCACCGATGGCCAAGTTCACGACGCCCCCGGGGAGGGCGCCCCTTCGTGGCTGCAAGCGCCTGTGCACGTGCTCCTGACCGGGTCTCCGGGCGAACGGGACCGCCGCGTCGTCATCGAGCAGACCCCGGCCTACGGCCTGGTCGGCACACCGGTGAGCCTGCGGTACCGGATCGACGATCTGGGGGCACAAGACCCTCCCGTGGCGGGGCGGGTGCCGGTGCACTTCTCTGTCGGCGGCACGATGGAGGGCACCGCGCTGGCAACGCCCGGGCGCAGCGAGGCGTTGTCCTTTACGCTCGACCATGCCGGCCCGACCGCCGTCGAGATCGAGGTCGAGCCGCTCGCGGGTGAGGTCGCCACGCGCAACAACCGCGCCGCCGTCGTCATCAATGGCGTGCGCGACCGGCTGCGCGTGCTGCTGGTTTCCGGCCAGCCGCACCTGGGTGAGCGGACCTGGCGCAACCTCCTGAAGTCCGATCCGGCCGTCGATCTCGTACACTTCACCATTTTGCGCCCGCCGGACAAGGACGAGTTCACGCCGTTGCGCGAGTTGTCGCTGATCGTATTTCCGGTGCAGGAGCTGTTCGAAAAACGTCTGCACGACTTCGATCTGATCGTGTTCGATCGCTACGGCGAGCATGGTGTCCTCATCGACACCTATTACGATGCGATCGCTCGGTATGTCGAACAGGGCGGCGCACTCCTGATCGCCTCGGGCACCGAGTACGCCGGGCCGATGAGCCTCTATCACACCGGCGTGCGTCCCGTGCTGCCGGCGGTTCCCACCGGTAGAAGCATCGAAAAGCCGTTCGTGCCGACGGTCACCGAACTGGGGCACCGTCATCCGATGACGGCCTGCCTGCCCGCGTCCGGCGAGGCAAGCGACACCGGTTGGGGACCGTGGTTCCGCCTGATCGAGGCCGGCGCGGAGCGCGGCAGGGTCCTGATGACCGGCGCCGACGGCCGGCCGCTCCTGATCGTCGATCGCGTCGGCGACGGGCGGATCGCGCAGTTGATGAGCGATCAAGTCTGGCTATGGGCGCGTGGTTACCAGGGGGGCGGACCCTACGTCGAGCTGATCCGCAGGATGGCGCACTGGCTGATGAAAGAGCCGGAACTCGAAGAAGACGCCATCAAGGCGACGATCGCCGACGGGCGGCTGTCGATTGAGCGGCGCAGCCTCGAAGCCAAGACCGGGCCGGTGCGCGTCACCACGCCCTTGGGCGAGGAACGCGACGTTGCGCTGGAGGACCGCGGCGACGGCGTTGCGGCGGCGAGTGTCGACGCGGACGAGCCGGGCCTCTATCGCGTCGAGGCCGACGGCAAGACCGCCGTTGCCGTCGCCGGTGGCCTAAATGTTCCCGAATTCGCCGATCTGCGGGCGAGCGGTGAACGCCTGCAAGCCGTTGCGGGCGCAAGCGGGGGCAGCGTGTCTTGGCTGAAAGACGGTCTGCCCGAGATCCGCGAGGTGGCCAGGGGGCGAATCGCCGCCGGTCGCGGCTGGATCGGCCTGCAGCGCAACCATGCCTTCGTTGTCACCGGGACATCCGAAATGCCGCTGTTGCCCGGCCTGCTCCTGGTTGCCCTCGCTCTTGGCAGCCTGATGCTTGCCTGGTGGCGCGAAGGGCACTAGCCGCCCCTCTCTTGCCGGCCGGCGGCTTGCGCGGGCTGGCCGAACCTGAAACACTGCCTTTCAGACATGCGACGGCTTCTGCTTCGGGGTAGCTGAGGATCAAGGCACCATGAGCGCACCGGGATTGCCACCGGTCGTCGGTCTGATTGGCGGCAGTGGCCTCTACGAGATCGACGGCCTCACCGGCGCACAGTGGCTGCCGGTTGCCTCGCCGTGGGGCACGCCGTCGGACGAAATTCTCGAGGGCTTTCTCGACGGTCAGAAGTGCTGCTTTCTTCCCCGCCACGGCCGCGGCCACCCGATTCCGCCGTCGTCGCTCAACAACCGCGCCAATATAGACGCGCTGAAGCGCTTAGGGACGACCGAGGTCATCTCGCTTTCGGCGTGCGGCTCGTTGAAGGCCGAACTGCCGCCCGGCACCTTCGTTATCGTCGATCAGTTCATCGACCGCACCATGGGGCGGACCAACAGCTTCTTTGGTCCCGGACTGGTCGCGCACGTCGGCCTCGGCCATCCGGTCTGCCGGCGGCTGGGGGATGCCATCGAACAGGCCGCGGATTCGCTCGGGCTGCCGGTGGTGCGCGGCGGCACCTACATCGTCATCGAGGGGCCACAGTTCTCCACGCTGGCGGAATCCAATCTCTACCGGGCGTGGGGCGCGGACGTCATCGGCATGACCAACATGCCCGAGGCGCGGCTCGCCCGCGAGGCCGAGCTGTGTTACGCGACGGTGGCGATGGTCACCGATTTCGACTGCTGGCATCCCGACCACGACCACGTTTCGGTGGAAGCCATCGTCCGCGTGCTCAAGGACAACGCGGAGAAGGCCAAGGCACTGGTTTCCCGGCTGGTGCCGCTCCTGGCCGGTCGAGGTAAATCGTGTGGCGAGGGCTGTCACACCGCGCTCGCCCAAGCCCTGATCACCGCCCCCTTCGCCCGCGATCCGGAGCTGGTGGCAAAACTCGACGCGGTGGCCGGCCGGGTGTTGCGTCCGGCCGGCGGTTAGCGGCGCGCCACGGCGAAACCGGGCGGCGCCGGCAGCCGCGGGTCGGTGATCGCCAGCGCCTTGAACAGGGCGCCCATGCGGCCGGGGTGCAGCAGGCGGCGGGCCGCGCCGAGGATGGCCTCTGCGCGCTCCGGTGCCGCCGCGGCAAGGGCTTCGGCGCGTTCGCCGGCACCGAGCCGGCCCAGGAACAGTCCCTGCGGCAGCGGGCCGTGCACGGCCGCGCCATGCGCCCGCGCCGCGCGCGCGAGGCCCGCGAAGTCGACGTGGTGGCTGAGATCGACCGTGCCGGGTGCGGCCAGTACCGTGGCGAAGCGGTGGCCGCGCACCCCTTGCAGACTTTCACCGGGTGCGCTGCGGGCGGGACCGTAATCGATGATCAACGCCGCCCCGCCATCGCGCATCACCCGCCGGCCGATCGCGCCCGCAAGGTCCTCGCCGGCCGCACACAGCTCGATCAGCGCGCCGTCCGCCGCTTCGGCCAGGTCCTGCGCGAGATCGAGAGACACCGGACCGGCGCGGGAAAAGCGCAGCCCGCCGTCCGCCGGATCGAGATCGACCAGACGCCGGTGCCAGCCGTTTGCGCCGCGCTCGTATTGCTCGATGGGAAGTGCATCGAAGAACTCGTTGGCGATGAGGATCAGCGGGCCCGAAGGGACCTCGGCGAGGTCCCGGTGCCAGGTGCAACGCTCGGCGAGCGGCGCGAGCATCTGTTGCTGGCAGTCGCGCAGGAACGGGCTGGTCTCGACCAGATGCAATCGCAGCGCCGCGGTAAACGTCGGCGCCCGCGCCGTGATCGCACGCCAGAAGTCGGTGATCAGGGTGGCGCGGCCCGGACCAAGCTCGACCAGTCGCACCGGATCGGGGTGTCCCATTGCCGCCCAGACCATGGCCGCCCACAGCCCGACCAGTTCGCCGAACAGCGGGCTGATCTCGGGCGCGGTGACGAAATCCCCGCCGGCGCCCAGCGGATCGCGCACCATGTAGTACCCATGCTCGGGATGGCCGAGGGCAAGGGCCATGAATTCCGCGACACCGATCGGGCCGTGGGCGCGGATGCGCTCGATGATCAGTGCTTCGAGCGGCGTCGCGCTCACGTCACCGGCGGTCGGCGGAGCGCGCGCAGGACGAAGAACAGTCCGAGCGCGATCATCGGCAACGACATGATCTGCCCCATCGTCAGCCCCGGCCCGATCAGGCCGATCCACGGATCGGGCTCGCGGAACAGCTCGGCAAACGAGCGCGCCGCGCCGTATCCCATCAGGAACACCCCGGAGAGCAGGCCAAACCGTCTGCGGATTGCTTCGCGCCGCGCCAGTACGAAGAGCAGGAGAAAGAGGGCGACACCTTCCAGCGCCGCCTCGTAAAGCTGGCTCGGATGGCGGGGCAGCGGTCCCCACGGCGGATCGGGGAACAGCATCGCCCACGGCACGTCGGTGATGCGACCGGCGAGTTCGCCATTGATGAAATTAGCGATGCGGCCGAGGCCGAGGCCGATGGGCGCCGCGCAGAACAGCAGATCGGCGAACGCTCCCATCGGCAACTTTCGGTTGCGGCAGAAGAGAAAGCCGGCAACGGCGACGCCGATCAGGCCGCCGTGGAACGACATGCCGCCCTTCCAGATCTGCAGCGCGGCCACCGGATGCTCAAGAAAGAAGCTCGGCTTGATGAAAAGCACGTAGCCGGTCCGGCCGCCCAGCACGACGCCGAGCGTCGCCCACACCAGGAAGTCGTCGATGGCGATCGTAGGGATCACCGCAGGTGGCCGGCGCGCCAACAGATGCGCGTACCGCCAGCCGAGCAGCAGGCCGAAAAGATAAGCGAGCGCGTACCAGCGGATCACGATCGGTCCGACGTGCAGCGCCACCGGGTCCATGGCGGGGTAGAGGATGGCAAACATGACCGGAAAGCAGATCCTTGAAGGAACGGCACGCCGTGGCGGCAAGGGGCACGCGTGCGGATCTTATAGGCTTCGGCTGCGCGTCGGCGCAAGCGCACCGCCGGTTCTGCGCGGCCGGTCGCGCGGAGCGAACGTACCGGCACCGGAAGCCCTTGTTTCGCGGCTTGAAACCGCTAGTTTAATCTGTTGGGAGTGCAAACGGCATCGCACGTTGTGGTCGGCCATGGCGGTTGCAGATAACGATAACGCCACCAATGACGCCCCGACCCTGCCATTTACGCTGGATGAGGCGGAGAAGGTGGTGCGCGCGCTGGCGCCGGCCCTGCATGAGCACGGCCGCTGGGTGCAGCGGATTCATGCCGTCCTCATTTGCCGCTCGCTGGCGTCCGCCGCCGAGCTCGCCGCGGAGAGCCATCTCGCCACCGAGATGGGGCGCTGGTTCGCGGAAGAAGGTAGCAACGTGCTGTGCCGGCGGCCAGAATATGCGGCGGCGTCGCGGCAGCATCGACAGGTTCACGAGCTGGCGCGCACATTGTGCGAGGCGGTGCTGAGCGAGGCCGAAATCACGCCCGACGCCTACGCCGCCTTCACCGAGGCCATCGGCCGCTTCGATCAGAGCATGCAGGTCCTGGTTCGCGAGTTGTGGGACCTGTTGCGCCACACCGATCCGTTGACCGGCATCGCCGACCGGCACGCCATGCTGCCCCGGCTCGACGAGGCGCGCGAGCGCTTGCGGCGTACCGGGCACACCTGCTGCATCTGCATGGTCGATCTCGACCACTTCAAGGAGATCAACGACCGCTATGGTCATGCCGCCGGTGATGCGGTGCTGGAGGCGATCTCCGCGTTCCTCGCCGCCAACCTGCGCCGCCAGGATCAGGTCTGCCGCTACGGTGGCGAGGAATTCGTGATCATGCTGCCGGACACCGATGCCGCGGCAGCGTTGCCGATCATCGATCGCCTGCGCCGCGGGCTCGCCGAGTTGCCGATCGTGCTCGACGACGGCTCGCGTCTCGCGATGACCGCGTCCTTCGGCATCGCGCCGTTGTCGGCGAGCCTGCCGGTGGAAACCAGCATCGCGCAGGCCGACGAGGCGATGTACGCCGCCAAGCGAGCCGGTCGCAACCAGGTCTGCCTCTGGCGCGAGGCCTGAGGGCGGGAAGGGCCGGGGAGAGAAGAGCCGGGGAGAGAAGGACCGGGGAGCGCGATCAGCGGGCTGGCGGCGGGAGCGGCGGCGTGCCGCCGGCGTCGGGTGGCGCTGTCTTCTGTTCGATGCTGCCGGGCGGAAGGCCGAGGGCGGCGGCGGCGCGCTCGGCTTGCTGGCGGACCTGCGGCAACCAGGGCGCGTCGGCGGGTGCGCTCGCGATCAGATCGAGCCAGCCGCGCAGGGCGCCTTCGATGTCGCCGTCCTGCGCCTGCTTCAGGGCCAGATAGTAGTTGGCGCGCGGCTCGTGCGGATCGGCGGCGACGGCCTTGGCGAGCGCCGCGGCGGCTTCGTTGTCCACCCGCCCGCCGGCCGCCGCGATCAGCGCTTCTCCCAGTTCAGCCCAGGTGCCGGCATCCTGGGGGGGGGTACCTCGGGTGCCGGCGTCGCCGGTGGTAGCATCCCCGACGCTGGCGGCGGCCTCCTGGGAGGCAAGGGCGTGACGGTAGGCGACGACCGCGTCCGCCGGCCGGCCGATCAGCCGCAGGGCGCGGCCCAGGAGTCGCCAGGCGACGGGATCGTCGGGCTGCTTGGCGAGCCGCGCCGTCAGCATCGCTACGGCTTTTTCCGCCGCCGCACGTTCGTCCGCCGGGATCGCCGCGGTGGTTGTTGCCGGGGTGCGCTCGGCGAGCGGCTGATCCGGCTCACCGGGGACGCCGAGCGCCAAGTATGACACGAAGGCTGCGATCGGTATCGCGATGGCAAGCATGGCGGCGAGGGCGCGCGGACGGGCGGGGGCCGAAGCCGCCTGCGCATCGGCCGGAGCGCTGGTCGCGGCGACGGCCAGCATGCGGCGCTTGATCTCCCAGCGCAGACGCTCGGCTTCGGGCGGCGCGATCAGTCCCGTGTCCAGCTCGCGATCGATGGCGGCGAGCTGCACGCGATAAAGACCGAGCGCGCTCTCCGCCGGCGCGGGCGGCTGTGGCTGGTGGCGGCGCAAGAGCGGCCACAAGACGACGCCGAGGCTCGCGAGTGTCAACGTCGCCGCAGCCAGCCAGAACGTGATCACGCGTCGCGATCCTCGACCTTGGGTGCGGCGAGCAGGGCCGTGAGCCGGGCCTCTTCGTCGGCGCTCAAGGCACCGGCTTCCTCGGCCGGCCGGCGGCGGCGGAAGTAGACGACGGCGACCAGCCCGGCGAGGCCGGCCAGTGCGAGCGGCCCCAGCCACAGGGCATAGGTTGCCGCCTTAAACGGCGGCTTCAGCAGCACGAAGTCGCCATAGCGGGAGACGATGTAACCGATGATCTGCTGGTCGGAATCGCCGGCGCGCACGCGGTCGCGGACCAGGCGGCGCAGATCCTGAGCCAGCTCCGCATCGGAATCGTCGATCGACTGATTCTGGCAGACGAGACAGCGCAGTTGCTTGCCGATCGCGCGCGCACGCGCTTCGGTCGCGGCATCGGCGTCGGTGTTCGCGGCCGGCTGGGCGAGGGCGGGGGGTACCGTCTGGCCCAGCGCGAGCAGCAGCGCCACCGTGGCGACGCGCGCGATCAGCCGCCGCGCAGGTGCTTGACGATCGGCCATAGCCGGCCCTCCCAGACTTCCTGCGTGATCGGACCCACGTGCTTGTAGCGGATGACGCCGTTCGCGCCGACAATGAACGTCTCCGGCGCGCCGGTGACCCCAAACGCGATGGCGACCCGGCTGTCCGGATCGTCGCCGACGCGGGTATAGGGATCGCCCAGCCGCGCCAGCCACGCCGGCCCGGCCGCGCGACTGGTCTCGCGCCAATCGATGCCGTAGATCGGTATGGTGTCCGCCGCCTTGAGCGACATCAGGAACGGATGCTCGGCCCGGCAGGCGACGCACCACGAGCCGAAGACGTTGACGAGCGAGACCTGGCCCCGCAGGTCCGCATCGCGCAATCCCTCGCTGCGGCCGTCGATTGCCGGCAAGGTGAAGGGGGGCACCGGTTGATCGAGCAGGACCGACGGCAATGCACCGGGATCGCGGCCGAGCCCCAGCCAGAAATAGACGCTGAGCGCCAGAAAGCCGAGCAAGGGAACGAGATAGAGCAAGCGGCGCATCGGAAACCTGCAGGTGGGGCGGTTGGCCGTGGGGGTGCTGTTGTCGGATCGTCAGGGATGGCCGGGGCTCGCGACAATCGCTGCGGCGATCCGGCGCGTTGCTGGTGCGCCCAGGCGCAGGCGGCGATCGGACAGGCTGCAGGCGCCGCCCAACGCCATCAGCAGGACACCGCCCCAGATCCAGGCGACCAGCGGATTGAAGTAGATCCGCACCGTCCGGCCGTCACCCGCCGCCTCGCCGATGGCGAGGTAGACGTCCCCCAACGGCGTGGTGCGGATGGCGGCTTCGGTGGTCTCGCGGCCCTCGACCGGATAGCGGCGCTTCTCCGGGAACATCTGCGCGATCTCGCGGTCGCCGACGCGCAGCACGAAGCGTGCGCGCTGGGCCTCGTAGTTGGGACCCGGCACGCGGTCAACCCCCTCGAACACCGCCTCGTAGCCGGCGATACGCACCGCCTCGCCCACCCGGAGGTGGACGACCTGCTCTTGCTGCCAGACCGCGGCCGCGGTCATCCCCGCGACCGCGATGGCGAGGCCCGCGTGCGCGATCGACATTCCCCAGGCGGCGCGTGGCAGGCCTGCGAGCCGGCGCCCGCTGTCGGCAAGCGGTGTCTGGCCGAGCTTGATGCGGCCGGCGAACTCGATGCCGGTGCCGATCAGCAGCCACGCCGCGAGCGCCATGCCGAGCACGCCCATCGGCTCGCGTGTGCCGGCAACGGCGAGCACCAGGGCGGCGACCGCGATGGCGGCGGCGAGGGCGAAGCCCAGCCGCCTCAAGGCCGGCAGCAATTCGCCGCGCTTCCAGGGCAGGAGCGGGCCGATCGCCATTGCGACCAGGAGCGGCAGCATGAGCGGCACGAACACCCGGTTGAAAAACGGTGGTCCCACCGAGACCTTGTCGCCACCGATCGCATCGAGCAGCAGCGGATAGAGAGTCCCGAGCAGCACCGTCGCCGCGGCGATGCTGAGGACCAGGTTGTTGAACAACAGGCTTCCTTCGCGCGAGACCGGGCGGAACAAGCCGCCCTCGCGCAGCAGCGGACCGCGCCAGGCGAACAACGCCAGCGCGCCCGCAACATAAACGACGAGCAAGCCCAGGATAAACACGCCGCGCGCCGGGTCCTGGGCAAAGGCGTGCACCGAGGTCAGCACGCCCGAACGCACCAGGAAGGTCCCGATCAGGCTGAAAGCGAAGGTGATGATGGCGAGCAGCACCGTCCAGCCCTTGAGCGCGTCGCGCCGCTCGACGACGATCGCCGAATGCACCAGCGCGGTGCCGGCGAGCCAGGGGATCAGCGACGCATTCTCGACCGGGTCCCAGTACCACCAGCCGCCCCAGCCGAGTTCGTAGTAGGCCCACCACGCGCCGAGCCCGATGCCGACGGTCAGCAGAATCCAGGCCGCCAGCGTCCATGGCCTGACCCAGCGTGCCCAGTTGGGATCGACCCGGCCCTCGATCAGCGCCGCGAGCGCGAAGGAATACGCCATGGAGAAGCCGACGTAACCCAGGTAGAGGAACGGCGGGTGCAGGGCGAGGCCCAGGTCCTGCAACAAAGGATTGAGCCCCTGGCCGTCGAGCGGCGCGGGATCGAGCCGGGTAAACGGGTTCGAGGTCAGCAAGATGAACAGATAGAAGCCAAGCCCGATGGCGGCCTGGACCGCAAGCGCGCGCGCCTTGAGTGGTGCAGGCAGCGCGCGGCCAAAGATGGCGACCGCCGCCCCGAACACGACCAGGATCTGCACCCACAGAAGCATCGAGCCCTCGTGGTTGCCCCAGGTGCCGGCGATCTTGTAGAGGAGCGGCTTGGTCGAATGCGAATTGAGCGCGACGTTGAGGACCGAGAAGTCCGAGCGGACGTGGGCGGCGATCAGCGACGCGAAGGCGATGGTGACCAGTGCGCACTGGGCGATGGCGGCCGATGGCGCCAGCGCCACCCACGTCTGCCGGCCGCGCGCCGCACCGATCAGGGGCACGCTCGCCTGCACGCAGGCGACGACGGCGGCGAGGATCAGGGCGAAGTGCCCGAGTTCGACGCTCACTGGCCGGCTCCGCTGTGGTTGGCTCCGCTGTCTCGGGCGGCGGCCGGCGCCGCGTCGCCCTGGCCCTTGATGCGGGCACCGACGTCCTGCC
The DNA here is from genome assembly GCA_964401555.1 of uncultured Defluviicoccus sp. GTDB lineage: Bacteria > Pseudomonadota > Alphaproteobacteria > Rhodospirillales > Defluviicoccaceae > Defluviicoccus. The sequence goes on from CAYNYW010000009.1 coordinate 28,946, forward strand.
AGTGCCCGGAGCGCTTGAGCGCGTCGGCGGCCTCGGGCGGCATGTATTTTTCGTCGTGCTTGGCGAGCACTTGATCGGCCGCGAAGACGCCGCCCTCCAGGCGGCCTTCGGCGACCACGCCTTGGCCTTCGCGAAACAGATCCGGCAGGATGCCGTGGTAGGTGACGGGCACGGCGTGGTCGAGATCGGTGATGCGGAAGGAAACGGTGCCGCCTTCACCCTTGACCACGCTGCCCTCTTCGACGAGACCGCCGATGCGCAGGCGCCGGCCGGCGGGGATCGCGTTGTCGGCGAACTCGGTCGGCGTATGGAAGAAGACCAGCGTGTCCTTCGACGCGCTCAAGCCGAGCGCGGTGGCGGCGCCGAGCAGGCCGAGCCCGATGACGACAAAGGTGAGCCGCTTGTGCTTGGGCTTCACGGCGTCTGCCCCGGTTTCCGCCTTCCGCCTGCGCTCAGGCGGTTCAACAGGGCTTCCCTCGCTTTCAGGGCGCGTACGCTTGCCGCGAACAGGCCGCCGAGCACGGCCGCGGTGAGCGCGAACGCGCTCCACACGAACGCACCGTGCCGGCCCATTTCCGGCAAGGCGCTCAAGCCGTCCACGGCCGCGAACCTTGCATGGCCTGGCGCAGGCGCAACGCGCGGATCTTGCTCTCGACGATCTCGGTGCGCAGGCGCAGCACCAGGAGCCACGCGTAGTAGCAGGAAAAGGCGAGCGCCATGACGAACAATGGCGCCAGCATGCTCGGATGGATGGTCGGCCCGTTCAGGCGCATGATGCTGGCCGGCTGGTGCAGCGTGCTCCACCAGTCGACGGAAAACTTAATGATCGGCAGGTTGACGAGGCCGACCAGCGCCAGGATCGAGGCGGCGCGCTGGCCGCGCGCCGGGTCGTCGAAGGCGTGGGACAGCGCGATGAAGCCGAGATAGAGGAAGAACAGCACCAGGACCGAGGTGAGCCGCGCATCCCACACCCACCACGTCCCCCACATCGGCTTGCCCCACAACGATCCGGTGACCAGGGCGAGGAAGGTGAAGCACGCGCCCACCGGCGCCGTCGCCTGTGCCGCCAATGATCCCAGCGGATTGCGCCAGATCAGGCCCAGCGCCGCGCCAAACGCCATGCAGACATAACAGAACAGCGCCATCCAGGCGGCAGGCACGTGCACGTACATGATGCGGACGGTTTCGCCCTGCTGGTAGTCGGGTGGCGAGGCGACCAGCGCGAGATAGACGCCGAGCGCGGTCAGGATCAGCGTCGCCGCGCCCAGCCACGGCTGCGCGCGGGTGCCCAGCCGCAGGAAAGCCGTCGGGTTGGCCAGTTCCAGCATTCGTTACGCCCACTCCCGCCAGTCATCACCCGGCGGGCCACCCTTTTCCGTCGCTACGGTTACGAGGCACGCCGCACGAGAGTCACCGTCCTGCCGCGCCTCAGGCCCCACCCGGTTCACGTCAGCGCCTGACGCACGGCAATCGCCGCCGCCCATGGCGCCAGCGCCAGGGCGCCGAGGAGGAAGGCGGCAAGCATAAGGAGATGCGCCCGGATCGGAAAGCCAAATTGCGCGGCGTCGACGGCACCGACCCCGAAGATCAGCACCGGGATGTAGAGTGGCAGGACGATGAGCGCCAGCAGCACGCCGCCGCGCCGGGCGCCCAGCACGAGGGCGGCACCGACGGCGCCGATCAGGCTCAACGACGGCGTGCCAAGCGCGAGCGCCGCGATCAGCGTAAAAAACGCGGCCTCGTGCAGGTGCAGTAGCAAGCCCAGCAGCGGTGCCGCCACGATCAGCGGTAGCGCGGTCGCAAGCCAGTGCGCCGCCACCTTGCCGGCGACGACGAGGGCGAGCGGCAGCGGCCCCAGGGTCAACAGTTCGAGGGCGCCATCCTCGTAATCGGCCTGGAACAGCCGATCGAGCGACAACAGCGCGGCCAGCAGCGCCGAAACCCACAGGACCCCCGGCGCGATTCTGGCGAGTGTGTCCGGCTCGGGGCCGACCCCGAGCGGGAACAAGATGCACGCCAGCACGAAGAAGACCACCGCCATCAGGCTGTCGGCGCCGGTGCGCACGGCAAGCCGCAGATCGTGGCCGACGATGGCGAACAGGCTGTTCAACACGGCGCCGGCCGATGGCGCGCGAGGTCGAGAACGGCGGCGGCGGGCGGCTGCGCGTCCTCGTGCAGGGCAAGCGCGATCATGCCGCCGTCCGCACGATGCGCCGCCATAGCAGCCGCGAGCAACGCCTGCGCCTCGCGATCTAAGCCCGCTGCCGGCTCATCGAGGAGCCACAAGGCGGCCGGCGAGGCAATCAGCCGCGCGAGCGCCAGACGGCGGCGCTGACCCTGGCTCAAGTAGCGCACCGGCAACTCGGCCAGACGGTCGAGGCCGAAGGCGGCCATCGCGCGGGCCACCCGTTGGTCGAGGCCGGTGCCGCCACCGCGAAAGGCCGCCCAGAAGCGCAGCGTCTCGACGGTGGTCAAGGCCGACTTGAGCGCGTCGTGGTGGCCGACGTAGTGCAGCCGCCGGCAGGAGGCGTCGGGATCGCCGCGGACATCGACGCCCTCCCAGGTGAGCCGGCCCGCCGTCGGCCGCAACAGTCCGGCCATCAGGCGCAGCAGGCTGGATTTGCCCGCGCCGTTGGGGCCGACGATGACGAGCGCGCCGCCCGTCCCGATGTCGAAGCTCAGATCGGAGAAGACGGGACCGGCACCGCGCCAGCATGTCAGTCCCTCGCCGGCAAACACCGCCATCGGCCCTAGCGCGGCGCAATCACCATGACCATCTGGCGGCCCTCGACCTTCGGCACCTGCTCGACCTTGGAGACTTCGTCGAGTTCCTCGCGCACGCGATCGAGGACCTTGAGACCAAGATCCTGGTGGGCAAGCTCCCGGCCACGGAAGCGGATGGTGACCTTGACCTTGTCACCTTCTTCGATAAAGCGGCGCATGTTTCGCAGCTTGACCTGATAGTCATGCTCGTCAATGCCCGGCCGCATCTTCATTTCCTTGACTTCTATGACTTTCTGCTTCTTGCGCGCCTCGTTTTTCTTTTTCTGTTCCTCATATTTATACTTTCCAAAGTCAAGGATCTTGCAGACGGGTGGATCGGCATTGGGCGCGACCTCGACGAGATCCAGTCCGGCGTCGAAGGCGGCCTTGAGCGCGTCGTTGATGTTCATGACACCCAACTGTCGGGAATTGGCGTCGATCACCCGGACGCTCGCGTTGCGGATCTCGTCGTTGACGCGCGGACCGTCCTTGTTTTCGGGCGGCGGGTTGAATGGCCTAATGATTTTGAACCTCCGTTCGTTCCGTCAGGAAATGTTGCAAACAGTCCGGGAAGGGAATGCACCGCGCGACGGGGCTGCGGCGGACAGCCGACGGACAGCGACCACGACAGGCGGCTGCGCGCTCTCGCTCCATGCAGGGATATCGTTTGCGGATCACGGCGCGGGCGGTCTCGCGGCCCGGCGCGGCGGCATGGTATGGGGGCGTCTTGCCGGCACGGCACGCTTGTGCCGTGCCCTCAGGTGTCGACACGGGGGTTCCTCGTGCCTGCCGGCGGCACCGCCGCCCCCCCTCGTTACGCAACCATCGCCTCTTCGCTCGCGTCGTTTGCGGCCATCACGCCGGTTGGTCCGAACTCGGCGCGCTTGGTGGCGCACCACCACTCGCCTCGCTCGCACCGACCGTCGGCGCCTTGGCTTCCGATTGCAGTTTAGCCACCAGCGCATCAAGAGCAATGGTTTCCTGTCGCCCGGCGCCGCCCAGGACGCGCACGGCAACGCTGCGCTCGTCGCGTTCGCGGCCGCCCACGACCAGGAGCAGCGGCACCTTGGCAAGCGTGTGCTCGCGGACCTTGTAGCCGATCTTTTCGTTGCGCAGGTCGAGTTCGGCGCGGATGCCATGGGCGCTCAGTGCCGCGGCAACCGTCCGGGCGTAATCGTCGACCTCGTTGGTGATGGTGGCCACCACCACCTGCACCGGCGCGAGCCACAAGGGTAGCCGGCCGGCGTAATGCTCGACCAGGATGCCGATAAAGCGCTCGAAGGAGCCCAGGATCGCACGGTGCAGCATGACCGGGCGATGCTTGTCGCCGTCCTCGCCGACGTAATGGGCATCGAGCCGCTCGGGCAGCACGAAATCGACCTGGAGCGTGCCGAGCTGCCAGTCGCGGCCGATGGCATCTTTCAACACGAATTCGAGCTTGGGTCCGTAGAACGCGCCCTCGCCAGGGTTGAGCGTGGTCGCGAGCCCCGCCTCGGCGGTGGCGGTCTTCAGCGCCGCCTCGGCCTTGTCCCAGGTGAGATCGGAGCCGGCGCGCTTGGCCGGCCGGTCGGAGAACTTGACCGCGATCTCGGTGAAGCCGAAGTCCCGGTAGACGCTCTGCAGCAGCGCGCAGAACGCCTTGGTTTCAGACGAGATCTGATCCTCGGTGCAGAAGATGTGGGCGTCGTCCTGGACGAAGGCGCGCACCCGCATCAGGCCGTGCAGGGCACCCGACGGCTCGTTGCGGTGACACGAGCCGAATTCGGCCATGCGCAACGGCAGATCGCGGTAGCTCTTGATTCCCTGGCGGTAGATCTGGACGTGTCCCGGGCAGTTCATCGGCTTCAGCGCCAGCACCCGCTCCTCGGACGCCGCGGTGAACATGTGCTCTCGGAACTTCTCCCAGTGCCCCGATTTCTCCCACAACGAGCGGTCGATCAGTTGCGGCGTGCGCACCTCGACGTAGCCTTCGGCGTCCAGCCGGCGGCGCATGTAGGCTTGCAGCGTGCGGTAGAGCGTCCAGCCCTTGGGGTGCCAGAACACCGCGCCGGCCGCTTCCTCCTGGAAATGATAGAGCCCCATCTCGCGGCCAACCCGGCGATGATCGCGCCGCTCGGCCTCTTCGAGCATGCGCAGGTGTGCCGCGAGCTGCCCGGCGTTCGCCCACGCCGTGCCGTAGATCCGTTGCAGCATGGGGCCGCGTGCATCGCCACGCCAGTAGGCGCCCGCGACCTTCATCAGCTTGAACGCCTTGGGCAACCGGCCGGTGGACGGCAGGTGCGGGCCGCGGCAGAGATCGAGCCAGGGCCCCTGACGGTAGATGCTGATCGGCTCGCCGTCAGGGATGTCCGCCACCAGTTCCGCCTTGTAGAATTCGCCCATGGAGTGGAACAGGGCGATCGCGTCGTCGCGCTCCCAGACCTCGCGTACGATGGGCAGATCGCGATCGACGATCTCGACCATGCGCGCCTCGATCCGTTCGAGATCGGCCGGCGTGAACGGCTCGTCGCGGGCGAAATCGTAGTAGAAGCCGTTCTCGATGGCGGGACCGATGGTCACCTGGGTGCCGGGATAGAGTTCCTGGACCGCCTGCGCCATCACGTGCGCCGCATCGTGGCGGATGAGCGCCAGCGCGTCCGGGTCCGCGGCGGTGATGATTTCGACGCGCGCGCCGTCGGCGATCGGGGTGGCCAGATCCTTCAGTTCCCCCTCGACGCGCAGGGCGAGCGCCGTCGCCGCCAGCTTCTTGCCACCGCCGGCGCGGGCGACATCAACGCCCGTTACCGGCGCCTCGAATTCCTGGCGCGAGCCATCGGCGAATTCCACGCGAACGTGCTGCTTCGCTTCGGCTTGCGCGCTCACGATGCTTTGGATCCTGACAACAGCCAACCTCCGCGCGATTTCCCGGCATCTGCGAACGCGGACTGTACCGGTGCCGGCCACCCTGTCAAGGTGCCGCACGCACGCTCAAGCCGGTGGGGCCGCTTGGGAACGCCGCTCAGAACCGGACCTCGACGCCGGCCCGGCCGAAAAGGCCACCGCCGGCGGGCCGGCTCGGGTCCTTGAGCCCGGCGCCAAGCTCACCGAAACCGCAGATCAGGGTGTTGTTCCTGCTGGTGCCGACCAGGACGCGCGCGCGCAGCCGGTAATCGGTCTCATCCACCGGCTCGTCCGCCATACCAACGCCGACATCGGCAAGCGCGAACAGCCTCTCGCTCGAAGGTTCGGACTTGATCAGGGGCAGTGTATCGATGCGCGCGCCGATCCCCCAGGCCCAGTCATCCTCCCAGGACCGCCGCTCGCCCTTGGTCGGCTGGGGAAAGGCATAGATCCGCTGGCCGGCGACCGAGGTGAACAGGGAGAATCCGCGCGTGTCCAGCGGGCCGAGCGGCGGCGAGCGATCGAGCGCCAGGGACATGCGCTGCTCCGATTGCTCGCAGCGGCCGGGCAGGCGGCATTCCGGGCCGCGCTTCGGCCGGGGGCCGCTGAGCGAGACGATGCCCATGGCGGCACCACTGAGATTGCCGCCGGTGAGCGCCACCCAGACGCCGCCGAAGGGGTCGCTTGCGGGCTGGGCCGGCATGCGCGTGTGGCCGCCGGCGGCGCGTTCAGCCGCCATTCCCGCCACCGCCGTCCCGATGCTGGCCGAAGCCAGGAGCATGATTAGAAGGATAACGGCACTCACCCACGCCGCCCCGTACGCCGCGCGCACGGAGCCGCACTTCGCCATGACCGAACCCACCACGTCGCAATTCCCTCAAGCAGTTCAGGCAGCAAGGATGCAGAGACACACTCTGCTACTGACTCTGGCACCGAGCACATTCGCGCTTAAGATCGCGCTTAGGTAGCGTCTTGGCGGAGTATACAATAAATGGGGATTAACATTTCGCAAATGGGGTAATTTCGGCCGGCCGATCAGGCGTCGCGGTGCTGGTGCCGGAACCGTGGGTCTTGCTAGTGTTGGCGCCAGCCTCCACCAGCCGCCCGAGTGCGCCCCATGCCCGATCCCGCCCCGCAACCAACCTTTGCCAAACCAGCCTTTGCCAAACCAGCCTTTGCCAAACCAGCCTTTGCCAATCGGCCGGACGGCGCACGCATTGCCTACCACCGCACCGCCGGGCGTGGTCCCGGCGTGCTGTTCCTCACCGGCTATGCCTCGGACATGACCGGGCAGAAGGCGGTGCGCCTCGAAGAGCATTGCCGGAGGCGCGGACAGGCCTTCGTGCGCTTCGACTACCAGGGCCACGGCGCGTCGTCCGGCGCCTTCGTCGACGGCACCATCGGCGGCTGGGCCGAGGACGCCATCTTCGTGCTCGACCACCTGACCGAGGGGCCGCAGGTGCTGATCGGCTCCAGCCTCGGCGGCTGGCTGATGCTGCTCGCCGCCCGCGCCCGGCCGGAGCGCGTCGTGGGGCTGATCGGCATCGCGGCGGCGCCCGATTTCACCGAGGACATGCTGTCATCGGCGCTGAGCCCGAGCGAGAAGGAGACGCTCGCGCGCGGCGACATCGTGCTGCTGACCAACCCCTACGACCCCGAGCCGACGCCGGTGACGCCACGCATCATCGAAGACGGCCGCAAGCATCTGGTGCTGCGCGCGTCGATCCCGCTTTCCTGCCCGATCCGCCTGATCCATGGCCTCGAAGACACCGACGTGCCGTGGCGGACCTCGTTGCGGCTGGCCGAGCGGCTTGCGAGCCCCGACGTCGAGATCACCCTGGTCAAGGGTGGTGGCCACCGCATGTCCGAGCCCGCCGACCTCGACCGCCTGTGCCAGACGCTCGATCGGCTGCTGGCGCAACTGGGCGGCTAAAGGCCGGCGCAGCGCTGCCGGCCGCACTAGGCTGGCCCAATTGGGTGGTTTGCGCTACCTTGGTGGCTGCACCGTCGATGCGGACGGTTGAAAGGGGGGCGCATGGTCTGCGAGCCAGTGCGGATCACGGTGGCGCGCCGCTCGCCCGGGAGAGGGCCGGCGGTGGCGGAAAGACGAGGCGCGACGCTCCTGACGGCCGCGCGCGCCATCCTGCTGGCGTTGATGCTGGTTCTGGCCGGCGCCGTCGCGGTGCCGGCGCAGACACCCGATGGTGGGCTCGCCGTTCCGACATTTGAGGACGGGTGGGCGGCATTCAGGCGGGGCGATTATCCGGCCGCGCTCACGATCTGGCGACCGCTGGCCGAGCAGGGAGAAGCTCACGCGCAGCACAACCTCGGGGTCATGTACGAATATGGCCAGGGCGTCGCCCAGGACTACGCCGAGGCGGTGCGCTGGTACCGCGCCGCCGCCGAGCAGGGAGTGGCTCTCGCACAGCACAACCTCGGGGTCATGTACCGCCAGGGTCAGGGCGTCGCCCAGGACTACGCCGAGGCGGTGCGCTGGTACCGCAAGGCCGCCGAGCAGGGAGACGCCTTCGCACAGCACAACCTCGGGGTCATGTACGCCAATGGCCGGGGCGTCGCCCAGGACTACGCCGAGGCGGTGCGCTGGTACCGCGCCGCCGCCGAGCAGGGAGTGGCTCTCGCACAGCACAACCTCGGGGTCATGTACCGCCAGGGTCAGGGCGTCGCCCAGGACTACGCCGAGGCGGTGCGCTGGTACCGCAAGGCCGCCGAGCAGGGAGACGCCTTCGCACAGCACAACCTCGGGGTCATGTACGCCAATGGCCGGGGCGTCGCCCAGGACTACGCCGAGGCGGTGCGCTGGTACCGCGCCGCCGCCGAGCAGGGAGTGGCTCTCGCACAGCACAACCTCGGGGTCATGTACCGCCAGGGTCAGGGCGTCGCCCAGGACTACGCCGAGGCGGTGCGCTGGTACCGCAAGGCCGCCG
>CAYNYW010000009.1:37633-113700 GCA_964401555.1 uncultured Defluviicoccus sp.
CCACCAAGGCCAGGGCGTGCCTCAGGATTATGCCGAGGCGGTGCGCTGGTACCGCGCCGCCGCCGAGCAGGGAGTGGCTCTCGCGCAGAACAACCTCGGCGTCGTGTACCAATATGGCCAGGGCGTCGCCCAGGACTACGCCGAGGCGGTGCGCTGGTACCGCAAGGCCGCCGAGCAGGGAGTGGCTCTCGCGCAGAACAACCTCGGGAATATGTACCACCAAGGCCAGGGCGTGCCTCAGGATTATGCCGAGGCGGTGCGCTGGTACCGCAAGGCCGCCGAACAGGGAGAAGCTCACGCGCAGAACAACCTCGGCGTCGTGTACCAATATGGCCAGGGCGTCGCCCGGGATTTCGTGCGCGCGCACATGTGGTACAACCTCGCCGCGGCACAAGGAGAGGAACTGGCCAGAAAGAACCGCGATGAAATTGCAGTACGGATGACGCCGGCGCAGATTGCCGACGCACAGCGGCTGGCGCGCGAGTGGCGGCCGGGGCAGGGTGGCGCCGAACAAGACACGGCCGAGGCTAAGCCGGCAAGCCCGCCTCCCGCCAAGCGCAAGGGCATGCGCGCCGAGCGCTGAAGCCCAAGGTTCGGCCACTCAGCTTGTCGCGGCGGCTCCCGGTGCCAGCTCCTTCAGCTCAATCGAGGTGGAGCGGACGATGACGCCGCGCAGATCGCGCAGGCTGAAGGACACGCGGCCGGCCGCCCAGTCGATGGCGACGGCGCCGAAATTGGCGTCCGTGAAGATGGGGCCGAGCTGGAACGGGTCTTCCTCCTTGGCATCGAGCCACGGCCGGTTGAGCGCGCTCGACGTGATCTCGAACAAGGGGTAGGGAACGTCGCCGGTCCGCTCGTAGATGGCGCCGAAGTGGCGATCGCCGGAGAGGAAGACGACGCCATGGGCGCCGGTCTCGGCGATCAGGCGGATCAGTCGCTCGCGCTCCAAGGGCAGGTTGCCCCAGCGCTCGAAGCCATGGGCGTCGGGCAGCACCTGAATCGAAGACACGATCAGGCGCAGATCGGCGGGCTGGCGGAGCTGGTCGGCGAGCCACGCCCACTGCGCGTCGCCGAGCATGGTCTTGGCCGGGTCGGGATCGGGCAGATAGCGCTCCTTGCCCGGGGCGTCGGGCTGGTCGGTGGGCTTGAGGCGGGAGCGGAAGAAGCGGGTGTCGAGCAAGATGATCTGCAGCCGCTGGCCCTTGGGTCCGAACGCCCAGGCGTCGTAGAGGCCCGGACGGAGCGCGCGCGGGCTGGCCGCCGGCACCCGCCAGAAGTCGCGGAACAGCCTCGCCGCCTCCTCGCGATAGGCGAAATCACCGCCGCCGTCGTTGACGCCGTAATCGTGGTCGTCCCAGATGGTGAGCATCGGCACCCGCTCGCGCGCCCGGCGGAAGCCGGGCTGGGCGGCGAGACCTTGGTATGCCTCCTTCAGCGCCGTCATCTCGCGCGTGGAGACGTCCCCATAGACGTTGTCGCCCGCCAGCAGCAGGAGTTGCGGCGCGGTGGCCAGCATCGCATCCCAGAACGGCTGCGGCCGGGTCTGGTCGGCACACGAGCCGAAGACGATGCGGCCGATCGAGGCCGTCTGCGGCGGCAACGGCGCGACCTTTGGCGGTCCCGGCAACAGGCTCGCGCACGCGGCGAGTGACAGGCACAAACCACACAAGGCGATGACGAGGCCGCGTCGCATCAAGGTGCCCATGACTCCCCCTCGCGTCGTTGCTGTTCGTTGACGTTCCTGTGGTTCCTTACTCTGCCTTCTTGCCCGCCAGCCCTTGGAGGAGGTCCATCGGCAGCGGAAAGACGATCAGCGAGCTGCGATCGACGCTCATGCCCTGCAGCGTGGTGAGATAGCGGAGCTGGATTGCCTGCGGTTGCGTCGCCAGGACCTTGGCGGCCTCCGCGAAGCGCTGGGCGGCCTGCTGCTCGCCCTCGGCGTCGATGACCTTGGCGCGCCGGCCGCGCTCGGCCTCGGCCTGCTTGGCGATCGCCCGGATCATGCTCTCGTCGAGGTCGACGCGCTTGAGCTCCACATTGGAGACCTTGATGCCCCAGGCGACGGTCTGCTCGTCGAGGATGCGCTCGATGTCCGCATTGAGCTTTTCGCGCTCGGCCAGCATCTCGTCGAGCTCGTGCTGGCCGAGGACCGAGCGCAGCGTCGTCTGCGCGAGCTGGCTGGTCGCGGCTTCGAAGGCTTCGACCTGGATGATCGCTCTCTCCGGATCGAGCACCCGGTAGTAGACGACGGCGTTGACCTTCACCGAGACGTTGTCGCGCGAGATGACGTCCTGCTGCGGCACGTCGAGGACGCGGGTGCGCAGGTCGACCTTGACCATCTGCTGCAAGATCGGGATGACCACAACGAGCCCCGGTCCCTTCACCTTCCAGAAACGGCCGAGCATGAAGACCACGCCGCGCTCATACTCGCGCAAGATGCGCAACGAGACGGCGAGCAGGAACAAGACGACGAACGCGACCGGGATCGCAAGTGGGGTGAGCATCGACATCGTTTCACGCGGCTCCTTCGTCTCTGTCGGGGTCTTTACCGGGGTCTTTACCGGGGTCCGTTTCGGGCTCGACGCGCAGCGTCAGGCCGTCGATGCCGGCGACGCGAATATCCTGGCCGGGCAGCAGCGGTTGCGTCGCGCGCGCCGCCCAGCGTTCGCCGTGGACGCGGACCAGACCGGTGCCGCCCTCCCAGCGCACGACGGCGCCGCGCGCACCGCGCATTTGCTCGCGGCCGCTGACCACCGGGCGGTTTCGCGCGCGCACCGCAAGACCGACGGTGGCAAGGAACAGACCGCCCACCACGAGCGCGACGCCGCCCACCACCTGCCAGGCGACGGCGAAGCCGGGGATGTCGCGATCGATCAGCATCACCGCGCCGAGGACGAACGCGATCAGGCCGCCGATGCCGAGCGCACCAAATCCCGGCACGAACGCCTCGGCAATGGTGAGCGCCAGGCCCAGGACCATAAGCGCCAGCGCGCTTTCGTTGACCGGGAGCACGTGGAAGGCATAGAGCGCGAGCAAGAGGCAGATCGCGCCGATGACGCCGGGCCCGAATAAGCCGGGACTGTAGAACTCGAAGATCAGGCCGTACACCCCGATCAACATCAAGATGGCGGCGACGGTCGGATCGGTGATCGCGGCAAGCAGGCGGGTCCGCCAGTCCGGCTCGATCAAGGTGATACCGGCAGCGGTGTCGAGGCGGATCGTTCGGCCATCGACGGCAACCGCGCGCCCTTCGATCTTGGCGAGGAGATCGGCGACGTTATCGGCAATCAGATCGATGACGCCCTGGCTCAGCGCGTCCTCGGCGCTCAGGCTCGCCGCCTCGCGTACCGCCTTTTCCGCCCACGCGATGTTGCGACCACGCAGTTGCGCGAGGCTGCGGATGAAGGCGACCGCGTCGCTGATCGCCTTGTCGCGCACATTGGGTTGCGGTCGTGTCGCGCCGGAGCCTTCCTTGTCGCCCCTGTCGCCCTCGCCGCCGGGAAGGCCGGGGGCGCCGATGGCAACCGGCGTCGCCGCGCCCAGGTTGGTCGCGGGCGCCATGGCGGCGAGGTGACAGGCGTACAGGATGTAGGTGCCCGCGCTTGCCGCCCGAGCGCCGCTCGGACCGACGAAACAAACGACCGGGATGGGTGCGGCGAGGATGGCGCGCACGATGTCACGCATCGCCGTCTCCAATCCGCCCGGCGTATCGAGGCGGAGCAGCGCGAACGACGCGCCATCCGCCTCGGCACGCGCCAGGGTGCGGACGACGTAATCACTGGTGGCGGGACCGATGGGGCCGACGACATCAAGCTGAACGCCGCCGCCCCTGGCGGCCGCCGGCGTTGCCAGGAGCGAGACCATCAGCGCCCCGGCCAACAGCAGCCCGGCCAACAGCAGCCCGGCCAACAGCAGCCCGGCCAACAACGGCACCGCCGCGAACACACCGCTCCCGCGCGGCAGCTTCGCTGCGTCTCGTGCCTCAGGCGTCCTGCCGTCCTGCCGGTCGTGTTCCATGCTCAGATCGTCGTTGCGTGCGCGCCGTCAATCGTCCGGGGTCCGGGAGCCGCCGAGCCACCCGTGCGCATGCCCGTTCACGGGTGGGGGCGGCCGCTCGACCCATTTTGCTCCGTGGCGAGGATCGCCGCCAGACCCGAACGGAAATCGGGGTATTTTAGGCGTACCCCCAACTCCCGTTTGATCCGGCCGTTATCGACCCGGCGCTGATCCTGCCAGAAGCTGAGCGCCATCTCCGACATCTCTTGCGCGGCTTGGGCGAAGCCGATCGGCGGTGGTGGCGGAATGCCCAGCAGTCGGCAGGCGTGCGCCACGACTTCGGCAGGCTCGGCCGGCGCATCGTCGCAGACGTTGTAGATCCGACCGGGGTCGGGCCGCGCCATCGACGCGCGCAGCACGATCGCCGCGTCCTCGACGTGGATGCGCGAAAAGACGTGCCCCGGCTTGTCGATTCGCCGCGCGCTGCCCGCCCGCACCTGCTCGAAGACGCTGCGTCCGGGCCCATAGATGCCGGCCAGGCGAAAAACGTGCACCGGCAATTCGGATCGTGCCGCGAGTTCGAGCCACTGTCGCTCGGCCGCCAATCGGCGTCGGGAGCGCTGCTGCGAAGGCGAAGGCACGGCCCTCTCATCGACCGTGCCGTCCTTGGTGTCACCATAGACACCGGTCGACGACAGATAGCCGATCCAGCGCAGCGCCGGGACGGCCTGCAGATCGCTGCGATGATGGTCGAGGACCGGATCGCCGTGCGCGTCCGGTGGAACGGAGCTCAAGACGTCGGTCACCTCGGCGAGGAGCGATCGCGCTTCACTGAGCGGACTGTCGCGATCGAACAGATAGGTGGCGATCCCCTGCCGCGACAGCGCGTCGGCCTTGTCGGCGTGGCGGCATGTTCCCGATATCCGCCAACCCTCGCGACGGAGCCGGCCGGCGAGGGCGGCCGCGGTGAAGCCAAGGCCGAAGCAGAACAGATGGGGGGGGGAATCGATCGACATCATTGCACGACGCGCTGGGCTGAACCGTCTGGAATGCCAATCCCCATGGCCGCCGATCGTTGCCGACGCCGGCCGGCGGAGCAGGCCATCGCCCGACGCGCAATCCCCGGCAACCGTCCCTCGGGGCAACCGCCGCCTTGATTGTCGGGCGTTGCGGGGTGGCGGCGGTCACGGCAAGATGGCCGGTGCTTAAGATAACGCGGGTCGATGACGACGGATAAGCAGAAATCGCAAGGCAACCGGGCCCGGCTGCCAGGGATGGTGCCAAGCGCGCTGCCCTGGCTGCTGGTGCTGATGATGGCATGCGGCTTGCCTGCGTACGCCGAGATGACGCACCGCGCCTGCATCAGCTTGAGCGAACGCGAACCGGAGCGCGCCCTCACCGAGGCCGAGCGCTGGTCGACAGAAGGCGGCGATCCGGCGGCCGCCCAGTGTGCAGCCGCGGCCTTGTTCGCGCTGGGTCGGTATCAAGATGCGGCGAGACGGCTCGAAGCCTTGGCCGGGCGATCGTTTTCCCCATCGCTGCGGGCGGCGGTCCTGGCGCAGGCGGCCCGCTCCTGGCTCGCCGCCGACGCCACCGACGCCGCGACCGAAGCTATCGAGCGCGCGATCGCGCTCGCGCCCGATGATCCGCAACTCCTGATCGATCGCGCCGAGATCCACGCCCAGTCGGGCGATTATGTCAGTGCCGTTGGCGATCTCACCGCAGCGCTGGCGAAGGACCCGCGCTCGGCCGACGCACTGGTCTTCCGCGCCAGCGCGCAACGCCGGCTGGGCAACATCGACGCGGCGCTGGCCGATCTCACCGACGCACTCGCGATCGATCGCAATCACGCGGAAGGGCTGCTCGAGCGTGGTCTGATCCGCCAGATGAAAGGCGACTTGGATGGCGCCCGGGCGGATTGGCAAGCGGCGGTCGCCGCCGCCCCTGGCACGCCGGCGGCCGAGATGGCCATCGCCTATCTCGCCCACGCGACGCCCTGATCGGCGGCGCTTACGTGCGGAATCGAGGCTGCTCAGAAATCAAGATTGGCATAGACCGGCGCGGGCAGCAGGCCTGGGATCTGGTCCTGCAGCAATGGCCTGAAACTGGGCCGCGATTTGATGCGCGCATACCAGTTCTTCGCTTCCTCGAACTTCGCCCACGGCACGTCGCCCAGGTAATCGACACACGACAAGTGCGCGGCGGCCGTCAGATCGGCGAGACTGAATATCTCGCCCGCGAGCCAGTTCCGGCGCTCGACGAGAAAGGCGATGTACTGCAGGTGATAGCCGATGTTCATGATGCCGGCGCGAATGGCGAGCGTGTCGGGGCCGCCGATGCGCTGCAAACGTTTGACCACCTTTTCGCCGACCAGGTTGTCGGTGACCTCGGTGTTGAACTTGCGGTCGAACCAGGCGACGAGCCGGCGCACTTCGGCGCGCTCCTTGGCGTCGCGGCCATGCAGCGATGGCTCCGGCATGGTCTCTTCGAGGTATTCGGTGATCGCGACACTGTCGGCGAGAATCGTGCCGTCATCGTCGACCATGACCGGCACGTCGCCGGCGGGATTGAGCGCCAGGAAATTTTCGCGGCGCTCCCACACGCGCTCCACGCGAAGCTCGAATTCGAGCTTCTTTTCGGCGAGGGCGAGGCGGACCTTCCGTGCAAACGGCGACAGCGGCAGATGGTAGACGACGCGCATGGCGCTTGCTTACACAAAATGCCCGGCAAGCGAAAGCAAGAGCGTGCAAGAAGGTCACGCTTCGCCCGCACGGATTGCGGTGCGGACCGGCGTTGCCCTCGCCGAAATCGCACAGGAACATCTTGATGTTGGCGCGCTTCGCGGCCGTCGCACCGAGGCCACCGGCGGCGGGTTGCGGCCCGCGGGACGGTGCGGTGCCTGCTGTCGGTTGGTGTCGAGGTCACCCGGTGCCGGCGCCCAACGGCAGGCAGCCGGTCTCCTGATCGCGAGAATCATTCGAATCCGCGGCTGCCGGCAACGACGACAACCGATCGACGCTGCGGGTGATCCCTGCCGATCTCAGAACATCACCGGCGCATGCTTGCCCGGCGTGCGGGGCTACTTTCGGCTGGTCTTCGGCACCGCACGGCGTATCCGGCATGATATTGCCACATTTGCGTTCCAGATGATCGAGATGTCCTACAAGACGATCGGGGGTCCCCCACCTCCGGTCATTCCCGATCGGCGTTCGCGCCGACAGCTACGGCGGCCGAATCCACGATCCGGCCGCCGTTTTTCTTCGTAGCTCACGCCTTGTTGCCGGCGCCGCTCTCGATGGGGCAGGTGCGGATTCCGAGAAGGCGATACGCCGGGCACCAGCCGATGAAGGCGGTGACGAGCGGAATCACACCGATCCAGCCCCAAGGCGTTTGTGGCCCGACGAAAACAAGGGCGATCAGTATGATGCCGGCGACGATGCGAACGATTCGATCGACGGTTCCCACGTTCTTGCCCATGGCTGTCCTCCTTGGTCAGGGTGTCGTTGCTGGCTGCGGCGCGTCTTGCTCGATGGCAGCGTCGACGCGTTCCCTGCATCCAACACCGTTGCCACGCATCTGTCAGTGACTTGGTCACCGAAGTTTCGGCGCGCTCGGATCGGCGGCGAATGTCGCAAGTGCCTTGGCGTCGAGCACGGCGATGCGCCGGCGATCCAGCGTGATCCAGCCCTGGCGCTCGAACTCCTTGAGTTGGCGGCTGATCACCTCGCGTGCGGTGCCAAGCTCGACCGAGAGTTCCTGGTGCGAGGCGCGCAGCACCCCTTCTTGGTCACAGCGCTCAATCAGGCAGCGGGCAAGCCGCAGATCGACGCGACGAAAGGCGACCTCTTCGAACACCAGCATCAGATCGAGAATCCGGCTGCCGAATTCCGCAAAGACGAAATCGCGCAGAGCGGCGGAGGTCCCGAGCAGGGCGTTGAAGGCTGCGACCGGTACGATGGCGATGGATGCGTCGTGTTCGACCAGCGCTTCCGCCGGGTAATCGTCGCCGGCCAGGAGGCACGCCGTGGTCAGAATGCAGCTTTGCCCTGCCTCGACCCGGTACAAGACGATCTCGCGGCCGCTTGGGGCAACCATCTGAATCCGGATCGCACCGTCAAGGACGACGAAATAGCTTTCGCACGCAGTTCCCGGCGCGAAGGCCCGGCTGCCCGCGGGAAGGGTGGCGATGCGGGCGGCTTGCGCGAGCGCCGTCCGCGTTGCGCGGTCGAGTCGTGCCAGCGCGGCAACAGATGCGGTCCAGTCGTCATCCATCGGCAACCCGGCTCCACCAGGGCCGGCGCGTTGGCGGGCCCAACGCGCCTTACATCGTACCATTGGGCCTTCGTGCCATCGGGCTCTTCTGGGGCACGTGCCCATGCAGGTGAAGCAGTCCGCTATCACATCCGATCGGATCGTGGAAACGATGCGCTGTGGTGCTGCCGGCGAACGCGCGGGCGAACCGCCACCGCCGCCTGCCGTTCCTTCTGTGCATGCCGATGCTTGCGGCGCCCGCCATGCCCTACCGGAATAGGTAGGTAGCCCACCTACCCCGTATGAAGTAGGTATGCGTTGTCCCGCGAGCGTCCAGGGTGAACCGGGACAGACCTTTTGAAGCGATGTTTCGGTTCACTTCGACCTCCTCCCTATCCAACTCACGCCGCTCCCTATGGAGCGGCGTTTTTTTTGGGGGATTCTCATGAACTGGGTCCGACAATGGTGCCACGCGCATGTAACCGGGCTCGTCGCAACAATGTGCGTCGCACCGGCTATGGTTCCGGCGACGCACATGGAGACGCACATTCAAGTGTGTGCGTCGAAGAGTTGCAAGTGTGTGCGTCGAAGAGTTGACTGGCAGTCTGCCGGATTTTTGTAAGGCGCTGCGCGACCATGCCGAGTTCGTGGCAGGCCTGCGTGAACATGTCTACGGCGCAGGGGGCGTGGACGGCGCCTCCGCACCGCAAGATGCGCTGTGTCCGCTCAGCCGGTGGCTCGCCGGTGTCGCGCCGCCTTATCAGCGTCTTCCGGAGTATGAAGCCCTGCGGCTGGCGCACGCGCTGTTCCATGTGCGCGCCGCCACCGTCGTGTCGCTGGTCAAGGCAGGGCGGCGCACTGAGGCGGAGGTGCAGTTTGCCTGCGGGGGGGCGTTACGCCGGCGCTCGGCGGCGCTGGTGCGGACGATCGCCGCCTTTCGCCACAAGATCAAGGGTGCGGTCGGTGCGCCGGGGCCCGATACGTCGCCATTGTCCCTTCGATAAGCCATAACGGCGGTGCACGACCGGTTCGCCACGCGATTCAGGCCGTGTGAGAGCTTCGCGGCCCATGTTTCTAGCACCGCTTCGACGGGAAGACCGTCATCGCACCGTGAAGACAAGGTGGCGGCAAGGCAGGCAATGGGCAGGGGGGCGCCTTCAATAGGCTTTGGAACCGCTCCAGCCACAAATGGTCGTCATCAGCAGAATCTTGACATCGAGCCACAACGACCAGTTCTCGATGTAGTAAAGGTCGTGCTCGACCCGCTTGATAATCTGCTCCTCGACCTCGGTCTCGCCGCGCCAGCCGTTGACCTGGGCCCAGCCGGTCAGCCCCGGCTTGACCTTGTGACGGACGGCGTATTCGGCCACGACCTCCTCGTAAAGGCGACCGCCTGCCTTGGCCTTGATCGCATGCGGACGGGGGCCGACGATCGACATGTCGCCCTTGAGCACGTTGAACAACTGCGGCAGCTCATCGAGGCTCGATCGCCGCAGGAAGGCACCCACGCGCGTCACCCGCGGATCGCGCCGGGTCGTCAGCCGATCGGCGTTGTCGTCGCGGAGGTGATGGTACATCGAGCGAAATTTCCAGACTTCGATAAGCTGGTTGTTGAAACCGTACCGCTTCTGCCGGAAGAACACCGGGCCGGGACTGTCGAGCTTGATCGCAGTTGCGATCAGCAACATGATCGGCGCAAACATCAGCAAGATCAGGCCGGCGACGATCTTGTCCTCCAGAAGCTTGATCAGCCCGTTCCAGCCAGTCAGCGGTGCCGACGCGATGTGCATCACCGGCACGCCGTCGAACAACTCCTGACGGTGGCGCGGGAAGTGATAGCAGATCAGATCGGAGCCGAGATAGATGTGCACGGGCAGCACGCGCAGCCGGTGAATGATGCTGACCAGCCGCTGATCGGCGCTCCACGGCAGCGTGATGACGACATCGTGAATCTTGCCGGCGCGCACGTAGTTGATGAGATCGTCCATGTCGCCCAACACCGGCAGCCCCTTGATTTCGGTGTCGATGCGCGTTTTGCGATCATCGAAGATGCCGATCACCCGATTCCAGGGCGTTTCGTGCTGGCGCAAGCTGGCGACAAGATGCTCGGCCTGACCGCCGGCACCGACGATGGCGATGTTGCGGACCAGGAGCCCGCCACGCGCCATGTGATCGATGAGTCCCTTCGCAAGCCCGCGACAGCCGCCGATCGCGGTTGCGGCCCCCATGACGCTGCCAAAAAACCAAACGCGCGAGAAGTCCTGCGAAATCTGCAGCGCGAATGCGGCGGCGACCAGAATGAGGGCGACCAGGGCCAGCATCGCCATCAGGCGGCGCATGCGCGTCGGCCATGACACGATGGTGTGGAACTCGTACAGCCCGGCATACTGAAACGCGGCGATGGTCAACACCGTCTGGATCGCCGTCGCCACGATGTAGTGTTGGTAGTCGACGTTCAGTGGCTCGACATAGAACAACAGGAGGATGGTGCTGATGGCGGCCAGGATTGTCGCATCGGTCGCCTTGACCAAACCCGAGACGATGCTTTCCGACAGCGTCCATGCCGGTTGCGCGCCGGGGATGCCGTCGGCGGGGCGCACATGCGCACGATCGCCGGCTTTGCCGCCGGGGTTGCCGGCACGGTCAACGGGCGTGGTTAACAGCTCGACATTCTTGAAGGCGGCACCTTGTCGACCAGCCATGGCCACTCGTACCCCTACACCGTCACCGGCAGTTCAGTTACCAGATTAACGTCGAGCGCTGCCGGAAGCTCGGCCGCCGCGCGCCGCGTCTGTGTGCCGGATTCGCGCACGAAGGCGCGTCCGAGCATTTCGCTTATAATGAATCGACGAAGCTCCGCCGCGCGCGCCTGCTGGCGCCACGCTCCGGCGTACCCTGAACCTTCGATCGACGGGCGGCAAAACACCGGTGTGCGTTCCTGTCGCTGTCGAGTTCGTGACGACGGCCGACTCGCCGTACCGTGTCCTAGCGCGCGGGCCTTCGACTCGACACAAGCAAGGCTGCCGCAATTCGCTGCTTCTCCGCAAGATCGACCTTGCATTCGATGCATCGGGAGTGTTCCCGAGATCACAGCACCGTGCCTCAAGCTACGAATACCGATCGTCCCCAGATCATACCGCCGGGCTTCCCACCGCGAACGCGACGATCCGTATTCTGGACGCTGCTGCCCGCGCGGCGAACGCACCGGGGCGTTTGATGGTGCAGTTTGCGGCTGCAATAACCTGGTTACAGACATCCCCCGCCCCACGACCGCGGCGCAATTACACGCGTTAGTAAACCTTGATGCCCTCCCTTTCGCGTCACTTATAACCGAAGGGACCGGATTCTGTCCAGCAATTTCGCTGGTGCATCGCACAACCCTGGCGATAGTGACGACGGTGCGGCCGGCGATGTTCCCCAGGGTTTCCGCGCCTCTAGCCGAGGCGCTCCGTCGGTTTGCGAAACCATGGACACCTGTGGCGAAGTATGGTCTAGGAGAAGCGGCAATCGGCGTGGCTGGAGCAAGAAAATGATGACTGGGGGCATGGACAGCTTTGGGACCGCCCGCGTGCTTGATGTCGGGGGCAACGCGTTCACATATCGCAGCTTGGCGGCAGCGGAAGCCGCGGGGCTCGGCCCGATATCGCAACTGCCCGCGTCGCTCAAGGTGCTTTTGGAGAATCTCCTGCGATGGGAGGATGGCCGCTCGGTGCACGCGGATGACATCGCGGCGCTGGCGGCTTGGCTCGATCGCGGTGGCGCCGAGCGGGAGATCGCATTTCGTCCGGCGCGCGTGTTGATGCAGGATTTCACCGGCGTGCCGGCGGTCGTCGATCTCGCGGCGATGCGTGATGCGATGGTCACGCGTGGCGCCGATCCGGCCAAGATCAACCCACTCGTGCCGGTCGATCTGGTGATCGATCACTCGGTCATGGTCGACACCTTCGGCTCGGCACAGGCGTTCGGAGAAAATGTGCGCCTTGAATTTCAGCGCAACCGGGAGCGCTACGAATTCCTGCGCTGGGGCCAGGCGGCATTCGACAACTTCCGCGTTGTCCCTCCCGGCACCGGCATCTGTCATCAGGTGAACCTCGAATACCTGGCCCAGGTGGTCTGGACGCATCGGGATAACGGCAGCGTGCTGGCCTACCCCGACACCCTGGTCGGCACCGACAGCCATACCACCATGGTCAACGGCCTGTCGGTCCTCGGTTGGGGTGTTGGCGGCATCGAGGCGGAGGCGGCGATGCTGGGGCAGCCGATTTCGATGCTGATTCCGGACGTGATCGGCTTCAAGCTCAACGGCGTGCTGCCGGAAGGTGCGACCGCCACCGATCTGGTGCTGACGGTCACCCAGATGTTGCGCAAGAAGGGCGTGGTCGGCAAATTCGTCGAGTTCTACGGCCCGGGTCTCGACGGTCTGACGCTGGCCGATCAGGCGACGATTGCCAATATGGCCCCCGAGTACGGCGCAACCTGCGGATTCTTCCCCATCGGCCGTGCGACGCTCGACTACCTGCGGTTCTCGGGGCGTGATCCCGCCCGGGTGGCGCTGGTTGAGGCGTACGCCAAGGAGCAGGGGCTGTGGCGGGACGCCGCAACGCCGGACCCGGTCTTCACCGACATGCTCGCCCTGGACCTCGGCACCGTCGAGCCCTGCATGGCCGGTCCTCGCCGCCCGCAGGACCGGGTCGCGCTCAGGACGACCGCTGCCGAATTCTCGGCCTATGCGCGCGCCGAGCGCAAGGATGGTCCGCCGCGCTCGACCAAGGTGACCGGAGCCAATTACTCGCTGTCCGACGGCGATGTGGTGATCGCTGCGATCACGAGTTGCACCAACACCTCGAACCCGAGTGTCCTGATCGCGGCAGGCCTGGTGGCGCGCAACGCGCGCAGGCGCGGGCTCGCGGTCAAGCCGTGGGTCAAGACCTCGTTCGCACCCGGCTCCCAGGTCGTCTCCGATTATCTCGGCGCCAGTGGCCTGCAGGCCGACCTCGACGCCCTCGGCTTCAATCTGGTCGGCTACGGCTGCACGACGTGCATCGGCAATTCAGGCCCCCTGCCCGAGCCGGTCTCCAAGGCGATCGAAGATGGCGATCTGATCGTAGCCGCTGTGCTGTCCGGCAATCGCAACTTCGAAGGCCGCATCCACCCGCTGACACGGGCCAATTACCTCGCCTCGCCGCCGCTGGTCGTCGCGTACGCGCTGGCCGGCTCGCTCGCCACCGACCTCTTCACCGATCCCATCGGCACCGGCGGGGAGGGGGAGCCGGTTTTCCTCAAGGACATCTGGCCCACCAACCGCGACATCGCTGCGGTGATGGAAAGCGTGCTGACGCCCGAGATGTTCCGTACGCGCTACGCCGATGTCTTCCGCGGCGATCCGGTCTGGCAGGAGCTGCCGGTGGCGACCGGCCAGACCTACGCCTGGGACGGCGCATCCACCTACGTGCGGCGCCCCACCTTCTTTGAAGCGGATGGCTTCGGCGGTTTCGCCGACATCGGCGGCGCACGCCCGCTGGCCATCCTCGGCGACTCGGTGACCACCGATCACATCTCGCCCGCGGGCTCGATCAAGAAGGATGGCCCGGCTGGCCAGTATCTGATCGGCCACGGCGTGCAGCCGGTTGACTTCAATTCTTACGGCTCACGGCGCGGCAACCATGAAGTGATGATGCGCGGCACCTTCGCCAACATCCGCATCCGCAACGAGATGGCGCCGGGAACCGAGGGCGGGCTGACCCGGCACATGCCCGACGGCACCTTGATGCCGATCTACGATGCGGCGATGCGCTACCTCGCCGACGGAGTGCCGCTGGTCGTCTTCGCCGGCAAGGAATACGGCACTGGCTCGTCGCGCGACTGGGCCGCCAAGGGCACGCGGCTCCTGGGCGTCAAGGCGGTGATTGCCGAGAGCTTCGAGCGCATCCATCGCTCCAACCTGGTCGGCATGGGGCTGTTGCCGCTGCAGTTCAAGGACGGCACCGACCGCAAAACGCTTCACCTCGACGGCAGCGAGACCTTCGATCTGACCGGCCTCGCCGGCGCCGTCGCGCCGCGCATGGAGGTCGCCCTTACCATTCACCGCGCCAACGGTGCGCGCGAGCAGGTCGCGCTGGTTTGCCGCATCGATACGCTGGATGAGATCGAGTACTACAAGACCGGCGGCATCCTGCAGTACGTTCTGAACAATTTGGCACAAGCTAGCTGACAGGGTGGGTGGGTGCCCGGTGCGCAATGCGTGCCGGGCGCCTGCTCCGGACTGTCGTCCAACCCCGAGCGTCATTGGCGCGACGAAGCCGATGGGCCGCGGTGGTGCAAAGGGCGGGGTGTTTCGGCTCGGATCCTTGCCGCGTGTGCACCTTTGAATCGTATGCACTTT
This sequence comes from uncultured Defluviicoccus sp., assembly GCA_964401555.1. Classification (GTDB taxonomy): domain Bacteria; phylum Pseudomonadota; class Alphaproteobacteria; order Rhodospirillales; family Defluviicoccaceae; genus Defluviicoccus. The sequence continues at coordinate 52,263 of CAYNYW010000009.1, forward strand.
TGGCACAACCGGCCGTCGCGCCGTGATTGTGCGCGATCCCCGCAGCCTTGAGCCGCGGCCATGGCGCCAAAATTCTCTCATCAGGCCCTTCGGCGAGCGACAATTCTACCCATGCGCTTGTTTGCGGCTTGTTGGCGGGCTGATTTTGCTCTATACTTTAGTTGGATCAAATGATACCGGAGGGAAGGTCGGTCCGCGAAACGCTCTTTGCTGCGCGCAGAACACCATAAAGGGGTCGCAGCGCGGTGAGAGGGTGGGTTCCGTCTTTCCACAGCATCGTTGAGCCGACCCGACCGTCTGGTAACAGAGATCGTTGCGGACGGAAGTGTAATGGCGGCAGGCCAAGCTGCCGCGTAGTGGTGGGAGGTAACGCGTTGGGCTTGACCCTCGATCCGCGATCTTTGCGTGCGGCAACGCGAGCGAGAACGATGTCGTCACCGCCTCGGCGGGTGCCACGGCGTGAGCCATTCTCGGAGGCCGGTGTCGAGCCCGGATTAGAGGATCTGCTGGGTGATCCGGTGACCTGGGCCATCATGGAACGCGATGGCGTTTCCGAGGAACGGTTGCGTGCGCTGATCGGGGATTTGCGCAGCAGCTTGCGGACCCGCAGCAGCGTACCGGTTCGGGGCCGCGCCCTGTAGGTGTGCTCCGCGGAGCGGATCAAGCCGTTTGCACCCTTCGACTCTCGGTGCGGTAAATCGCATGCCGAAGTTGCGAGCGCGGAGCGAGGCGATGCGCGCCACGTAACACGGCTAAGTCCGCGTGCGGTATGGAGATGTCGGGTCGAACGGCGAAGGGGGGAGGGCGTCTCCGTTCGGGCGATCCCACGCTTCAGAACCAGCGATCCCGCGCTTCATAAGCCAAGGTGTAATCCGGTTCATCGGGGAAAGCGTCACGAGACCCGACGTGTTGGGCTGCTGCCAAGCCACTACCCCTTAGCGGCAATCCTGTACAAGATCGGCAAACATTGTTAGGCGGCGCTCCGCGAAGAGGCGATGCGCGTCGCATCGTCAAGCACGGGAGCGTCGATGCCTGGGCACGGTTTGGACGGCAAGCGCGTGCTCGTCACCCAGGCGGATGCTTTCATGGGCCCGGTGCTGTGCGAGGTGTTTGCCGAACACGGCGCGGCGGTGGTTGCGAATACGGACTCCCTCTTGAGCCCCGATGCACCCGCTTCGATCGTCGCCGCGGCGGGCCGGATCGACGTCCTGGTCGCCAACCTGGCGATCGCGGCGCCGACGACCGCAGCGAGCGATGTCTCCGACGAGGAATGGCGGAGCACCTTCGCGGCGCTGGTCGACCCGCTGCCGCGGCTGTTCGGGGCGGCGCTGCCGGCGATGATCGAGCGGCGTGCCGGCAAGGTACTGGTCATGGGCAGCGCCTCGGCGCTGCGCGGCATGAAACGCGCTTCGACGTACAGTGCCGCGCGTGGGGCCCAACTCGCCTACGTGCAGGCGGTCGGCGTCGAGGTCGCGCCCCACAACGTCCAGGTGAACGCGATCGCCCAGAATTTCGTCGACAACCCCACGTACTTTCCACCCGAGGTTCAGGCCAATCCCCGCTTCCAGGAACGCCTGAAACGCGAGGTACCGCTTGGGCGGCTGGTGGCGGCGAGGGAGGACGCAGAGTTCGCCGCCTATCTTTGCAGCGAGGCGGCGAGTTGTTTCGTCGGCCAGGTCTTCTCCGTCTGCGGTGGCTGGGTGCAGCGCTAGGGCACCGGCGCAAACGATTGTGCACGTTAGTTTGTGCCGAAAGTGCACGCTATTCAACATGGTGTGCAGCGACAACCTCATTCGCGCGTGAATCGCCCGAATGGTTTGCTGCACTGGTGCTGCGATGGTGACGGACGGAATCCATCCGTTCGCTCAAGCGAAGCACGATCGTATAGGCTTAGCGGATCGAGCCGTCGCGCCCTCAAGATTCACCGCACGCGTAAGTCCCAACGATATGATCCGATCCACCGGCGACGTCGCCCGCCGAAGTGTGGCGGCGTGCGCCTTCGCCGGGTGCCTGCCCAGGAGAAGGGGAGGGGGGAGGGAAGCGGGTCGTGAGCGCCATTCTTTTGTCGTATATCGACAGGCGCGGGCTTGTACGTCCCTTGCCCCGCCGTTAGTCTTCGGATCAATCGCCGACGACGGGTTGAGTGCCGAAGCGGCGAGCACGCCCCCAAGGAGGTGATGCAGCAATGGTCGGGCCTGCGGACAAAACCTGCGCAAGCGTCATGAACGCCTCGCCGCCATGCTTGAGGCAGACGGACACGGTCGGCGCAGCTTTGAGAATGCTTCTGGAAAACCAGATGCTCGGCCTGCCGGTCATCGACGACAAGCGATGTTACGTCGGGATGTTCTTGAAAAGCAGCTTGTTTTCGGCGCTGTTGCCAAACGTCGCTGCCGCAGGCGAGCCATTGCAGAAGATCGGGCGCGTGCAGGATCTCAGGTACATGGGGATCACGATCGACGATCTCGGCGAGAAGCTCCGTGAGATTGCCGGTCACCCGGTTCAGAAGTACATCGACACGCAAACGCCTGTGATGAATCCGGATACGCCGCTGGCGAGCGCTCTCCTGCACGTCCACCGTACCCGCAATTTCCTTCCGGTTGTCGATCCCAGGACGAAGGAAGTGGTCGGCATCATTTCGACGTGGCATGTATTCCATGTCCTGGCACAATATGTCAAAGCGGAGGCGGTCGGATAATCTAGCGCTTTCCGTCTGAAGCAACGCAGTTCCGACATATCGGTGTTCTCTGGAGGGGATGGCAATCTGAGCATGGGACGGCCGTTTACCCTTGCAGGATGTCTCTTCGGGATATGGTTGCTGCTTTCAGGCCATTTGTCGGCGTTTTTCCTATCGGTAGCGGCGTTTTCCGTGCTCGCAACCGTGCTCATCTGTCGACGCATGGATCTCATCGATCATGAGGGGCATCCGGTTCATCTGAGCCTGCGCGCCATCCGTTATTTCCCTTGGATTGCCTGGGAAATCGTCAAGGCGGCGATCGATGTCGCGAAAATCATCGTTCGCTTCCGCATGCCGATTTCACCGGTGGTGGTCGAGCTGGGCGCCACGCAGAGGTCCGAACTCGGCCGGGTCATCTATGCCAACTCCATCACGCTGACGCCGGGCACGGTGACGCTCGCCCTGGAGAACAGCACGCTCACCGTGCATGCGCTCACTCGGGCCGCCGCCGAAGCGCTGCAGCATGGCGACATGGATCGCCGCGTCACCGCGTTCGAAGGCGCGCGCTGATGTTTGGCGCGGTCGCGGTGGGCATACTCGCGGTGATGGCCTTGGTGCTGACGCGCGCCATCCTCGGGCCAACCGTCTATGACCGCATCCTTGCCGTCAATTCGTTCGGCACGTTGACGGTTCTCTTGATCGCAGTGCACGGTTTTCTCACCGCGCGGCCGGATTTCCTGGATATCGCGCTCGTCTACGCGTTGATCAATTTCATCAGCACGATTGCGGTGACCAAGTACGTGAAGTTCGGCCATCTCGGCGCGCCGCTGCGTGGGCAGGAGTGGTCGGACATATGAGTGCATGGCTTGTGGACGGCCTGAGCTGGGCGTGCCTCGCGGGCGGCGTTGTCTTCGCCGCCATCGGTGCCGTCGGATTGATCCGACTGCCCGATGTCTACGCCCGGATGCACGCCGCGGGCATCATCGACACGCTTGCCGCCGGGCTTATCCTGATTGGCCTGGTCTGCCAGGCGGGGTGGTCGCTGGTCACCGCGAAGCTGTTGTTGATCCTCGCCTTCATCTTCTTTACCAGCCCGACGGCGACGCATGCCCTGGCGCGCGCCGCGCTCAATGCCGGTTTGCGGCCGGTGATCGCCGAAGACGGCGGGAAGGGAGGTGAGGCATCGAACACCTGATCGACATCGGCCTGTTGTTGATCATGGTCGCGACGGCGCTCGGCATGCTGAGGCTGCGCAATCTGTTTGCCGTGGTCATGTTCTCCGGCATCTTCAGCCTGACGGGGGCGTTGCTCTGGGTGGTTCTCGATGCCGTCGACGTCGCGTTCACCGAAGCGTCGGTCGGGGCGGGGATCGCGACCGTGCTTGGTCTCGCTGCCTTGGCCTTGACCCGCATGGAAGAAGAGAGGGCGAAGCCGAAACGCGTGCTTGGCCCGCTCCTGGTCGTCGGCGTAACCGGCGCCGTGCTGATTTACGGCACCCTCGACATGCCGGCTTACGGCGATCCGAATGCGCCGATCCACCACCATGTTGCGCCGCGTTACGTTGAGGACTCGCTGCGCGCGACGGGGGTGCCGAACATCGTGACCTCGGTGCTGGCGAGCTACCGGGGTTACGACACGCTTGGCGAAACGACCGTGATCTTCACTGCGGCGACCGGTGTTCTGATCCTTCTCGGCCGCGGTCGCCGCCGTCGGCGCGCTCCGTTGCCTGCCGAGGCCGTGTCGGTACCTGCCGACATGAACAGCAAGGCGACGGTCTGAGTGAGTGTTCGCTGGCATGAGCGATCAAATGCCATGAGTGATCAAATGCAAGGCAAGGCGATCCTGCGTGTCGGCGCGAAGTTCCTGATACCGGCGATCCTGCTCTTCGCGTTTTACACACAAGCGCATGGCGATCTCGGACCCGGAGGCGGGTTCCAGGCGGGGGTGATCTTTGCGTCCGCCTTCATCTTGTACGCGCTGCTGTTCGGCGTCGGGACGGCCCGCAAGGTTGCCCCCGCCGGTCTCTTGCGCGTGACGCTCGCCCTGGGTGTGCTCATTTACGCAGGCGTCGGCATCGCGGCGCTGCTGCTCGGCGGCAATTACCTCGACTATTCGGCGCTTGCCCATGACCCGGTGCATGGCCAGCATCTCGGGATCAGCCTGATCGAGCTTGGCGTCGGCATTGCCGTCGCGTCGGCGATGATGACGATTTTTTTTGTCTTCGCGGGACAGGCTCCAGACAATGGACCCACCATGGAGGATCACTGACGGATGGCGTGGCTCGGCCTGTTCAATTATTGGATCGTCGTCGCGTTGATGATGATCGGTTTTTATATTGTTATATCGCATGACAATTTTGTAAAAAAGCTCTTCGGGCTGAATATATTTCAGGTTTCTGTGTTTGTTTTGTATATCTCCATGGGAAAGGTGACCGGTGGCACCGCGCCCATCCTTGCCGAAGGTTTCACCCTTTATTCCAATCCGATCCCCAGCGTTCTCATCCTGACCGCGATTGTCGTCGGTGTGGCGACGATGGCGGTCGGCCTCGCCCTGATCGTGCGTATCCGCGACGCGTTCGGCACGATCGAAGACGACGAAATCGCCGCGGCGGAGGCGTTGCAGTCGTGATCCTCGCCCACCTGCCGGCGCTGCAGATCGTCGTGCCGCTGATGGCGGCGCCTGTCTGTGTGGTCTTTCGCAGCGCGGCGCTGGCCTGGGGTATTGCGCTGGTGGTCACCTGGGGCGCCTTCGCGGGCGCGATGACGCTGTTGCTTGAGGTGCTCTCCTCCGGGCCGATTTCGTATGCGATGGGCAACTGGGCGGCGCCATGGGGCATCGCCTACCGCATCGACCTCTTGAGCGTCTTCGTGCTGGTTACCGTCGCCAGCATCGGCGCGCTGACGACCATCTTCGCCCGCGCCAGCGTGGCCCGCGAAGTGGCGGGCGATCGGGTCTACCTGTTCTACGGCGTATACCTGCTGTGCTTCACCGGGTTGATGGGTATCCCGATCACCGGCGATGCGTTCAATCTGTTTGTGTTTCTGGAGATCGCTTCGCTGTCGTCATACGTCCTGATCAGTCTCGGCCACGATCGCCGGGCGCTGACCGCCGCGTTCCGCTATCTGATCATGGGCACCCTGGGCGCGACGTTCTACATCATCGGCGTCGGTCTGATGTACATGATGACCGGAACACTGAACATGGTGGACTTGGCGGCCCGGATTCCCGGAATGCTCGATGTCCGCACCATCCAGGTTGCACTCGCGTTTCTTACCGTCGGTGTCGCGCTGAAACTGGCGATGATGCCATTACATCTGTGGCTGCCCAACGCCTATACATACGCGCCGACAGTCGTAACGATTTTTCTCGCCGCGACCGCGACGAAAGTCGCCGTCTACATGATGATTCGCATCATCTACACTATTTTTGGCGGAGAAGCAGTGTTTTCGGCGCTGCCGATCGGAGAGTTACTGCTTCCTTTCGCGATGATGTCGATGGTTGTCGGCTCGACGATTGCCATCTTCCAGAAGAACGCTAAGAGGCTTCTCGCGTTTTCGAGTATCGCGCAGATCGGCTACATGCTTGTCGGGGTCAGCCTCGCCGACCGTAACGGCTTGACCGGCGGCATCCTGCATCTCCTCAACCACGCCTTGATGAAGGCGACGCTGTTCATGGCGATCGGGTGCGTGCTGTTCCGTGCAGGCTCGGCCGATCTGAAGGAGATCGCCGGCTTCGGTCGGCGGATGCCGGTCACCGGCGTCTGTGTGGTGATCGGGGGGCTCGGGCTGATCGGCACGCCGCTGACCGTCGGTTTCGTCAGCAAGTGGATCCTGCTCACCGGCGCCCTCGACCGCGGGATGTGGCCGGTGGCCGCGGTAATCGTGCTCTCAAGCGTGCTTGCCGCCGTCTATGTCTGGCGCCTGATCAGCGTGGCGTTCGTCAAGAAGCCGCAGGACGCTGCCGGCCAGTTCCATGAGGCGCCGTACGGTGAGGCGCCGATCGGCATGCTGGTGCCGTTGTGTGTGCTGGGCGGTCTCTGTATCGCCCTCGGCGTCGACGGCTCCATCACCGGCGACATCGCCGCGCGCGCCGTCCAATCGCTGATGCCGGCCCTCCCATGAACCCGCCGCTCCTGATGCCGTTGGCGGTGCTGGTGCCGTTGATCGGCGTGCTGGCGATCGTGCTGACGCGCCGCCGCCCGAACCTGCGCGAGGCGGCAACCCTGCTCACGGCGGCCGTCCTTTTTTGTCTTACGCTGCGGGTCGGCCAGACCGTGCTCGACGGCGGACGGCCGGCGATCACCTTGGTCGAGGTCGTGCCCGGAATTGGTCTCGCCTTCGCGGCCGAGCCGCTGGGGGCGATGTTCGCGTGCGTCGCCAGCCTGCTGTGGATCGTCACCTCGGTCTACTCGATTGGCTACATGCGCGGTCATGGCGAGCACAATCAAACGCGCTTCTACGCCTTTTTCGCCGTCGCGCTCGCGTGCACGGTGGGGGCGGCCTACGCCTCTAACCTTATGACGTTGTTCATTTTCTATGAGGCGTTGACGCTGAGCACCGTGCCGCTGGTCGCGCACGAGGGATCGAAGGCCGCGCGGCGGGCAGGCCGTACCTACCTCGGCCTGCTGCTCGCGACATCGATCCTGTTCCTCCTGCCAGCCATCGTCGCGACATGGGTTGCCACGCACTCGGTGACGTTTGCGCCCGGCGGGATCATGGACGGCAAGGTATCGCCTGCGCTCGGCGCCGTGCTGCTCGGCCTCTACGTTTTCGGGATCGGCAAGGCGGCGCTGATGCCATTCCATCGCTGGCTGCCGGCGGCGATGGTCGCGCCGACACCGGTCAGCGCGCTTCTGCATGCGGTCGCCGTGGTCAAGACCGGCGTGTTCGCCATCCTGAAGGTGACAGTGTACGTCTTCGGTCTCAAATTCCTTGGCGAGACCGGGACCAACCTTTGGCTTGCCTACCTCGCCGGCGCGACGATCATCATTGCGTCGCTGGTCGCGATGACCAAGGATAACCTCAAGGCTAGGCTGGCGTACTCGACGATCGGCCAGCTTTCCTACATCGTGCTGGGCGCGATGCTCGCCAGCGGCGCCGGTGTGGTCGGCGGCGCGATGCATATCGCGATGCATGCATTCGCGAAAATCACCTTGTTCTTCTGCGCCGGCGCCATCCTGGTCGCCAGCCACCGTACCGAGGTCAGCACCATGCGCGGCCTCGGCCGGCGGATGCCGCTGACCTTTGCCGCGTTTCTCGTCGCGTCGTTGGGCATCATCGGCCTGCCGCCCACCGGCGGAACATGGAGCAAGTGGGAACTGGTGCTCGCCAGCGCTTCCTCCGGCCACGCCGTTCTCATTGCGGCGCTGTTGTTGTCGTCTTTGCTGAGCAGCGCCTACCTCTTGCCCGTCGCGGTGCAGGGCTTTCTGCCGCCGCGCAACGGGCAGGACAGTGGGTACGCGGAAGCTGTACCGGCCGAAGTGCACGAGGCGCCCGCTTTCTGTCTGGTCCCGATCTGTGTCACCGCCGCCTGCACCGTCGCCATGTTTTTCCTGGCTGAACCGCTGTATGCGTTTCTTCATCCTTTGTTGCAGAACGCCACGCAATGACGGCACCTCAGCAAGAACAGCGCCGATATTGGCTGGACAAGCCGGAAAGCGTTCGTACGGTCATCAGAGTATTGGTCGTATTCTGTGCCGTTGCCATGTCTGGCAGCTTGCTCTACCAGAGCTACGGACCATTCTCGGTGGAGCATGTTTTCGGTTTTTTTGGCATTTTTGGCTTTGTTGCCTGCGTCGCATTGGTGCTGGTCGCCAAGTGGATGCGCACGTTTTTGATGCGGCCCGAAGCGTATTATGATCGCGATGACGACAATTAATCCCGGCATCTGGATAATCATCGGCGGCGTCTTCGTGCCGTGTCTGCCCGCGCGCGTGCGTTACCCGGCGTGCGTTCTGCTGCCGCTGGCGGTTCTCGGCCTGATCGGTTGCCTTGACCGCGGCGTATGGGGCCGGCTGCACTTTCTCGACTACGAGCTGACGACGCTGCGCGTGGACGGCCTTTCCATCCTCTTTGGCGTCTTGTTCGCCATCGCTGCCGCGCTGTCTTCGTTGTTTGCGTGGCGCGTTCAAAGCCGGTTGGAGGCGGCGGCGGCGCTCGTCTATTCCGGCAGCGCGATGGCGGCCGCTTTCGCGGGTGATTTGATCACACTGTTCGTCTTCTGGGAGATATCCGCGGTTGCGTCGGTGTTTCTGATCTGGGCGCGGGGAAGCCAGCGCGCGTATCGATCCGGTCTGCGCTATCTGATGGTGCAAGTCGTCTCCGGCCTCTTGCTGTTGACCGGTACAGTTCTTTACGAGCGGTCCACCGGCTCCATTTCCTTCGACAGAATTGGTCTGAACAGCGCGGCAGCGGTCCTCATCTTCCTTGCCTGCGGGATCAAGTGCGCGTTTCCGCTGTTACACAACTGGCTAGAGGATGCTTATCCGGAAGCAACGGTTGGCGGTACCGTTTGGCTTAGTGCCTTCACAACGAAGCTCGGCATTTATGCCTTGGCCCGCGGCTTTCCCGGCACGGAGCCATTGACGTGGATCGGCGTCGCCATGACCGCCTTCCCCATTTTCTACGCGGTCATTGAAAACGACCTGCGTCGCGTCTTGGCCTACAGCACCATCAATCAGCTTGGGTTTATGGTTGCAGGCATCGGGATCGGGACAACGCTTTCGGTGAATGGTGCGGTTGCCCACGCGTTTTCCGACATGCTGTTCAAGGGGCTCTTGTTCATGTCGATGGGAGCGGTTCTCCACCGCACCGGGACGGTGAAAGGCTCCGAGTTGGGCGGGCTGTACAAGAGCATGCCGTGGACGACCGGCTGCTGCATCGTTGGCGCCATGTCCATTTCGGCCTTTCCATTGTTCAGTGGTTTCGTCAGCAAGGGAATGATTTTGGCAGCAGCAATGGATCAGGGGTTGTTCGCTCCCTGGCTCATTCTGCTGTTCGCGTCCGCGGGTGTCTTTCACCATGCCGGGATCAAGATTCCGTTCTTCGCGTTCTTCGCCCACGATGCCGGCTGGCGCGTCCGCGAGGCGCCGTGGCACATGCTGGTCGCCATGGCGATCGCCGCCGCCGGTTGCGTCGGCATCGGACTATTCCCGTCGCTGCTCTACGCGCTCCTGCCAGACCCGGTCCACTTCCAGGCCTACACGACCGAGCACGTCGTCTCCCAGCTACAGTTGCTGCTGTTCTCGGCGCTCGCATTTACCTGGCTGAAGGTCAGTGGGCTCTATCCACCGGAACTGCCGTCGGTGAACCTCGACTTCGATGTGATTTACCGCAAGGCGCTGCCGGCCCTGGTGCGGGGAGCCGTCGAGGTCGGCGGCGACTTTGATCGCGTCGTTCGAGGCATCGGCGTGCGGGCGCTGACGCGTGGCTTCGAGCACGTTCGCCTGCACTGCGGGCCGGAGGGCGTTCTCGCGCGCTCGCTTGCGGCCGGCACCATGGTGATCTGGGTCATCGTCGCCCTTGCCACGGCGCTTGCGGCCTACGAATTCACGCGCTGATTCTTGCGCAAAGGAAATAGCGCGCCCGGCGCGGCCGAGGTGTGATCGCGCCCGGGGGCTGCACCTCTGGTACGGAGAAGACGGCCGTCGAAGCAAGGGGGCAGGCAAGGGAGATGCGGCCCAGAGTTGTGCCGGGGCCGGGCATGGGCGCCTTGAAGGGAGTGTCTGTGGAGTTGTATTCTGACGCGTGCGATGCGAAGGGGGGACGAGGGAGCAGATCGTTGACGGCCGAAGACAGCGGTTCGCGCACGGACAGAAACTGGTCGGCGATAGCGGCGGAACTCGCCGCCCTGCCGGATGCCACGTTGCAAATGATGCTCATCGAATGGAAGCGCTGGCGTTCCCGTGTGCAAACGGCACCGACCATGCGCTTGCGCAGGCACCGCTTCGAGGAAGCCACCCGCTTCGTCGAAGCAATCGAAGATGAGCTGACATCGCGCCAACCAGGGGAGCGATTTCGCCACCATCGGCGCGCCGCCGCCGCCGTTCACACCATCGCGGTGGCACCGCTGGTTTCCCTCACCGAATTCCGGGCGGCGCGGCAGGATCTCGCCCGGTTCGAGCCCCGTCGGCGCTCCTAGTGAGCGGATCGCACGCTTGAATCCCGAGCGGGCGAATAGATGACCCGCTCCCTCTCATGATTTGTTGCTTCGATTCGCGGCCCGCTCCGAGTGTTCGCCTTACGCGAAGCGGTCGAGGCTGAGACCGTCGAGGCTGATCTCCGGCGTACGGCCGAGGACCAGATCGGCCACCGCGCGCCCGGCGCCGCAGGCCATGGTCCAGCCCAGCGTGCCGTGCCCGGTGTTGAGGAACAGGTTGGCAAACCGGGTGCGGCCCATCACCGGCACGCCGTCCGGCGTCGACGGGCGCAGCCCCGCCCAGAACTGCGCGGCGCCGGCATCGCCGCAGCGCGGGAACAGCTCCATCGCCTTGGCCAACAGGAAGCGCGCGCGTCTCTCGCGCACCGACGCATCGTATCCGGCGAATTCGGCGGTACCCGCCACCCGCAGTCGGTTGCCGAGGCGGCTGTACACCATCTTGAACTCGTCATCGATCAGGCTGACGGAAGGAGCGCTCCCCTCTGTCGCCACCGGAATGGTCACCGAATAGCCCTTGGCCGGGTAGACGGGCAGCGCCAGCCCGAGCGGGCGCAACAGCAGCGGCGTGTAGCTGCCGAGCGCGAGCACGACGGCATCGGCGTCTAACCTGCCCTCATCGGTCTCCACGCCCGTGATGCGCCCGCCGGTGGCGATCAGCCGGCGAACCACGACGCCGAAGCGGAAGTCGACACCCAGTGCGGTACACACCTCGCTCAAGCGCCGCGTGAACAGGTGCGCATCGCCGCTCTCGTCGTCCGGGCTGAAGATGCCGCCGACCAGCCGATCGCGCACGTCGGCGAGCGCCGGCTCCATCGTCACGCATTCCTCGACGCCGACCACCCGGCGGACGCATCCCAATTCCGCCATCAGCGGCAGGGCCGGCAGCGCCTCTTCGTAATCCTTCGGGTTGCGGAAGATGTGCAGGATGCCGCGGCCGAGCCGGTCGTAGGCGATACCGGTGGTCGCGCGCACGTCCGCGAGCTGGGCGCGGCTGTAGAGCGCCACGCGCAGCGCGCGCTCGATGTTGACAGCGACCCGCCGACGCCGGCAGTTGGCAAGGAAGCGCAGGCTCCATGCCAGCAGCGCCGGATCGAAACGGAGGTGAAACAGAAGCGGCGCGTCGTCGCGGCCGAGCCACTTGAGCGCCTTCCACGGCGTCGAAGGTGTGGCCCACGGCGTCGCGTGATTGGCCGATATCTGACCGCCGTTGGCGAAGCTGGTCTCCAGCCCCGGTCCCTGCTGGCGATCGACGACGATGACGCGCGCGCCGCCGCGCGCCAGGAAATAAGCCGTCGCGATGCCGACGACGCCTGCGCCCAGGACCACCACCGTCACGCCCGCTGCCCCTTTCGTGCCCCGTCGTCTTGCTCGCAGACGGTTATCTTGCTCGCCGACGGTTATAGAGAGCGCTGCCGCTTCCCGCCAGCCGCCACCACCGCTATATCAGGGGCGGACGCAGGTTGCGCATCAAGAAGCCGCGGGGACGTTCCCCTTGCTCGACCAGGCCATTCTCACCGTGCCGGAGATGTATCGCGCCGATCGGCTGGCGATGGCGGCTGGCGTGCCGTCGTTGAGCCTGATGGAGGCGGCCGGCACGGCGATTGCGCGCGCGATCCAGCGGCACTGGCGACCGCGACCGGTGGTCGTGCTGTGTGGCTCGGGCAATAACGGCGGCGACGGCTTCGTCGTCGCCCGGTTGTTGGCGCGCGCCGGCTGGCCGGTCCGGCTCGGCCTCTTAGGCGCGCCCGAAGATCTCAAGGGCGATGCCGCCGCCAACCGGGACCGCTGGTCCGGCCCGATCAGGCCGCTCGATGCCGAACTCCTGGCCGGCGAACCGCTGGTCGTCGATGCCCTGTTCGGCGCCGGCCTCGCCCGTCCGATCGAGGGTGCACCGGCGGCGCTGATCGAGGCGATCAATGCGCGGGCGCTCGATTGCGTTGCGGTCGACATGCCCAGCGGCGTCGATGGCAATACCGGCGCGGTACTGGGAGCGGCGCCGCGCTGCCGGCTGACGGTGACCTTCTTCCGCGCCAAGCCCGGGCATCTGCTGTTGCCCGGTCGTGCCCTGTGCGGCGAACTCCTGGTCGCCGACATCGGCATTCCGGACGCGACACTCCGGGACATCGCGCCGCAGACGTTTCGCAACGGACCCGGATTGTGGCGACACCACCTGCGGCAGCCGCGGCTTGAGGACAACAAGTATCGCCGCGGTCACGCCGTGATCGCGGGCGGGCGCGCCATGACTGGCGCGGGGCGACTGGCGGCGGACGCGGCGCGGCGGATCGGTTGCGGCCTGGTGACGGTGGCGGCGGCGCGCGACGCGGTGTCGATCTATGCCGCGGGCGCGCCCGGCACCATCGTCGTCGCCGCCGATGGCGTCGATGCCTTTGCCCGCCTGATCGAGGACCCGAAGCGCAACGCCGCGCTGATCGGCCCGGGCGCCGGCGTCGATGCGGAGACCGAGGCGCGGGTGCTGGCCAGCCTCGCCACCGGCAAGGCCTGCGTGCTCGATGCCGACGCGCTCAGCGTGTTTGCCGCTGCGCCCGAGCGGCTGTTCGCCGCCGTCAACGGTCCCTGTCTGATGACCCCGCACGATGGCGAGTTCGCAAGGCTGTTCGCGCTCAAAGGCGATAAGCTGGCGCGGACGCGGGCGGCGGCGCGGCTGAGCCGGGCGGTGGTGCTGTTGAAGGGCGCAGATACGGTGATCGCGGATGATTCCGGTCACGCGGTGATCAATGACAATGCACCGGCCACCCTGGCGACCGCCGGCAGCGGTGACGTGCTCGCCGGGATGATCACCGGCCTGATCGCCCAGGGCATGCCGGTGTTCGCCGCGGCCTGTGCGGGCGTCTGGCTGCACGGCCGGATTGCCGCCGATTTCGGTGCGGGGCTGATCGCAGAGGACTTGATTGCCGGTATGCCGCGGGTGCTCGCACACCTGTGCGCAAGCGGCGCGGTTGCGGCGGGAAATGGGTGGGGAGACCTGCAATGAACGTTCGGCTGGAGCCGAAGCCGGAGGATCGGGGCACGCTGTGGCGTCAGGCGCTGCGCACGCTTCGGCAGCGCTGGGAAGTGATCGCCGGTGCCGAATACGACGCGAGTTCGGCCAGCACGCGGCCGGATCTGCCCGATGATGACGTGGATCGCCTGCGCGAGCAGATGCGTGCGTGTCTGGAGGGGCGCGGCGGCGAAGTGAGCGCGCGCCAGCGTGCCGCCGCCCTCGGCCAGGCTTACCTGGCGCTCGACGCGTCCGGCCGCGCCCGCTTCCTGGGCGTGCTCGCCAAGGACTTCGACGTCGCCGACGCCCCCCTCGATGCGGCGATCGCCGCGCTGCAGGCGGCAACGACGCCCGAGGACCGGCGCGCCGGGCGGCGTGCCCTGCGCCAGGCACTCGAATCGCCGCGGGTGAAACTGCTCACGCAGTTCAACAGCCTGCCGCAGGGCATCAAGTTCCTTGTCAATATGCGCACGGAACTTATTGGTTTTTCGAGAAAAAACGCCGATCTCGTTCCGCTCGAAGACGATCTGCGGGCGCTGCTCGCGACGTGGTTCGATGTCGACTTCCTGGAGTTGAAGCGGATTACCTGGGATACCGCATCCGGCGCGCTCCTGGAGAAGCTGATCGCCTACGAGGCGGTGCACGCCATCGAGAGCTGGGACGATCTGAAGAACCGGCTCGACTACGACCGGCGCTACTATGCCTATTTTCACCCGCGCATGCCGGACGAGCCGTTGATCTTCGTCGAAGTGGCGCTGGTCAATGGGATGGCGGACAACGTTCAGAGCCTGCTGGATCGCGATGCGCCCTTGCAGGACCCGACGCAGGCCAACACCGCCATCTTCTATTCGATCTCCAACGCCCAGCGCGGGCTGGACGGCATCAGCTTCGGCAACTTCCTGATCAAGCGGGTGGTCGACGGACTGTCGCACGAGTTTCCGAACCTCAAGACCTATGCGACGCTCTCGCCGGTGCCGGGCTTCATGCGCTGGCTCGATGGCGCGCTGTCGGAGGGCCGCAGTGGGCTGTTGTCGCCGGCCGAGCGCAAGGCGCTCGCCACGGCACAAGGCGTGCGCAAGGGCGCCAAGGGCTGGCTCAAGGAAACGCTCAAGCGCGCGGATTGGGCGGACGACGAGGCGCTGTGCAAGGCGCTGAAGCCGGTGCTGATGCGGCTGTGCGCGCTCTATCTGGTCAAGGAAAAGCGCGAAGGCGGCTTCTTCGCGCGCGATCCGGTGGCACACTTCCATCTGACCAATGGTGCACGCATGGAACGCCTGAACTGGATGGCCGATCGCTCGCCCCGGGGCCTCGCGCAGTCGGCGGGGATCATGATCAACTACCGCTACGATCTCGCCAAGATCGACGACAACCACGAGAGCTACCGGGCGACGGGCAAGCGCGCGCTGTCGTCCGCGGTGCGGAGTCTGGTGCAGGATTGAGGGGAAACGGCGGATCATCCGCGCCGCGGCCGCGGCGCACGCGCCTAGCAGTCCCGCGCCGGCGCCCGTGGTTTCGTTTGAGATGATTGACACGACGGCGTTAAGTCGTAAATCTCACCGGCTTCGAGGAGGGCCGCCTTGGCGCAGCAACAACGGGGCGTCCTTTGTCGTTTGCGTGGCCGGGGCACACGCGGGCGGGCGTGGTGGAACTGGCAGACACGCAGGTTTTAGGTACCTGTGACGCAAGTCGTGGGGGTTCAAATCCCTCCGCCCGCACCACCGGCAGAGTAGACCGCGCGCACTGGAACGAGGCCCAAGCGCGGCCAAGGAGCCATCTCCCGTATCGGGGGCCTTCTCCCGCAACGAAACACAGCAGGAAGCCGTTCGAACGATGCAGGTCACGGAAACGAAGAGCGAGGCGCTGAGCCGCGAGTTCAGGGTCGCATTGCCGGCAGCCGATCTGGATCAACGCTTCGAGCGGCGGCTCAACGATCTGGCGCGCACGGTCAACATCAAGGGCTTTCGCCCCGGCAAGGTGCCGGTCGCGCTGGTACGGCAGAAATACGGCGCGGCGCTGAAGAGCGAGATTCTGGAGGAGGCGATCAACGAAACGTCCGCCGCCGTGATCAAGGATCATGGCCTGCGGCCGGCGCTGACGCCGAAGCTGGAGATCACCGCCCCGGCCGAGGGCGGCGACCTCGAATACACGCTGGCGGTCGAGCTTCTGCCGGAGATCCCGGCGCCCGATTACGCCGCGATCACCCTTGAGCGGCGTGTCGCCGAGGTCACCGATGCGCACATCGAAAACACGTTGACGCGAATCGCGGAGGCGATGCGGCCGGTAACGCCGATCGACGCGCCGCGGCCGGCTGAGATCGGCGATCTGGCCACCGTCGATCTCGCCGCGGCCGAGGGTACGCCGCTGCCGGTCGAAGGCGATGGGCGGGGGCTCAAGGTGGAGGTCGGCGCGGACGGCACGCCGCCGACCCTGGGTGCGCAACTGGTCGGGCAGAGCATCGGCGAGACCAGGAGCGTGTCGATCACCTTCCCCGAGAGCTATCCGATTGCGGCGTGCCAGGGGCAGACGCTGACCTACGATGTGACGTTGAACGCCCTGGCGGTGCGCCCGCCGGCGGTTCTCGACGACGACTTCGCCAAGCGGCTTGGCTTCGAAACATTAGAGGCGGTGCGGGCCGCGGCGCGGTCCGAGCATGAAAAGGAGCTGAGCAACGTCTCGCGCCAGCACCTCAAGCGGGCATTGCTCGATCGCCTGGCCGAGATCAGCACCTTCGATCTGCCGCCGGGCTTGGTTCAGCGCGAGTACGAGCACATCGTCGGTCAACTCACCGGCCAGCCGGACGCCGCCACCGAGCACGATCATGATCACGACCACGATCATGATCACGACCACGATCATGATCATGATCACGACCACGGGCACGAGCATAGTCACGAGCACGTGCATGGCCCGGACTGCGATCATGAGCATGAACAGGCGCCGGCCGCCACCCCGCCCTTGAGCGCGGAGCAGGAGCGGGAATACCGGACGCTCGCCGAGCGCCGGGTGCGGCTCGGGCTGTTGCTGGCAGAGGTCGGTCGCCAGAACAATCTGAAGGTGACGCCCGAGGAACTGAGCCGCGCCGTCGGTGCCGAGGCCAGACGCTATCCTGGCCAGGAGCAGGCGGTGTTCGATTACTTCCGCAAGAACGCGCACGCCCGCGAGGCGCTGGCGGCGCCGCTGCTGGAGGACAAGGTGGTGGATTTCATGCTGGAGTTGGCGACGGTCACCGAAAGCAAGGTCACGCCTGAAGACCTGATGAAGGGTGACGATGCTGCGGGTGGCGAGGAACTTGCGTCGGGTGGGGAGACCACCACACCTGAGGGCTAGGACGGAGAGGGCGCGACCGCTACCGCAGGGCGCGCGTCGCGGGGCGGCCTGCGCGTCGCTCCCGTCGGGTCGGCGAGACCTGGGCGTTTGGCACAACCTGGAACACGGACCGGAAAACATGTCGATGATCGAGCCGCTGGCGCCACAGATGAACATGCTGGTCCCGATGGTGGTCGAAACCACCAATCGCGGCGAGCGTGCCTACGACATCTATTCCCGGTTGCTGAAGGAACGGATTATTTTTCTCACCGGCCCGGTCAACGACGTGGTCTCCAGCCTCGTCTGCGCGCAGTTGCTGTTCTTGGAGTCCGAGAACCCCAACAAGGACATCTCGTTCTACATCAACTCACCAGGCGGGCTGGTGACCGCCGGCCTCGCGATCTACGATACGATGCAATACATTAGACCCGACGTCTCGACGGTCTGCATCGGCCAGGCAGCGTCGATGGGCTCGCTCTTGTTGGCGGCCGGCAGTCCCGGCAAGCGGTACGCGCTGCCGAACTCGCGGATCATGGTGCACCAGCCGTCCGGCGGCGCCCAGGGTCAGGCCACCGACATCGAGATCCAGGCGCGCGAGATCCTGGCGCTGAAGGCGCGGCTGAACACCATTTACGTAAAACACACCAAGCAGCCGTTAGATATCATCGAGACGGCGGTCGAGCGCGATCGCTTCATGAGCCCCGAGGAAGCGAAGACGTTTGGTATCGTCGACGAAGTGGTCACCAGCCGTCCCCGGCCCGACGACGGGGCGGAACGGCAAAACATCAAGCCGGTGCGTGCCTAAGCGCTGGTCTTGTACCACTTCGGCGCACTTGGCTTCCAGGTGAGGCACGGTGCCATATTTGCGCGAAGGTCGAATGGCGGGGCGAGGTAGCGTCTTTTTTTTGCATTGTGCCGGCGTTGCCGCCATGGCTAACATAGTGACACAGGCGCGAGCCGGAGAACGGACAAACGCATGAGCAAAACCACGGGTGGCGACTCCAAGAACACCTTGTACTGCTCTTTCTGCGGAAAGAGCCAGCATGAGGTGCGGAAACTGATCGCCGGGCCGACCGTGTTCATCTGTGATGAATGCGTCGAGCTGTGCATGGATATCATCCGTGAGGAGCACAAGACGGGCCTCGCCAAGTCCGGCGACGGGGTGCCGACCCCACATGAAATCTGCTCCGTGCTCGATGACTACGTGATCGGGCAGCTCCGTGCCAAGCGGGTGCTGGCCGTCGCCGTGCACAACCATTACAAGCGCATCAACCACGGCTCGAAGAACAACGACGTCGAACTGGCGAAGTCGAACATCCTCCTGATCGGTCCCACCGGCTGCGGCAAGACGCTCCTGGCGCAGACGCTGGCGCGCATCCTGGATGTGCCGTTCACCATGGCGGATGCGACGACGCTGACCGAGGCCGGGTATGTCGGCGAGGACGTCGAGAACATCATTTTGAAGCTGCTGCAGGCCGCCGATTACAACGTGGAGCGGGCGCAGCGCGGCATCGTTTACATCGACGAGGTCGACAAGATCTCGCGCAAATCCGATAATCCCTCGATCACCCGGGATGTTTCCGGCGAAGGCGTGCAGCAGGCGCTCCTCAAGATCATGGAGGGCACGATCGCGAGCGTGCCGCCCCAGGGCGGGCGCAAGCACCCGCAGCAGGAATTCCTGCAGGTCGATACCACCAACATCCTGTTCATCTGCGGCGGCGCGTTCTCCGGGCTGGAGCGGATCATCTCGGCGCGCTCCAAGGGCACCACCATCGGTTTCGGCGCCGACGTGCGCGCGCCGGACGAGCGGCCGACCGGTGAGATCCTGAAGGACGTCGAGCCCGAGGATCTCCTGAAGTTCGGGCTGATCCCGGAGTTCATCGGCCGGCTGCCGGTGATCGCCACCTTGACCGATCTCGACGAGGACGCGCTGGTCGACATCCTGACCAAGCCGAAGAACGCGCTGGTCAAGCAGTACCAGCGGCTGTTCGAGATGGAGGGGGTGCGCCTCGAATTCACCGATGGCGCGCTGAAGGGCGTCGCCCGGCGCGCGGTCATGCGCAAGACCGGCGCGCGCGGCCTGCGTTCGATCATGGAGAGCATCCTTCTGGAGACCATGTTCGATCTGCCGGGTCTCGAAGGCGTCGAAGAGGTGGTGGTCAACCGCGAAGTCGCGGAGGAGCAGGCCAAGCCGCTGCTCATCTACGCCGATCGCCGGGGCGACGTCGGTTCCAGCGCCTGATCGTCGGGGCCGCCCAAAGGCCGTGGCTTGACCGGCGCCGTCTTGTGCACCACCTTTCGGTGACTGCCGGCCGTTTAGCGCCGGTCCACCCAGGCGGCGCCCGCCGCCCAAGGCGACAGGTGTCATCCCCGTGAGCAGTACAAACTCCGTCTATCCCGTCCTGCCGTTGCGCGACATCGTCGTCTTTCCGCACATGATCGTGCCGCTGTTCGTCGGGCGCGAGAAATCGGTCAAGGCGCTTGAGGACGTGATGCAGGACGATCGCCAGATCCTGCTGGTCGCGCAGAAGAATGCCGCCCAGGACGATCCGGCGCCCAAGGATATTTTCGCGGTGGGGACGGTGGCCACCGTGCTGCAACTCCTCAAGCTGCCCGACGGTACGGTGAAGGTCCTGGTCGAAGGTGGCCAGCGGGCGCGCATCCTCAACTATACCCGCGAGGACGACTTCTTCGAGGCCGAGGCCCAGGTGATCGAAGAGCAGTTGGGCGAGCAGCGTGAACTGGAAGCGCTTGCCCGCTCGGTGGTGGGGCAGTTCGAGCAGTACAGCAAGCTCAACAAGAAGATCCCGCCGGAAGCGCTGGTCTCGGTCAACCAGATCGAGGATGCGAGCAAGCTTGCCGATACGGTCGCCTCGCACCTGGCGCTGAAGATCGCCGAGAAGCAGGAACTCCTGGAGAGCTTCGTCGTCAGCGAGCGGCTGGAGCGCGTCTATTCGCACATGGAGGCCGAGATCGGCGTCCTGCAGGTGGAGAAGCGCATCCGCAACCGCGTCAAGCGGCAGATGGAGAAGACCCAGCGCGAGTACTACCTGAACGAGCAGCTCAAGGCCATCCAGAAGGAGCTCGGCGAGGGCGAGGACGGCCGCGACGAGGCAAGCGAGTTCGAGGAAAGGATCAAGAAGACCCAGCTTACTAAGGAGGCGCGTGAGAAGGCGCTGGCCGAGCTGAAGAAGCTGCGCTCGATGAGCCCGATGTCGGCGGAAGCGACCGTGGTGCGCAACTACCTCGACTGGATGCTGACCATCCCGTGGAAGAAGCGCTCGCGGATCAAGAAGGACATCAAGCTTGCCCAGGAGATCCTGGATGCCGACCACTATGGGCTGAAGAAGGTCAAGGAACGGATCTTGGAGTATCTCGCCGTGCAGTTGCGGACCAACCGGCTGCGCGGTCCGATCTTGTGCCTCGTCGGCCCTCCCGGCGTCGGCAAGACCTCTTTGGGCAAGTCGATCGCACGCGCCACGGGGCGGAATTTCGTGCGGATGTCGCTCGGCGGCGTGCGCGATGAGGCCGAGATCCGCGGTCACCGCCGCACCTACATCGGCTCGATGCCGGGCAAGATCATCCAGGGCATGAAGAAGGCCAAGACCTCGAACCCGCTGTTCCTGTTGGACGAGGTCGACAAGATGGGCCACGACTGGCGCGGCGATCCGGCGTCGGCACTCCTGGAGGTGCTGGACCCGGAGCAGAACTGCAGCTTCAACGACCACTATCTGGAGGTCGACTACGACCTTTCCGACGTCTTGTTCGTCACGACGGCGAACACGCTCAACATGCCGCCGGCGCTCCTCGACCGGATGGAGATCATCCGCATCTCCGGCTACACCGAGGACGAGAAGGTCGAGATCGCCAACCGTCACCTGATCCCCAAGCAGATCGAGGCGCACGGCCTCAAGGGCGACGAGTGGTCGATTTCGGACCAGGCGCTGCGTGACGTCATCCGTCATTACACCCGCGAAGCCGGCGTGCGGAATCTCGAGCGCGAGATTGCGAATCTGACGCGCAAGGCGATCAAGGACATCATGATGGGCGCGGCGAAGAGCGTGCTCGTCAACCGGCGCAATCTGGAGAAGTATGCCGGCGTCAAGAAGCACCGCTACGGCGAGGCCGAGCTTGAGGATCTGGTCGGCGTGACCACCGGCCTCGCCTGGACCGAGGTCGGCGGCGAGCTGTTGTCGATCGAAGCCGTGATCGTGCCGGGCAAGGGCAAGGTGACCTATACCGGCAAGCTGGGCGACGTGATGCAGGAATCGATCCAGGCCGCGAAGTCGTTTGTCCAGTCGCGCGCCATCCGCTTCGGCATCTCGCCGCTGATCTTCGGCCAGCGCGACATTCATGTCCACGTGCCGGAAGGCGCGACGCCCAAGGACGGTCCCTCGGCCGGCGTCGCCATGGTGACGTCGATCGTCTCGGCGCTGACCGGCACCGCGGTGCGCAAGGACGTGGCGATGACCGGCGAGGTGACGCTGCGGGGGCGGGTCCTGCCCATCGGCGGGCTGAAGGAAAAGCTTCTGGCGGCGCATCGCGGCGGCCTGAAGACCGTGCTGGTGCCCAAGGAGAACGAGCGCGAGTTGTCCGAGATTCCCGACAACATCAAGAAGGAACTGAAGATCATCCCGGTTGCCACCGTCGATGAGGTGCTCAAGCAGGCACTGGTGCGCGAGTTGACACCGATCGAATGGGATGAGCACGCCGAACTGGCGCCGGCCGCCGCCAAGACCGCCGACGTCGAGGATGAAGAACACGGGGTGATCACCCACTGATTGCAGGGCGGATCGGCGTGCGCCCTTAATAGGGGCGTACACCGGCCCCTCGCGGCGGAACTTCTGCGATTTTCCTGGGGAAAAGCAACGCTGTGCGGTTGACGAAGTGTGTAGAGCGGCCGTACGCTCCCAATAGTTGGTGGACTGCTCCCGGAACCGGGCATTTGCGGGAAGCAGGCACGCGCACACAACAGAGGTTGGGGGAAGCGTTGAACAAGACCGATTTGATCGACTCGCTCGCCACCGCGACCGGACTGGCCAAGAAGGATGCCGCGAACGCCGTCGATGGGGTGTTTACGGCGATCACGGAGGCCCTGAAACAAGGCGACGAAGTGCGCCTGGTGGGGTTCGGTACCTTTTCGGTGTCCGAGCGGGCGGCGACCAAGGGGCGCGATCCACGTACCGGCGAGACCATCGACATCGCCGCCTCGCGCCAAGCCAAATTCCGTGCCAGCAAGGGCCTGAAGGACGCGCTCAATTGAGCTTTCGTTCGTAACGCTCCGACGCGTCGATTCCCTCTGCCGTCAGCACGATGGCGCGTTGCGGCGTCGGATGGTTCGCTGCGTCCTTGACGTGCACGCCAAGCTGGGTCAAGAGCAGTGCGGCCGGCGGAGCGGATCTGTGCGCCGGTTGCGCGGGCGCGGGCGGTTAGCTCAGCAGGCAGAGCGCCACGTTTACACCGTGGAAGTCGGCGGTTCGAACCCGTCACCGCCCACGCCCCCGTGTGCGCGCGACAGTCTGGGCGCGCCGTAGTCACGGCACGAAG
The DNA here is from genome assembly GCA_964401555.1 of uncultured Defluviicoccus sp. Classification (GTDB taxonomy): domain Bacteria; phylum Pseudomonadota; class Alphaproteobacteria; order Rhodospirillales; family Defluviicoccaceae; genus Defluviicoccus. The sequence continues at coordinate 74,945 of CAYNYW010000009.1, forward strand.
CAACGGAGGTCGCGATGTCCGATCTGGTCTGGAGCGAAGCGCTCGCCCTGGGGCTCGACTGGCTCGATGCCGACCATCGCGAAGCGGTCGATCACATCGCGGCGATGATCAGGAGTGACGATGCCGGCTTTGCCGAGGCCTTCGCCGCGTTCGCGCAACACCTGCACGAGCACTTCGCGCGCGAGGAGGCGATGATGGCACGATCGGGCTTCCCGGCCATGCACTGCCACGAAGCCGAGCACCGGCGGGTGCTTGATCTGGTCGCCGATCTGGGCACGCAGATCGCGGCGGGCGAACCCGGCGCGGCGCGCGCCTTCGCCCGCGATGGTGCGGCGGCGTGGTTCGTGCAGCACCGCGACACCATGGACTACGTCACCGTAAACTATGCGCGCCAGGTGGGCGTCGCCGGCTGAAGCCGAACGCCAGCCGACCATCCCCTTCATGCGTCGGGTCGTCGGCTTGACAGCCGTGGGAGCGCGGTTTAGACCACCCGCACTCGGCGTTGCTTCGCAAGCGCACCCGGGGGTGTAGCTCAGTTGGTCAGAGCGCCGGCCTGTCACGCCGGAGGCCGCGGGTTCGAGTCCCGTCACTCCCGCCAGCCAACGTCGCCTGATGGCGGCGGTGTCGGTGAAGACGGCGTCATTGGCGCCGGTGTGAAGGCCGCTTAAGGTGACGGGTCCATCAACGGGCCGGGACTGTCGGGGATGGGTGTCTTGCTCGCCGAATACCTGCCGATCCTGATTTTTCTCGCCATCGCCATCGCCGTGGCCGGCGGAGCGGTGGTCGCGTCCTACATCGTCGGCGGCGAGCGCCCGGACAGCGAGAAGAATGCGCCGTACGAGTGCGGCTTCGATCCCTTCGAGGACTCGCGCGGCAAGTTCGACGTGCGGTTCTACCTGGTCGCGATCTTGTTCATCATCTTCGATCTGGAAGTCGCGTTCCTGTTCCCCTGGGCAGTGTCGCTCCGCGAGATCGGCGGCTTCGGGTTCTGGTCGATGATGGTTTTTCTGGCGGTTCTCACCGCCGGATTTATCTATGAGTGGCGGAAGGGGGCGCTGGAGTGGGAATAGCGGACGGTGCCATGAATTCCCTTGGTGCGCCAAATCCCGATGACATCGATGCCCTGTGGCGCGAGGTCACCGGCTCCGTAGAAAAGCGCGGCTTCATCCTCACCCAGCTCGACAAGGTGGTGAACTGGGCGCGTGCCGGCTCGCTGTGGCCGATGACCTTCGGGCTGGCCTGCTGCGCGATCGAGATGATGCACGCCTACGTCAGCCGCTACGATCTCGATCGCTTCGGCGTCGTGCCGCGGCCGTCGCCACGGCAGTCCGACGTCATCATCGTCGCCGGCACGCTGACCAACAAGATGGCACCCGCCTTCCGCCGGGTTTACGACCAGATGGCCGAGCCACGCTACGTGATCTCCATGGGCTCGTGTGCCAATGGCGGCGGCTATTACCATTATTCCTATTCGGTCGTGCGCGGCTGCGATCGGGTGGTTCCGGTCGACGTCTACGTTCCCGGCTGTCCGCCGTCGGCCGAGGCGCTCGTCTACGGCATCTTGCAACTTCAGAAGAAAATCCACCGCACCGGCACCTTGTGGCGGTAGCGGACCGTCACGCGACGACGGACGGCCAACGGTAGGGCGATGGCAATGGACGAGGGATTGCGCGAGTTCGGCGAATACGTGGACGCCGCCCTTGGCGGCGCCGTGCTCGCCATGACCTTCGATCGCGGCGAACTCGCGATCAGTGTCGATCGCGACGTCCTTGTCACCGTGCTGACGTTCCTGCGCAACGACGTCAATTGCCAGTTCAAGCAACTGATGGACGTCTGCGGCGCCGACTATCCCGAGCGCGAGCAGCGCTTCGATGTCGTCTACAATCTGTTGAGCCTGTCCCACAACCGGCGTATCCGGGTCAAGGTGCAGACCGACGAGGCGACGCCGGTGCCGACGGCGACCACCTTGTTCTCCTCGGCCGGCTGGTGGGAGCGCGAGACCTGGGACATGTTCGGGATCCTGTTCGCAGGTCACCCGGATCTGCGCCGCATGCTGTGCGACTACGGCTTCGACGGTCACCCCCTGCGCAAGGATTTTCCGCTCACCGGTTATGTCGAGGTCCGCTATGACGACGAGCAGAAGCGCGTCGTCTACGAGCCGGTCAAGCTGATGCAGGATTTCCGCAACTTCGATTTCGTGAGCCCTTGGGAAGGCCTGCAGTCGCCGCTGCCGGGCGACGAGAAGGCCGGGCCGCGGAGGTCAGAGTAGATGGCGGAAACCCAGATCAAGAACCTGACACTCAACTTCGGCCCGCAGCATCCGTCGGCGCACGGTGTGTTGCGTCTGGTGCTCGAAATGGACGGCGAGGTGATCGAGCGGGCCGACCCGCACGTTGGCCTCCTGCATCGCGGCACCGAGAAGCTGATCGAGTACAAGTCGTACCTGCAGGCGGTGCCCTACTTCGACCGGCTCGACTACGTGGCGCCGCAAAACCAGGAGCACGCCTTCGCGCTTGCGGTCGAGAAGCTGCTGGGCATCACGCCGCCGCCGCGCGGGCAGTACTTGCGGATTCTGTTCGCCGAGATCGGCCGCGTTCTCAACCACGTCTTCACCATCTGCGCGTTTGCCATGGATATCGGCGCGATGACGCCGATGCTCTGGGGCTTCGAGGAGCGCGAGCGGCTGATGGAGTTCTGCGAGCGCGTCTGTGGCGCGCGCCTGCACATGAATTACTTCCGCCCCGGCGGCGTCTCGATGGACATGTCGCCCGATCTCGCCGACGACATCTGGGGCTGGGCGGAAAAATTCCCGGCGTTCCTCGACGACCTCGCCGGGTTGCTCGACGAGAACCGCATCTTCAAGCAGCGCTCCGTCGACATCGGCGCCATCACTGCCGAGCAAGCGTACGACTGGGGCTTTTCCGGACCGTGCCTGCGGGCGTGCGGCGTGCCCTGGGATCTGCGCAAGGCGCGCCCCTACGACGGCTACGAGAAGATGGATTTCGACGTTGCCGTCGGTAAGCACGGGGACTGCTACGATCGCTACCTGGTGCGCATGCTGGAGCTGCGCGAAAGCCTCAAGATCATCAAGCAGTGCCTGAAGGAGATGCCACCCGGCCCGGTCAAGGTCGATGATCGCAAGATCGCGCCGCCGCCGCGCGCGGAGATGAAGAACTCGATGGAGGCGCTCATCCATCACTTCAAGCTGTTCACCGAGGGCTACCACGTGCCCGCCGGCGAGACCTACACCGCCGTCGAGGCGCCCAAGGGCGAGTTCGCGGTCTATCTCGTCTCCGACGGCAGCAACCGGCCGTACCGCTGCAAGATCCGCCCGCCCGGGTTTGCGCATCTGCAGGCGATGGATTTCCTGACCCGCGGCCACATGCTGGCGGATGTCGTCTCGGTGCTCGGCTCGCTGGACATCGTGTTCGGGGAGATCGACCGATGAGCGGGGGCGAAGCGCTGCCGCAGGGCGAGGTGTTCGCGTTCGGCGAGGAAAACCTCGCCCACGCCAGGGCGATCATCGCTAAGTATCCGCCGGGCCGCCAGGCGAGCGCGGTGCTGCCGCTCCTCGATCTGGCGCAGCGCCAGGGCGGCGGCTGGCTGCCGCGTGCCGCGCTCGACTACGTCGCCGATTTCCTTCAGATGCCGCGCATCCGCGTCTACGAGGTGGCGACCTTCTATACGATGTTCAATCTGAAGCCGGTTGGCCGCCACCACGTGCAGGTGTGCACCAATCTGCCCTGCTGGTTGCGCGGCTCCGACGAGATCGCGCACACCTGCAAGAAATCGCTCGGCATCGGTTTCGGCGAGACCACGGCCGATGGCGAGTTCACACTCTCCGAGGTCGAGTGCTTGGGCGCCTGCGTCAACGCGCCGATGGTGCAGATCGGCGACGACTATTACGAGGATCTCGGCCCCGAGGCGATGGAGAAGATCCTCGCCGATCTCAAGGCCGGGCACACGCCCAAGCCCGGCTCGCAGATCGGGCGCAAGAGCTGCGAGCCCGCGGGCGGCCTGACGACGCTCACCGGAGCGGCTTCGCCGCGCGGAACCAACGATGACAACGGCGGGGGCACTGCCTGATGCTGCGTGATCAGGACCGGATCTTCACCAACATCTATGGCCTTGCCGATACCGGCCTCGCCGGAGCCCGCGCCCGCGGCGATTGGGACGGCACCGGCGCGCTGATCGCCAAGGGACGCGATGCGATCGTCGATGAGATGCGCACGTCTGGTTTGCGAGGCCGTGGTGGTGCCGGCTTCGCAACCGGCATGAAGTGGTCGTTCATGCCCAAGCAGGTCAGCCCGGAGCGGCCGCACTATCTGGTCGTCAATGCCGACGAGGGCGAGCCAGGCACCTGCAAGGACCGCGAGATCCTGCGCCACGAGCCGCATAAACTGATCGAGGGCTGCCTGCTGGCCGGCGCCGGCATGGGCGCGCACATGGCCTACGTGTACGTCCGCGGCGAGTTTTATCGCGAGGCGGAAGCATTGGAGCGGGCGGTCGAGGAGGCGCGTGCCGCCGGGCTGTTGGGGGCCGATGCCTGTGGCTCGGGCTGGGCGTTCGATGTCCACGTGCACCGCGGCGCCGGCGCCTATATCTGCGGCGAAGAAACGGCGCTGATCGAAAGCCTCGAAGGCAAGAAGGGCCAGCCGCGCCTGAAGCCGCCGTTTCCGGCCAACGCCGGGCTCTATGGCTGTCCCACCACGGTCAACAACGTCGAGACGATCGCCGTGGTGCCGGCCATTTTGCGGCGCGGCGGTGACTGGTTCGCCGGCCTCGGCCGGCCCAAGAACACCGGCGTCAAGCTGTTCAACATTTCCGGCCACGTCAACCAGCCGTGCACCGTCGAAGAGGAGATGGGCATCCCCTTGAAGGAGTTGATCGAGCGGCACGCCGGCGGCGTGCGTGGCGGCTGGAACAATCTCTTGGCGGTGATCCCCGGCGGCTCCTCGGTGCCGGTGCTGCCGAAGTCGGTTTGCGATACGGTGCTGATGGATTTCGACTCGCTCTCGGCGGTGAAATCGGGCCTCGGCACCGCGGCGGTCATGGTCATGGACCGCTCCACCGACATCGTCCGCGCCATCGCCCGGCTGTCCCGCTTCTACAAGCACGAAAGCTGCGGGCAGTGCACGCCGTGCCGCGAGGGCACCGGCTGGATGTGGCGGGTGATGACCCGGCTTGCCGAAGGCCGCGCCCGTATCGAGGAGATCGATCTCCTCGACGAGGTGACCCGCCAAGTCGAGGGCCATACCATCTGCGCGCTGGGCGACGCCGCGGCCTGGCCGATCCAGGGACTGATCCGCCACTTCCGTCCGGAGCTGGAGCGGCGCATCCGCGAGCACCAGGCTTCCGCGCAACGCCACGCGGCTTGAACCAAGGGCTTCGAAACAGCATGCCCAAACTGACCATCGACGGCCAAGAGGTCGAAGTCCCGGCGGGGGTGACCGTGCTGCAGGCGTGCGAGAGCGTCGGCATCGAGATCCCGCGTTTTTGCTACCACGAGCGGCTGTCGATCGCCGGCAACTGCCGGATGTGCCTGGTCCAGATGCAGGGTTCGCCGAAGCCGATCGCCTCGTGCGCGATGCCGGCGGCCGACAACATGGTGATCAAGACCAATACGCCCGAGGTGCAGAAGATGCGCCGCGGCGTCATGGAGTTCCTCTTGATCAACCATCCCCTCGATTGCCCGATCTGCGACCAGGGCGGGGAGTGCGATCTGCAGGACCAGGCGCTGGCCTATGGCTTCGATCGCGGCCGCTTCGCCGAGAACAAGCGCGCGGTCAAGGACAAGTACATGGGTCCGCTGATCAAGACGATCATGACCCGCTGCATCCACTGCACGCGCTGCATCCGCTTTGCGCGCGAGATCGCGGGCGTGCCGGAACTCGGCGCCACCGGCCGCGGCGAGCAGATGGAGGTCGGCACCTACGTCGAGAAGGCGCTGACCTCGGAGCTGTCCGGCAACCTGATCGATATTTGTCCGGTAGGTGCGCTCACCTCCAAACCGTACGCCTTCGCCGCCCGGCCCTGGGAGCTGACCAAGACCGAATCCATCGATGTCATGGATGCTGTCGGCAGCAACATCCGCGTCGATACCCGCGGCAACGAGGTGCTGCGCGTGCTGCCGCGCCTCAACGAAGACATCAACGAGGAGTGGATCTCGGACAAGACCCGGTTTGCCTGCGACGGTCTGCGCCGCCAGCGCCTCGATCGCCCGTACGTGCGGTGCGACGGCAAGTTGAAGCCCGCGACTTGGGACGAGGCGTTCGCGGCCATCGCCACCCGCTTGACGGGCGTGTCGGGTGCGCGCATCGGCGCGATCGCGGGCGATCTCGTCGATGCCGAGGCGATGGTGTTGTGGAAGGACCTCCTCACCGCGCTCGGCTCTGCGAACCTCGACTGCCGGCAGGACGGCGCGGCGCTGCCGGCTGGTCCGCGGGCGGCATATCTGTTCAACACGACCATCGCCGGCCTGGAAGCGGTCGATCGCCTGCTCTTGATCGGCACCAATCCGCGCATCGAGGCGCCGCTGGTCAACGCGCGCATCCGCAAGCGCTGGCGCGGCGGCTGGTTGAAGGTCGACCTGATCGGCCCGGAGTGCGATCCGAGCTATCCGTACACGCACCTCGGCGATGACCTGCGGATCCTCGATGCCATCGCCAGCGGAACGCATCCGCTGGCGGGCGAGCTGAAATCCGCCGAGCGGCCGGCGTTGATCGTGGGCCAGGCGGCGCTGCGTCGCTCCGACGGCGGCGCGATTCTCGCGGCGGCACGAGCGATCGCCGAAGGGTGCGGAATGCTCCGCCCCGGCGACGGCTGGAACGGCTTCAACGTGCTGCACACCGCCGCCGCCCGGGTCGGCGGCCTCGATCTCGGCTTCGTGCCGGGACCCGAGGGGGGCGATGTCGCCGGCATGCTGGCCGGGGCGGAAGCAGGCGACCTCGACGCTGTCGTGCTGCTCGGAGCCGATGAGATCGATACGGCCCGGCTCGGCAAGGCATTCGTAATCTACCAAGGTCACCACGGCGATGCCGGCGCCGCACGTGCCGATGTCATCCTGCCCGGGGCGGCGTATACCGAGAAGAACGCCACCTTCGTCAACACCGAGGGCCGCGTGCAGCGCACGCACAAGGCGTGCGATCCGCCCGGCGATGCCAAGGAGGACTGGAAGATCGTGCGCGCGCTCTCCGAGCGGCTGGGCAGATCGCTGGCGGTGGCGAGCCTCGATGACGTGCGCGCAAGGCTGGTCGCCGCCAATCCGGTCTTCGCCGCCGACGATGGCATCGAGCCGGCGGCGTGGGCTGCGTTTGGCGCCGGCGGCCCGATCGATGCCGTGCCGCTCGTGCCCGCCATCGACAACTTCTATCTGACCAACCCGATCTGCCGCGCCTCGGTCACCATGGCCGAGTGCACGGCGGTGCTGTCGGCTGATGACACGCAGATGAAGACCGGCACCCAGACAAAGACCGGCACCCATGGCTGAATTCTGGTCCGACTACCTGTTCCCGGCGATCATCATCGTCCTCAAGATTCTCGCCATCGTCCTGCCGCTGTTGCTGGCGGTCGCCTACCTGACCTATGCCGAGCGCAAGGTGATCGCTTCGATGCACCTGCGCCGCGGCCCCAACGTGGTCGGCCCGTTCGGGTTGTTGCAGCCGATGGCCGATGGCCTGAAGCTGTTTCTGAAGGAAACGGTGATCCCGTCGGGCGCCAACCGCGCCGTCTTCGTCATCGCGCCGATGCTCACCTTCATCCTGGCGCTGATCGCCTGGGCGGTGATTCCCTTCGGCGACGGCGTCGTGCTCGCCGATATCAATGTCGGCGTCTTGTACCTGTTCGCGATCTCGTCGTTGGGTGTCTACGGCATCGTCATGGCCGGCTGGGCGTCCAACTCCAAGTATGCCTTCCTGGGCGGCCTGCGCTCGGCGGCGCAGATGGTCTCCTACGAAGTCTCCATGGGCTTCGTCATCATCACCGTCTTGTTGTGCGTCGGCTCGCTCAATCTGTCGGAAGTCGTGCGCGCGCAGGCGGGGCCTTGGGGCCTCCTCAATTGGTTCGCTTTTCCGCTCTTGCCGATGGCGGTGATCTTCTTCGTCTCGGCGCTGGCCGAGACCAACCGCCACCCCTTCGATCTGCCGGAAGCCGAGGCAGAGCTGGTCTCCGGCTACAACGTCGAATACTCGGGCATGACGTTCGCTCTGTTTTTCCTGGGCGAATACGCCAACATGATCTTGATGTCGGCGATGACCAGCGTGCTGTTCCTGGGCGGCTGGCTGCCACCGTTCCCGGTGGCGCCGTTCACCTGGGTGCCGGGGCCGATCTGGTTCTTCCTCAAGATCGCCGCGTGCCTGTTCGTGTTCTTGTGGGTGCGGGCGACCTTCCCGCGCTACCGCTATGACCAGTTGATGCGGCTGGGCTGGAAGGTGTTCCTGCCGCTCTCGCTGGTCGCCGTCGTGGCCGTCGCCGGTGTGCTGGTCGCCTTCGGCTTGACACCCGCGCTGAGCCATTGATACCGGCGAAGATTGGTTAGGAGGGTTTGACGCCGATGGGCATGATCGACCGCGCGGTACGAACGGCGCTCCTCTCCGAGCTCGTCTCCGGGCTGGCGCTCACCTTTCGCTACATGTTCCGCCCGGCGGTGACGGTGAATTACCCTTACGAGAAGGGTCCGTTGAGTCGGCGCTTTCGCGGCGAGCACGCGCTTCGGCGCTATCCAAATGGCGAGGAGCGCTGCATCGCGTGCAAGCTGTGCGAGGCCGTCTGCCCGGCGCAGGCGATCACCATCGAGGCCGAACCGCGCGAGGACGGCAGCCGGCGCACCACGCGCTACGACATCGACATGCTGAAGTGCATCTACTGCGGGCTGTGCCAGGAGGCGTGCCCGGTCGACGCCATCGTCGAGGGACCCAATTTCGAATATTCCACCGAGAGCCGGGAGGAGTTGCTCTACGACAAGGAGCGGCTGTTGGCCAACGGCGACCGGTGGGAAACGGAGATCGCCGCCAACCTCGCGGCCGAAGCGCGTTACCGTTGACTGACCGCCCGCACTGGGCCACAACAGGGGCCACGGTCGGTCGTCCGGGCGGGACGTCAGCGCCGGCCCCTCATAACAACGTCATCCGATGATCATTCAGGGGCTTGCCTTCTACCTTTTCGCGCTGGTCGCGATCGTCGCGGGGATCATGGTCATCTCCGCGCGCAACCCGGTGCATTCGGTGCTGTTCCTGATCCTCGCCTTCTTCAACGGCGCAGGGCTGTTCGTGCTGATGGGCGCCGAGTTCCTGGCGATGATCCTGGTCGTCGTCTATGTCGGCGCGGTCGCCGTGATGTTCTTGTTCGTCGTCATGATGCTCGACATCAATTTCGCGGCGTTGCGCCAGGGCTTCCTGCGCTATCTGCCCATCGGCGGGCTGATCGGCCTCGCCGTACTGGCCGAGTTGCTGATCGTGCTGGGCGGCTTCGCCGCCGCGCCCGAGGCAGGCGCCTCGATCGCGGCCGCCGCACCACCGGCCGCGGCGCTCGGCAACACCCATGCGCTGGGCCGGCTGATCTACACGCATTACCTCTTCTTGTTCCAGGCCGCGGGTCTCGTGCTGCTGATCGCGATGATCGGCGCCATCGTGCTGACCCTGCGCCGGCGTCCGGGCGTGCGCCGGCAGTCTATTTCTGATCAGGTCGCGCGTGATCCCAAGCAATGCGCCGAGTTGCGCAAGGTTCCGGTCGGGAAGGGCGTGTGATGCTGACGATCGGCCTCGGTCATTACCTTGCGGTTGCCGCTATCCTGTTCGCGATCGGCATCTTCGGGATTTTCCTCAACCGCAAGAACATCATTGTCATCTTGATGTCGGTCGAATTGATGCTGCTCGCCGTCAACATCAACTTTGTCGCTTTCTCCAGCGCGCTCAACGATCTGGTCGGCCAGATCTTTGCCTTGTTCGTGCTGACCGTGGCGGCGGCGGAGGCCGCCATCGGGCTTGCCATTTTGGTCATCTACTTCCGCAATCGCGGTACCATCGCGGTTGAAGACATCAACCTGATGAAAGGCTGAGCCGGGCCGATGGTCACAGGTATTGTCTTCCTGCCTCTGATCGGCGCGCTGATCGCGGGCGTGCTTGCTCTGGTCTCGCCAGAGGACAAGCATGCCAAGCATCGCATCGATCACCTGGCGCAGCGCGTGACCTGCGGCGCCCTGCTGGCGTCCGCCCTGCTGGCGATCATCGTCTTCGCAGGTGTCGTCGGTCACGGTCGCAGCGAAACGGTGCCGCTGTTCACCTGGATGGGCTCGGGCTCGTTTCAGATCGACTGGGCGCTGCGCGTCGATTCCTTGAGCGCGGTGATGATGCTGGTGGTGACCGTCGTCTCGGCGATGGTGCACGTCTACTCCATCGGCTACATGCACCACGACACCAGCATCCCGCGGTTCATGTCATATCTGAATCTGTTCACCTTCTTCATGCTGATGTTGGTCACCGCCGACAATCTGGTCCAGCTCTTCTTCGGCTGGGAGGGCGTCGGTCTTGCCTCCTACCTTCTGATCGGCTTCTGGTACGACCGGCCGTCGGCCAATGCGGCGGCGATCAAGGCGTTTCTCGTCAACCGGGTCGGCGATTTCGGCTTCACGCTTGGTTTGCTCGCCACCTTCGTCCTGTTCGACAGCGTCTCATTTGATACCATCTTCGCGGCGGCGCCCGGACAGGCCGGGGCCACGATGCACATCTTCGGTGGCGAGTGGCACGCGCTCACCGTGATCTGCCTCCTGTTGTTCGTGGGTGCCATGGGCAAATCGGCGCAATTGGGCCTGCACACCTGGCTTCCCGATGCCATGGAAGGCCCGACCCCGGTCTCGGCCCTGATCCATGCCGCCACCATGGTGACCGCCGGCGTGTTCATGGTCGCGCGGCTGTCGCCGTTGTTCGAGTATTCCGAGACGGCGCTCACCGTCGTCACCCTGATCGGAGCGGGCACGGCGATCTTCGCGGCGACCATCGGCTGTGTGCAGAACGACATCAAGCGGGTGATCGCGTATTCGACCTGCTCGCAGCTCGGCTACATGTTCTTCGCCTGCGGCGTCTCGGCCTATTCGGCCGGCATCTTCCACCTGATGACCCACGCCTTCTTCAAGGCGCTGCTGTTCCTGGGCGCCGGCTCGGTGATCCATGCCATGTCCGACGAGCAGGACATGCGCAAGATGGGCGGCATCTGGAAGCTGATCCCGGTCACCTATGCCTTGATGTGGATCGGCTCGCTGGCGCTTGCCGGAATCTGGCCATTCGCCGGCTTCTACTCCAAGGACATGGTGCTGGAAGCGGCGTTCGCGTCAGGCACCGGCGTCGGACATTTCGCGTTCTGGATGGGCGTCGCCGCGGCGTTTCTCACCGCCTTTTATTCGTGGCGGCTCCTGCTGATGACCTTCCATGGCAAGCCGCGCGCCGACGACAGCGTGCTCGCCCGCGTGCACGAATCGCCAATGGTCATGCTCGTGCCGTTGGGCGTGCTGGCCCTGGGCGCGATCGTCGCCGGCTTCATCGGCTTCGAGCATTTCGTCGGTGAGGACGCCGCTCATTTCTGGTCCGGCTCCATCCTCATCCTGCCGCAGCATCCCGCGCTCGAACAGGCGCATCACGTGCCGGTGTGGGTGCAACTGGCGCCGCTCGTCGTCGGCGTCGCCGGCATCACCCTAGCGTACGTCATGTACGTGTTCGCCCCGCAGCTGCCGGCGCTGCTCGCCGCGCGCTTCCAGGGCGTGCACCGTTTCCTGCTCAACAAGTGGTATTTCGACGAGCTGTACGATGCGGTCTTCGTCCGGCCGGCGTTCGTGCTCGGCCGCGGCTTCTGGAAGGGCGGCGACGGCGCGCTCATCGATGGCGTCGGCCCTGACGGCATCGCGGCGACGGCGCTGAAGATCGCGCGCGGCGCGGTGCGCCTGCAGTCCGGCTACATCTTTCATTATGCGTTTGCCATGCTGATCGGCATCTTCCTGCTGATCACCTGGTATCTGTTCCAGTCCGGCCGCTAGGCTAGGGGCCATGACCAGTCTGCCGCTGTTATCGCTGATCACCTTCCTGCCGCTCGTCGGTGCCGCGTTTATCTTCACGGTGCGCGGCTCGGCCGAAGACGTGGCGCGCAATGCGCGCAACGTCGCGCTGTTGACCTCGGTCACCACCTTCTTGTTGTCGCTGGGGCTGTGGTTTCTGTTCGATCCCAAGGTTGCCGGCTTCCAGTTCGAGGAACGCGCGCCGTGGATGCCGGCGTTCGGCATCGCCTATCACATGGGCGTCGATGGCATCTCGGTGCTGTTCGTCCTGCTCTCGACGCTGTTGATCCCGGTCTGCATCCTGGCGAGCTGGGAGAGCATCACCACCCGCGTCAAGGAATACATGATCGCCTTTCTGGTCATGGAGACGATGCTGGTCGGCGCCTTTTGCGCCCTCGATCTGGTGCTGTTCTACCTGTTCTTCGAGGGCGTGCTGATCCCGATGTTCCTGATCATCGGGGTCTGGGGCGGGCCGCGGCGGGTCTATTCGGCGTTCAAGTTCTTCCTCTTCACCTTTGCCGGCTCGGTGCTGATGCTGCTGGCGCTGCTGACGATGTATTTGCAGGCCGGCACCACCGACATCCCGACGCTGTTGCGGTTTTCCTTCGATCCGAGCCTGCAGCCCTGGCTGTGGCTGGCCATGTTCGCGGCGTTTGCCGTCAAGCTGCCGATGTGGCCGGTGCACACCTGGCTGCCCGACGCGCATGTCGAGGCACCGACCGCCGGCTCGGTCATCCTGGCAGGCGTGCTCCTGAAGTACGGCGGTTACGGCTTCCTGCGCTTTTCGCTGCCACTTCTGCCCGAGGCGTCGTGGCAATTCGCGCCGCTGGTTTTCAGCTTGAGCGTGATCGCCGTCATCTACACCTCGCTGGTCGCGCTCGCCCAGTCGGACATGAAGAAGCTGATCGCCTACTCGTCGGTCGCGCACATGGCCTACGTGACGGTCGGCGCCTTCAGCGTGACGGTGCAGGGGATCGAGGGCGCCATCTTCCAGATGCTGAGCCACGGCGTGGTCTCGGCCGCGCTGTTCCTCGTCGTCGGCATCGTCTACGACCGCGTCCACTCGCGGGAGATTTCCACTTACGGCGGCCTCGTGCACCGGATGCCCGCGTACGCGCTGGTGTTCATGGTGTTCATGCTGGCCTCGGTCGGCTTGCCGGGGACCAGCGGTTTCGTCGGCGAGTTGCTGGTCCTGGTCGGCATCTTCCAGGTCAACCCGTGGGTGGCGACGCTGACCGCCATCGGAGCGATCCTGGGCGCGGCCTATATGCTCTACCTTTATCGCCGGGTGATCTTCGGCGCGCTGACCAAGGACGCGCTGAAGCGCATCACCGAATTGAAGCCGCGGGAGGTGCTCGTCTTCGCACCGCTCTTGGCGCTGGTGATCTGGATGGGGGTCTATCCCGAGCCGTTCCTTAGGGTCATGCACACGTCGGTGGCGCAACTTGTCGAGCGCGTCGAGGCGGCGCGCCCGGTTCTCGAAGCCGCGCAGGTGGTGGCGCACGAGAGTTTGAGGCGATGACGATGCCGGTCGCGAGCGTTCCAAACCTGTTCCTGGCGTTGCCGGAGATCGTTCTCGCAGCGGGCGCCATCGGGCTTTTGATGCTGGGCGCCATGCAGCCGCAGAGCGCGGGCGAGGCACCCGTCCCCTTCAGCCGCTTCGCGGCGCGGCTCGGCCTCGCGGCGCTGCTGCTAACCGTGGTGCTGGTCCTGCTGGTGGCCGGCCGAGGCGGCGGCGTCACCTTCGAGGGGATGTTCGTCGTCGATCGCTTCGCGCAGTTCTTCAAGGCGCTGGTGCTGCTGTCGGCTGCCGTGGGTCTGATTCTCGCCCAGGACTACCTGGAGCTGCACAAGATCGCGCGCTTCGAATACACCGTGCTGATCTTGTTCGCGAGCCTCGGCATGCTCTTGATGCTGTCGGCGAACGATTTCATGGCACTCTACCTCGGCCTCGAAATGCAGAGCCTAGCGCTTTATGTCGTCGCTTCCTTCCATCGCGACGACGTGCGCTCCAACGAGGCGGGCCTGAAATACTTCGTCCTCGGCGCGCTCGCCTCGGGCCTGCTGCTCTACGGTATCTCGCTGGTCTATGGCTATTCCGGGACGACGCGCTTCGCGACGCTCGCGGGCGTGCTCACCAACCTCGAAGGTCATGCGCCGCCAACCGGGCTGATCGTCGGCCTCGTCTTCGTGATCGCCGGCCTCGCCTTCAAGGTGTCCGCGGTGCCGTTCCACATGTGGACACCCGACGTCTATGAGGGCGCGCCGACCCCGGTGACGGCGTTCTTCTCGGTCACGCCCAAGCTCGCCGCCATCGGCCTGTTGATCCGGGTGATGGTCGAGCCGTTCGGGCCTTTGTTCGCGCAGTGGCAGCAGATCATCATCTTCGTTTCCATCGCCTCGATGGTTCTGGGGGCGTTCGCCGCCATCGGCCAGAGCAACATCAAACGCCTGATGGCGTACAGTTCCATCGGCCATGTCGGCTATGCCCTGATCGGTCTCGCCGTCGGCAACCAGAAGGGGATCGCCAGCGTCCTGGTCTACATGGCGATCTACATCTTCATGAACATCGGTGTGTTCGCCTGCATCTTGTGCATGCGTCGGCGGGAGCACATGGTGGTCAATATCAGCGACTTGTCGGGGCTGTCGAAGACCAGTCCCCTGATGGCGCTGGCGCTTGCCATCTTCTTGTTCTCGATGGCCGGCCTGCCGCCGCTCGCCGGCTTCTTCGGCAAGCTCTACGTGTTCCTGGCCGCCGTCGATGCCGGGCTCTATGGTCTTGCCATCATCGGCGTGCTGTCCAGCGTGGTGGCCGCCTACTATTACATCCGCATCGTCAAGGTGATGTATTTCGACGACGCCGCCGATCCGCTCGATCACGACTTCGGTCGCGAGGTCCGGCTGGTCATGTTCGCGGCGGCCGTGCTCGTCGTGCTGTTTTTCCTGCGCCCAGATCCATTGGTGAATGCGTCGACCGCCGCTGCGTCCGCGCTGTTCGGCGGATAAGGGGCGCCATATCATGCGGGGGCTCGCGGTCCCGGCCGGCTATCGCGTGGTTGCGCTCGACTGCGTCGACTCCACCAATGACGAGCTGAAAAGACGGGCCGGCGCGGGGGCTGCCGCCGGCACGGTGGTGTGGGCGCGCACGCAAACGAAGGGACGTGGCCGCGGGCAGCGGCAGTGGCAGTCGCCGGTCGGCAACCTTTATGTCTCGATCCTGCTGCGTCCGGACTGCCCGGCGGCCCACGGCGCGCAAGCCACCTTCGTCGCCGCGCTCGCGACTGCCGACGCGGTCGCTGCGTCGCTGCCGGCCGGCAGCGGCATCACGTGCAAATGGCCCAACGATGTCCTGGTTCACGGCCGCAAGGTGGCCGGCATCCTTCTGGAATCGGGGTTGGCGCCCAGTGGTCGCCTCGACTGGCTGATCGTCGGCATCGGCATCAACGTTGCCTGGCATCCGGCCGATGGCGAGCAGCTTCTCTATCCGGCGACCTCGTTGCGGGCGCAGGGCGCGCTCGATGCGAATGCCGAGGCGGTGCTCTCCGCCCTGATCGTCGCCTTCGAGCGCTGGCGCGCCATTTGGGTCGAGGATGGTTTCGCGGCCGTGCGCGCGGCGTGGCGCGCCCGTGCCCACGGCCTCGGCCGCCCGATCGCGGTGGGGCTCGACGACGAACGCGTGGAGGGGGTGTTCGCCGATCTCGATGCCGGCGGGGCGCTGCTGGTCGCCACCGCCGATGGACACATGCGGACGATCCTCGCCGGCGACGTTTTCCCGGTCGGCGGGTGAGCACTCAACGGCAACGACGGCAGGGCGGTTATCCATGCTGATGGCGATCGACACCGGCAATACCAACACGGTTTATGCCGTGTTCGCCGACGACGGCGGCATCCGCGGCGAGTGGCGGGCATCGACCGACGTCAACCGCACCGCCGACGAAACCGGGGTCTGGCTGCTGCAACTCCTGCAGCTCGCCGGCATCGACCGCGCCGAGATCACCGCCGCCATCGTCGCGTCGGTGGTGCCGGCGGCGGTGTTCGGCCTGCGCACCTTCTGCCGGCGCTATCTGCACGTCCAGCCGCTGGTCGTCGGCACGCCGGAGGTTGATATCGGCATCGAGGTCCTGCTCG
Source organism: uncultured Defluviicoccus sp. (assembly GCA_964401555.1). Classification (GTDB taxonomy): domain Bacteria; phylum Pseudomonadota; class Alphaproteobacteria; order Rhodospirillales; family Defluviicoccaceae; genus Defluviicoccus. Next base: position 91,113 of record CAYNYW010000009.1, read on the forward strand.
ACCGCCCCGAAGAGGTCGGCGCCGATCGCCTGGTTAATGCCGTCGGCGCCTTCGTCCACTACGGCGGCCCGAAGATCGTCGTCGATTTCGGCACCGCGACCACCTTCGATGTCATCGACGAGCGGGGCAACTACCTGGGCGGCGCCATCGCACCCGGCGTCAATCTGTCGCTCGCCGCCCTGCACCAAGCGTCGGCACAATTGCCGCGGGTCGCCATCGGCCGTCCCGAGCGGGTCATCGGCAAAAGCACCGTGCAGGCGATGCGCTCGGGCATCTACTGGGGCTACATCGGCATGATCGAGGGCATGATCGCGCGGATTCGCGCGGAACTGGGCGCCCCTGTCGGCGTGGTCGCTACCGGCGGCCTCGCGCCTCTGTTCACCGAATGCAGCGAGGTGGTGAGCCACGCCGATTCCGACCTCACGTTGAAGGGGTTGTACGCGGTGTATCGGCGCAACCAGCACCTATGAGCGGCGCCGATACGCTGGTGTTCCTGGCGCTGGGCGGCGCCGGCGAGATCGGCATGAACGCGAGCCTGTACGGGTACGGCCCGCCGGACCGCCAGCGTTGGCTGATGATCGACCTCGGCATCACCTTTGGCGGCGGCGGCATTCCCGGCGTCGATGTGGTCATGCCGGACCCGGCTTTCATCGCCCAGCGGCGCGACGCGCTGGAGGGACTGATCCTGACGCACGCGCACGAGGATCACCTCGGCGCGGTGGCATATCTGTGGCCGCACCTGCGCTGCCCGGTCTATGCGTCGGCGTTCGCCGCTGCCGTCCTGCGGCGCAAACTCGCCGAGACCGGCCTCGACGGCGTGGTGCCGGTGCTCCCGTTGCCGGGACAGGACGCGCTCAACCTGGGGCCGTTCAGCGTCACGGTGATCGGGATGACGCATTCGATCCCCGAGGCGCACGCGGTGACCATCCGCACCGCCGCCGGCACCGTGGTGCATTCCGGCGACTGGAAGCTCGACCCCGCCCCGGTCATCGGTCAGCCCGTGGACGAGGCGGCACTCGGCCGCCTGGGCGACGACGGTGTGCTGGCGCTCATCTGCGATTCCACCAACGTCTTCGAGCGCGGCAGCTCCGGCTCGGAAGCTTCGGTGCTGGAGCCGCTCAGCGAGCTGGTCCGCGGCTGCGCCGAACGCGTGGTGGTGACCTGCTTTGCCACCAATCTCGCGCGGATCGAGACGATCGCCACCGTGGCCCAGCGCTGCGGTCGCGACATGGTGATTGCAGGCGCATCGATGCTGCGCAATATCGCCGCCGCGCGCGAGTGCGGCTATCTCGAAGCACTGCCGCCGGTCCTCGATGGCGAGCGCGGCCGGCGCCTGCCGCGCGCCCGCACCTTGATCGCGTGCACCGGCGGCCAGGGCGAGCGCAACGCCGCACTGGCGCGACTCGCCTTCGACGAGCATCCGACCCTGGTGCTTGAAGACGGCGATGCGGTGCTCTTTTCGTCGCGCGTCATTCCCGGCAACGAGATCGCCATCGGCCGCGTGCACAACCAGCTTCTGCGCCGGGGCATCCGGGTCATCACCCAGCGCCAGGCACCGATCCACGTCTCCGGCCATCCGGCACGCGACGAGCTTGCCCGGCTGTACACGCTCCTGCGGCCGCGCATCGCCGTGCCGGTGCACGGCGAATTGCGACACTTGAGCGCGCATGCCGAACTCGCCCGCACTCTGGGCGTGCCGCAGACGATCACCGCCGAGAACGGCAGCCTCGTCCGGCTCGCGCCCGCGCCCGCGGCAGTCGTGCGGCAGATCGAAGTCGGCCGACTGGCGCGCGAGGGCCGGCAGACGGTGTCCGTGCTGGGTCCCCTTGTCCGCAACCGCACCAAGGCGCTCTATCAGGGGGTGGCGCTTGTCACCGTCGTTCTCGGGGGCAGCCGCGGACGTACCCGCGATGTCCAGCTTTCGACGGTCGGCCTGCTCGACGGCGACGAGGAAGGCGTCGCGGCGGCGGTATGCGCCGGCGTCCGCGCGGCGATCGACGGACTGCCTTCGAAAGTGTACACCGATGATGCGCGGGTTCGCGAAACGACGAGGCTTGTCGTTCGGCGGGCCTTTCGCCACATGTTGGACAAGCGACCGGTGACGGAAGTCCACCTGGTTCGGGTTCGATCAAAGGAAACGGAGGAAGGATAGATGATCGGCAGGTTCAATCACGTCGCGATCGCGGTGCCCGATCTGGAAGCGGCCACCAAGACCTACCGGGATACCCTGGGCGCCAAGGTGTCCCAGCCGCAGAACGAGCCGGCGCACGGCGTCACCGTGGTCTTCGTCGAGCTGCCGAACACCAAGGTCGAATTGCTGTACCCGCTGGGCGACAAATCGCCGATCAAGGGTTTTCTCGACAAGAATCCGGGCGGTGGCATCCATCACGTCTGCTACGAGGTCGATGATATCTATGCCGCGCGCGACCGGCTGAAGGCACAAGGTGCGCGCGTCCTCGGTGACGGCGAGCCGAAGATCGGTGCCCATGGCAATCCCGTCTTGTTCCTGCATCCGAAGGATTTCTACGGCACTCTGGTCGAACTCGAACAGGCAAAGCACGCCTAATCGGCGGCCGGCGAGGAAGGGCGAAGGCCGCCACCGATGGACTGGATCAGCGGCGTCGCCGTCTACATCATCATCTGGTGGGTGGTCATCTTCATGGTGCTGCCTTGGGGCGTGCGGACCCTCGACGATGGCGACATCGCCAAGGGGCACGCCCCGAGCGCACCGCAGCGCCCACGCATCCTTGCCAAGCTCGCCGTCACCTCGTTGGTCTCGGCGGTCGTCTGGGGGATCGTCTACGCGATCATCGAAAGCGGTGTGATCTCGTTCCGCACCTGAGACGGGTCGTACCGGCCGCCCGATGGACGCCGCCAAGCCCGCGGTCTGGTGCTGTGCAAGTTCTGGTGCTGTGCAAGTTCTGGTGCTGTGAATGTCCTGGTACTGCGACATCGCCCCCGGCCATCCTCTCCACCAGCCTTACCACGACCGGGAATACGGCTTTCCGCTGCGTGACGACGACGCCCTGTTCGAGCGGCTGAGCCTGGAGATTTTCCAGGCCGGGTTGTCGTGGCTCCTGGTGCTGAAAAAGCGCCAGAACCTCGCCCGCGCCTTCGCCGGCTTCGAAGTCGGCCGCGTCGCGCGCTTCGCAGATGACGACATCGGGCGGCTGATGGGCGATGCGTCGATCATCCGCAACCGGCGCAAGATCACCGCGGTGATCGACAACGCCCGGCGGCTGGACGCAATTCGCGCGGCGCACGGCGGCTTCGCCGCCTGGCTCGACGCCCATCATCCGCGGCCGTTGCCCGACTGGCTGAAGCTGTTCCGTGCGACATTCGCGTTTACGGGCGAGGAGGTGGTGCGCGAGTTCCTGGTCAGCCTCGGCTATCTGCCCGGCGCGCACCGGCCCGACTGTCCGGTCTTCGCGGCGGTCGTCGAGCATGACCCGCCCTGGGCGCGCGCGGAGCGAGAAGCCGGCACTGTGCTGCGGTGAACAGGGGCTTCCATGATCAGGCCCCTGCCGTCAACCTGAGCGATCGTCCGCCTGCATGACTTCAATGGGTGGTGGTGGGCTGGTGCGGAAGATGCGAGCGCGGTAGGACGGATGCTACCAAGAATGACAGCCCCAAAAAACAATAGGCAAGACCGTTGCCGATCTTGCCGGGAGATTACTAACCTCTTGCCACCCTGCTGTCAGCGGGAGGGGATGGCGTTGTCAGCTCTGCTGCTTTTGTTTTTGCTCAGTTGTTTCCCCAAAACCCGGGCCGCCACGATTCCTGCATCCCCGTGCAGCAACCTATGAGATAGAGTTTACCCCAAGTCCTGGGTGCGGTCACGCGATTTTCAGCTATCGGTGTTAAATTCCTCAAGTATTCTTGTAGGGGATGATGCGTTGCCGGCGGCGTGGCGGAATGTGGCAGCCGGCAACGGTTGCAAGACGGCACGGCGGGCCATGGCCGCGGGGTGGTGGCAGCTTGTTGCCGTCTGCGGGATGGCTGTGCCGCTTGCCGCCGAGCCTGTCGACCCCTTGTCCGAGCCGCCCGTGGTTCGCGTTGCGCCTGCCGACTGTGCCCGGCTCATGGCGGCGGAGCGCAGTGCGTCAGCGCCGGACTATCGGGCGGGCGAGGACGTGCGTGGCCGCCCGGTGGTGGGCGCCGATGTCGATGCGAATGCGGGGGCCGATCTGCTGGCCTCGCTGCAGATCGAGATCGACTGGATCGTCGGTGCGGATCGCCACGGACCCCGGCGCGCCGTCGCAGACGCAACGGTTATCGTCGGCACCATTGGCTTCGATGCCGCGGGCCGGCTGACGCTGAACGGCCGGCCGCTATCGGCGGGTGACCGCAGCCGGGTGCGCGTGGCGTGCGGGGAGGCCGGTGATCGGGAAGGGCAGGCGCCCCTGCAGCGTTGATGTGACCGGCCGCTTCGCCTACAAGTCGCAGCCGGCCCGAAACCGGCAAGAGGGGAGCCATGGTCGCGGTGCGATTGTCGCAGTATTTCCAGCCGACGCTGCGGGAGAACCCGGCCGACGCGCAGATCGTCTCGCACCGGTTGATGCTGCGCGCCGGCATGATCCGCCAGTCGAGCGCCGGCATCTATTCGTGGCTGCCGCTGGGCTTGCGCGTGCTCAGAAAAATCGAGGCGATCGTGCGCGCCGAACAGGATGCCGCCGGCGCCATCGAGATGCTGATGCCGACCATCCAGCCGGCTGAATTGTGGCGGGAGAGCGGCCGCTACGACGCCTACGGCCCGGAGATGCTCCGTATCCGCGATCGCCATGAGCGCGAGCTGTTGTATGGTCCGACCGCCGAGGAGCAGATCACCGAGATCTTCCGTGCGAGTGTGCGCAGCTACCGGCAGTTGCCGCGGCTCCTGTACCACATTCAGTGGAAGTTCCGCGACGAGATCCGCCCACGCTTCGGGGTGATGCGGGGGCGCGAATTCCTGATGAAGGACGCATACTCCTTCGATTTCGACCGTGCGGGCGCCATTGCCGCCTACAACAAGATGTTCGTGGCATACTTGCGTACCTTCGAGCGCATGGGCTTGAAGGCGGTGCCGATGCGCGCAGAGACCGGCCCGATCGGTGGCGATCTGAGCCATGAGTTCGTGATCCTTGCCGAGACCGGCGAAAGCGAGATCGCTTACGACCGGGCGTTGCGCGACCTTCGCGTCGGTGGGCGCACCCTCGATGACGAAAAGGAGTGCGCGTCGCTGGTGCGGGTGTTCACCGAGCGTTACGCCGCAACCGATACGCTGAGGGACGCCGAGAAGGAGCGGGCACTCGGCGATGACTTGATCACCGGCCGCGGCATCGAGGTCGGCCACATCTTCTATTTCGGCACCAAATACTCGAAGCCGATGAAGGCGGTGGTCAGCGGGCCGGACGGTGAAGAGATCGCCCTTGAAATGGGCTCCTACGGTATCGGCGTCTCCCGGCTGGTTGGCGCCGCCATCGAGGCCTCGCACGACGACGCCGGCATCGTCTGGCCAGAATCGATCGCGCCCTTCAAAGTCGGCCTGATCAACATCAAGGCCGATGACGAGGGGTGTGCGGGGGCGTGCGCACAGTGGATGGGGACGCTGTCGTCGGCCGGCATCGAGGTCCTCTACGACGACCGGGCGGAGCGCCCAGGCGTCAAGTTCGCCGAAATGGATTTGATCGGCCTGCCGTATCAGCTCATCGTCGGCCCGCGCGGGCTGCAGTCCGGCACCGTCGAGATCAAGGTCCGGCATACCGGCGAGCGGCGGGAAGTGACGCCGGACGTCGCGCTCGCGCAGCTTGTCGCCTAGATCGGAGTTTATCGGTTAGTTCAGGAAACGCGAGCAAGCCGTTGTTTTCAGCCTTTGAATGGATGGTTGCCGGTCGGTATCTGCGGCCGCGCCGGCAGGAGGGGTTCGTCTCTGTCATCGCGTTGTTCTCGCTGCTCGGCATCGCGCTCGGCGTCGCCACCTTGATCATCGTGATGTCGGTGATGAACGGTTTCCGCGCGGAGTTGATGTCGCGCATCCTGGGCCTCAACGGCCACCTCACCGTCTATGGTCCGACGGACGGCCTGCACGACTACACGGCGCTCAAGCACAAGGTGGCGGCGATCCCGGGTGTGGTCATCGTCAATCCGATGATCGAGAACCAGGTCATGGTGACCGCCAACGGCGTCGCGCGCGGTGCCGTCGTCCGCTGCTTCGATCCGGAGGACATGCGCAACAAGGCAATCGTTGCCCACAACATCGTTGCCGGCTCCCTCGACAACTTTATCGGCACCGACGCGGTGATGATCGGGACCCGGCTCGCCGAGCGCCTCGGCGTCACCATCGGTGACCGCATCACCCTGATCTCGCCCAAGGGTGATGTCACCGCCTTCGGCACGGTGCCGCGGGTGCGCGCCTACCGGATCGTCGCCGAGTACGAGATCGGCATGTTCGAGTACGACTCGAACTTCATCTTCATGCCGCTCGAAGCCGGGCAGGTCTATTTCCGGCTCGACGATGCGGTGACCGCGCTTGAGGTCTTCGTCGCCGATCCCGCCCGCGCGCCGGAGATCGCGCAAACGCTCACCACCGCCGTCGGTGGGCTCGCCCGCGTCCAGGACTGGCAGCGCGCCAACGCGAGCTTCTTCAACGCGGTGCAGGTCGAGCGCAACGTGATGTTCCTGATCCTGACCCTGATCATCGTCGTTGCCGCTTTCAACATCATTTCGAGCCTGATCATGCTGGTCAAGGACAAGGGGCGGGATATCGCGGTGCTGCGCACGATGGGGGCGACCCGCGGTGCGATCATGCGCATCTTCTTCCTCTCGGGCGCATCGATCGGCGTGGTGGGCACTGTCGCGGGCTTCCTGTTGGGCCTGGCGTTCGCCGACAACATCGAGACCATCCGCCAGTGGATCCAGTCGCTGACCGGCAACGACTTGTTTTCCGCCGAGATCTATTTCCTCTCGCGGTTGCCGGCCAAGGTCGACCCGGTCGAGGTTGGCTGGGTGACGGCGATGGCGCTGATGCTCTCGTTCCTCGCCACCCTGTATCCGGCGTGGAAGGCGGCCCGCGTCGATCCCGCCGAAGCGCTGCGCTATGAGTGAGGCGCTGTTTCGTCTGCAAGGCGTGGTGCGGCGCTTCCGTCAGGGCCGCGCCACCTTGGACGTGCTGAAGGGCGTCGATCTTGCCCTCGCCGCGGGCGAGATCGTCGCCCTCGTCGGCCCGTCGGGGGCGGGGAAATCGACGCTGCTGCACATCGCGGGCCTCCTTGAGCGACCGGATGCGGGCGAGGTCTTCCTCGACGGCAAGGCGTGCGGCCGGCTCTCCGACGACGCGCGTACCACCGAGCGCCGCCTGCGCGTCGGTTTCGTCTATCAGTACCACCACCTGCTGCCGGAGTTCTCCGCACTCGAAAACATCGTCATTCCGCAGATGATCGCCGGCCTCGATCGCCGCGAGGCACGGCGGCGCGGCGAGGAGTTGCTGGCGATGCTCGGACTTGCCGCGCGCAGCCGACACCGGCCCGGCCAGCTTTCGGGTGGCGAGCAGCAACGGGTCGCCATCGGCCGCGCGCTCGCCAACGCGCCTTCGCTGCTGCTCGCCGACGAGCCGACCGGCAACCTCGACCCCGGCACCGCCGAGGATGTGTTCGCGGTGCTGCTGGAACTGGTGCGCACGGTGCGGCTGACCGCGATCATCGCCACCCACAACCTGGCGCTGGCCGAGCGGATGGACCGGGTGGTCCGCCTCGACCAGGGCCGGCTGGTTCCGGCCGGCGGCAGGGCAGGGGAATGAGCGACAGGGCGATGGACGGTTGCACCGGCGGCTTCGTGCACTTGCGTGTGCACACCAGCTACTCGCTGTCCGAAGGCGCGATCCGCATCAAGCAGCTCGGCAAGCTGTGCCGCACGCTCGGCATGCCGGCGGTCGCGATCACCGATACCAACAACCTGTTCGGCGGGCTGGAGTTCTCATCGAGCCTGCGTGAAGCCGGCATTCAGCCGATCATCGGCTGCCAGCTTGCCATCGCGCGCGACGAGGGCCAGGGCGGGGCGGGGGGGCGCACTGTGCGCCAGTCCGAGGCCGTCGTCGTGCTCGCCCAGAACAGCGACGGCTATCACAACCTCTTGGCCCTGATTGATCTCTTGTACGGCGAGCCGCAGCAGGGTCCGCAGCTCCCGTTCGACGCGCTGCTCGCGCATCATCAAGGACTGATCCTGCTCACCGGCGGTGCGGCCGGGCCCATCGGCCAGCGCCTGCGCGACGGACGACGCGACGCCGCCGAGGCCTCCCTGCGCCGGCTGCAGGCGCATTTCGGTGATCGCCTCTATGTCGAGATCCAGCGGCACGGCCTGGAGAGCGAGGCCGCGGTCGAGGCCGACACCCTGGAGCTGGCCGATCGCCTCGGTCTGCCGATTGTCGCCACCAACGAAGCGTTCTTCGCCACCCCGGAGCTGTATGAGGCGCACGACGCGCTCCTGTGCATCGCCGACGGCGTCGCCATCGCCGAGCCCGAGCGCCGGCGGCTGACGCCCGAACACGCATTCAAGGGCGTGGCCGAGATGCGCGCCCTGTTCTCCGACCTGCCCGACGCGGTGGCCAACACCGTCCTGATCGCGAAGCGGTGCGCGTTTACGCTGGAGCCGGTCAAGCCGATGCTGCCGGCGTTCGGCGTCGCGGCCGACGAGCAGCAGACCCTGCGTGATCAGGCGGCGCAGGGGCTACGGCGCCGCCTTGCCGCCGGTAGCAGCGCGCCCTCGGACCCAGGCGCGTACCGCGAGCGGCTCGACTACGAGCTCAATGTCATCTGCAAGATGGGCTTTGCCGGCTACTTTCTGATCGTTGCCGAGTTCATCGGCTGGGCCAAGGAAAACGGCATCCCCGTGGGGCCCGGGCGCGGCTCGGGGGCCGGCTCGCTGGTGGCCTGGGCGCTCGCGATCACCGATCTCGATCCGATCCGCTTCGGGCTCCTGTTCGAGCGCTTCCTCAACCCGGAGCGGGTCTCGATGCCCGACTTCGACATCGACTTCTGCCAGGACCGCCGCGACGAGGTGATCCAGCACGTCCAGGAACGCTATGGCGCCGAGCGGGTGGCGCAGATCATCACCTTCGGCAAGCTGCAGGCGCGCGCCGTGCTGCGCGACGTCGGCCGCGTGCTCGGCATGGCGTACGGCTATGTCGACAAGATCTGCAAGTTGGTTCCGTACAACCCGGCGCACCCGCCGACGCTGGAAGACGCCATTGCCGGGGAGCCGCAACTGCGCGCCCTGATCGAGAGTGATGAGACGGTCGCCCGCCTGATCGCGCTGTCCCGGCCGCTGGAGGGTCTCTACCGGCACGCCTCGACGCACGCCGCGGGCGTCGTCATCGGCGATCGGCCGCTCAAGGAACTGATCCCGGTCTATCGCGACCCGCGCTCGCCGATGCTGGTCACCGGCTTCAACATGAAGTGGGTGGAAGCGGCGGGCCTGGTCAAGTTCGACTTCCTCGGCCTGAAGACCTTGACCGTGCTGGCGCACGCCCTACGGCTGATCGAAGGCGGCCGGCGGATCGGGATCGATCTCGGCAATCTGCCGCTCGATGACGCGAAGACCTACGAGATGCTGAGCGCGGGCGACACGGTCGGCGTGTTCCAGCTCGAAAGTGCGGGCATGCGCGATGCCCTGCGCAAGCTGAAGCCGGATTCGCTCGAAGACATCATCGCCGTGGTCGCACTGTACCGGCCGGGGCCGATGGACAACATTCCGAGCTATATCCGGCGCAAGCACGGCCGCGAGGCGCCGGAGTACCTGCACCCCTCGCTCGAAGGCATCCTCAAGGAGACCTACGGCATCATCATCTACCAGGAGCAGGTGATGCAGATCGCCCAGGTGCTTTCGGGCTATTCCCTGGGCGGCGCCGATCTCCTGCGCCGGGCGATGGGCAAGAAGATCAAAGACGAGATGGACCGCCAGCGCGAGACCTTCGTCGGCGGCGCCAAGGCCAAGGGGGTCGCCGCCGCCAAGGCGGCTTCGATCTTCGAACTTGTCGCCAAGTTCGCCGGCTACGGGTTCAACAAGTCGCACGCGGCGGCCTACGCGCTCATCGCCTATCAGACCGCGTACCTGAAGGCGAATTACCCTCTCGAATTTTTCGCGGCCTCGATGACGCTCGATCTCGGCAGTTCGGACAAGCTCAACACCTACCGCCAGGAACTCGATCGCCGCGGCATCGCGCTCCTGGCCCCCGACGTCAACGCCTCGCAGGCGACGTTCGCGGTCGAGCGGTCCGAGGCCGGCGCGGACGGTGGCATCCGCTACGGTCTGGCGGCGGTCAAGAACGTCGGTGCCGCGACGATCGAGGCCATCGTCGAGGAGCGCGGGCGCGGCGGTCCCTTCGTCTCGATCGACGATTTCATCGCCCGTGTGCATGACCGTCACTTGAACAAGCGCCAGCTTGAGAATCTGGTGCGCGCCGGCGCCTTCGATCGGCTGAACGCCAACCGCCGCCAATTGTTCGAGGCGGCAGACGTGTTGATGCGCTGGGCCAACGCCGCCGCCGAGGCGCGCGCGAGCGCGCAGATGGGGTTGTTCGCCGGCGGTGGCGGCGAGAGCCGGCCACGGGTGCCGCTGCCGGCGGTCGAGGACTGGTCGCCGATCGAGCGGCTGCGCCAAGAACTCGACGCCGTCGGCTTCTATCTGTCTGCGCACCCGCTTGATGCCTACGGCGTGCGCCTGAAGCGCCTCGACGTCGTCCGTTTTGCCGATGTGGTGGCCGAGCGTAAGCAGGGAGTGGTGATGCTGGCGGGCACCGTCGTCGGCCGCGCCGAGCGCACGTCGGGCAAGGGCAACCGTTACGCCCACCTCCAGCTCTCGGATACGACGGGCGTGTACGAAGTCACGGTGTTCGCCGACACCCTGGCGGTAGCGAGAGACTCCCTCGAAGTCGGCAACTCCCTGCTGCTGAAGGTCAACATCCAGCAGGACGGCGAGCTGCTGCGCGGCGTCGCCCAGTCCATCGAGCCGCTGGAAGAGGTGGTGCGGCGGCTCCCGGCCGATCTCCAGATCGCCATCGACAGCGCCGAGCCGCTGCCGATGATCCGGCGCATTCTCGATGCGCACAAGGGCGGCCGCTGCCGGGTCAAGCTGATATCATGGCTCGACGCCGGCACCGAGGTCGAGGTCGGTTTGCCGGGACGTTGCCAGTCGGATCCGGGACTTGCGCTGCGCTTGAAGGCGCTGCCCGGTGTGCGCGACGTGCAGGAGGTGTGAGCGCGCCGGCTTTCGTCTTGCGCGCGGCCCGGGGGCACAGTATGTAACACTCTGATTTCACACGCGGGCAAACGCGGACCGGCCGGTTCAGGCCGCATTCCGCGTTTCCGGTGTCCGGATGACGGACTGATCGCCCGCGGCGGCTCAACCGGAGAATGAGGATATCCGAGCGATGGCTTTCCCGACCTACAGCATGCGCCAACTGCTGGAATGCGGCGTGCATTTTGGCCACAGCACGCGGCGGTGGAACCCGAAGATGGCACCCTATCTGTTCGGGGTGCGCAACGGCACCCACATGATCGACCTCGAACAGACGGTCCCCTTGCTGCACCGCGGCCTGATGGCGGTGCGTGATGTCGTCGCCCAGGGCGGCCGGGTGCTTCTGGTCGGCACCAAGCGCCAGGCGAGCGAGAAGGTGGCCGACGCCGCCAAGCGGTGCGGTCAGTATTACGTCAATCACCGCTGGCTGGGCGGCATGATGACCAACTGGCGGACCATCTCCAATGCGATCCGCCGGCTGCGCGATCTGGATCAGCGCCTGCAGAGCGGCATCGAAGGGCTGACCAAGAAGGAAACGCTGCGTCTGACCCGCGAGCGCGACCGGCTGGAGCGGGCCATCGGCGGCATCAAGGAAATGGCTGGCCTGCCCGATGTCCTGTTCGTGATCGACACCAACAAGGAAGCGATCGCGATTGCCGAAGCGAACAAGCTGAAGATTCCGGTGGTCGCCATCCTCGATTCCAACTCCGATCCGCGCGGTGTCGATTTCCCGATCCCGGGCAACGACGATGCCATCCGCGCCATCGGTCTCTACTGCGATCTGGTGGTCGAAGCGGTTCTCGACGGCCTGCAGCAGGAGATGGTGGCCTCGGGCGGGGATCTGGGCACCGTCGAGGATGTGCATGACAGCGTGCCGCTGGAGGACGACGTGCCGTCGGCCGAAATGGTGCCTGTGGCGGGCGATGATGCGGTGGTGACGGACGAGGCAGTGTCCACCGTCGGTTAGAGGGGCAGGCCAGCCGTAATTCCTTGCGAGTCTTTAAAAGCGCGGGCGCCGGTTGTTGCCCGGTCGAGGGCACAGCGGCGGCAGGGTGGCGCCCGTAGAAGGGGCGGATTGTTCGCAGCGAAGCGAAAATTGAATTCAGGAGTAGCGGATGAGTGAAATTTCGGCGGCCCTGGTGAAGAGCCTGCGTGAGCGGACAGGGGCCGGCATGATGGATTGCAAGCGCGCCCTGACCGAAACGAAGGGTGAGATGGAAGCGGCCATCGACTGGCTGCGCTCGCACGGCCTCTCGGCGGCGGCCAAGAAGTCGGGGCGGGTGACCGCCGACGGTCTGATCGGCGTCTATGTCGATGGCCGGCGCGGCGCCGTGGTCGAGGTCAACTCGGAGACCGATTTCGTCGCCCGCAACGAGGTCTTTCAGGCGTTCGTACGCACCGTGGCGAAGCTGGCGCTGGAGGCCGGCGGCGACGTCCAGAAATTGCTCGCGATGCCGTTCCCGCAAGAGGGAATCAGCGTTGCCGACAAGCTGGCGCAGTTGATCGCCACCATCGGCGAGAACATGAACTTGCGGCGCTGCGCGCTGGTGAGCGTCGAGGACGGTGTGATCGGTGCCTACGTCCATGCCGCGCAAGGCGACGGCCTCGGGCGGATCGGCGTGCTCACCGCCATCGCCGGCCCGGCTTCAAGCGAGCGGCTCAAGGAATTCGGCAAGAAGCTTGCCATGCACACCGCCGCCGCCAACCCACTCGCGGTCGAGCGCGCCAGCCTCGATGCGGCCGTGGTCGAGCGCGAGCGCAAGATCATCGCCGAACAGGCACAATCGAGCGGCAAGCCGCCACAGGTCGTCGAGAAGATGGTGGACGGCCGATTGAACAAGTTCTACCAGGAGGTCTGCCTGTTGGAGCAGGCCTACGTTCTCGATGCCGAGCGCAAGGTTCGCGCCGTCGTCGAGGAGCTTGCGCGCGAGGCGGGGGCGCCGGTGCACATCTCGGGCTTCGTGCGCTTCGCCTTGGGCGAGGGGTTGGAAAAGGCGCAAGCCGCTTGAAAGAAGCGATGCTACCCTCAAGCGATCCCGCGGCGGCCTGCGTACCACCGCAGGCACCGGTGCGCGCCGCCTATCGTCGCGTTCTCCTCAAGCTGTCCGGCGAAGCGCTGATGGGCGGGAAGGCCTTCGGGCTGGACATGGCGGTCCTGGAGCGGATCGCGCGCGACGTCGGCCAGGTGCACGGCCTGGGCGTGCAGGTGTGCATGGTGGTCGGCGGCGGCAACATCTTTCGTGGGGCCGAGGTGACCCGGGCCGGCGTCGAGCGGGCGAGCGCCGACTACATGGGCATGCTCGCCACCGTGATGAACGCGCTCGCCCTGCAGAGCGTGCTGGAGCGGCTGGGACTGCACACCCGCGTGGTTTCCGCGATCCCGATGCCGCAGGTGTGCGAGCCCTACATCCGTCGTCGCTCGATTCGTCACATGGAGAAGGGACGCATCGTCGTCTTTGCCGCCGGCACCGGCAATCCGTTCTTCACGACCGACACCGCAGCCGCGCTGCGTGCGGTCGAGATGGGGTGCGACGCGCTGCTCAAGGGCACGCAGGTCGATGGCGTCTATACCGCGGACCCCAAGCGTGATGCCGACGCGACCCGTTACCAGTGCTTGAGCTACCAGGCGGTGCTGGCGGACAATCTGCAGGTCATGGACACCTCGGCCGTGGCGCTGGCCCGCGACAACAAGGTGCCGATTCTGGTGTTTTCGATCCACGAGCCGGGGGGATTTGCGCGCGTCGTCTGCGGGGCGGGACGCTTTACAATCATAAACGAGGGAGGAGAGGGATGAGTGCAGAGGTCTTCGATCCGGTGAAGGCCGACGCCGGCCGCCGCATGCAGACCTCGCTCGACGTGCTGCACAAGGAATTCGGTGGCCTGCGTACCGGTCGCGCCTCGGTGGCGCTGTTGGAGCCCATCGTCGTCGAGGCCTACGGCGGGCAGATGCCGCTCAATCAGGTGGCCACGGTCAGCGCACCGGAGGCGCGGCTGTTGACGGTGCAGGTCTGGGACAAGTCGCAGACCAAGGCGGTGGAGCGCGCCATCCAGGAATCGGGTCTCGGCCTCAATCCCGTGGTCGAGGGACAGGTGTTGCGTATTCCAATTCCGACGCTGTCGGCGGAGCGCCGCGTCGAATTGACCAAGGTGGCGCACCGCTACGCCGAAGAGGCCCGCGTGTCCGTGCGCAACGTGCGCCGGCACGCCATGGACGAGCTCAAGCGCGCCGAGAAGGATCACAAGCTCTCCGAAGATGAGATGCGGGAATATGGCCGGCAGATTCAGGCCATGACCGACACCCATATCAAGAAGGTGGACGAGACGCTGGCGAGCAAAGAGAAGGAAATCATGCAGGTGTGAGGACATGAAGGCACTCAGTCTTCGCGTTGCCCCTCCGGCACAGCCACCGCAACACGTTGCCATCATCATGGATGGCAACGGCCGCTGGGCGGCGTTTCGCGGGCTCAGGCGCATCGCAGGGCACAAGCGTGGTGCCGAGGCGGTGCGTACGGCCGTCGAGGCGGCGCTGCACGTGGGCGTCAGTTACCTGACACTGTTCGGCTTCTCGTCGGAGAACTGGAAGCGGCCGGAAACCGAGGTCCGCGATCTGATGGGCCTGCTTCGGTACTACCTCGCCAACGAGATTGCCTTTCTGCAGGAGCGCGGCGTGCGCCTGCGGGTGATCGGCGAGCGGCAGCGGCTATCGGCGGACATCGTCGGCCTGATCGAAGAGGCCGAGCAGGCGACGGGCGGCAATCAGAGGCTGTTGCTGACCATCGCGCTCAGCTACGGCAGTCGCGCGGAGATCACCGGCGCGGCGCGCCGGCTGGCCGAGCAGGTCGCTTCGGGCCTGCTCACGCCCGAGGACATCTCCGAGGATCTGCTGGCGCAGAGCCTCGATACCGCGGACATCCCCGATCCGGATCTGGTGATCCGTACCAGCGGCGAAAAACGGATCAGCAATTTCTTGTTGTGGCAGTCCGCCTACGCGGAGCTCGTTTTCATCGACACGATGTGGCCCGACTTTTCGCGTGCCGATTTCGAGCAGGCGGTGCAGGAGTATAGTCGCCGTGAACGGCGCTACGGCGCCACCAGCGTCTAGGCCTTCCGCTGCCGGACGCAGGCGCGCCACGCGCTCCTTGCACGCTGCGGGGGTGCCGGTTGCGCGCGTGCTGTCGGGCACGGTGCTTGCTCTCGCCGCACTCGCCGCCATCGCGGTCGGCTTTCCCCTCTATGACGCGATGATCGCCCTTGCCGCCGGCCTGGTCGCCTGGGAATGGGTGCGACTGTGTGTGCCCGACCGGGCTCTCGGTGCCTTTGCGCTGCTCGCGGGCCTGTTCCTTCTTGCCATCGTCTTGGCGATGTCCGGCCGCGCGCTTCTGGGCGTGATCGTTCTGGCGGTGGCAGCGCCGCTGGTCTGGCTCGGCTGGCGGCGGCTGCCCTGGCTTGCCGCGGGCGTGTTGTATCTGGGCCTGCCGTGGCTGGCCTTGATCTGGCTGCGTCGGGCCGACGGCGCCGGCGCGCCGCTGGTCTTGTGGTTGTTGGTGGTGGTCTGCGCGTCCGACATCGGTGCCTACGTCAGCGGCCGTCTGCTCGGCGGGCCAAAGCTGGTGCCGACCATCAGTCCCAACAAGACCTGGGCCGGCTTTGCGGGCGGGCTGCTGTGTGCAGTGTGCTTCGGCGCATTGGTGCTGACCCTCAAGGCCATGGCGCCATGGCCCGGCGCCGCGCTTGCAAGCGGGGTGCTCGGTCTGCTCGCCCAGGGCGGCGATCTCTTGGAGTCCTGGATCAAGCGGCGGTTCGGCGTTAAAGATACCGGCTGCCTGATTCCCGGGCACGGTGGCTTGCTCGATCGCGTCGACTCGTTGATGATGGCGAGTGTGGGCACCACGCTGTACGTTCTGCTCAGCGGAGGTTTGAGGCCGGCATGAACGCCATCACCCAGGCACGAGACGCACAGGCACGGGACGCACAGGCACGGGACCTTGAGGCGCGGCCGCGCAGCCTCACCATTCTTGGCTCGACCGGCTCCGTCGGCCGCAACACCGTCGATCTGGTCGCAGGTGCGCCGGGGGCTTTCGTTGTCGAGGCACTCACCGGCAATCAAAACGCGGCGCTGTTGGCGCAGCAGGCGCGCCTTCTCGGCGCCAAGCTGGCGGTGAGTGCCGATCCCGGCGCTTATGTGGAACTGAAGGCGGCGTTGAGTGGCAGCGGAATCGAGGCGGCGGCCGGGCGCGAGGCTCTGATCGAGGCGGCGAGCCGGCCGGCCGAGTGTGTCATGGCCTCCATCGTCGGCGCCGCCGGGCTGGAACCGGCGATGGCCGCGATCCGGCGCGGCGCCCGCATCGGCCTCGCCAACAAGGAGTGTCTGGTCTGCGCCGGCGAAGTGGTCACCGCCGAGGTGCGCCGCTGTGGTGCGACCATCGTGCCGGTGGATTCCGAGCACAGCGCCATCTTTCAGGTGTTCGATTTCGCCAACGCCGACAAGGTCGAGGCCATCATCCTCACCGCCTCGGGCGGACCGTTTCGCAACACGCCGGGCGAGCGTCTCGCCCGGGTGACGCCGGCGGAAGCGGTTGCGCATCCGAACTGGGCGATGGGTGCGAAGATTTCCGTCGATTCCGCGACGATGATGAACAAGGGCCTCGAATTGATCGAGGCCTTTCACCTGTTTCCGGTGCGCGCCGATCAAATCGAGGTCGTCGTGCATCCGCAATCGATCGTGCACAGTCTGGTCTCTTATGTCGATGGCTCGGTGCTCGCCCAGTTGGGAGTGCCGGACATGCGCACCCCGATCGCCTACGCGCTGGCCTGGCCAACGCGGATGGCGTCGCCGTCGCCGCGGCTGCGACTGGCCGAGATCGGCGCGCTCACCTTCGAGCCTCCCGACGAGCAACGATTCCCGGCCTTGCGGCTGGCCCGCGAGGCGCTTCTGGCCGGGGGTGCCGCGCCCGCCACTTTGAACGCGGCCAACGAGATCGCCGTCGCAAGCTTCCTTGCCGGCGAGATCGGGTTCCTCGACATCGCACGGATCGTGGGCGAGACGCTGGCGCGCGCGGATGCATGCCGACCTGCCTCGCTCGCCGATGTCGTCGCGGTCGATGCCGAGGCGCGGCTGCACGCACAGGAACTGGTGCGCGCCTGCGGCTCCATGCAACATGCAACACTCAGCTAGAACAGGACTGGTCCGGGCATGATCGTCGTCGATTACATCTTTGACTGGATCCTACCGTTTCTCATCGTCCTGACGGTTCTCGTCTTCGTCCACGAACTCGGCCACTACTTCATTGCGCGGCGTTGCGGCGTGCGCGTCGAGGTGTTCTCCATCGGTTTCGGGCCGGAACTGTTCGGTTTCTCGGATCGCGCCGGGACGCGCTGGAAGGTCAGCGTCGTGCCGCTGGGCGGCTACGTCAAGATGTTCGGCGAGCACGATTTTTCCGCCGATGCCGAGCCCGACGTGATGAGCGAGGAAGAGCGGCGGGTCTCGTTCCACCACCGCACGCTGCGGCAGCGGACGAGCATCGTCGCCGCCGGGCCGATCGCCAATATCCTGTTCGCCATCGTGATGCTGACGGCGGTGTTTGCCTTGGTCGGCGAACCGCGGCCCCTTGCCGGCATCGGCACCGTTCAGGACGGCAGCGCCGCGGCGGAGGCCGGATTCAAGCCGGGCGATCAGGTGATTGCCATCGGCGGCCAGCCGGTGCGCTGGTTTGAAGACATGCGGCAGATCGTGCGTGCCCACCCCGGTGTTCCGCTCGCCTTCGAGATCATCCGTGAAGGCCAGACACTGTCGATGACGGCGACGCCGCAGTCGAGCGTCAGCCAGGATGCCGAGGACCGCGGCCGCGACGTGGGGCTTCTGGGGGTGAAGCCGGAGATGCGCTTGGTCGGCTACGAGCGGTTGAGCCCCGTCGGCGCCATCACCGCGGCCTGGCAGCGCAGCTACGGCCTGACCGTGCAGATCATTTCGGGGCTTTGGCAGATCATCACCGGCGTACGCACCACGGACGAACTCGGCGGACCGTTGCGAATCGCCCAGCTTTCCGGGCAGATGGCGCAAGACGGTTCCATCAATCTGATCTTTTTCATGGCGGCGCTGTCGATCAATCTCGGCCTGATTAATCTGTTCCCGATCCCGATGCTGGACGGCGGACACCTGGCGTTCTATGCGATCGAGGCCATTCGCGGCAAACCACTCGACAAGCGCATCCAGGAGTACGGCTTCCGATTCGGGCTGATCTTCGTGCTCGCGTTGATGATTTTTGCCACGTGGAATGACTTGTTGTCGCTTCACGTCTTTGGCCTTTTTGAATGAGCAACCCCGACAAGCAACCAATGTAACGCGGGCAAGGGATAGGGAAGGGGGCATCGTTGCGGGACACGGTCGTCCAGAGGGTGCGCTTGGTCGCGCTGCTCGTCGCTCTCGTTGTGGGGTTTGTCGGTCTCGGCGGTGGAACGGCCCGCGCGCAGGACCGGATCAGCGAGATCGTCATCAATGGCTTGCAGCGCACCAGTGCCGACAGCGTGCGCACCTACCTCTTGGTGCGCGAAGGCGATGCTTTCGACGCCGACCGCATCGACCGATCGCTCAAGAACCTGTTTGCGACGGGATTGTTCGCCAATGTGAGCATCGACCGGCAAGGCGACAAACTGGTGGTCACCGTCGTCGAGAATCCGACGGTCAATCGCGTCGTTTTCGAGGGCAACGATCACATCAAGGCCGATATCCTGACCTCCGAGACCAGCCTCAAGCCGCTCGGCGTCTACACGCAGTCCAAGGTGCAGGCGGACGCCCAGCGCATCGTCACCATCTACCGGCGCAGCGGCCGCTTCTCGGCGACGGTCGACCCGAAGGTGATCGAGTTGCCGCAGAACCGCGTCGACGTCGTCTTCGAGATTCGCGAAGGCGATACCACCTACGTCGAGAACGTCGCCTTCGTCGGCAACAAGGAATTCAGTGACTCGCGCCTGCGCGAGGTGATCCGGACCAAGGAATCGCGGTGGTGGCGCTTCCTGTCGACCGAAGACACGTACGATCCCGACCGGCTGGCACTCGACCGCGAACTGCTGCGCCGCTTTTACCTGCGCGAAGGTTATGCCGATTTCCGCGTGCTGTCGGCCAATGCCGAGTTGACCCCCGACCGCAAGGGCTTCCTCGTCACCTTCGCGGTCGAGGAAGGCGAGCGCTACAAGTTTGGCCGCATCGATGTGACCAGTGCGTTGAAGGGGCTGGCACCCGCCGATGTGCGCAAGGTCGTTAATATCAATGAGGGCTCATGGTACGACGCCGATGCGGTTGAACAGTCGGTCAACGCGCTGAGCGAGGCGGCCGGCGACCGGGGCTATGCGTTCATTAGCGTTGAGCCAAAGGTGGGGCGGGACCGCAAGGAGCGTGTGGTCAATGTCACGTTCGCCATCGGTGAGGGCCAGCGTGTGTTCGTCGAGCGCATCGATATCACCGGCAACGTGCGCACGCTGGACAAGGTGATCCGGCGCGAGTTCCGGCTGGTCGAGGGCGATGCCTACAATGCCGCCAAGCTGCGCCGTTCCCGCCAGCGCATCCAGGACCTCGACTTCTTCGAAAAAGTGACCGTTGACGAGCAGCCGGGATCGGCGCCGGACAAGGCCATCGTTAAGGTGGACGTCCAGGAGAAGCCGACCGGGTCGCTTTCCATCGGTGCCGGCTTTTCCACCGGCAGCGGCTTCCTGGGCGACTTCAGCGTGCGTGAACGCAATCTCTTGGGGCGCGGCCAGGACCTGAAGGCATCGGTGCTGCTCGGCCAGAAGCAGCAGCAGGTGGACCTCGCCTTTACCGAGCCCTATTTCCTCGACCGGGAAATCACCGCCGGCTTCGATGCCTTCTACATCGTCGTCGACCGTCAGTCGGAAAGCTCGTTCGACACCAAGACCGCCGGCGGCGACGTCCGCGCCAGCTATCCCATTACCGAGCACCTGACGCAGGGCTGGCGCTACACCTTCAAGCGCAGCGAGATCGACAACGTGCCGAATGACGCCTCGGTGTTCATTAAGGAAGAGGAGGGTAGCGAATACGTTTCGGAAGTCTCGCACACCCTGACCTACGACCGCCGCGACAGCCGGATCAACCCGACCAAGGGTTACTTCGGGCGGCTGCGCACCGACTTCGCCGGTCTGGGCGGCAGCGTCGATTACGTGCGCAACCGTTTCGACGCCGGCTATTATTATCCGATCACGCCGGAATGGGTTGGCTCCCTCAGCGGATCGGTGGGCTACATCACCGGCATTGGCGAGGACGTGCGTGTTCTCGATCGCTTCTTCCTCGGCGGCTCCGATCTGCGCGGCTTCAAGGTTGACGGTGTCGGTCCACGCGATGGCGATACTGGCGACGCGTTGGGCGGCGAGTACTTCTACGCCGGAACCGTTCAGCTCACCTTCCCGCTTGGATTGCCGGAGGAACTGCAAATCCGCGGCCGCATCTTCTCCGATTTCGGCAGCCTGTGGCGGTTGTCGCGCAGTGGCCCTCAGGTCGAGGACGACAACTCGCTTCGGGCATCGGTTGGCACCGGGATCACCTGGGTCTCCCCCTTCGGCCCCTTGGGTGTCGATCTTGGCTTTGCCGTGCTCAAGGAGAGCTACGATGAGACGGAGATCCTGCGCATCAACTTCGGCACCCGGTTCTGATCGCAGCCGAGCGCGTGACCGCCTGCGCTGCATGCGCCGGCTCCTCTGTGCGGCTGTCGTGATCGCGAGTTCCGGGGCGGCGGCGCTGGCGGCCGATGCTCGGGACGTACGCCTCGGTGTCGTCGATCTGGTGACAGTCCGGCGCGAGGCCGAAGGCGCCAAGACCATCGCCAACCAGCTCCAGACCTTTGTCGTCGACTACCAGACCGACATCGAGAAGGAAGAAGCGGAGCTGCGGGTGGCGCAAGAAGAGCTCAACGCCAAGAAGGCGACATTGTCGGCCGAGGCCTATTCGGAGGAACGTCAGAAGTGGGAGCAGGCAGTGGCCGAGGCCCAGCGCCGCTTCCTGCGCCGCCGTCAGATGATGGACCAGGCACGCGCGCAAGCCTGGCAGCGCCTGAACGGTGCCCTCGATAAGGTCATTCACGACATCGCGGCCGAACGCGGGCTGACGGTGGTGGTGCGCCGCGATCAGATCGTCTACATCGCCCCTGGCTTCGAGATTACCGAAGAGGTGCTGGCACGCCTCAACCAGGCGCTGCCATCGGTGCCGTTCGGAGGCGTTGGCGGCTGAAGCAGAACCCGGGCCGGCGGGACCCCCTGCGGAGATGCTTGCCGCAGCGTCGTCACTGTTCCCTGCAGAGGCGCAAGACCGCCTGCGCCGTCCGCCGTGCTTGCGGCCAGGAAAGCCCTTGCGTGGCGATCGCTGATCGTCAAGAAAGGAACAAAATGACCGGTCAGGAAAGCGTCGCGCCGGGCAAATGCGGCCCTTCGGCGCGTAAAGGTCTGAGGCAATGACGAACGAGGCACCCGCGCGCGAGGCGACGACCATCGACATCGAGCGCATTCGGGCGTTGATCCCGCACCGCTACCCGATGTTGATGCTCGACAAGGTGATCGACGTCATCGATGACCGCCGCGCGACCGGCATCAAGAATGTGACGATCAACGAGCCGTTTTTCCAGGGGCACTTCCCGAGCCGGCCGGTGATGCCGGGCGTTCTGATCATCGAGGCGATGGCGCAGACGGCCGCCGTGCTGGTCATGCACTCGCTGGGGCGCGAGCGCGACGGCAGCCTCGTCTACTTTATGTCGATCGAGCAGGCGCGCTTTCGCAAGCCCGTGGTGCCGGGCGATACCCTGCGTATTCATGTCGAGCGGCAGCGCAATCGTGCAAATGTTTGGAAGTTCAAGGGGTATGCCAGGGTCGACGGCGTTCTTGTCGCCGAAGCCACCTATTCGGCGATGATTCGCGAAGGCTGAGGACGTCCGGATTTCGGGCGGTTCAGCGGAGGTGGCGCGGCGCCCGGATCGTCGCTGACCGGCTCCGGATGGGTGGCCGAGCGGTTGAAGGCACCGGTCTTGAAAACCGGCAGACCCGCAAGGGTCTCGTGGGTTCGAATCCCACCCCATCCGCCAATCTAGCGAAAATGGAACGGCAATACCAATGTGCTGGCAAGGTGACGGCAGTGCCTGTCTGGCATTATGTCTGCCAGCACCTTGGCGTGTGCCGGGCGAAGGCGCATTGCCGTATGACACGTTGATTCCAAGGCACGCCGCCCCCACTCGATCCTCGGCAACCCGCGCTGGCGCGATAACGTACAGGCGTTAGCGTCCGAGATCGTGGTGTAATTTCCGGTGTAGATTGAGCTGCCGCAGTT
>CAYNYW010000010.1:0-1048 GCA_964401555.1 uncultured Defluviicoccus sp.
GGATGATCGACAAGTCACGTGAAATTGCACGCCGGACACAGGAGCCGTCGTGTGCGTTAAACAGCGCAATCGCCGGCTTCGTTGACCAAGGTTACGTTGCGACCCAGGTGCTGGCCATTCGCCGTGTGCTGGACGTAGGCGGTGGTGGCAACGCAAAGAAGCGCGGCGTGATTTCCATGCCGCGGCTGCTGAACGACATCCGAGGGCATCGATGTGTGATCACCAGGGAGAACTACGTTGCGCACGACGGTCTTCCATATGATTACGGAAAGATAGAGCGCAACCACTTTGAAGAGTTACTTAGAAATAAGGAGGTAGCTTTTTCGGAAGTGCCAAGCAGCGGCCCCCAAGCCTTTCGTATCGCACGCTGGCGCCACGAGGCTTTCGACCGGTTATGCGGCACCAAGCCAGGCGAGCGGCAAAGGACCGACACGATTCCCGAGGCTCTCTTCGACGACCTCGATCGACGCCTTGACGAAAGTGGCGCGCGAAACGTCATCGCATTCGGCAACAAGTTCATTGCGCACGCGGCAGATTACGAATCGCGCCAAACACTCGCCGAATATCAACATGGCATAGGTTTGAATAAATTTGCAGCCCGCCATGAATCTATTTACAAAGCTGCAGCTACTATAAACGATATCATACCATCAGCGTCTAGCTATTCGTTGATTCCGATCGACAAATATATTTTTAATATATATTTGGATAAAATTTGGTTGAATGGGTCTAGTGTCGATGAATTAACGAAATTCTTGGATGCGCATTGGAAAGAACTTGAGTCGTGGCAAACCAAGCCGCGGAAGTCCTGAACGTGGTTGCTTGGCATGGTTCCATGTGCCATGCCCAGACGGTTTGGCGCCGTTCGGCGCATAGTGCCGACGCTTCTGTCCCACAAAGAAACAAAACCGCCGGGCGGGGGATTGCCCGGCGGTGAACGTGGTTGTGCCCAGCTTTTTGCTTATGACGGCTTCTTCGTTATGACGGCTTTCGATGGTCCCCTGCGCATTCTTTCCCGGCGCCAAAGGCGCCTTGCGCATTCTTTCCC
>CAYNYW010000010.1:1148-107406 GCA_964401555.1 uncultured Defluviicoccus sp.
GGCGCCAAAGGCGCCTTGCGTATTATTCCCCGGCGCCAAAGGCGCCTTGCGTATTATTCCCCGGCGCCAAAGGCGCCTTGCGTATTCTTCCCCGGCGCCAAAGGCGCCTTGCGTATTATTCCCCGGCGCTAAAGGTGGCGGCCCCCGCCGCACAACCTTTCCCCCCGCCGGCGCCCTTCCCTCAGGAACTCCCCTGATTTCGGCACTCTTGGTTCGGGCGCTCTGGTCGCGGCCCGCCACCCCCTACATCGTCCGCTGCGCGAGCAGGGTCTTGATCTCGGCGACCGCCTTGCCCGGGTTGAGGTGCTTCGGACAGGTCGCCGTGCAGTTCATGATGGTGTGGCAGCGAAACACGCGGAACGGATCGTTGAGCTGGTCGAGCCGGTCGCCGGTCGCCTCGTCGCGGCTGTCGGCGATCCAGCGGTAGGCCTGGAGCAGGATGGCCGGCCCCAGGTAGCGGTCGCCGTTCCACCAGTAGCTCGGGCAACTGGTCTGGCAGCAGAAGCACAAGATGCACTCCCACAGGCCGTCGAGCTTCTCGCGCTCCTCGGGGCTCTGCGGCCGCTCGCCGGCCGGCGGCGGCGTGTCCGATTGCAGCCAGGGCGCGATCAGCCGGTACTGCGCGTAGGGCACGGAGAGATCGGGAACCAGGTCCTTGATCACCGGCATGTGCGGCAGCGGATAGATCTTGACGTCGCCCTTGATGTCCTCGATCGCCTTGATGCAGGCGAGCGTATTGGTGCCGTCGATGTTGAAGGCACACGACCCGCACACCCCTTCGCGGCAGGAGCGGCGGAAGGTCAGCGTCTGGTCGATCTCGTTCTTGATCTTGATCAGGGCGTCGAGAACCATCGGCCCGCAGGCATCGAGATCAATGGTGTAGGTGTCGATGCGGGGCGTCTCCCCGCTGTCCGGATCGTAGCGGTAGATACGGAACGTCCGCGGCCGCTTGGTTCCGGCCGGCGCCGGCCAGGACTTGCCCTGTTTCGGCCGGGAGTTCGCCGGCAGCATGAATTCGACCATGGAAAATCCTCCCTTAAGCTCGTCAGTAGACCCGCGCCTGCGGCTTGATGTATTCGGCCTCGTTGGTCAGCGTGTAGGTGTGCACCGGCCGGTAGGTGAGCGTCACCTTGCCCCTGTCGTCGATCCAGGCGAGCGAGTGCTTCATCCAGTTGACGTCGTCACGGCTGGGGCAGTCCTCGCGGGCGTGGGCGCCGCGGCTCTCCTTGCGGGCTTCCGCCGAGTAGAGCGCCGCCTTGGCGCAAACCATCAGGTTTTCGAGCTCAAGCGCCTCGACCAGGTCGGAGTTCCAGATCAGCGAGCGATCGCTGACCTTGATGTCGGCCAGCGTCTCCCAGATCTGGTCGATCTGGCGGCAGCCTTCCGCCAACACATCCTGCGTGCGGAACACGGCCGCGTTGTTCTGCATGGTGCGCTGCATGTTGAGCCGGATGGCGCTTGTCGGCTGGCTGCCGTTGGCGTTGCGCAGGCGATCGAGCCGGGCGAGGGCTAGGTCGTGCGCCCCCTTGGGCAGGGGCGGGTGCGGCGAGCCGGGCTTGATCTTCTCGGCGCAGCGCAGCGCCGCCGCCCGGCCGAACACCACGATGTCGAGCAAAGAGTTGGTGCCGAGCCGGTTGGCGCCGTGCACCGAGGCGCAGCCGCATTCGCCGACCGCCATCAGCCCCGGCACCACCCGGTCGGGATCGTCGGCCGACGGCCGCAGCGCTTCGCCGTGATGGTTGGTCGGGATGCCGCCCATGTTGTAGTGCACCGTCGGCAGCACCGGGATCGGCTCCCGGGTCGCGTCGACGCCGGAAAAGATCTTCGCCGTCTCGGTGATGCCGGGCAGCCGGGCGAGGAGGACCTCCGCGCCCAGGTGTTCGAGGTGCAGCAAGATGTGGTCCTTGTCCGCGCCGACGCCGCGGCCCTCGCGGATCTCCACCGTCATCGAGCGGCTGACGACATCGCGGGACGCCAGATCCTTCGCCGTCGGCGCGTAGCGCTCCATGAAGCGCTCGCCGGCGGAGTTGGTGAGATAGCCGCCTTCGCCGCGCGCCCCCTCGGTGATCAGGCAGCCGGAGCCGTAGATCCCGGTCGGGTGGAACTGGATGAACTCGTGGTCCTGCAGGGCGAGCCCGGCGCGGGCGATCATCGCGTTACCGTCGCCGGTGCAGGTGTGCGCCGACGTGCACGAGAAGTAGGCGCGGCCGTAGCCGCCGGTGGCGAACACGGTCGTGTGCGCGAGGAAGCGGTGGATCGAGCCGTCGTCGAGATTCCAGGCGACGACGCCGCGGCAGGCGCCCGCATCGTCCATCATCACGTCGATGGCGAAGTATTCGACGAAGAACTCGGCGTCGTGCTTCAGGCACTGCTGATAGAGGGTGTGCAGGATCGCATGGCCGGTGCGGTCTGCCGCCGCGCAGGCACGTTGCACCGGCGCCTTGCCGTAGTCCCGCATGTGGCCGCCGAAGGGCCGCTGGTAGATCTTGCCTTCCTTGGTGCGCGAGAACGGCACGCCGAAGTGTTCGAGTTCGAGCACGGCGGGGATCGCCTGGCGGCACATGTACTCAATCGCGTCCTGGTCGCCGAGCCAGTCGGAGCCCTTGACGGTGTCGTACATGTGCCATTCCCACTTGTCCTCGGCCATGTTGCCGAGCGCGGCGCCGATGCCGCCCTGGGCGGCAACGGTGTGGCTGCGGGTGGGGAAGACCTTGGTGATGCAGGCGGTTTTTAGGCCGGCCGCCGCGAGACCCATGGTCGCGCGCAGACCGGCGCCGCCGGCACCGACGACGACGACATCGTAGAGATGATCGGTGATCGCATAGCTGTTTGGCATGGTATTGTTCTCAGCTCTTGATGGCGACCAGGACGATCGCAAGCAGACAGGACACGGCAAGCACGAAGAGCACGAAGCGCACCACGAGCTGCGCCGTGATCTGGGCGGCGGCGCCGTGGACGTAGTCCTCGATCACCACCTGCATGCCGAGCTGGGCATGGTAGAACAGCACGATGACGGTGAGCGCCATCAAGAGCGCGTTGCCGAAGATGCCGAGCCATGCCGCGAACTGGGCGTAGTCGGCACCCGTCTGACCGATCGCCGCGATGACGAACCAGATCGACAGCGGGACCAGTGCGATGGCGGTGACGCGCTGCGTCCACCAGTGGCCGACGCCTTCCTTGGCCGAGCCGAGGCCGCGCGCCTGGCCGAGCTTGGAACGGAGCTGCATTAGTGACCTCCCGCCAGCGCGTAGCCGGCAATGAGCGTGATCAGCGTCGCGATCACCGCAAACGCCACCATCAAGACGCCCGATTGGCGCAACTGCGGCAGCTCGAAGCCCCAGCCGAAGTCCCACAGAAGATGCCGGACACCGTTTCCCAGATGGTAGAACACGGCAAAGGTAAAGCCCCACAACAGCAGATGGCCGACGATGGAGCCTAGGAACGCCTGTGCGGTTGCAAAAGCGTCCGGCCCGTACGCGGCCGAAACCAGCCACCACGTCAGGAACAAAGTCCCAAACGTGAGCGCCACCCCGGTGATGCGGTGCACTATCGAGAGCACCGAGGTGATCTGCGGCCGGTAGATCTGGATGTGCGGGGACAGGGGTCGTTCGGTCGGAGGCATTGGCGGTCACCCTCTCTTCGTCTATCCCGCAAGAGCATTTTCGCTTCAACACGTTTAAATCTGCGCGATCGTGGTGTCAATCTTCGCACACGCGAAAAAGGCATGCGTCAAAGTAATGGGACAGCGATGTGAGGAATGGATGCAGCGATCGCCATGCATGGCGATACTAATAAGCATTCGCAATACTATGCAGCCGTCGGTGGTCACACAGCGCCGGCCGGCGCCGTTGTGCATCGTTCTGTGGAGAAGATGTGCGCGAAATGTGAGCAGCACGCGATTCGATGCACAAGATATATGCGTGTTGCGGCAGATTGCTGTTGAGGTCCTGCCACCTTAACGAGCACACTGCGTGCCGTGGCATGGGCGCTCCGCGGACGTGCCGAACCCAGGCGGGCCGTCGAACATCGGCGGTGGAGGGCTGCTCTTCGCGCTGTTGCCATGGCGTCGCGAAGGCGGGCCCGTCTTCTGGCCGGCGTTCCCTCGCGCGCGATCGGATGCTCTCAAGGAGCGGTCCATTGCCCGTTGGCAGTACGGGGCCGGTGCGTTTGCGCCGGCATTTCAAGGGGCGTCGGGGGATCTGGAGCGGGCCGGACTGAGCATCGGCGCGTGGTCTCTCTCCTTCCGACGCCCCGCTTTTCCCGCAAAAATGCCGTGCAGAAGCCGCCCGCTCCCCGTGCTTCCGCACCTAAGTTGCGTGCTTCCGCGCCTAAGCTGCCGGCGCAAGGTGTTGGGCGTAGAGGTGGCGGGCGTTGGATCGAGCGCTTCGCGGGCGCCGTCCGCAGCATCGCTGATGCGAGTAAAATTCATTCACTGTAGCTGCAGTGCAAGATAAAACCCGGCATTGGTGGTATCACAGGTCGAGCAACCCAGTGGTGGACTCCAAAAAGAGATTGTATTCTTTGCCCGAGTTGCGCCCTATTTCTGCCACGATTTGACCTTTTTTTAGGGTGCTTGCCTGTCGCGGCCAGTAACAACGACACAATTTGCAACGGAACTGTTCGTACACTTTATGCGAGCAGAACGGTGCGCGTGTGAGTGGCGTGTTGATGACAGGGGGTGATGCGTAGCAAGAGGCATAACGGGAGTACGGATAATGGCTTTGTTTGGGGGTTGGACCCCTGGCGCCGGGTTGTTGCAAAACGTCGGCACCAGTCTCGGCAGCCTGATTTCGTGGGGCAGCGGCCTAGGCGGAGGCGGCTCCACCGGTGGCGGTTCGACGGGGGGTGGTTCGACCGGAGGCGGCTCCACCGGTGGCGGTTCGACGGGTGGCGGCGGCGCGGGAACCATCTACGGTACCGACGGCGATAACTTGATCAAGACTGCCCAGAACAACGACCCGGATTCCGTCGATGCGCGCGGCGGCAACGATGTCGTCGTGAGCTACGGCGGCAACGATACTGTCTGGGGCGGTGACGGTAACGACAAGCTTGAGGTGCGCGAAGGCAACGACGAAGCGCATGGCGGCAATGGCAGCGATACCCTGATCGGCTTCGAAGGCAACGACACCCTCTATGGGGACGCCGGAAGCGACAGCATCACCGGCGAGTACGGTAACGACGTCCTCTACGGCGGCGACGGTAACGACCTGCTCGACGGCGGCTGGAACGACCAGTACGGTTCAGACACCATCTACGGCGGCGCCGGCAACGACAAGATTCAGGGTGGCAAGGGCGACATGGCCAACGACGTGCTCTCGGGCGGCGCTGGGGCGGATACCTTTTATTTCGGCTCGGCCGGCGACGACGCGGGGCCGTACCAGGGCTTCGGCACCGATACGATCACCGACTTCAATCCCTGGGAAGGCGATCGCATCAACCTGGTCGCCGTGCACGACGTCAACAAGGACTTCGATCCGGCGACCGGCGAGTACAATTTCATCAAGATGTTCGTGCAAGGCAGCAGCACGATCATCGTCTATGCCAATTCCGGTGAGCCAGACCACGGCGAGGCGGGACGGATCATCCTCCAGAACTACGCGGCGCCAAACATCCACGATTTCATCGACAAGTACATCATTGCCTGGCCCAATCCGGAGTACGCAGACTTCTAGGTATTTTCCTTTACTAGAGTCTTGGGGGCTTTATCGTGCGACGGCCCGGGTGATCACCCGGGCCGTTTTTCTTGCGTCATCGAAGCCGCTTGCGTACAGCGATCGTGGTGTTTGACTTCAAACCCGGTATCCGCCGCTTCGAAGCGCGGGCGGTGCCGTATCGAGCCAATGACAGGACCGCCTATCCGCCGTGATGACAGCGCGCCACATCATCCTTAGCCTTGCGGCGGTGACCGGCTGGCGGAAATGGGGTTTCTTCATCCCGTGCCGCCACGCGGCGGCCGTGGCGCCAAGGGACGGCAGCGGGGCCTATCCCGCCATTGAGGCGCTGTTTGCCACCCGCACCGGTGCCTTCATCAAGCAGCTCAGCATCCTCTCGCGCTACGCTCCGGTTTTCGCCGCGTTCAAGGCGGCCAGGCCGCCGGCCCCGCGCTGGGAGCAGGACTGGTTCCCGGGGCTCGACGGCGCCGCCGCCTACGCCCTGGTGCGGACGCGCCGGCCGAGGCTCCTGATCGAGATCGGTTGTGGCCATTCGAGCCGCTTCTTCGCGCGCGCCGCCGCCGACGGGGGCTGGACGATGCGCCAGATCGCCATCGATCCGCGGCCGCGTGCCGTTCTCGACGGCCTCGGCATCGAGCTGGTTCGCGCAACCGCGCAAGCGGCGGGCGAGGCGCCGTTCGCCGACATCGGCGCCGGCGACGTCGTCAGCATCGACGGCAGCCACATCTTGATGCCGGGCACCGACGTCGATCTGTTTTTCAGCAAGATCATGCCGGCGCTGCCGCCCGGCGCGCTCGTCCACATCCACGACATCTTCCTGCCCGACGACTACCCGGAAGCCTGGGGCTGGCGCGGCTACAACGAGCAGCAAGGGGTTGCCGCGCTGCTGCCGGGGTCGGTGTGGCGGGTGCTGTGGGCCAGCCATTACGTGCGCACCCGGCTCTCGGGGGCGATCGCCGAGAGCCCGCTTGCCGGGCTGCCGCTGCCGTCGGGCGCCCATGAATCGAGCCTGTGGCTGGAGAAGATGGAGAAGTGACCCGATGCCATGTGCGCCGTCGGTGCCGCCGGCTCAAGCGTACGGGTCCGCGGCGTCGCGCAGGCCGTCGCCCAGGAAGTTGAACGCGAGTACGGTGATGATCACCGAGGCCATCGGCACCAACAGCCACGGATAGAGGGCGACCGCCTCGATATTCTGCGCTTCGACCAGTTGCACCCCCCAGCTCGTCACCGGTGGGCGCAGGCCGAGGCCGAGGAAACTGAGCGCCGTCTCGCCCAGGATCATGGTCGGAATCGACAAGGTGGCGGACGCGATCAGGTGGCTCATGAAATTCGGCAGGAGGTGGCGGCCGATGATCCGCGACGGCTGCGCCCCCATCAGCCGGGCGGCAATGCAGAAATCCTCCTCGCGCAGCGACAACAGCTTCGAACGCACGGCGCGCGCGAGGCCCGGCCAGTCGAGCAGGCCTAGGATGATGGTGATGCCGAAGTAGACCACCACCGGGCTCCAGTCCACCGGCAGCGCCGCCGACAGCGCCATCCACAACGGCAGTTCGGGCAGCGAGCGCAGGATCTCGATCAGCCTTTGCACGACGGTATCGACCCAGCCGCCGAAGTAGCCCGCGACACCGCCGATGCTGATGCCGAGCAGGAAGCTGATGCTGATGCCGATCAGGCCGACGGTGAGCGAGATGCGCGCCCCGTAGAAATGCCGGGAAAAGATGTCGCGGCCCAGGCGGTCGGTGCCCAGGAGAAACATCGTTCCGCCCGCGGGCGGGCAGACCAGATGGAAGCGGCTGGGCCACACACCCCAGAAACGATAGGCGTCCCCTTCGCAGAAGAAGCGCAGGTGCTGGGGAGCGGTGCGATCGGCCTCGTACTCGCGCTTCAACGTCTTGAGGTTGAGGTGATAGTTGAGCCGGTAGACGAAGGGGCCGACGAACGTCCCCTCATGGAACAGGCGGATCGCCTGCGGCGGGGCGTAGATGTGGCTGGTCTGCCGGGTATCGAGACCGTAGGGCGCGATGACCTCGACGAAGGGGATCGAGGCATACATGATCAGCAGGACGATGCCGGAGACCACGGCCAGGCGATGCGCCCGGAACTTCCACCAGAACACCCGCCAGTGCGGGGCGAAAAACACGCGTTCCTGGGCCGGGGTCAGCGCTTCGGCTTCCTCGATATGGAACGGCGCCGGATTGACGAAATGCGGCCAGCGAGCGCTCATCGGCTCGACGACCCTCCCAGCCGGATGCGCGGATCGAGCAACGCCAGCAGCAGATCGGACAAGAACATGCCCAAGACGGTCAGCACGGCGAGAAACATCAGGAACGAGCCGGCGAGATACATGTCCTGGCTTTGCAGCGCCTGTAAGAGCATCGGTCCCGTGGTCTGCAAGGACATGACCGCGGACACGATCACCGAACCCGAGACGATCTGCGGCAACAGATTGCCGATGTCGGCGACGAACGGATTGAGCGCCATGCGCAACGGATACTTGCGCAGGAGTCGGCCGGCCGGCAGGCCCTTGGCGCGGCCGGTGACCACGTACTGCTTTTGCAGCTCGTCGAGGAGGTTGGCGCGCAGCCTGCGGATCATGCCGGCGGTGCCCGAGGTGCCGATCACGATCACCGGCACCCACAGGTGCTGGATCACCGACCAGACCTTGGCAAGCGACCACGGCTGATTGATCAGCTCGGCCTCCATCAGCGTGCCGATCGACGTGCCGAACCAGACGTTGGCCGCGTACATCAAGATCAGGGCGAGCAGGAAATTCGGCGTCGCGAGGCCGAGCAGGCCGAGGAAGCTCAAGCCGTAATCGCCGGCGCTGTACTGGTGGGTCGCGCAGTAGACGCCGATGGGGAACGAGACGGCGTAGATGAAAAAGATGGTCGCAACGTTGAGGGCGAAGGTCAGGACGAGGCGATCGCCGACCACGTCGGCGACGGGGCGGTTGTATTCGAAGGAATAGCCGAGGTCGCCCTGGACCAGTCCGCCGACCCAGAACAGGTATTGCTCGAACAGCGAGCGGTCGAGGCCGTATTCCTTGCGCAGGAACTCGACTTTTTCCTGGGCGACGTGTTCACCCTGGCTTTCCAGCTCGGCGATGTAGCTCGACAGGTAATCGCCGGGCGGCAACTGGATGATGACGAAGACGAGCGCGCTGATCGCCACCAGCGTCATCACCATGATCAGCAGGCGTCGCGCGAGGTAGCGTGCCATGCCTTGCGCTCTCCCGGGGGCTCGATGCCAACGGATCAGTCCCATCCGCTGGCGGAATCGAGCCACCAAATCACATGGTTAGTGGATCGTAAAATCACATGCCCGGGATTTGCCTGCTTGGGATTCAAGCATGTGATTCTACGATCCACTAGGGCAGCGACGCATTCAAAGAATGCACGGTCGCTGCACGCAACGTATTGTTTCTAGTGCACAGACCCATTCGGCTGAATTGTCCGAATGGGTCTGTGCACTAGGGCGTCGCCGCCGGCGGCGCGTTGGCGAACCAGAAGGTGTCGGGATGGTAGACGCCAAAGAAGGCGCCCGGCTCCCAATTATAGATGCCTTCCTGCGGAACGTTGCGCAGGTGCTTGCCGATGACGACCGGTTGCGGCACGCCGCGGACGGTGCCGATCGAGAAGACGGCATCGGCGCGGATGCTCAGCATTTGTTGCCAGACGTCCTTCTTTTCGCTGCGATCGAGCGTGTGCAGCCAGGTTTCGTACAACGCCAGGAGCTGGGCGGCCTCCGGCAACCCGGCCGGCTCGCCGGCGCGGCCCTTGGTCTCGACGTATTGCCCCCATTTGGGCCAACAAAGTTGCTGCTGGGACAGCGGCGCCAGTTCGTTGGGGAGCGTCTCCGCGGTGGCGAGCCCGTTTTCGAGCCCGGACCACACCGACATCACTGCCAGCCCGGAGAACACCCGGTTGCGCAGGACATCGCGCTGCTCGGCCTTGATCAGGAGCCGAATGCCGGCCTTGGCCCAACTGTCGCGGATGAGCTGCAGGATGGCGACCTGCAGCGGGTCCTCGCCCGCGGTTTCGACCACGATCTCCGCCGGGCGGCCATCGGAAAGCAGGCGGACGCTGGCGGGATTGCGCTGGGTGAGGCCCATGTCATCCAACAGCCGGTTGGCGCCTTCGAGATCGAACGCGGCCCAGCGCTGGTCGTATTCGGGCCGGTAGAGGGGGCTTGCCGGCAGCACGGTGTCGTTGCCCTCGCGGGCGAGGCCGTAATAGAGAACCTCGTTGATCTCGTGGCGGTCGATGGCGAGCGACAGGGCGCGCCGCGCGCGGACGTCCTGCAACACCGCGCGCCAGGCGGGATCGCTGGCGTTGAGGTTGGGATAGAGCGCGAGTTCCGAGCCGCGCGCCGATTGCCACAGCCGCACGGCGTAGTCGCCGCGGTCCTCGCCCTCCTTGAGCACCGTATAGTTCTCGAAGGCGAGGTTGCGGGCCTGCAGGTCGGCCTCGCCGGCGGCGGCCTTGGCCGGGATCAGCGCCGGGCTGGCGAGCGTGATGGCGACCTGGTCGATGTAGGGAAGCTGATGCCCCAAGGTGTCGATGCGGTGATAATAGGGGTTGCGCACGAAGACGAAGCGGCTGGACGGAGGGGGGGTGGCGAGCACCCAGGGCTGCAGCGTCGGCAGCTCGGGGTTGTCGTTCTGGTAGGGGTGGTTCTTTTTCGTGAACAGGGCCGCCCAGTTGCGCTGGCCTTCCGCGGCAACCGCCTGGTCGAGGGCGGCCGCGTCGGCATAGCGGGCGTGGAAGCGCTTGAGGTAGTGCGCCGGCAGGTAGAGATCCTGCGGCCGTGCGCCGGCGAGCGCCGGCAGGAACGCCGGATTCGGCGCCGCCCACGCATAGCGCACCGTCGTCTCGTCCAGCACCTCGAAGCGCGGCGGGGCACCGTCGACCAGGAACACCTGTTCCGGTCCGCCCGGAGACAGCTTCGGATCGTTGGCGACGTCTTCCCAGTAGAAGCGGAAATCCTCGGCCGTGAAGGGATGGCCGTCGGACCAGCGGTGACCCTTGCGCAGCGACAGCGTGAAGACCCGGCCGTTGTCGACCTCGACGCGCTCAACAAGATCGGGCACGAGGTTCCAGTGCGGATCGTAGCCGACCAGCCGGGCATACCCGTAGACGGTCATCATCCGCGTGTCCTTCGGCTGGCTCATCAGCAGGCGCAGCGTGCCGCCGTAGTTGCCGGGGGACTGACCGGGACCGTCCAGGGCCACCACCGCGGGGGTGCGTGGTAGCCGCTCGGCCAGCGCCGGCAGCCGGCCGGCCGTGACTTCCGGGGCGAGCAGGGGCGGTTCGATCCGTTCGGCACCGACAACAGCGGGCTGGCTTGCGAGCCACAGCATGAACGCCAGGACCGGTATCGCCCGGACGCTCATGCCACGCGCGCTCCGCCCTCGGCCGTCGCCGCGCTGGCGCGCACCGCGTGTCCGTCCCCGAGATCGAGCAGCTCGACGGGGCCGTGGCCGTCGTCGGTGAACGGCGCCGGCCACGCCGCCGGCTCCGAGGCGCGGCCGCCCATCAGGGCCGAGAAATCGAGCTTGCGGGCGGGATCGGCATAGGGCACGGCCGCAAGCAGCGCCCGGGTGTATGGATGGATCGGCTTGCGGAACAGGATCTCGGGCGGCGCCTGCTCGACGATGCGGCCGGCGCACATCACCGCGATGCGCGACGCCATGTAATCGACCACGGCGAGGTTGTGGGAGATGAACAGGTAGGTCAGCCCAAGCTCGCCCTGCAGGTCCTTGAGCAGATTGAGGATCTCGGCCTGGATCGAGACATCGAGCGCCGAGACCGGCTCGTCCAGGATCAGGAGATCGGGCTTGAGCGCGAGCGCGCGCGCGATGCCGATGCGCTGGCGCTGACCACCGGAAAAGCTATGCGGGTGGCGGCTCAGGTGCCGGCGGTCGAGGCCGACGCGCTCGATCAGCTCGCCGACCAGCGCGCGCCGGTAGGCGGCGTCGCCGACGCCGTGGATGACAAGGGGCTCGCTTACGATGTCGTAGACGGTCATGCGCGGATTGAGCGAGCCGTAGGGGTCCTGGAAGACGTACTGGATCTTGCGTCGTGCGGCGAACAGTGCCTTTGCGCCAAGCGCGTGCACATCCATCGGCAACCCGTCCGGATAGAAGACGACGCGGCCGGAATCGGGCTTGAGCGCGCGCAGGACGATCTTGGCCAGCGTCGATTTGCCGCAGCCGCTTTCGCCTACCAGCCCGAAGCAGGTGCCCCGATCGATCCTGAAGCTCACGTCGCGCACCGCGCGGACGAGATGTTTCTCGCCGCGGCCGAACAGCGTTGCCCCCTTGCGCGTCGCAAACGTCTTGGAGACGTCGCACACTTCGAGGACGGGAGCCGCCGCGTCGGGCATCGCGGTGCGCCGGGCATCGTCGTGCCCGGCCAGGAGCAATTGCCCCGTCTTGCGACGGATCTCGCGCAACGGCTTGAGCCGCTCGTTCGGGCCCATGTCGAAGTGGGGAACCGCGCTCAACAGGCCTTTAAGGTAGGGGTGGCGCGGATCGGCGAAAATGTCGGTGAGCGTTCCGCTCTCCATGACCTGGCCGCGATACATCACGACCACGGCGTCGGCGAGGTTGGCGACGACGCCGAGATCATGGGTAATCAACAGCAGCGCCATGCCGAACTCGGCGCGCAGATCGGCGATCAGCTTCAGGATCTGGGCCTGGACGGTGACGTCGAGCGCGGTGGTCGGCTCGTCCGCGATCAGCAGCGCCGGCCGGCAGATCAGCGCCATCGCGATCATGGCGCGCTGCCGCAGACCACCGGACAGCTCGAACGGATAGGCGTTGCGGGCGCGCGCCGGATCGGGGAAGCCGACGAGGCGAAGCATCTCGATGGTGCGCTCCCGGCATGCCTTGGCGCCGACGCGCGCGTGCAGCGCCAGCATCTCGCCGACCTGGTCGCCCACGGTGTGCAAGGGCGACAGCGAGGTCATCGGTTCCTGGAAGATCATGGCGATGTGCCGGCCGCGCACGGCGCGAAACGCGGCGCCGTTCGGCGGCAGGCGCGCGAGATCGACGGTCTTGCCGCCCGTCTCCGGCAGGGTGAGGCGGATCTCGCCGGCGACGATGCGGCCGCAGGACGGCAGAATACCCAGGATCGCCTGGGCGGTGACCGACTTGCCCGAGCCGGACTCGCCCACCAGCGCCACCGCCTGGCCCGGATCGATATGGAAGCTCAGGCCGTCGACGGCGGCAACCGGTCCCGCCCGCGTCCGGAAGACGATGCCGAGGTCTCGGACGTCGAGCAGCGGCGCGGTCATCGCGAGAACACTTCCGCCGCGTTCAGCCAGCGGACGGCGGGGTGTGCCCGCGTCGCGCCGATGAAAGCCTCGATAAACCGCCAGCAGGCGTCGTCGTGGTAGAGGTGATGCGTCATCAGGCCGGTCGGCTCGGTCGGGTCGATCTGCGCGGTGCGCTTGCGGCGCAAGTGCCCGATCGCTTGGTCGAGGGCGCGGGCATCGCCGCCAAAGCTGCCGGTCTGCCAGTCCATGATATCGATATGGACGTTGGCGACGACGATGCCATCGATCGGCGCCGGCCGCGGTCCGAGCCCCGAGAGGCCGCGCATGCCGGCAGCGGGCAGGAGCGGGATTAGTCCGGGGGCAATCCGGTTCCACGGCGCGACCAGGGTGGCCAGGAAGCGGGGCAGCGGCGCGAGCTTGTCGCGGCCGGCGGCAAGCTCGGCCAGCATGACGTCGAAGGGGCGGTCGAGGCCATACTCGTTCTGTCGATCGTCGGCCGGCGCGTGGTTGGCGTGCGCCCAGCCGTGTTGCAAAACGAAGACAAATGGCTGCTCGGCGAGCCGCGCGCCGAGGCCCGGATCGAGGTCGCGCGGAATGACGGCCAGCGCGACGGGGGTCGCGGTATCCGTGCTGATGGCCAGCAGGCGGTCCAGCGCCGGCGACGGCGCGCGCGCATCGTCGTCGCGCCACCACAGCCGCGCCTCCAGGCCGTACTGGCCCCAGAGGTCGAGTTCCCCCCGCAGATCTTCCCAGGACGCCATTCAGCGCGCCTCTACATGCCGTCGCCGCACCGGCGTGCCGGCGCCGGAGCCGCGCACAGCGCCGCAATCAGCCGCGCCGTTGTCGGCCCGCCATCCATCCGTATCAGCGGCCGGCGCGCCGGCCTTGTCAAGGCCCGGTCCATGGCCGCGGCCAGGGCGGCGGGGCTGAGTGCGCCCGGGTCGAGCAGCGTCAGCGCGCCGCGCTCGGCAAGGACCTGCGCGCGGGCGAGCTGCTCGGTCTCGCCGGGCGCCGCGAACGGCACGACCACCGCCGGCACCTCGGCGGCGAGCACGTCCATCAGCGTGTTGTAGCCGGCCTGGGAGACGGACAGCGCGGCGTTGCGCAGCAGCACCGGCAGATCCGGCCGCCAGCGCTCGACGATGATGCCGGGCGGCCGGTTCCACGACAGATCCTCGAACACCGCGTCGGGCAGGTTCGGTCCGGTGATCAGCCGGAAGACGCGCGCGCCGGCGCGGCTCAACGGCCGCGCGGCAATGGTGGTGCGCAGCAGCGCCTCGCCGACCGCGCCGCCGCCGGCGGAGACGATGACCTCGCCGCGGCCGTCCTCGCGGTCCGCCGCGTCTTCCGCGCGGTCGGCGCTATCGGCGACGTAGCCGGTGTAGCTGAGCTTGTCGGCAATGCGCGCGGCGGCCGGAAACGAGGTCTCGAACGGGATCAGCGCCGGATCGCCGTGGACGAGGACCCGGTCGAAGTAACATTCGAGGACGGCGAGCACGTCGTGGTCGCGCCTGGCGTCGGGCTTGCGGACCAGCAGGTCGCGCACCGAAGAAACCACCTGCGGCCGGGGGCGGGCGGCGATCGCGGCTTCGAGAAGGGGCATCAACTCGAAGCGGAACTGGCGGCGTCCGAACGGAAACAGCTCGATCAGCAAGACATCGGGCCGGATGTTCTCGAACTCGAACAGGAGCCGGGCCTGACGCTGGTCGCGCCAGGCGGCGTCGATCGGCCGGCCAAGCTCGTCGAGCAGCACCTCGAAGCGGGTATCGGCGGTGCGCACCGGCGGCAGCAGCACGCGGGCGCACCCGGCAAATCCGATGCCCGGGACCGGCGGCGAGCCGAGCACCACCGTCGTGGCGAGCCCGGCATCGGCGAGCGCGCGGGCGATCACCGCGGCGCGCTTGATGTGCCCGACGCCGAGCAGGCTCTGCACGTAGAACATGACCCGGCCGCTCACCGCGGCTCTCCCGTAGCGGCGACGCGGTCGAGCGCCGCGGCCAGCGCGTGGGCGGCGCCGGCGATGTCATGCTCGCGGGCCACGATGCGTGCGGCGGCGGCCGCCATGGCGCGGCGCCGGTCGGCATCGTCGAGCAGCGCGGCGACGGCGTCGGCGAACAGTGCCGCGTCCCCTGGCGGGACGAGGATGCCCGTTTGCTGGTGGCGGACGATTGCACCGACGCCTCCCGCAGCGCCGGCCACCACCGGCAGGCCCAGGGCGTGCGCTTCCAGCATTGCCATGCCGTAAGCTTCGCCGATGGCCGGCCAGACGTAAAGGTCGGCGGTGGCATAGAGGTGAAAAAGGGCGGGCGGCGCGCAGCGGCCGAGGAACGTCACCCGCTGGCCGAGCGGCGCCATGGCGGCCATCACCTCGCGTCGGGCCGGGCCGTCGCCGGCGACCATCAGCCGCCACCGACGATGCGTGATCGCGCCGAGGGCAGAGGCCAGCAGGCGATAGGAGGCGAGCTTGTCGCCGACGCGCATCATCGCCACCGTCAGCAGCACTGGTCCTTCGCCGTGGTGATCGTGGACGGCGCCCGCCTGCGACGGCGCGCGGGTGTCGGCTGCCAGCCGGCGCAGCCGCGCGACGTCGGTGAAGGGCTTCAGCGGCAGCGCGCGCGTCGGTGCGGCGAGCAGCGGGCGCACGCACGGCGCATCGGCCGGGTTCAGTCCGACAACCAGATCGGCCTGCATGATCGCGGCCCTCGCGGCGCGCCAGCCGAGCGCCCACGCTCCATTCTCCTGTTTGGGTGCATGCGAGGCCTCGGCGACGACGTAGGGAATGCCGAGCGCCCGGCTGACGTCGGGGCCGAGCCAGTCGGGCGCCTTGTGATAGAGGTGATAGGTGAACCACAGGTTCGGCCGGCCGGCGGACGGCTCGGCGCGGTAGCGGCGAACCAGCCGCTGCGCCAGCCGCAGGCCGAGGGTGCGCAGACGCGCTTGGCGTGCCGCGTCGCCCGTGGCGTCGAAGCTGCGAAAGCGGCTGGCGAGCGCCACGTCGTGGCCGGCGGCGCCGAGCGCCGCGACCAGGAGCCGGGCCATCTGGCGATCGCCGGACGGCGTGGGATCGTCCGGTGCCTTCAGCGGCGCGTAGAAGGCGATCCTCATGCCGGAATGAGGCGGTGGCCGGCCCCTTCGAAGCGGGCGACCAGCCGCTCGATCCCGGCTTCGAAGGAAAACCGCGCCGAGACGCGCTCCTGGCCGGCGCGGCCGAGCCGAGCGCGCAGGCCCGGATCGTCGATCAGCCGGCGCAGTGCGTCCGCCAGCGCGGCCGGGTTTTCGGGCGGGATCAGCAGCCCGGTCACGCCATCTTCGATCAGTTCCGGGATGGCGGAGATGGCGGTGGACACACACGGCAGCCCCTGGCTCTGCGCTTCCATCAAGACGTTGGGCAACCCGTCCCGATCGCCGTCCGGGGCTACCCGGCAGGCGAGCACGAACAGATCGGCGGTGCGGTAGGCCGAGAGCACGCCCGCCTGCGGCTGGGCACCGCGCCAATCGATGCGCTCCTCCAGTCCCAGCGCGCGTGCCTGCCGCTGGAGGCGGGGCAGCAGCGGGCCTGCGCCGATGTGCACCAGCCGCCAGCGACAGGCAGGCGGCAACAGCGCCAGCGCCGCGAGCAGCACATCGAAGCCCTTCTTTTCCACCGCGCGGCCGACCGAAAGCAGGACGACCGGATCGCCCGCACGGCCGTCGGCGGGACGTGAGGCGGCGGGGTGGGGCGGGGCGAAGGTCCGCTGATCGAGGCCGTGATAGATCAGCGATACCTTCGCGGGCTCGGGAGCGAGCGCCCGGAGGTGGGCGGCATTGCAGGCGGTGCAGGTGACGAGCCATCGGCAGGATACGAGCTTCTCGCGCTTCTCCCACTCAGGCGTGGTCCAGACGTCCTTGGCGTGCGCCGAAACGCTCCACGGCAGGCCGGTGATCAGGGCGGCGTAACGGGTCACCGAGGCGGGCGTGTGCAGGAAGTGGGCGTGCAGCCAAGTGATCTCAGCGCCCAATTCGTCGGCGAGCACCAGGGCCTGGCCGAAGCGGCGCAGACGGCTGCGCGTCGGATCGCGGCGCAGATCTTGAAGCCAGACGGCGCGCGCCGCGGCATAGCCCGGCCGGCGGCGCACCCGCCACCAGGCACGGAGCACCCGGAACGGTGCCTCGTGCAGGTATTCCGGCAGATAGCGGACCGCTGCCGCGATCTCGTGGTGGACCGGGTGCACGTGCGGGTCGGTGGGCCGGCGCATGGAATAGAGCGCGATGCGCAGGCCGCGACGTTCGAGCGCCCGGATCTCGTTGGCGATGAAGGTCTCGGACAGCCTCGGGTAGCCCTTCAGGACGATGGCGATCGGGCCCACCGCGGGGCACTCCTACGACAGCGCCGGAACCTTTTGCCGCGGCGACGGTGTCGCCGCGAGCCATTGATCGATCAGGGCGCAGATCACATCGAGGCCATCGAGCAGCCCCTCGATCCGGATCTCCGATGGCCTGGGCCGGGCCGGCAGCGCGCGCAGCATCGCCGCCATCTTGCCGGCATCGTCCGCATCGTCGGTGCGCAGCATGGTGATCAGGCCGAGCGCCGCGGCACGCTCGGCGCGAATGTACTGTTCGAGCCGGGGCGCCTCCCGCGGCACCAGCAGCGCCGGCTTGTCGAAGGAGAGGATCTCGCAGAAGGTGTTGTAGCCGCCCATGGCGACGATGGCGGCGGATGCCGCGATCAGGTCTTCGAGGTTGGCATCGAAAATGAGCGTCTCGACGCGATGCAGGCGTCGCGCCCGCTCGATGAACTCCGCCTGCCGGTCGGAGTGCATGAACGGCCCGAGCACGATCAGCGCCGGATGCGCGATGCCCGGATCGCTCTCGTAGGCGCGCAGCACCCAGTCGACCAGGAGCGCGCCGTCGCCGCCGCCGCCGGGCGTGACCAGAAGGTAGGGCATGCCCGCATGCGGCACGGCCGGGCCGGCGCCCCGGGCGATGCCGGTGGTCTCGCGGCGCAGGTACCCGGTGTAGCGGATCTTGGCCTCCGTCTCGCTCGGCAGATCGATGCCTTCGAGGGCGTTGCAGATTTGCGGCAGGCCGTAAACCCAGATGCTGTCGTAGAGATCGGTGAGCGCCGGCGCCGCGTGCTTGCGCTCCCATTCCCAGGCGAGTTGACCCGGTTCATCCATCACATCGCGCAGGCCGAGGACCAGGTGGCAGTGCGCCGCCTTGAGCATGACGAGCGTGTCCTTCACCTCGCCGCGCAGCCCGAGCGGTTCCTTGTCCACCAAGAAGATGTCGGGACGGAAGGCGCGCGCCGTGTGCTCCAAGATGGCGGCGCGGATGGCGAGCGTTTCGTCGAGGCCGATGTCGAGGCCGTGCGGCTCGTAGTTGCCGTTCTGCAGCTTGATGATCCCGGGGATGCGCACGAAATCGACCCGCTCGCAGAAGCTGAAGCTGCCGATGATCGGTGAGCCCGACAAGATGAGCACGGCGACGTCCGGGCGGTGGCGGACGATGGCGTGCGCGATGGTCCGGCAACGGCGCAGATGCCCCAATCCGAAACTGTCGTG
Organism: uncultured Defluviicoccus sp.; assembly: GCA_964401555.1. Lineage (GTDB taxonomy): Bacteria > Pseudomonadota > Alphaproteobacteria > Rhodospirillales > Defluviicoccaceae > Defluviicoccus. Next base: position 19,639 of record CAYNYW010000010.1, read on the forward strand.
GCTATAGATCAGAACACGGAACCGGGTGTGCCCGCGATGCACACTGTCCCCCATGTCGAAAGGCCGCGTCCGAAGTCGCGGGCGGCCAAGCCCCGATTGCAAAGTGCGCGCATCTCACGCATTAATCGGCGGATTAGGCGAACGCAAGCGCGCAGAGGGCGGGGCGAAAGCCGCTGCCACGGGTCGTCGCTTGAGTGTTGCCGACGCACCGCGCCCGAGCGTCCATGCAGCCAACCTTTTTTGCATATATTTTGAAGTATAGCTGGCGTCAGCAGGTCAACCTGCTGGTGATGACGGTGGCGTCCTTTCCATTTTTGTATTACTCCCTTGAGCTTCCAAAGTTGATTATCAATAAGGCGATAGGAACTACCGCATTTCCAAAAAATATCGTCGGATTCTCTCTGTCGCAGCTTGAGTACCTGTTGTTCTTATGCCTGTCGTTCTTGACACTCGTCTTGATTAACGGCGCTTTCAAGTACGCGATCAACGTCTACAAGGGTCGGCTCGGCGAGCGGATGCTGCGGCGGTTGCGCTACCAGCTCTTCAGCCGGGTGTTGCGTTTCCCGACCCCACGCTTCCGCCGCCTGTCCCAGGGCGAGATCGTCGCCATGATCACCGCTGAGGTCGAGCCGCTCGGCGGCTTCATCGGCGACGCGATCGCGCTGGCGGCGTTCCAGGGCGGGACGCTGTTGACGATCCTGGTGTTCATGTTCGTCCAGGACGTCGTGCTTGGCTGCGCCGCCGTTGCCCTCTATCCGTTGCAGGCCTACCTGATCCCGAAGCTGCAGCGGCAAGTCAACGCGCTCGCCAAGGAACGGGTGCGCACCGTGCGCCGGTTGTCCGAGCGCATCGGCGAAGCCGTGGCGATGGTGGAGGAAATTCACGTCCACGACACCTCGGAGCTGCACCGGGCGGATTTCGCGCAGATCTGTGGTCAGATCTACGATATCCGCCTGCGGATCTACCTGAAGAAATTCTTTATCAAGTTCCTGAACAACTTCATTGCGCAACTGACTCCCTTCTTCTTCTTCCTGGTCGGCGGCTATCTGGTCATTCGTGGCAATCTCACCTTCGGTGCGCTGGTCGCCGTGCTGTCGGCGTACAAGGATCTCTCGTCTCCGTGGAAGGAACTTCTGGATTGGTACCAGCAGAAGGAGGACTGCCGGGTCAAGTACGAGCAGCTCATCGAGCAGTTCGAGCCGGCGGGGCTGCTCGATGAGCGCCTGCAGGAGCCGAAGGACGGGCCGGTGGCCAGGCTCGAAGGCGAAGTCGTTGCCACCAACCTCGCCCTGGAGGACGAAGGCGGGGTGCGGCTGCTCGATCAGGCGAGCTTCCGCTTCGGTGTCGGCGAAAAGGTGGCGTTTCTTGGCGGCAGCGGTTCGGGCGCCGATACCGCCGCGAAGATCCTGGCGCGCCTGCTGGCGCCGACCTCGGGCGAGGTGCGCATCGGCAACGATGATCTCGCCGAGCTGCCGGAGCGGGTGAGCGGGCAGCGCCTGGGTTACGTCGCGCCCGGCGTCACCTTGATCCAGGGCAACATCCGTGACAACCTGTTGTATGGGCTCAAGCATCGGCCGATCGCACCGCCCCCGGGTGCGGATGACACGGATGACGCCGATGCAGAGCGCCCACGCAGGCAGCGGGAAGCCTTGTTGTCGGGGAACACGACGAGCGAACTGGACACGTCCTGGATCGACCATACGGCTGCCGGCTATCCCGACGCGCAGGCTCTGGGCACCCACGTGATTGCCGCACTCGCGGACGTCGATCTGGAAGAAGAAGTCTTCGCTTTCGGACTGAACGGCACCATCGACGCGGTCGAACGCGCCGATCTCGCGTGTGCCATTCTGCAGGCACGTCATACCCTGAAGGCGCGTCTCAATGAGCCGCGCTATGCGGGTCTGGTCGAGCCCTTCGAGCGCCAGCGCTTCAGCCAGAACATGTCGGTGGCGGAAAATCTGCTGTTCGGCAAGCCGATCGGCACCACCTTCGACCTCGACCATATCGCCGACAACGAGTATGTGCGCTCCGTTCTCGATCTGGCGCACTTGAGCGAGACGTTTGAGCGGGCCGGCTTGCAGCTCGCCCGCATTGTCGTCGATCTGTTCGAGGGGCTGCCGCCCGGCCACGAGCTGTTCGAACGCTACAGCTTTGTCGATGCCAAGTTGTTGCCCGAGCTCACCGCCATCGTTCACCGCGTCGATCCCGCCCGGATCGGGGAGGCGGAGAGGCCCGATCTCACCCTCCTGATGTCGTTGCCGTTCAAGCTGGTGCCGGCGCGTCATCGCCTGGGCGTGATCGACGCCACGACCGAGCGGCGGCTGCTCGCCGCCCGTCAGGCCTTCGCCGACTACCTGCCGGGTGAGCTCCAGGACGCCATCGCGTTCTTTGATGCGGATGCCTACAACAGCGCCGCCTCGGTCCAGGATAACATCTTGTTCGGTAAGCTGGTCTATGGCCGCCAGCAAAGCCAGAAAGAGATCGGTGCGCTGATCGCGACGGTGATCGAGGACCTCGGCCTGCGCCAGGCGATCGTTGAGACCGGTCTCGATTACGACGTCGGCCTGGGCGGCCGGCGGCTGTCGGCGGCGCAACGCCAGAAACTGGCCCTCGCCCGCAACCTGATCAAGCGGCCCGACCTCTTGATCCTCGACCATGCCATCGCGCCGCTCGATCCCCGCGCCCAGGACGCCATCCGCAAGCGGCTGCTGTCCGGTGATCTCGGCTGTGGCATCGTCTGGTTGCAGGGCTACGACGAGCCGACCGAGGGCTTTGATCGGCTCATCCGCTTCGAGGCCGGCCGCATCATCGAGCGGGCGATAACCAGGACGACGGTGGCCGGCCCGGTATGATCGCCATCTCCCCTATTTCCCCGGCAACCGGCTGACGAGGACGACGATCGTGCAATACGCCGACGCGGTGCAGGTGATCCGCCACACGCCTATCCTGGCCCGGCTCGATCCGGCGATGCAGAAGCTCCTCGCCTTCTCCAGCAGCTATCTCGTCTTCCATCCCGGCGAGTCCCTGTGCCGCGAGGGCGAGCCCAGCGACGGGGCCTATGTGATCGATGAAGGCGAGGTGGAGATCGTCGTCAGTGTCGGCCCGGCGGAAGTCGTGCTCGGTCGCCAGGGCAAGCACCAGCTCTTCGGCGAGATGGGAATTTTCTGCAACAAGCCGCGCTCGGCCGATGTCCGCGCCGTCGGCGTCGTCAAGGTGCTCAAGATCGAGAGCGATGTGTTCTTGCGAGCGGTGACCAGCAACGCCGACGCCGCTCTCGCGGTCATGCGGATCTTGAGCGAGAAGCTGGCCGCGATGACCGAAGTCTACCGCAGCGGGCCGCGCTGGCCGGGAGGGCCGGCGACGGACACCGTCGGCGGTGCCGACACCTAGTGACCCGCAAACAAAATGGGCGCCTTTGGGGGGATCGTTCTTGACGCCACGATGAAAAACGTGCCTCGATTCGCGAGGTCTGTCATGTTAGAGTAATCCTAAGTAGAAGAACGCGAATTAGGGATGGGAGAATGCCGATTATCGGGCGATTCTGGTCTCGCATTCATGACTGGCTGGATGCACAGGTGGAAACCGTACCGGAGGCGATCGAGGTCTGCGAATTCGATTGCACGCGTGCCGTGTGTACGGCGCAGCAGATCGTGACGTGTGAGCGACGTCTGAACTTCCTCGCCCGCTGCATCGCCGCCGCGCAGTGCCGCCGTCGCCAACAAGACGGGGACGAGGGGCGCCCGAGCGTCCAATAGACCGGCGTCCCTCATGCGGGGCGAGCCGCTCGCTGCGGCGGGTGACGGGTGCGGTCGGACGCGGTGGTCGGAAGTGGGTCGCGCATGCTGAGACGCCCCTATGCCTTGTTCGTGGGCGACGCCCGCGATCAGCTTGCGGCGAAAACCGCCAACGGCATCCTGCAGTGGCGTCGGGCGTGGTGTGTCGCGCAGGTGCGCCTCGACGGTTGCCGGGCGAGCCTTGATCTGCCGGAACTCTCCGTCGAAGCCGCCGCCGCCGCCGGTGCGGCCACGCTGATCGTCGGCGTCGCCAACGCCGGCGGCTTCATTCCCGAAAGCTGGCTGCCGACGCTGATCCGCGCCGCCGAAGCGGGGCTCGATGTCGCGAGCGGGCTGCACCAGCGCCTCGTCGAGCTGCCGGTGCTGCGCGCCGCCGCCGAAGCACATGGCCGCCGCCTGATCGATGTTCGCCAGCCGACACAAGCCTTCGCCGTCGGCACCGGCGCGCGCCGTGAGGGCAAGCGGCTGTTGAGTGTCGGCACCGACTGCTCCGTTGGCAAGATGTACACCACGCTCGCGATCGAGGCGGAGCTGCGCCGGCGCGGCATCGCCGCCGACTTCCGCGCCACCGGCCAGACCGGCATCTTTATCGCCGGCGCCGGTGTTTCGGTCGACGCGGTGATCGCGGATTTCATTTCCGGCGCGGTCGAATGGCTGACGCCCGCCGCCGACGCCGGGCATTGGGATCTCATCGAGGGACAGGGCTCGTTGTTCCATCCGTCCTTCGCCGGCGTCAGCCTCGGTCTGCTGCACGGTGCGCAGGCCGATGTGTTGGTGATGTGCCACGACCCGCAGCGCGCGCACATGCGCGGCCTGCCCGGCTGGCCGCTACCCGAACTCCGGGCATGCATCCGCGCCAATGAGGAGGCGGCCCGGCTCACCAATGCGGCCGCGCGCTGCATCGGGGTCGCGGTGATCACCGCCGGCATGACTGAGGAGCAGCGGACGGCGGCGCTGCGCAGCATCGAGGACACGACCGGCTTGCCGGCGGTCGATCCGCTGAAGGACGGCGTCGGCCGCCTCGTCGATCTGCTCATCGCATGGCCCGCAATGTGCGGGTGTGACGGGGCATGACCCGCAGGTTGCGGGTGCGACGGGAATCGTGGCCGCTCGCACGCCCCTTCAGCATTGCCCGCGGCACAAAAACGAGCGCCGACGTCGTCGTCGCCGAAATCGAGGACGACGGGATCGTCGGCCGGGGGGAGTGCGTGCCCTATGCGCGCTATGGCGAGACGATCGAAGGGGTCGTCGCCCGCCTCGAAATTGAGCGTGGCGCCATCGCCGACGGGCTGGATCGTCATGCCCTGCAGACCCGCTTGCCGGCGGGCGCGGCGCGCAATGCGCTCGACTGCGCCTTGTGGGACTTCGATGCCAAGGCGGCGGGACGTCCCGCCTGGGAGATGGCCGGCGTTGCGCCGCCGCAGCCAACGGTAACCGCCGAAACCATTGGTCTCGACAATCCGGAGGCCATGGGACGCGCCGCCGCCCGGCTCGCCGGGCGGCCGCTTCTCAAGATCAAGCTCGATGGCGAGCACATCGTCGAGCGGGTCACCGCGGTCCGCACCGCCGCACCGAAGGCGCGGCTCATCGTCGATGCCAACGAGGCGTGGGACCTCGCCCGGCTCGACGCCGCCGGCCCGGCGCTGGCCGCCCTCGGCGTGGCGATGATCGAGCAGCCGTTGCCCGCGGCTTGCGATGCGGCGCTGGCCGGATATCGCGGGCCGATCGCCTTGTGCGCCGACGAATCCATGCACACCGCGGCCGATATCGCGGGGCTGGCACCCCGCTATCAGATGGTCAACATCAAGCTCGACAAGGCGGGTGGGCTGACCGAGGCCTTGCGCGCGGTGGCGGCCGCGCGCGCCGCCGGTCTCGGCATCATGGTCGGCTGCATGGTTTGCACGTCGCTCGCCATCGCGCCCGCGCTCCTGCTGGCGGCGGCGGCCGGCGTGGTCGATCTCGACGGCCCGTTGTGGCTGGCACGAGACCGTGCGCCCGCGCTTCACTATCGTGATGGTCTGCTGTTGCCGGCGCCGGCCGCGCTGTGGGGGTGAAACGCCGGCCCGATATGCTCAGGCGCGGCGCAGGACGGCGACCCGCCAAGCCTGATCGAAGCTCCAGCCGGCGTCGGTCTTCTTGCCGGTCGTCTCGAAAATATGCTTGAGCGTCTCTTCTTCCTCGTCGAAACGCGAGCGGATGTCCGGGTTGATCGTCGTCAGCCGGTCGTGAAACGCCTGGAAGTTGGGGAGCACCACGGCGTCGCGGTAGACGAACTGCTTCTCGATGAGCAACCCGTATTCCGGGGCGTGGCGCAGGATGTCTTGCGCATTGCGCCGAACCACCGTCTCGTCGTGCACCGGCTTCATCAGCTCGAAGTAGTCGCCCTCGGCCAGCGGCTCGGAGACATAGAGGATGCCGCCGTGCTTGAGAACGCGCCCCGCCTCGCGCAGGGCGTTGGGCAGCACCTTGGAATCGACGTGATGCAGACTGTTATAGAAGACGACGATGTCGACGGAACGGTTGGGGAGCGGCAGCTCTTCGGCCGAGCCCTGGATGTAATGCTCGTCGCCGACCATCTTCGCCGTGCGGGCGAGCGCCAACTGGCGCGGGCTGACCTCGATGCCGGTGACGTGCGCGCCGCGCTCGGTCATCAGCCGCGTCAACCAGCCGTTGCCGCAGCCGACGTCGACCACGGTCGCATTCTTGAGGCTGAGAAATTCTTCGATGACGTCGGCGCTCCGGCGCCGCTCTATTGCTTGGTTCACCTCAACCACCCGCTGGCTATGAGGGCCCGGGTCTGCTTAATAGGGCCCGCCCATTGTTCTGTTGCTGATCTTGTAACGCATCGCTGCAATGACGGAAACACATGACGACATCCGCCGCTCGGTCCGCGCGCTGTGTGCCGGTTTTCCCTCGTCATACTGGCGCGGACTGGACGCGGCCAAGGCCTACCCCGACGCCTTCGTTCAGGCCCTTAATGAAGCGGGATTCCTCGCCGCGCTGATTCCGCAAGCCTACGGCGGCAGCGGACTGGGCCTTGGTGCCGCCTGCGCCATCTTGGAAGAGATCCAGCGCTCCGGCGCCAACGCCGCCGCCTGCCACGCGCAAATGTATACCATGGGCACGCTGCTCCGCCACGGCAGCGACGCGCAAAAGGCGGCGTATCTGCCCGAGATCGCCTCCGGCCGCCTGCGCTTGCAGGCATTCGGCGTCACCGAGCCGACGAGCGGCACCGATACCGGCCGCATCCGGACCACGGCGGAGCGCACCGCCGACGGCTATGTCGTCAGCGGTCAGAAGGTTTGGACCTCGCGCGCCGAGCATTCGGATCTGTTGCTGCTGCTCGCCCGCACCACCCCGCGCGAGCGGGTGGCGCGTCCGCACGACGGACTTTCGGTGTTCCTGGTCGATTTGCGCGCGGCCAAGGGCCACGGGCTCACCATCCGGCCCATCGCCACCATGCTCAACCACCATACCACCGAGATCTTCTTCGATCGCTTGTTCGTGCCCGCAGATGGCCTGATCGGCGAGGAGGGCAGGGGCTTTCGTTATATTCTCGACGGCATGAACGCCGAGCGGATTCTGATCGCCGCCGAATGCATCGGCGACGCCCGCTGGTTCATCGACCGCGCGTGCGCCTACGCCAAGGAGCGCATCGTCTTCGACCGGCCCATCGGCCAGAATCAGGGGGTGCAATTCCCGATCGCGCGCGCCTATGCCGCGAGCGAGGCCGCCGCCTTGATGGTCGCGCGCGCGGCCGCGCTGTTCGAAGCCGGCGAGCAATGCGGCGCCGAGGCCAACATGGCCAAGCTGCTCGCCGCCGACGCGTCGTGGGCGGCGGCGGATATGTGCCTGCAAACGCATGGTGGCTTCGGGTTCGCCGTCGAATACGATATCGAGCGCAAGTTCAGGGAAACCCGTCTCTACCAGGTGGCGCCGATTTCGACCAACCTGATCCTCTCCTATCTGGCCGAGCACGTCCTCGGCCTGCCACGCTCGTACTGATCCGATGCTGCGCCGCCGCCCGCCGCCCGCTTCCGTCGATGCCGTCGTCGTGCTGGGCGCGGCCGTCGTTGCGCCGGGCGTCGCCGGTCCCGCCCTCTTGCGGCGGATCAGGCACGGCGTCTCGGTGTTTCGCGCCCTCGACGCCAACCATCTGCTCGTCTCGGGCGGCCTGGTCGCCGCGCCACCGGCGGAATCGCACCTGATGCGCGACATTGCCGTGCAGATGGGCATCGCGGAGCGATTGATCGTGGTCGAGGATCGCGCCCGCAACACCTTCGAAAATGCGGTCTACACCGGCTGCGAGATCCGCGCCCGCGGCTGGCGCAACGTGGTCATCGTCACCGATGGCTACCATCTCTCGCGCGCGCTCTACGTGTTCCGCCGGTTGGGGTTCACCGTCGCCGGCCAGGGCGTGCCGCGCCCGCGCGACATCCCGCCGCTGGCCTGGGCTCGACTGCACGCCATCGAGGCATTGCGGTTGATGCGCAGCGCGTACCTGTTCGCCCGCGGCACCCACAAGCCGATCATCGCCGCCGCCTGGGGGGAGGACCGCGCGCGATGACCGCGCCCGCCCCGCCGCTCAGCGGCCTGCGCGTGCTCGACCTCGCCTCGTTCCTCGCCGCACCCTATTGCGCCGCGATGTTGGCGGAGTTCGGTGCAGACGTGATCAAGATCGAGCAGCCCGGCGCGGGCGATCCGTTTCGTGCGTTCGGCACGCCGAGCCGCAGGGCGGACGCGACGCTCGCCTGGCTGTCCGAGGCGCGCAACAAGAAATCGATCACCCTCGATCTGCGTCGTCCGGCCGGTGCGGCCCTGTTCCTGCGGCTGGCCGCGCGCTCCAATGTGGTTTGCGAGAACTTCCGGCCGGGCACGCTTGAGGCCTGGGGGCTCGGCTGGGAGGTCCTGCGCGGCGTCAATCCGGGGCTGGTCCTCCTGCGCATCACCGGCTACGGGCAGAGCGGTCCCTATAAGGATCGGCCGGGGTTTGCGCGCATCGCGCATGCCTTCGGTGGCCTCGCCGCCCTGGCCGGTGTCGCGGGCGGGCCACCCTTGACGCCCGGCTCCACCTCGCTCGCGGACTATCTCTCCGGCCTGTACGGTGCGTTCGGCGTGCTGGTCGCGCTGCGCCACCGGGACCGGACCGGCGAAGGCCAGGTCATCGACGTCGGACTGTACGAGGCGGTGTTCCGCGTCCTCGACGAGATCGCGCCGCTCTATGCGGCGCACGGCGTCGTGCGCGGCCCCGAAGGCACCGGCACCCGCAACGCCTGCCCGCACGGGCATTTCCAGTGTGCGGACGGCACCTGGGTTGCGATCGCCTGCACCACCGACAAGATGTTCGCGCGCCTGGCCCGCGCCATGGGCGCGCCGGAGCTTGCCGCCGATCACCGCTTCGGCGCGCAGGCGAAGAGGCTGGCGGCGCGCGGCGAGGTCGATGGCCTGGTCGCTGCCTGGACCGGCGGGCTCCCGCGCGCCGAGGTGCTGCGCCGCTGCCTCGCCTGCGAGGTGCCGATCGGGCCGATCAACACGATTGCGGATCTGTTCGCCGATCCCCACGTCCGCGCCCGCGGCAACCTTTGCGTCGTCGAAGACGAGGCGGCGGGACCGGTCACGGTGCCGGCGGTCCTGCCCAAGCTGTCGGCAACGCCCGGCCGCATCACCCACCTCGGCCCGCCGCTGGGCAACGCCAACGAGGAGATTTTTGCCGATCTCCTCGGCTTGAGCGCAGACGAGATCGCCGCCCTGCGCAGCGACGGGGTGATCTGACGGCGACCGCGCGGGGGGCGGGGGCTGGCCGGTCGGGGCGGTCGTTTGTGCGCACGCACAAGGGCTTGCCGCCCTTTTCTTGCGGCCTGAACGGGCGCCAGCCGGTGTTCCGGCGCTGGCACGGCCGCCCGTTTCCAAGCCGACAATCGGAGATTGTGACAATTATGTTATTGCCAGAACAAGGTGTTGTGTGAATAGGCGGGTTTCAGTCGCTGGTGTGCCGCAAATGCAGCCCATCCCTACGAAATTGTCATTTGCCTTTCTTATTGCGAACCACTATCTTCCCAGTTGTGCGGTGCAGCACGGTTGCCGGTGGTAACTCAGGCGGCCGCACTTCTTGGACGTTTCCTCCCAAACCTAGGGCCGTGCAATACGGCCCTTTTTTTTTGGGCGGCCGCCGGCGCGGCCGTTCGAGCGCGGCTGAGGTCGTGTGCACTGGCGAGAGGGGTGCCTTCGTCGCCCGGGCGGTCTCGTTGGCCGAGCCGCCCTTCCTGCGCGGGCGACGTCCCGGGTGGGAGAAGAGATCGAAGCGGTCGAAGACAATGACGGCCGGCGCCCGGCCTTGTCGGCGGCTGCCGCACTCCCGCTTTCGCTGTTCCGTTAGCGGTTTTCTGTTTACGGTTTTTTGTGCCGCGGGGAGGAGGGCAGGAGAGGGGTCAGCGGCTGCGCAGCAGGGTCATCCCCATCTTCACTTTGTCCTTGAGCGTCTTCTGCGACAGGCACGTGAACAGGCATAACCGGTCGCATTCGACGGTTTGCCGGCGGATGGTCGCCGCCTTCTCGCCATACCAGATGTCCTTGGCGCTCTGCGTGCGGATGTTGCCAATGGGCGGGAAGAACCAGCAGACCTCCACCTCGCCCTGGGGCTTGATGAAGAAATTGCGCATGCCGACCCGACACGGCATCGTTTCCTTCGGCGCGCGTTCGTCGCGGAAGTGGTTGGGGATCAGCCGCAGGGTCGTTTCGTTGTTCAAGATGGGCGCGCCGTCGCGCTTCATGGCAACGAGCCGATCGACAATCTCCTGCAGCGCGCCCTGGTCGCGCTCGCCAATCCACAACTCCTCTTCGCTTTCGGGCGTCAGGCGGTCCATGGGCTGGATGTTGACACAGCTCGCGCCGATCTCGGTGCACCAGGAGACGAGTGCCGGCAGTTCGCGGAAATTCTGCGAGGTGACCACCGCCTTGATGACGATGGGAAAATCCGCGCCGGCCTCGGCGCGTGCCGCCGCAAGGTTGTGGATGCCGGCACAGATGCGCTGGAACAGGCCGGAATGCCCGCGCACGTAGTCCTGGATTTCGGCATCCGGGGCGTCGACCGAGATGTTGACGTTGAAGGGATGGGCCATGGCCACCCGTTTCGCGATCTTTTCGGTCAGCCCGAGGCCGTTGGTGGTGACGCCCGCCTTGATCGCGTTGTCGTGGCACCAGGCGAGCAGATCGACGAAGCCCGGCTTGATGAACGGCTCGCCGCCGCTGAAGCTGATGGCGAAGGGACCGACGAAGTCCTTGACGCTCCGGAGCGCGGATTGCCACTCCGTGATCGACATTTCCTCGTCGTAGTGCTTCCAGCGCCAGAAGTCGCAGTATCGGCACTTGATGTTGCAACGAAAATTGACGATCCCGTAGAAATGCACCGGCCGCGTCACGTCGATCGCCGTATTCAGATAGAGCGTTTCGGCGAGATCGTTGCGCGCGTGCATCCAGGCGAGCTGGGTAAGGTGCTCGAAGCGGCGCTGCCGCATTTTCTTATCCGGCGAAGGGGGGTGCAATGTGTCCGAAAGCATTCGCAGACCTCAGCAGGCCGATACTATGGAGGTTGAGCAGGCGCGCCCATCCCATGCCGAGCCTCCCGGTCGCCCGGAACTTTTGGCTCGTGGATCGCATCATACGGCGGATTGCCGCGCCTGTTGTCGTACGATCCACCAAACCCATCGGGGCGTGGTTCGTTTCAAGCGGACGGACGAAGCCCAGCCGTTCACAGCGAACCACGCGCCGCCTGCGCGCCGCAGGCCCAACCCGACATGGGACGCAAACGAGACGCTCTGCCCGGTATGATTGTGTGATTATGCAACACGCGAGATCGAGTTTCGACCCCCGCAAAGGGCGAAACCGTGGGTTGTGTTATCCTGGGGCTAGGCGCGGGTGCGGATGACTCACGGGGGGGGGTGGGATAGGGGGCCGCAGGTCTTGCTGATCGTCCGGCGGGCGCTTGCCCGGATGGCCGTCTGCGCCGGCGGGCCGGTGGTTGGTGCCGGCCGCAACCGGGGCGGTGTTTGCCGCCGCCCGTCGCGATGAGCCCCTCGGTGCCGTTGTCAGCGCAGGCCGCTCTCGGCGCGGACGGGGTCTGGCAGCAGATTTTGCGGCGAAGCGCGGCTCCGGCGCCGCGGGCCGCCTTGTTCTGCGATCGCGACGGCACCATCGTCGAAGAGGTCGGCTACCTGTACCGCGTCACCGACGTTCGCCTGATCGCCGGCGCCGCCGACGTGATTGCGCGCGCCAACCGGCTCGGCGTCGCGGTGGTCATCGTGACCAACCAGTCCGGTATCGGCCGTGGCCTTTACGGCTGGGGGGAGTTCGCCGCCGTGCAGGAGCGGCTCCTCGACGCGTTGGCGGCGGCGGGCGCGTTCGTCGATGCGGTGTTCGCCTGCGCGCACCACCCGCAGGCACTGCCGCCCTACGCCCATCCCGATCATCCCGACCGCAAGCCGAACCCCGGCTTGCTCCACCGCGCGGCCACCTGCCTCGGCCTTGCGCTGCAACCGTCCTGGTTGATCGGCGATCGCGCCTCCGATGTGGTGGCGGCGCGGCGCGCCGGGCTCGCCGGTGCGCTTCTGGTCGCCACCGGCGCGGGAAATGCCGTAGGCGAACGGCGGATGGCACTCGACCAGCGCGGGCAGGCCGGCTTTGCGGTTGCCCTGGTGCCGTCGATCGGCCATGCCGCCGCGCTCATCGATCTACTCGGCGGCGGCGGCGGTGCCGGTATCGGTTGAGGGAGCCGCCATGGCCCGACCGTAGTGGACGTAATCGGTCCACGTCCGCTCGACCCGGCGAAGCGCCTGACAGACGAGTTCGATCTCGTTGCAGCCAAAATCCTGTTGGTCGAGTTGGCCGGCGATCCGTTGCTCGAGTTCGCGGATCCGCTCGACGACGTTGAGTGCCTGCTTGGTCAGGCGGATGCTGACCGAGCGCCGGTCGTGCGCCGAGCGCTCCTGCTCCAGGTAGCCCATTTCCGCCAGTTTCTTGATATTGTAGGAGACGTTGGACCCCTGGTAGTAGCCGCGCTCGACCAGATCGCGGATCGCGATGTGCTCGTCACCGATATTTGCCAGCAGCAGCGCCTGCACGCTGTTGATGTTGCGAATGCCGAGCCGGTTGAGCTCCGCCCGCAGCAAATCCAAAAAGCGGCGGTGCAACCGCTCGATCAGGCGGGTGAATTCGAGATACTCTTTTTTCATGCGACAATGCCTTTCACGCCAAGTGCCGCTACGTCGTTGAGCGCTTGCCCATAAAACAACACAAAATTGCAAACGCCCTGTTAACGCTGCGCGTTTTCTAATGCGAATCGGGAACGCCGGTATTCACTGCTGACGCTTTGGGCTATCCTGGTCCGTTACCCGATTGAAGGAGGTTCACTCGATGGCGAATGGCATCCGCAAGCGTGGGTGGCGCGCGGCAGCCCTGGCCGCGACGCTCGCGCTGGTTCCGTTGACGCTCGGCGCGTGCGCAAGTGTGGCGCCATCGCAAGAAGACACCCAGGCGGCCGACAAGGAAAGCCGCTACGCGCAGGCGCTGCGCATGGCGGCGAGCGTGCGCGCTGGCGGCGACCAGGCCACCGCCGCGATGTTCTATCGGCGCGCCAATCTGCTGTTCCCCAACCGCGCGGAGCCGCTGGTCGGGCTCGCCGAACTCGCGAGCGAGGTCGGGGCGCGGGAGGAAGCCTTCGGCTATTACCGTCAGGCGGTCAGTCTCGATCCGGGCAATACCGCGCTGCGCCGCGGCTATGGCGCCCTGCTGTTATCCATGGGGCTGCCGGATCCGGCGCTGGAGATGTTTGCCGGCGCGGTCGCCAAGGATCCTCAGGATTACCGGGCCTACAACGGCATGGGCATCGCGCTCGATCTGCTCGGCCGGCAGGCCGAGGCGCAGGATGCGTACGGTCGCGGGCTGGCGATCGCGCCGTCCAACGCGTCGCTTCGCAACAATCTCGCGCTTTCGCTGGCGATCGCCGGCGATCATGCCCACGCCATCACCATGTTGGAGCAACTGAACGGCGGCAAGGACGCCAGCCCGCGCGTGCGGCAGAACCTGGCGCTCGTCTACGCGCTCGACCAGCAGATGCAGGAAGCCGTGGCGCTTGCCAGCCGGGATCTCAGCCCGAACGAGCTGCGCACCAACGTCGCGCTGTATCAGGCGCTGCCGGGACTGTCGGCGCGGGAGCTGGCCGGCGTGGTATATGGGATCGCCGGGATGCCGGCCAAGGCCGATGGCGCACACGTCGCGCCGCAACCGGTTCAGCCCGCCAGCGCATCGCTCGACGAAGTCCACCCGGCATTGCAGCGGGGCGATCGCGCCGGCGCACGGCCGGCAGAACCCGCTGCGGCCGGAACCGGCAGGCGGGTGGGCACGCACCGGAGTGTCGTCGAGGAGGCAACACTGCGCGATGGGGGGAGCGGAGACGAGCTGCGCGCCGAACCATCGGGGTCGAATATATCGGCCGCGAGCGCGGGCACGGAACAGACACCGGCATTGCGCCGCAAACGGCCGCCGCTCACGGCCCCGGAAAATGCGGCCGTCACCGCCGGCGTGAAGGGCGAAGGCGGCACCGTGCCGCTGGTGGCGGTGCAAACCACGGATTTGGGCGGCGGGACGTCGGAAGAGACGGAGATCGATGACGGGTCGAGCGGGGCGCCGGCCGAAGGTGGCGTGGTGGGAGGAGCCGCCGCGTCCTCGCCGCGGCGGACGGTGAAGTATGCGCGGGCGACGGCGATGGTTGGCGCCGATCTTTCGCTATTTGATGCCGACGACACCGACGATGCGGCGCGTACGCGGATCGGTGAGGCGCCGCCGCCGGTGCAATCCGCTCGCAGCGCGAGCGTGCGCGATCGGACGAAAGCGGCCGCCCCGAGCGGTCGCGAACGGGGATCGCCTGCGGCTGCGGCCGGTGGCAGCGCCGGCGATGCCCGCCAGGGGCGCAAGCCGGCGCCGGCACCGGTCCTCCCGGCGGCGGCGCCCCCTGCGACGTCAGCTTCGTTGCCGACGACCGCCGCCACCAGCCCGCGGCCCGAAACCGCCGGCCCCACGGCGCCGGTCGCCCCGCTTGCATCGGTGGAGGCACCGCCCGCCACCGCGGCTCCCGGCGATGTCACGGCAGCGGCGGGAGGGGCGGCCATCGGCGGGCTGGGCCTGCGGCTGATCGAGCCGGTACCGTCCGCGCCGCGTCCAAGCGCGACGCCGGGGGGAGACGCTGGGGCTGCACAGCGGGCGCATGTGCAACCGGCATCGACGCCGGCCGCGGCTGCCGAGACCGGGGATAGGAGCCGTCCGACGATGGGCGAGGGCGACGACGCCCTCCTGATCCCCGAGCCGCGTCGTGGCGCGCAGCCGACCGGGCGGCCGCAGGCCGAAGGTGGCGGCAATACCGACCCGACCCTGTCGGCGAGGGAGCCCGCGATCCACCCCGAGCGCGCCGCCCTGCCCTCGGCATCCGAGTTGGGGGCGCCCGCAGGCGGATCGTAAGGGACCGGCCGGCGATCTGGGGGGCTTCTGGTCCGCGCGCGGCTGGTCGAAAAAGCGGACGCTTCCGGCGTGTGCGGACATTGCCCCTCGCTAAATCCTGTATCACGCAGGACTATACGCGGTGCCGCCAGCAACCCGCGGCGCCGCCATCAATGCCGGATGCAGACCTTGCCGAAGTGCCGGCCCGCGGCGAGGTGGTCCATGGCCTGCGGCAGATCCGCGAACGCAAAAACGCGATCGATGACCGGGCGCAGGCGATGGCGGGCAATCGCGGCGCCCATCGCCACGAAATCGTCGCGGCTGCCGACGGTGATCCCCTGCAGGCGGACGTGGCGGGTGACGACGAAGCCGAGGCGCGCGTCCATGGTTCCGCCCGACAGCACCCCGATCATGCTGATGGTGCCGCCTGCGCGCACGGCCCTGAGCGACTGCGGCAGGGTGCCCTGGCCGCCGACCTCGACGACGTGGTCGATGCCGCTGCCGCCGGCCAGCTCGCGGGCGCGCCGGCCCCATTCCGGCGTCGTCTTGTAGTTGATGGTGGCATCGGCGCCCAGCGCCACGGCGCGCTCCAGCTTGGCATCGCTCGACGAGGTGACGATGACGAAGGCGCCGGCGCGCTTGGCGAACTGCAGCGCGAACAGCGAGACGCCGCCGGTGCCCTGTACCACGACGGTTTCTCCCGGCCGGACGCGGCCCTCGGTGACGATCGCCCGCCAGGCGGTCAGCGCCGCCGTCGGCAGCGTCGCCGCCTCGACATCGTCGAGATGCGCCGGCGCGGGCGCCACACCGTGCTCGGGCAGGACCATCAAGTCTGCCATGGTGCCGTCGAGCTCCGAGCCCAGGCTGCGAGCGAGGCGCTCGTCGTCGGGATCGCCGGCAGGCCAGCCCTGGAAGAACAGCGGGCAGACCCGATCACCGGGCTTGAGCGTGGCGACGCCCGCACCCACCGCATCGACGACGCCCACGCCATCGCTCAACAGGATCAGCGGCAGCGCCTTCATCCGCGCGCCGTAGCCCTTGAGCGGCACCAAGAGGTCCCGATAGTTGAGCGCTGAGGCCCGCATGGCGAGGCGCACCTCTCCCGGTCCAGGCTGCGGCTCCGGGCGCTCGCTCAAGCGCACGTTCTCGCGCGACCAATCGCCTTCGACCTGAAACACCCGCATCGCAACCTCTTCCCTGACCCCGGTTTCTTTGCAGCACCTGCGCGCGCAGGTGAGGGCCGCAACTGTGCGCACGGGCCGGCCAGCGCGCAAGCGTGTCCTCGCCCGCCGGGCGATGCGGCGGCTGATTCGGTCGGCAGCGGCGGCAAGCGGACGCGGTGCTGCCGGCGGCATCGCCCCAGGCCGCTGGAGTAGCCGGAAAAACACACGCAAATACAATCCGCTACCATGATGGCGGGGAGGGGAGGGCGCGCAGCGTTGCGCCGGGTAGGCGGCCCCGCCGATCGGCGTTAAACTGGCGCGCATGGTGCGTATGGGGTGGATCTGGGCGACGATCGCGCTGTGCTCGGGGGGAATCCTTGATGCGCGCGGTGCGACTGCGGCCGAGTCCGCCTTCGATCGCTGGGTCGAGGCATTGCACACCGAAGCGCGCGCCGTTGGCATCGCCGATGCGACCTTCGAGCGGGCGTTCGAAGGCGTGCGGCCGCAGCCGCGAATCATCGAGCTCGACCGCAAGCAGCCCGAGTTCGTCGAGTCGTTCTGGCGCTATCTCGATGCCCGCGTCACCCCCGAACGCATCGAGACGGGCAGGGCGTATCTCGGCTATTACCAGGGGCTGCTCGACGGCATTGCCGCCCGCTACGGGGTGCCGCCGGCGCTGATCGTGGCGCTGTGGGGCCTTGAGAGCAACTTCGGCACCAACACCGGCCATTTCCGTGCCGTGGAGGCGACGGCGACGCTCGCCTACGACGAGCGCAGGAGCGCGTTCTTCCGCGGCGAACTGCTGGCGCTTCTGGCGCTGATGCAGACCGGCGACGCGTCGATCGACGCGCGCGGCTCCTGGGCGGGTGCGCTGGGTCAGCCGCAGTTCATGCCGACGACCTACCGTGACCATGGTGTCGATTACGATGGCGACGGCCGGCGCGATCTGTGGAACAGCGTCGCCGACGTGTTCGCCTCTGCCGCCAATTATCTGGCATCCACCGGCTGGCAGCGCGGCATGACCTGGGGCCAGGAGGTGATCCTGCCGCCCGGCTTCGATTACGCGCAGGGCGATCCCGAGATCGAGCTGCCGGTGGCGCAGTGGCAGGCGCAGGGTGTCAGCGAAGCCGCGGGCGGCGCGCTCGCGCCGCCTTCGACGCCGGCGTCGATCATCTTTCCCAACGGCGCCGCCAATGGACCGGCGTTCATCGTCTATCCAAACTTCAAGCGGATCATGATCTGGAATCGCTCGATGCTGTACGCGATTGCCGCCGGCCATCTCGCCGACCGCATCCTGGGCGGTGGCCCCCTGCTGACGGCGCGGCGCAGCGATACGCCCGACCTGGCGCGGGTCGACGTCATCGAAATGCAGACCCTTCTGGCGCGCCTGGGCTTCGATGCCGGCGAGAGCGACGGGGTGGTTGGCCCGCGGACCCGCCAGGCGATCCGCGGCTTCCAGAAGGCGGGGCGCATGCCCGCCGATGGCTTTCCCAATTACGCGCTGTTGCAGCGCCTGCGCGAGAGCGCCGTTCCCTGATGGTCATGAGCAAGAACGTGGCGGATATCGTGGAAGGTAGCGGTCGCAAGCAAAGGCAGGCCGGCACGGTGCGGCCGATACCGGCGCTGTCTCTACTCCGCGATCCTGCGCTGCTCCGGCAATCGACCGCGGTGGGGCGTCTGTTGTCCCGGCATCGTCCCTGGCCGCTGGTCTTGGGGCTGTGCCTGTTGAGCGCGTGCTCCAGCGCCTCCAAACCGGCCCCGGTGAGCACGACACCGCCGACAACCAACGGCTACAAGGTCGGCAGGCCCTATGCCATCAACGGCATTTGGTATGTTCCGCGCGTCGATTACGACTACGATGCGACCGGGGTCGCGTCGTGGTATGGCCCCGGTTTCGACGGTCAGGCGACCGCCAACGGCGAAACCTACGACATGAACGAGTTGACGGCGGCGCACAAGACGCTGCCGATGCCGTCTATCGTGCGCGTGACCAATCTCGACAACGGCCGCTCCATCAAGCTTCGCGTCAACGATCGCGGCCCCTTCGTCGATGGCCGGATCATCGATGTCTCCCGCCGCGCCGCCCAGCTCCTCGGCTTCTATGGCGCCGGCACCGCGCGTGTCCGCGTCGAGATCGTCGCCGACGAGAGCCGCGCGCTCGCGCTGCTGTTGACCGGCAGCGATCAGGCGCCGGCGATCGGCGCTACGTCCGCCCCGATCGTCGCCACCGCCGTTGTCGCCGATGCCTCCGTACCCGCCGGGCCAGTGCCTGCCGCGCCGGCGCCCATCGCCCCAGAGACCATCACCCCAGAGGCCACCGCACCAGTGGCCGATATCGCCGTGGGCGATGTCGTTGCGAGCGATGCAGGGCAGGGGGCTCTCGGCAGCCAATCGGCCCGGGCGATCCCCGCGGTGGCGGCATCCACCCCGATCGTGGCGTCGGCGGCGGCCGGCGGTAACATCGAGTCCCCAGTCAATACCACCGCCGTCGCCGTGCTGCCGGCACCGCCCGCGGCGGCGAGCGGTCGTGCCTACGTCCAGGCCGGCGCGTTCGCCGCGCCGGACAACGCCAAGCGGGCCAAGATGCGGCTGGCGGGTCTGGGCACGGTTGAAATCGCCAGCACCAACGTTGACGGGCGTAATCTGTTCCGCGTACGACTTGGGCCGTTTCCTTCGGATACGGAAGCGCATCGCGTCCTGGCCGCGGCCATTCGCGAAGGATTCTCCGGCTCCCGCGTCGTTTTCGAATAGGGGAAACGACAAACGCCAGGCGGGCCGACGTTGCGACCCGACGCTGCCTTGGGAAAGAGCGATCATGGACTTACCGATACTTGTGGACACCGCCCCGCCATGCGCTGTGCCGGCGCCTGCCACCGGCTGCAGGGTAGGCATGCGTGCGGTCATCGTCGCCGTGCTGATGATGCTGGCGTGCGCGCTGCGCGCCGCGCCGGCAGGAGCGATCGAGACGAGCGCCCGCCAGGCGTTGCTGATCGACATGAAAACCGGCGCCGTGCTGTTCGAGAAGAACGCCGACGAACTGATGCCGCCCGCCTCGATGAGCAAGATGATGACCGTCTATCTGGTCTTCGATCGGCTGAAGAAGGGGCGGCTCAAGCTCGACGACACGCTGACCGTCAGCGAGAGTGCCTGGCAGCGCGGTGGTGCCGCCAGCGGCGGCTCGACGATGTTCCTGCACATCGGCGATCGCGTGCGCATCGAGGACCTCCTGCACGGTGTCATCGTCCAGTCCGGTAATGACGCCTCGATGGTGCTGGCCGAGGGGCTTGGCGGCACAGAAGAGGCGTTCGCCGAGGAGATGACCCGCAAGGCCCACGAAATTGGCATGAAGAACACGACGTTTCACAATGCGTCGGGCCTGCCCGATCCCGGCCATCTCACGACTGCGCGGGATCTCGTGATCCTCGCCAAGCACACCATCGAGGATTTTCCGGAGTACTATCCGTTTTATGCGCAGCGGGAGTTTACCTATGGCGGCATTCGCCAGGGCAACCGCAATCCGCTTCTTTACAAGGGCGTCGGGGTTGATGGCCTGAAGACGGGGCACACCCTGGCCTCCGGATACGGCCTGACCGCATCGGCGCTGCGCGGGGACCGCCGCCTGATTCTGGTGCTGAACGGTCTGCCCAGCATGCAGGCCCGCTCCGATGAGGCCGATCGGTTGTTCGACTACGGGTTCCGGGAGTTCGAGAACTATCATCTGTTCAAGGCCGGCGAGGAAATCGCGCGGGCCGACGTCTGGTACGGCCACGAGCGACAGGTGCCGCTGACCGCCGTTTCCGACGTCACCGTCACCCTGCCGCGCAAGTCCCGCAATGACATGAAGGTGACACTCGCCTACGACGGACCGATTCCGGCGCCGATTCGCAAGGGCGATCACATCGCGTCGCTGCAGATCAGCGCGCCGTCGGTGGCGCCGATGGAGGTGCCGCTGGTCGCCGCCGCCGACGTCGACGAACTGGGCCCGCTCGGCCGCGTGGTGTTCACCGCGCGGCGCTTCGTCGATTCGCTGCTCAACTGAGCTACGCCGGAGCCGAGGTGGCGGCGAAGGGGAAGTTCATCACGTTCGAGGGTGGCGAAGGGGCGGGCAAGACGACGCACGTCCGCCGGCTGGCGGTCCGCCTGGAGGCGGCGGGCATCGAGGCGATCATCACGCGGGAACCCGGCGGCTCGCCAGCGGGTGACGCC
Source organism: uncultured Defluviicoccus sp. (assembly GCA_964401555.1). Taxonomy (GTDB): domain Bacteria; phylum Pseudomonadota; class Alphaproteobacteria; order Rhodospirillales; family Defluviicoccaceae; genus Defluviicoccus. Next base: position 40,289 of record CAYNYW010000010.1, read on the forward strand.
ATCCGCACCTTGTTGTTGCACGGGGCAGGCGTGGCGTGGTCTCCGCTCAGCGAAGTGCTCCTGCACTACGCGGCGCGCCGCGAGCACCTTGATCACACCATCCTGCCGGCGTTGTCCGCCGGCAAATGGGTGGTGTGCGACCGCTTCGCCGATTCGACCATGGCCTATCAGGGATACGGCCAAGGCGCCGATCGCGCGCAGATCGAAGCCGTCCACCGCTTGGTCGTCGGCGATTTCGCCCCGGATCTGACGGTCGTTCTCGATCTGCCCGCCGCGCTCGGCCGCGAGCGTGCATCCGCCCGGGATGCCGGCGGCGACCGTTACGAGGCGATGACGGCGCAGACGCATGCGCGGATTCGCCAGGGTTTCCTCGCCATCGCGGCGGCAGCGCCCGCGCGCTGCGTGGTCATCGACGCAACCCAGGCCGTCGACGCCGTCGATCGGGCGGTTGCCGCGGCGCTAGCGCGGCGTTTCGAGCTGCCGGCGCTCGACCGATGAGCGATCCTCACCCCGCTCGCCCATCCTCGCCGCCGGCACCGCGCGCCAATCCGGAGTTGCTGGGCCAGGACGCGGCCGAACGCGCTCTCGCGCATGCATTTGCCAGCGGCCGGCCGGCGCACGCCTGGCTGCTGACCGGCCCGAAGGGCATCGGCAAGGCGACGCTCGCTTTCCGTCTGGCCCGACACCTGTTCACGCATCCACCGGCGGCACCGCTAGCGGCGTCATTGTTTGCACCGGCGGAGACCAGTGCCGCGCCCGCCTCGTTGTTCGTCGCGCCGACCGATCCGGTGTTCCGGCGGGTGGCGAGCGGCGGTCACGGCGATCTGTTGACCGTGGAGCCGGCATTCGATGCCAAGCGCGGTGTGCGCCGCACGGAGATCACCGTCGACGAGGTCCGCGGTGTCGGCGCCTTCCTCGCCGCGACCGCGGCGGAAGGCGGCTGGCGGGTCGTGATCATCGATCCAGCCGAGGCAATGAACCGCAATGCTGCCAATGCGTTATTGAAGGTCCTTGAAGAGCCGCCGCAAGGAGCGGTGATCTTGCTGGTCAGCCACGCGCCGGGGATGCTGCCCGCGACCATCCGCTCGCGCTGCCGGCGGCTGACGCTGCGGCCGCTCTGTGCGCCGGTGCTCGCAGCGCTCCTGTCGCGCCATTGGCCCGCCGCAGCGGACGGCGACGTCGACGGCCTTGCACGCCTGGCGCGCGGCAGCATCGGCTACGCGCTCGCGCTGGCCGGGGGCGATTTCGAGCGGATCGAAACCACGATGCGCGCGACGTTCGCCGGCCTGCCGCGCCCGGTTCCCGACGCGCTGCGTGCGCTCGCCGATGCGGCGGCCGACGGTGGCGGCGCGGGATTCGAGGCGGTTGCCGATCTGTTGCGCGGCTGGCTTGCCGCCATCGTCCGGGTGTGCGCAGGTGCCGCGCCGGAAGGGATTGTCGAGGCCGAGAAAACCACCGTCGTCGCGCTGGCAGCGGCCGCTCCCCTTGAACGCTGGCTCGAGGTATGGGACAAGGCAAGCGAAGCCTTGGCGCGCGCCGAACCGGCGAACATGGATCATCGGCAAATCATTCTCACGATTTTCCTGCACTTGGAAACAGTCCTCGGCCACTGAAAGCCGTGACCGGTCCCGCAGGTCCTGCGGCCGCACTGCACGCACACCTGGAATCAAATGATGAGCGACGCGCCCACATACTACATCACGACGCCGATCTATTACGTCAACGATGCGCCGCACATCGGGCACATGTACACGACGCTCGCCTGTGACGTGCTGGCGCGGTTCAAGCGGCTCGACGGCTATGCCGTCAAGTTCCTCACCGGCACCGACGAGCACGGCCAGAAGGTGCAGAAGGCCGCGACCGCGGCCGGCATGACGCCGCAGGCCTTTACCGACAAGGTCTCCGCCAACTTTCGTGCGCTCGCCGTCGCCATGGGCTTCTCCAATGACGACTTCATCCGCACCACCGAGGAACGGCACCTCCGTTCCTGCCAGGCACTGTGGCAACGCCTGCGCGCGCGCGACCAGATCTATCTCGGTACCTACGCCGGCTGGTACGCGGTGCGCGACGAGGCGTTCTACGCCGAAGACGAGTTACGGCCCGGGCCAAACGGTGGGCGCATCGCGCCTTCGGGCGCACCGGTGGAATGGGTGGAAGAGCCCAGCTACTTCTTTCGGCTATCGGCCTGGACGGAGCCGCTGCTCGCCCACTATGCCGCCAATCCCGATTTCATCCTGCCGGAGACCCGGCGCAACGAGGTCGTGCGCTTCGTGCGTGGCGGGCTGCAGGATCTCTCGGTGTCGCGCACCACCTTTGACTGGGGCATCCCGGTGCCGGGCGATCCGGCGCACGTGATGTACGTCTGGCTCGATGCGCTCACCAACTACATCACCGCGGTCGGCTTCCCCGACGTCGAGGCTGAGCCATACCGCCGGTTCTGGCCGGCCGATCTGCACATGGTCGGCAAGGACATCCTGCGCTTTCACGCGGTGTACTGGCCGGCGTTCCTGATGGCCGCCGGTCTGGCGCCGCCGAAGCGCGTCTTCGCCCACGGCTGGTGGACCAACGAGGGCGAGAAGATCTCGAAGTCACTCGGCAACGTCATCGACCCGCTGGAACTGGTGGCCCGCTACGGCCTCGATCCGGTGCGCTATTTCATGCTGCGCGAGGTGCCGTTCGGCAGCGACGGCGACTTCTCGCGCCGCGCCATCGCCGGCCGGATCAACGGCGATCTCGCCAACGATTTCGGCAATCTGGCGCAGCGGGTGCTCTCGATGATCGCGCGGAACTGCGGCGCCAAGGTGCCGCAGCCCGCGGCGCCGAGCGAGGAGGATACGGCCTTGCTCGCAGCGGCGGGCGCGCTCCTCGGGCGCATTCGGGCGGCCGTCGATCGTCAGGCGTTCCACCAGGCGCTGATCGCGATGTGGGAGCTGATCGGCGACGCCAACGTCTATGTCGATCGCCAGGCGCCGTGGGCGCTGCGCAAGACGGATGTTCAGCGCATGCAGACCGTGCTGTGGGTGCTGGCCGAGACGCTGCGCCACCTCGGCATCCTGAGCCAGCCGTTCGTGCCGGACGCGGCGGCGCGGCTCCTCGATCAGCTCGCGGTGCCGGCTGACCAACGCGCTTTCGCGCACCTGGGCGCCGGCCACACGCTCACGCCGGGCGCGGCGCTGCCGCCGCCGGTCGGCCTGTTCCCGCGCTGCGTCGAAGAGACGGCGGGCGAGGGGAGGGGGTAATGCTGGTCGACAGCCACTGCCACCTCGACTTTCCCGACTTCGCCGCCGATCTCGATGCCGTGCTCGACCGCGCGCGGGCCGCGGGCGTGGCCACGATGCTCACCATCTGCACGCATCTCTCGCGCGCGGAGCGCGTGCTGGCAGTCGCCGAACGCTCCGATGCCCTGTTCTGCAGCATCGGCATCCATCCACACGAGGCGGCGGGTGAGGATCTTTCTTCGCCCGATGCGCTGATCGCGGCCGCCGCGCACGAAAAGGTCGTCGCGTTCGGCGAGACCGGGCTCGACTTCTACTACGAGCACAGTCCGCGCGCCGCCCAGGAGCGCAATTTTCGCCTCCATCTCGCGGCGGCACGGCAGACGGGCCTGCCGGTGGTCATCCACAGCCGTGACGCCGACGACGAGACCGCTGCGATCCTCGAAGAGGAGTGCTCGCAAGGAGCGATCAGCGGCGTGATCCATTGCTTCAGCGGTGGGGCGGACCTTGCCCGCCGCGCGCTCGCGCTTGGATTTTACATCTCCTTTTCCGGCATCCTGACCTTTCCCAAGACCGCGGCGCTGCGCACGCTGGCGGCCACCGTGCCCTTGCAGCGGCTTCTGATCGAGACCGACGCGCCGTTTTTGGCGCCGGTGCCCGTGCGCGGCAAGCGCAACGAGCCGGCGTTCGTTGCCCACACCGCGCAGTGTCTCGCGGGCGCGCTGGGGCTGTCGGTCGCCGAAGTGGCGGCGGCGACCGCCGAGAATTTCTTCACGCTGTTTGCGAGGGCGGAGCGGCCATGCGGATCACCATCCTAGGCGCGGGAGGATCGGCGGGAACACCGGCCATCGGCGAGGACTGGGGCCGCTGCAACCCGCACAACCCACGCAACCGACGCAGCCGCCCGGCCGTGCTGGTCGAGCACGGCGCCGGCCGGCTCCTGTTCGATACGCCGCCCGACCTGCGCCAGCAGTTGCTCACCGCCGGCGTCGCGGGCTTGAGCGGCGTCCTCTACACCCACGCGCACGCCGACCACCTGCACGGCATCGACGATCTGCGCGGCGTCAACCGGGCGATGCGCGCGGCGCTTCCCGTCTACAGCGATGCCGAAACTCTCAACCAAATTCATAAACGCTTCGGCTATGCTCTTGAGCCACTTGCTAACAGTACCCAGGCGTTCTATCGGCCGGCGCTGACGCCGCACGTCATCGAGGACGGCCGCCCGTTCGTCGTGGGCGACATCGAGGTCACCGCGTTCAGCCAGGAGCACGGCTACAGCAAATCGCTGGGCTTCCGGATCGGCGACGTCGCGTATTCGACGGACCTGGTGGCGTTGCCGGAAGCCGCATTCTCCGTGCTGCGCGGCGTGCGGTTGTGGATCATCGGCACGCTCACCGAGCGGCCGCACCCGGCGCATTGCCACGTCGACAAGGCATTGCAATGGATCGATCGGGTCGCTCCGGAACAAGCGATCCTGACGCATCTCGGCAACGAGATCGATTACGACGCCTTGGCGGCGCGTCTGCCGCGCGCCGTGCGCCCGGCCTTCGATGGCCTGGTGCGCGACGATGCCAACGGTTTCGCCGCCAGCGGCAGCGAAACCGATCCGGGCGAGATGCGGCTGCTGGCGTGAGGCGGCCGCTTCGACGGCGGCTTTCCCGCAGAGGCACGGCGATCGGTGTGTAAGGCGATCGGCGTGCAAACTGATAGCCGACATTCGGAAGGCCGGGCAACGCCTTCTAAGCGCAGCAATAAGCATAATTATCCATAATATATCTTATGCGACATATGACCGAGCCGATTTTTTTGCCGGCCGGGCTTCCTCCCGCGCTACCCCGATCTCTCCAACCGCCCCGATCTCTCCAACCCAACTTCCGGTCCCGGGTGACGTCACGGCGCAAAGCCGCTATCCTCGCCCAGATGCCCGTTTCGCCGGATGTTCACCCTTGAAAACAGTCAAAGTCATTCTTGCGGCTTCGGATGAGCGCGCCGATGCATCACCATGAATTGAGCCGCTGGCAGCACGCTCACACCTTCGAGCAGGATGCGAAGCGACCGGCCGAAACAGCGGTGCGCTGGGTGATTGCGATCACCGTGGTGACGATGGCGATCGAGATCGCATCGGGCGTGGTCTTCTCTTCGATGGCGCTGCTCGCCGACGGCATCCACATGGCGACGCATGCCATCGCCCTGGCGCTCACCGCGGCGGCGTACGTGCTCGCCCGGCGTTTGGCCGGTGATGCTCGGTTCAGCTTCGGCAGCGGTAAGCTGAATGCCTTGGCCGGCTTCACCGGTGGGCTGCTGCTCGCACTGTTTGCGCTGGGCACCGCCGCAGAGAGTTGCCGGCGGCTGTTGACGCCGGTGGCGATCGATTTCGATCAGGCGATCTTGGTGGCGGTGCTCGGTCTGTGCGTCAATGCCGGCTGTGCGCTGCTGCTGCGCGAAGACGACCATCACACCCACCCTGGGCACGATCACGCGCACGCGCAGGGACATCAGCCGCTGGCGTCGGGTACGACCGGGCGCGGCGATCTGAATCTGCGCTCAGCCTATCTGCACGTGTTGGCGGATTTCCTGACCTCGGTGCTGGCGATCGTAGCCTTGCTGGTCGCAAAGTTCCTTGACGCCACGTGGGCAGATCCTTTGGTCGGTGTGCTCGGTGCCATCGTCGTTGCCCTGTGGTGCCGGGATCTGCTCGCCGATTCCATCGCGGTGCTGCTCGACCGCCAGGCGTCGGCGAGCGTGCACCAGACGGTGGTCACCGCCATCGAGGCCGATGGCGATGCCCGGGTCGCCGATCTTCACATCTGGTCGATCGGGCCGGGAATCCATGCTTGCGCGCTCACCGTCATCGCCCAGGCGCCACGGCCGCCCGACGGCTATCGTGCGGCGTTGCCGCAGGCGGCCCGCATCGTGCATGCGACCATCGAAGTCCATGCGTGCACTGCGCACCACGACTGCTGAGGCGCTGGCGATGCCAACCGATCGCGTCAAGGACCTGCTGTCGATCATGGCGCGGCTGCGCGATCGGGAGCACGGCTGTCCGTGGGATGTCGAACAGAGCTTTGCGACGATCGCGCCGTATACCATCGAGGAAGCGCACGAGGTCGCCGACGCCATCGAGCGCGCCGACTACGCCGCGCTGAAGGACGAGTTGGGTGACCTCCTGCTGCAGGTCGTCTTCCACGCGCAGATGGCCGCCGAAGCGGGGCTGTTCGATTTCGCCGCGGTCACCGACGGGCTGTGCGCGAAGCTGATCCGCCGCCATCCCCACGTCTTCGGCGGCGCGGTGGTCAGCAGCGCCGAGGAGCAGACGGTGCGCTGGGAACAACTGAAGGCGGACGAGCGCCGCAGTCAGGGCCGGCCGGATGCGAAGGCGGCGAGCGCACTCGATGGCATCCCTGCGAGCCTGCCGGCGCTACAGCGCGCCATGAAGCTGCAGAAGCGGGCGGCGGTCACCGGCTTCGACTGGCCGGATGCCGCGTCCGCCCTTGCCAAATTCGAAGAGGAAGCGGGCGAACTCGCCAACGAGATGGCTGCTGGCGCCGGCCCGCGGCGTCTCGATGACGAACTGGGCGATCTGCTGTTCACCGCGGTGAACGTCGCGCGCAAGCTAGGCCTCGACCCGGAAACGGCGCTCAAAGGTGCCTGTGGGAAATTCGAGCGGCGCTTCCGTGCCGTCGAGGCGCTGATGCGCGACGATGGAACCGATCCCGCCGATGCCGATGCCCTCGATCGGCTGTGGCGGCGGGTCAAGGCCGAAGAAGGCTGAGCCGAAGAAGGCTGAGCCGAAGAAGGCTGAGAACGGACGAGGGACGATCGCCGGGGAACACCCGCCGTCCCTCGCCCGCCTGTGCTCAGGTGCCCATGCTCAGGTAATAACCGTCGGCTTCGCCCTGCCCGTGCGTTTTTCGATCTCGGCCAGGCTGCCCGCGATGCCGATCAGCTCGGCGAGTGCCACCTGCGGGTCCTGATCCTGGTTCACCGGATCCGGCTCGTAGCGCTCGACGTAGACGCGCAGCGTCGCGCCCTCGGTGCCGGTCCCGGACAGCCGGAAGACGATGCGCGAGCCATCGGTGAAGCCGATGCGGATGCCCTGCCCCTGCGCCTTCGAGCCGTCGACCGGATCGGTGTAGGCGAAGTCGTCGGCGAAGGCGACCTCGTAGTCGCCGAGCCTGGCGCCGGCCAGCGTCGGCGTGTGCGAGCGCAGGCGCGCCATCAATTCCTCGGCGGCGCCGGCGTCCACCGCCTCGTAATCGTGGCGGGAATAGTAGTTGCGCCCGAAGCGCCGCCAGTGCGCGCGCACGATGTCGGCGACCGGCTCCTTGCGGGCGGCGAGGACGTTGAGCCAGAACAGCACTGCCCACAGCCCGTCTTTCTCGCGGACGTGATCGGAGCCGGTGCCGAAGCTTTCCTCGCCGCACAAGGTGGCGCGGCCGGCATCGAGCAGCGTGCCGAAGAACTTCCAGCCGGTCGGCGTCTCGTAGCAGTCGATGCCGAGCGCTTTCGCCACGCGGTCGGCGGCCTGGCTGGTCGGCATCGAGCGCGCCAGCCCGGCGAGGCCCTTGGCGTAGCCGGGTGCGACCGTCGCGTTGGCGGCGAGCACGGCGAGGCTGTCGCTCGGTGTGACAAAGAACTGGCGGCCCAAGATCATGTTGCGATCGCCGTCGCCGTCCGAGGCCGCGCCGAAGTCGGGACCGTCGTCGCGGAATAGTTTCTCGACGAGGTCGTGGGCATAGACGAGATTGGGATCGGGGTGGCCGCCGCCGAAGTCTTCGCGGACCACGCCGTTCATCACCGTACCCGCCGGCGCCTTCAGGATGCCCTCCAGGATCGCCGTCGCGTAGGGGCCGGTCACCGCATGCATCGCATCGAAGCACATCGTGAAACGCCCCGAGGCGAACATTTCGGCGATGCGGTCGAAATCGAACAGGCTTTGCATCAACTGGGCGTAATCGGCAATCGGATCGATCACCTCCACCACCAGGCCGTCGAGGCTGGTGCGGCCGATCCGATCGATATCGCAGTCGGGGCAATCGAGCGTCGCGTACGACGTGATGGTGCCGGTGCGGGCATAGATCGCCTCGGTCACCTTTTCCGGAGCCGGGCCGCCGTTGCCGATGTTGTACTTGATCCCGAAGTCCTCGGTCGGACCACCGGGATTGTGCGAGGCCGACAACACGATCCCGCCGAAGGCACCGTGCTTGCGGATGACGCACGATGCGGCCGGCGTCGACAGGATGCCGCCGCGCCCGACCAGCACACGGCCGAAGCCGTTGGCCGCCGCCATTTTCAGAATGATCTGAATCGCGTCCCGGTTGTAATATCGGCCGTCGCCGCCTACAACCAGCGTCTGTCCCCGAAAGCCCTCCAGGGTATCGAAGATCGATTGCACGAAGTTGGGCAGATAGTGCGGTTGCCGGAACACCGCGACCTTCTTGCGCAGCCCGGATGTCCCCGGTTTTTGGCCGGTAATTGGCTGGCTTGCTACCTTGACGACACTCATCCCCACCCCTCACTGTCCTCTTAGGCACGAATCACCGTCTGTGCGTGCAGGTGCGAGAGTAGCAGGTCCACCCCACCGGCGCCACCGGCGCCCGTTCCCGCTGCGAACCGAAAATCCCGCCCGACCAACCCGTTGCCCACCACAACCGGAGAGCTGCAGCGTACCTGCCAAATTTGCAACTTCGGCCGCGGTTAAATGTTTGTTATAAGCGGCTGGGTACAGTGATCTGGAGAACTCCTCCAAATGGATTCGCGAGGCGCGAGTAGAATGCGCACTGCCATGGATCACACCCTCCCCGTTTGCAGCCATTCCGCCGGCAGACGGCGCTGTGGTTTTATCAGCCGTGGGTTGCTGGTCGCCCTGATCGCGTCGGTGTTCGCCCTGGCGCCGGTTTCGAACGCCTTTGCCCGGTTTTCGGCGCTGGTCATGGATGCGCAGTCCGGCAAGGTGCTGTACTCGGGCAACGCGGAGATGCCGCGCTATCCGGCTTCGCTGACCAAGATGATGACCCTCTACCTGCTGTTCGACGCGCTGGAGAGCGGGCGGGTCGGCCTGAACGACCAGATCGGCTTTACCGCGCATGCCTGCGGCCAGGCACCTTCGAAGCTCGGCATGCGCCCCGGTCAGCGCCTGTCGGTCGAAGACGCCATCCTGGCGCTGGTGACCAAGTCGGCCAACGACGTCGCCGTCGCCGTCGCCGAGCACTTGAGCGACAGCGAGTATGCCTTCGCCCGCAGGATGACCGAGAAGGCGCACGCGCTGGGGATGAGCGACACCACCTTCCGCAATGCGTCCGGCTTGCCGGACCCGGATCAGGTGACCACCGCCAAGGACATGGCGGCGCTCGCCTTTGCGCTCATTCGCAATTTTCCCCAGTATTATCATTATTTTGGGACCCGCGTCTTCTATCATGGTGGAGAAGCGCACGCCAACCACAACAAGATGCTGTTCCAATACGATGGTGTCGACGGCATCAAGACCGGGTACATCCGGGCGTCCGGCTTCAATCTGGTGGCGTCGGCATCGCGCCATGGCCGCCGCCTGATCGGGGTCGTCTTCGGCGCGCGCTCGCCCGGCGAGCGCGGCCGCATCATGGCGAGCCTGCTCGACAACGGCTTCGGCGAGGCGCCAGCCGAGAGCTTCGAGACCGTCGTCGCCAGGAACATGGCGGCGCCCGAGGTCGATGACGACGCCGAGGAACGGACGGTGCGCGCAAGCACCAGCCCCGCGCGCGCGGCCGCGACGGCAAGTATTCGTCTCGGTTCCTTTGGCGATCGTGGCGGCGCCGTGGCGGCGGCACGCGATGTCCAGCGCGTCCTGGCCAGGTCGGGTTCCGACGGCAGCGCCGAGATCACTCAGCTCAAAGGCAAGGGGCGTCGCGGCGGCGTAACCTACGTTGCCAGTATCGTCGGCTTGAGCAGCAGCGACGCGTCGCGGGCGTGCTCGGTGGTGCGCAAGCAGCGCCGGGGTTCCTGCAGCGTCATCGCCGCCCGGCCGGCGGCGAAGTCCAGGGCGATCGAAGCCCGTGCTACCCCGTCTGCCCATCCCGACCGGGCGGCGACCCGAGCGAAGTCGGTGCGATCGGCTTCCAATGACCGCGGCGGCAAGTCCATCCAGCGCACGAAGGCCATCGCCCAGCCCAAGGCAAAGCCGACACGCACCGTGGCCGCCAGGACATCGAAAGCGGCCGCGGGCAAGAGCGTTGCCTCCAAGCGCGGTAGCGGGCCGTGGGGGGTCCAGGTCGGCGCCTTCAACAGCGCGAAGGTGGCGCTGAAAACGGCCAAGGCGGCCAAGGCGCGCGCCGCGAGGTCGCTTGGCGATGGCAGGGTCCAGGTGCAAAAAATCGACAAGAAGAAGCGCGAGGCGCTGTACCGGGCGCGGGTCAGCGGCATCGATCGCGAGGAAGCGCTCGATGCCTGCAGGATTCTTTCCAGCCAGGATTTCTCCTGCTCGGTGTTCCACTTCTAGGGGGCGGCGAAGCGGACAGGGGAGACGCGCCTGTCCCGCATTGAACCGCTAGCTAGATCACAGATCCCCGGAGCGTCCGCTCACCGGCTTGGCGCGATCGTTTCGGCCGTTGTCGTTTTGTAATGCGGTACGCCTCTTGTAACGCGGCACGCCTCGGGCCACGATTGCCGGCCGGCGTCGCGGGCGCCTAATCCATTCACTACAATGCCTTGCACCGTGCCATTCTCATCCTTGATGAGGGTGGGGTAAGGCGTGCCGGTCAGCGCGACGACGCGTCTGGCCGCTGCCACCGCCGGCAGGCGACCGATCCGCCGCGGCCGCCGGCGCAGCACGCGGGCGAGCGTCTGCGGGTCGATCCGTGTGCCATAGAAGAAGTATTGCACGGCTCCCGTGTCCCTACCCTTTTACCTTGCCTTGCCGCTGCGACGCGTGCCTTGCGCGGCCGTGCCCTCACTCCAGCCGGGACGCGAGGATCGCGCCGCGCGCCGCCATGCACGCGAGGCCGATGTGGTGGGCGAGCGCCTGCGGGTGCGCAGCCGTCTCCGGCAGGCCCAGCGCCGGCGCCGCCGCCCGCGGCAGATCGTAGGTGGCGCAGCCGGGCGCATAGACGACGATGTCGCCGAGGCTCGGCGCCATCGCATGGTTGCGCACCGACAGCATGGTCAAGACGAAATCCATGACGCAAATGTCGGTGCAGATGCCGACGACGACGATCGCTTCCAGGCGCGCGCCGTTGATCCAGTCGAGGATGCGGTTGCCGCGCCCCTGCCCGCCTTCGGCGCCCCCATACTCGGCACCAACATAGCCGTTGATACAATCCTTGCGGATCAGCGTCGCCTGCGGGCAGTGTTCCAGCCATTTCAGGGGGGCGACCAGTTCGTCCTCACCGCTGCCGCGCTCGCAGTGCGGCGGATAGGGTGGCTCGGGCCGGCCCGGCTGGTGGCTGTCGAGAAAGACGGCGATCGGCAGGCCGCTGTCGGCGAAGCGCCGCGCCAGCCGGTCGGTCTCCTCGATCATGCGGGTGATCTCGGCATCGGGGGCCGGCGGCGCCAGGGCGCCCGCCCCCACCGCGGCGAAGCCGTTGACCTCGTCGACGACGACGAGCCCCGCGCGCCGGCCGGCGAGCGCGTAGGCTGTGAGCGCGATCGGCAGCTCCGTGCGCACGCGCTCAACGAGAGTGGTCGTCACCGCACCTCTCCCTTTCTTGAAAAGAGCGCCCCCCCTGCTCGCTCCTTTTGCTTCGACCCGCCGCCTCGTCCCCAGCCGCCTCAGGTCGCCGAGACCGCACCGGCGGCGACGCCGCTTGCGATCAGTTGCGCGCTCAGCGCCGCCTTCAGGCGGGCGAGCGCGGCGGGATCGGCAGCCTCGCAGCGGCCGACCAGCACCGGCTGCGTGTTCGACGCGCGCAGCAGCCACCAGCCGTCCTTGGTGTTGACGCGCACGCCGTCGATATCGCACACCTGCACGCCGCTGGCGTCCTTGAGCCGGTGGCGAACCTCCTCGATCACGTCGAACTTGCGCGCCTCCGGGCAGTCGATGCGGATCTCCGGCGTGTTGACCATCTGCGGCAGCCGGTCACGCAACGCATCGAGCGGCTGCGGCGAACGGCCGAGGATCGAGAGCAGGCGGACGGCCGCATACAGCGCATCGTCGAAACCATAGTAGCGATGCGCAAAAAAGATATGTCCGCTCATCTCGCCGGCAAGGGCGGCGCCGGTGGCCAGCATCATCTCCTTGATCAGGGAATGGCCGGTGCGGCTCATCATCGGCTTGCCGCCGAGCCGCGCGATCTCGTCGAAAAAGACCTGACTCGATTTGACATCGGCGATGATGGTGGCTCCAGGCGCGTCGGCGAGGACGTCGGCGCTCAGGATCACCAGGAGCTGGTCGCCCCAGATCACGCGTCCCTTGGCGTCGATGACGCCGATGCGATCGCCGTCGCCGTCGAACGCGATGCCGAGATCGCAGGCGCGGTCGGCGACGGTCTCCTTGAGCTGGGCGAGGTTCTCCTCGACGGTCGGATCGGGATGATGCGCGGGAAAGGTGCCGTCGACCCGCTCATTGATGATGATGTGCTCGCCGGGCAGGCGCTGGCACAGCGCGCCGAGCACGGCACCGCAGGCGCCATTGCCCGGGTCCCAGGCCACCTTGAGGCGCCGGCCGCTCCCCTCGCCCGCCGTGCCGCTCAAGCCCTCGATCAGGCGCGCGATATAGGCCTCGTGCACCTCGACGTTCTCGGCACCGCCGGCCGCGCTGGTGAGTTGGCCTGCGAGGATGCGGCTGCGCAACGACTGGATCTGCTCCCCGTAGAACGGCCGCTTCGCGCGCACCATCTTGATGCCGTTGTATTCGGGCGGATTGTGCGAGCCGGTGACCATCATGCCGCCGTCCGCCTGCAGGTGCTCGGTGGCGAAGTACAGCATCGGGCTGGGGCCCAGGCCGATACGCTTGGCGGTGATGCCGGCGGCGACCAGGCCTTCGACCATCGCCGCCGCCAGCGCCGGCGAGCTCAGCCGGCCGTCGTAGCCGACGGCAACGGTGCGGCCGCCGGCGTCCGCGACGACGCTGCCGAACGCCTGACCGATCAGGCGAATGGTGTCTTCGGTCAGCGCCTCGCCGACGATGCCGCGAACATCGTATTCGCGGAACATGGTCGGATCGAGGGCGGTACGGTGGGCCATCGCCTCAATTCCCCTCTTCATGCGCGGGTGCCACGGTCGGCCGGCCGATGGAGCTGTACTGGAAGCCTTCGGCGGCCATCATCGCAGGCGTATAGACGTTGCGCAGGTCGACGACGATGGGTGCCTTCAACAGGCTGCGCACCCGCGGCAGGCTCAGCGCGCGAAACTCGTTCCATTCGGTGAGGATGGCCAGCGCGTCGGCGCCGTTCATCGTCTCGTAGGCGTCGGCGCACCACACGACACCGTTCAGCAGTTCCTTCGCCCGCTCTCCGCCTTCCGGATCGTAGGCGCGCACCGTGGCGCCCGCCGCCTTCAGTGCCGGCACGATATCGAGCGAAGGCGCCTCGCGCATGTCGTCGGTGTTCGGCTTGAAGGTCAGGCCCAGCACCGCGATGGTCTTGCCGGCGACCGAGCCGCCGCACGCCGCGATGATCTTGTCCGCCATCTTCTTCTTGCGGGTCTCGTTGACCGTGACCACGGTCTCGATGATCTGCAGCGGGTTGCCGGCCATGCGGCCGGTCTCGACCAGGGCGCGGGTATCCTTGGGAAAGCACGAGCCGCCGTAGCCGGGACCGGCATGCAGGAACTTGCGGCCGATGCGCCCGTCGAGGCCGATGCCGCGGGCGACGTCCTGGACGTCGGCGCCGACGCGCTCGCACAGATCGGCGATCTCGTTGATGAAGGTGATCTTCAGCGCGAGGAAGGCGTTGGCCGCGTACTTGGTCAGCTCCGCCGTGGTGCGCGAGGTGAAGACGATCGGCGTCTCGATCAGGTAGAGGACGCGGTAGAGCTGCTTCATCACGGCGCGCGCCCGCTCGCTATCGGTGCCGATGACGACGCGATCGGGCCGCATGAAGTCATTGATCGCCGCGCCTTCGCGCAGGAACTCCGGGTTGGAGACCACGTCGAAATCGCTCGCCGGCCGCTTGGCGGCCAGCCGGCGCTCGATCTCGTTGCCGGTGCCCACCGGCACCGTCGACTTGGTGACCACCACGGTATAGCCGTTGATCGCGTCTGCGATCTCGTCGGCGGCGGCATAGACGTAGCTCAAGTCGGCGAACCCGTCGCCGCGGCGGCTCGGCGTGCCGACAGCGATGAACACCGCCTGGCTCTCGGCGACCGCCGGTGCCAGCTCGGTGGTGAAGCTGAGCCGGCCGTCCTTGACGTTGTTGGCGACGAGATCGGCCAGACCAGGCTCGAAGATCGGCATCTCGCCGCGCTTGAGCATCTCGATCTTCGCCGCGTCCTTATCGACGCAGACGACGTTCATTCCGAACTCGGAAAAGCATGCACCCGAAACGAGGCCGACGTAGCCGGTTCCGATCATCGCGATCTGCATGACGACAGCACTCCGTTGGCTTGATGACGCCGCACCGGGAAACGGCGACGGCAGGCTCTACTGAAATCCGTGCAGCATCTTCTGGACGCGCTCGCGCATGTCGTCCCGTTCCAGCGCGTAGGCAAGATTGGCCTGCAAGTATCCGACCTTGCTGCCGCAATCGAACCGCCGCCCGTTGAAGCGGAAGCCATGTACCGGCAGGATGCCGATGGTCCGCGCAATGGCGTCGGTCAGTTGGATCTCGTTGCCGGCACCGCGGCTCTGGTGGGCGAGGATGGTGAGCACCAGCGGTTCGAGGATATAGCGGCCGATGATCGCGAGGTTCGAGGGCGCGTGCTGGGGGGACGGCTTCTCGACCACGCCGCGGGCCTTGACGAGCTGGCCGCTCTGGCCGTTGACGTCGAGAATGCCGTACTGCTCGGTTTGCTCCGTCGGCACCTCCTCGATCGCGACCAGGGAACCACCGATGTTCCTGTGCGCGTCGACCATCTGCTTCAGGCAGCCGGGCTTGCCGAGAATCAGGTCATCGGCGAGCAGCACGGCGAACGGTTCATCGGTGATGAAGTTGCGCGCGCACCACACCGCGTGGCCGAGGCCGAGCGGCTCCTGCTGGCGCGTGTACGAGATGTGCCCCGGCGCCGGCATCCAGTCGAGCAGCGAGCGCAGGGCCTCCTCGCGGCCGCGCTCGCGCAGCACCTGCTCAAGCTCGACGCTGTGATCGAAATGATCCTCGATCGCGCTCTTGGCCCTGCCGGTGACGAAGATGAATTCCTCGATGCCGGCTTCCTGGGCCTCTTCCACCGCGTACTGGATCAGTGGCTTGTCGACCACGGGGAGCATTTCCTTCGGCAGCGCCTTGGTTGCCGGCAGGAAGCGGGTGCCGAGGCCCGCGACCGGAAAGACCGCCTTGCGGACGGGTCTGGCCATTAATCACCTCTGGGTTTTGTCCTGGATGGCACGCGGAAGGGTGCAGGGCACGCCCCTTATTGCCACAGCCGCCGCGGGCGGGCAACGGTCCTCGCGCGCCATCGCGTAATGCGTGTCGCACGTGCTGGCTTGCCCGACTGTCGATGGTCATCCGGCGGTCATGGCGGCAAGGAAATTGTGGCCCGGCGTGGCAAGCGTATCAGCGGCCGAGCAGCACGTCGCGGGCACGGTTGACCTGGGCGGCGAGGAACGACGATCCTCCCTTGTCCGGATGCACGAGCGCGATCAGCCGGCGATGGGCGTCCTCGATCTCGTGCGCGCTCGCACCGGGCTGCAGGCCGAGAACCCGGTAGGCTTCGGCCGCGGACATCGCCGCCGGCTCGGCGCGCGGCGGGCTGTGATCTCCGTCTGATCGGCCATCCCCCCCCCTACCCCCGCCATTCCCGCTACCACCGGCGGCAGCGTGCCATTGCGGGTGCGTGCGATCCAGGTATGCCATCAGCACCTGGGCCGATTGCGCGTCCTGCGCCTGGTAGTGCGCCAGCAGCCGCAGCAGCGTTGCAAGCGGCAGCGCCGACAACGTGGAACCGGCCTGAGGCCCGTCGAGGACGGTGCCGTCGAACCGGCCGCCTTCGTGATCGAGGGTCATCTCCAGAAAGCGGGTGCGGATGGCCGACCGGCCGGCGGCAGTGCCGCCATCCGTGCGCCCTTTTCCCCGCAGCAGGCCGCGCAGCACCGGCAGCACCAGCGGTGCCAGCATGACCGCGAACCACAGCCGGCCGGTCAGCGCGAGGAAGGTCGCCGCCAACGCCACGAGCGTGATCAGTACCGGCCGCGCCATGGCGATCAGCCGCTTGGGATCGGCGGCAACATACCATCGCCCCAGCGCGAAGAAGGCCGAGAGCAGGACGAAGCCGGCGAGCAGCGAGACGATGGCCATGCTCAGCCGCGCGCCAGTTGCCGGGCGATCAGCGCCGTCTCGCCGCCGGACTGCCGGGCGAGTGCCGCGAGCGCGGCGTGACCGCCCGCGGCATAGGTGGCGACCGCGCGCAAAAGGGTGCGCAAGGCGTCGGCGCTGCCTTCGTCGAAGCGGCAGAAGGCGCCGCCCGTGAGCCGCGCCAGCTCGCTGAACACGCTATGGGCGACGGGATTGTCGCCTTCGAGGAAGAAGAATCCCGGCACCCCCAGCAAGCCGAGCTCGCCGGCGCGCCCGTACAAGCCGTCCCGCTCTTCCTCGACACAGTCGCCGACGAAGACGAGCGCCGCGATCGGCCGCCGATTCGCTTCGTTGACGGCGTGCTGCAGCACCTTGCCGAGCTGTGTGCGCCCGGACAGGCAGCTCACCTTGCTCATCATCCGCAGGAGCACGCGGCCGTCTTCGAGCCAGGGGCCGACCCTGAATTCACCAAAGCCGCGATAGTAGGCGAGCTGGATCTCGATGCCGCCCAGGGCGGCCGCGGTGGTGAACATCTCGGTCTGCAGGTGCGCGGCCCGGTCCCAGCTCGGCTGCCGGCTGGCGGTGGCGTCGAGGGCAAACAGCAGCCGCCGGGCGGTGCCTTGGCGCATCGCGCGCGCTTGCGCGAGAAACGCCGCGACCTCTGCCGGCGAGGATTGTCGCGCCGGCACCTTTGCCCTATCGTCTGCCTCGTCGTCGCTCACCCGCCAGCCCTTCAGTCAACGGCAATCAACGCTTAACGCAAGAGATAGTATGCTCCTTGTGGGCGTTCACAGGTGTGTCGATCCATGAGCGAACAGATTGAATGCGCCGTCATCGGCGCCGGCGTCGTCGGCCTCGCCATCGCGCGCGCGCTGGCGCGCCGGGGGCGCGAGGTGGTGGTGCTTGAGGCGGCGGAGACCATCGGCACCGTCACCAGCTCCCGCAATTCCGAGGTCATCCACGCCAGCCTCTATTATCCCAAGGGCAGCCTCAAGGCGGTGCTGTGCCGGCGCGGCCGCGATCTCTTGTACCACTATCTGCAAGAGCACGGCATCACGCACCTGCGCGTCGGCAAGCTGGTGGTCGCCACCGATGCGCGCGAGGTCGAGATGCTCAAGGGCATCGAGGGGAAGGCGCGCGCCAACGGCGTCGAGGACATCGCCTGGCTCAGTGCGGCGGACGCCAAGGCGATGGAGCCGGAGCTCGAATGCCTCGCGGCGCTGCTGTCGCCGTCGACCGGCATCTTCGACAGCCACGCCTACATGCTGGGCCTGCAGGGCGATGCCGAGGCCGTCGGCTGCGCCTTTGCCTTCCACGCACCGGTCGAGGGCGGCCGGGTCGGCAACGCGGGCATCACCCTCGATGTCGGCGGCACCTCCCCTTGCCGGCTGCACGCCAACATCGTGATCAATGCCGCCGGCCTCGGTGCCCAGGGCGTCGCGGCCAAGATCGGCGGGCTGCCGGCCGAGCGCGTGCCGGCGCTCTACTTTTGCAAGGGCAACTACTTCTCGCTCCTCGGCCGGCCGCCGTTCGCGCGCCTCGTCTATCCGGTACCGGACCAGGCCAGCATCGGCCTGCACTACACCCGCGATCTGTCGGGCCGCGGCCGCTTCGGCCCGGACGTGCAGTGGGTGGAGCGTGTCGACTACGACGTCGATGGCGCTCGCGCCGCGCGCTTCTACGACCAGATCCGCCGCTACTGGCCCGCCCTGAAGGATGGCGCCCTGCAGCCCGATTACGCCGGCATGCGCCCGAAGCTGCAATCGCCCGCCGAGCAGCCCAAGGACTTCCTGATCGAGGGTCCGGCCGAGCACGGCGTCGCCGGCCTCGTCAACCTGTTCGGCATCGAATCACCGGGGCTCACCTCGTCGCTCGCGATCGCCGAGCACGTGCTCGCCAAGCTGGGCTAGCCGCCGCTCGCAGCACGCGGATCGCCCCGCTCCGGCGCCGCCAGCGCGGCCGCGAGGGCCGGCCCCGCGTGCGGGGTGTGGCATTGCGCGGGTTTGAGTGGTAGAAGCGCGCCCGATGTCCGACCCGGCGCTTATCCGCAACTTCGCCATCATCGCGCATATCGACCACGGCAAGTCCACGCTCGCCGATCGACTGATCGAGCGGTGCGGCGGGCTCACCGCGCGGGAGATGCGCGACCAAGTGCTCGATTCCATGGAGATCGAGCGCGAGCGCGGCATCACGATCAAGGCGCAGACGGTGCGGCTGACCCATACCGCCGCCGACGGCCGCACCCTGACCCTGAACCTGATGGATACCCCCGGCCACGTTGATTTCGCCTACGAGGTCAGCCGCTCGCTTGCCGCCTGCGAGGGCTCGCTCCTGGTCATCGATGCCACCCAGGGCGTCGAGGCGCAGACGCTGGCCAACGCCTACCTCGCCATCGAGAACAACCACGAGATCATCGTGGTCCTCAACAAGATCGATCTGCCCGCGGCCGAGCCGGAACGCATCCGCGAGCAGATCGCAGATGTCCTCGGCCTCGATGCGACGGCGGCGATCCCGATCTCGGCCAAGACCGGTGCCGGCGTCGACGATCTGTTGGAGGCGCTGGTCACCCGGCTGCCGCCACCGCAAGGCGACGAGACGAAGCCCTTGCAGGCGCTCCTCGTCGACAGCTGGTACGACGCCTACCTGGGCGTGATGATCCTGGTGCGCATCGTCGATGGCGTCCTGCGCAAGGGGATGAAGATCCGGATGATGGCGGCGGGCACCGCCCATCAGGTCGAGCAGGTCGGCGTGTTCACACCGAAGCCGCTGCACACCGGCGGGCTGGGACCGGGCGAAATCGGCTTCATTACCGCCGGCATCAAGGAGGTCGCCGAGACCTCGGTCGGCGATACCATCACCGAGGACCGCCGGCCGACGGCCCAGGCGCTGCCCGGCTTCAAGCCGAGCCTGCCGGTGGTGTTCTGCGGGCTGTTCCCGACCGAGACCACCGCGTTCGAGGACGTCCGCCAGTCGCTCGCCAAGCTGCGCCTCAACGATTCGAGCTTCTTCTACGAGCCGGAGACCTCGGCCGCGCTCGGCTCCGGCTTCCGCTGCGGATTCCTCGGCCTGTTGCACCTGGAGGTGGTCCAGGAGCGCCTGGAGCGTGAGTTCAACCTCGATCTGATCGCCACTGCGCCGAGCGTCGTCTACCGCGTGCACCTCACCGACGGCAGTACCGCGGAGCTGCATAATCCGGCCGACATGCCGGACGTGGTGAAGATCCGCGGCATCGACGAGCCGTGGATCCGGGCCACCATCTTCGTGCCCGGCGACTATGTCGGCCCGGTGCTCCAGCTCTGCACCGAGCGGCGCGGCGAGCAGCAGGAATTGACCTACACCGCAAACCGGGCGGTGATCGTCTATCACCTGCCGCTGAACGAGGTGGTGTTCGATTTCCACGACCGCCTGAAATCGATCTCGCGCGGCTATGCCAGCTTCGACTACGAGGTGATCGGCTTCCGGCCGGGCAATCTGGTCAAGGTGGCGATCTTGATCAACGGCGAGCCGGTCGATGCCTTTTCTTTCATCTGCGATCGCGGCCAGGCCGAAAGCCGCGGCCGTGCCATCTGCCAGCGGCTCAAGGATCTGATCCCGCGCCAGCTCTTCAAGATCCCGATCCAGGCCGCCATCGGCGGCGCGGTCGTCGCGCGGGAGACGATCAGCGCGCTACGCAAGGATGTTACGGCGAAATGTTACGGCGGCGACGTCACGCGCAAGCGCAAGCTTCTGGAAAAGCAGAAGGAAGGCAAGAAGCGGATGCGTCAGTTCGGCAAGGTCGAGATTCCGCAGTCCGCCTTCATCGCCGCACTCAAGCTGCCCGACGCTTGAGATAGCCTGGAACACGCGTGATGGCCCCCGTCACTGCCGGGGTCACTGCCGGGGGCCGGACCGCGACGACCCGCTGGTTCAGGCTCTCTTGCGCGTTCAGGCCGAGGTCGATGCGCCGACGGCCGGTGCCGGCGACACCTTCAGATCGAGGCCGCGGGACTGGATCGCCATCAGCACGATCTCGACGACGTTGTCGAGCTTGCGGAAATAGTCGGTGTTGACGATGAGATCGAAGTTGGTCGGATCGTTGTAGCGCGAGTGGAACAGATCCCAGATGAACTTGCCGCGCCGCTTGTTGCTCTCCTGCACCTTGCGCTTGGCCTCGGCGTAGGAGGTGCCGTCCTGCTCGGAAATGCGCGTGGCGCAGGCCTCCACCGAGCCGACGATGCGTACCCGCAGCACGTCGCGGCCGGCCAGGATGACGTGTCCGCCACGGCCGACGATCACGCCGCCGGTGTGATACAGTCCGCGGATGACGGTGGAGAGGAAGTGCACGTACTCGTCGCGGCTGACGTGCTTGCCAAACACGGCGGAGTAGATCCAGGCATCAACCGCATCGAGCTTCTCGCTGAGCGCTTCCATCAGCGACGTGCTGACGTTGGCCTCCGCGGCGATGGCGCTGATGATTTCATTGCCGAATAGTTCGACGCCCAACCGGTCGGCCACGGCGCGCGCGATATAGTCGCCGCCCGAACCGACCGTTCGCGAAATGGTGATAACCGGCTTGCGCCCCTGGCGCGCCCGGGCTGGTGGCTCCTCCAACGCCCGGATGATGGCCTGAATGACCGCTTGTGCGTCGATTGCCATGAGTCTCGACCCCAACCCCCTTTATTTGATCTTTGTCATAACACCGCTGGCGCGCGATGGCAAAGTGTCGGTTGCGCCAGTGGTGTCAACCTTTACACCTTTGGTCCCGAGTTGCGCCAGCCATTGCCAGCTTGCGCGCGATACGAGGCGCAATCACCCCAAACAGGCCGAGCGAAGGGCGTGCGAATGGTTGTATTATCTATTACAGATACACGCCAATCGCGGCATGGGGCCCCAGAAAGAGGTTGCGTGCGGCCCGAGCGTGTGGTTCCAAATGGCGGCGCGCGCCCGGGACTAAGGTCGGGTGTGGGGCGCGTGATGAGTAGCATATCCGCCGCGGCCTCGCCCGGGGCGGCGGGAGAACGTTCGGTTTCTTTTCAATTCGAGCAACAATGCCCATGATGATCCGCTTGGCCGTGCTGGTGGTGTCGCTGTGCACCATCATCCTCTCCTCCTCGCTTCCGGCCCGGGCCTTGGACCCCGCCCAGCGCGGTCGTGAAATCGCCGAGGCGGCCAAGGACCGCGATCGCGGGTGGACCGACAGCACCTCGTACTACGAAATGATCCTGAGCGATCAGACCGGGCGCACCTCGTCGCGCAAGATGCGCGTCATGCTGCTGCAGGCGCCGTCCAATAACGAGGACGACAAGTCGCTCGTCATTTTCGACGAGCCACGCGATGTCGCCGGCACGTCGTTGCTGAGCATCAGCCACGCCAACGCCGATGACGACCAGTGGCTCTATCTGCCGTCGCTGCGCAAGACCAAGCGGATCGCGTCTTCGTCGCGCAGTGGCTCGTTCCTTGGCAGCCAGTTCAGCTACGAGGACATGACGCCGGTGGTCCTCGATGACTACCGCTATAACTGGATCAGGGACGAGGCGTGCGGCGCGATGACCTGCCATGTCATCGAGCGGGTGCCGACCGAGAGCGGCACCGGCTATTCCCGTCAGGAAGTGTGGTTCGATACGGGTGAGCTGCGAATCCTGAAGGTCAACTTCTATGATCGTCGGGGCGAGCTGCTCAAGACGCTGACGCGCGAGGATTTCCAGCAGCATACCGGCAAGAAGGGTACGTACTGGCGGGCGCACCGGCAGATCATGCACAACCAGCAGACCGGGGAGGAGACGAGCTTGATCCTTGAGCGCGAGGACGTCGACACCGGCCTTTCCTGGCTGAACTTCACCCCTGAACGGTTGGGCCGCGTGCTGTAATGCTCTCGTCGCGAATCCATCCCCTCTTCGGTTGGGCCCTCTTCGGTCGGGCCCTCTTCGGTCGGGCGGGTGCCTGTGCCCTGGTTCTCGCTGCCGTGCCGGCCACGGCCTGGGCGGAGCCCGGTGAGATCGAGTTCGGCGGCTACGTCGAGAGCGAGGTGCGTATTTTCCCGTCGTCGGCGAAGTACGACGACCAGCGGGACGCCACCGTCTCGCCGTCGGTGGCGGCGGAACCGTCCGCGACCTACAGTTGGGACAATCGCGCGCAGTACGTCGAGTTCACGCCGTTTGCGCGGCTCGACGCCGACGATCACCGCCGCAGTCATGCCGACATCCGCGAGATGTACTATTCCTACCTCGGCAACGGCTACGACGTGCTGGTCGGCATGCACCGCGTGTCGTGGAGCATCGTCGAAAGCCGCAATGTCCTCGACGTCATCAACCAGACGGATCTTGTCGAGGATCCGGTCGGCAGCGAGCAGATGGGTCAGCCGATGCTGAACCTGAAGCTGTATCCGCAGATCGGCACCTTCGATCTCTACGTGATGAGCGGCTTTCGCGAGCGGACGTTCCCGGGCGATGACGCGCGCTTCCGCGGTCCGCTGCCGATCAAGGAGAAGGACGCCCACTACGACTCCTCGATGGAGGAACTGGCCCCCGACTTCGCGGCGCGCTTTACCCGCACCGTCGGCCCCGTCGATTTCGGGCTCAGCTATTTTTACGGCACCTCGCGCGAGCCACGCCTTCAGGTCGAGTTCGAGCGGTTCGGCGATATTCGCTTCGCGCCGAAGTATGACCGCATTCAGCAGCCTGGCGCTAATATCCAGCTCACTCTTGGCAATTGGCAACTTCGCTCGGAAGGAATTTTCCGAAGCGGCCAGGGAGAATCGTTTTTCTCCAACGTCTCCGGTGTCGAATATACATTCTTTAACGTCATGGAGGTGGGGGGGAACAACCTAGATCTCGCTCTATATGCTGAGTACATTTATGACGGTCGAGAAAACGACCAGAATAATGTCAACGGCAACTTCTATGATACGAGCACGTTTCTTGACAATGATGCCTTTGGTGGATTCCGCCTGACGTTTAATGACGAGAACGACTCGGTCATCCGCGGCGGCCTAGCGGTCGATGTCGACAGCGGCGTGGTGCTCACCAGTTTCGAAGCGGAAACCCGCATTGTCGACAACCTGCGCGCCGCGCTCAAGGTGCGTGGCATCCTCAACACCGGCAACAACGACCCCGAGCACGCTTTCTCCGACGACAGCTACTTCGGCCTCAGCCTGCGCTGGTATTTCTGAGGCGCCCCTCCCATCGTTTTCTGGCCATCCGGGTGAGTCCTCCCCATGCTCGAACAAGCAATCACGCTTGTGCTTCGCACGCGCTGGTGGAACCTGGCGCTGGTCCTTGTGCTCACCGCGCTTGCGTGTGCCGGCCTGCCGCGCCTGAAGATTACCGCCGACAGCCGGGTGTTCATCGGCCCGAACAATCCCTACGCCATCACCTTTGACAACTTCGAGAAGACGTTTTCTTCGAGCGAGAACGTGTTTATCGCGGTCTGGACCGACGAGGGCGACATGTTCACGCCCGAGCGGCTCAAGGCCGTCCACGAGCTGACCGAGAAGGCTTGGTTCGTTCCCTACGTGCTGCGCGTAGACTCCCTCTCCAACTTCGTGCGCTCGCGCGCCGAAGGCGAAACCATCGAGATCGAGCCGCTGGTTGCGGATCCGAGCACACTGACGGACAACAGCGCCGCGGACATCCGCGAGATCGCGCTCAACGATCCTTTGCTGAAGGGCAGCGTCATCTCGCCGGACGGCAGCATGGCCGGCATCAATCTCTCGATCAATCCCGGCTTTCCTAAGGAAGGACCGCTGCAGATCCTGGCCGCCCTCGACAAGACGCTCGCTACGTTCCGGACCGAGCACCCGGACCTCAAGGTCGGGGTGACCGGCTCCATCGCCGTGGCGCGGGCGTTCTACGACGCGACGTGGAGCGACGTGCGCGTGCTGCTGCCACTCAGCTTCGCCTGCATGTTCGGCTTCATGGCGCTGATGTTGCGCTCGATTTCGATGAGCCTCGTCGTGCTGGTACAGGTCGGCGTGTGCGCGGCGACGGCCATGGGGATCGCCGGCTGGCTGGGCATGGTCTTGAACCCGGCCTCGGTCAATGCCGGCATCATCGTCGCGGTGCTGTCGATCGCGCACAACGTCTATCTCGTCTCCGCCGTGCAGGCCGAGCAGCAAGGCGCCGTCTCCCAGGCGGCCGCCGTCGACAATGCGATGCGCCACGACATCCTCGCCGTGTTTTTGAGCGCCCTGACCACGGCGCTCGGCTGCCTGTCGTTCAATGCCTGCGACGCGCCCCCGTTTCGCGATCTCGGTAACATCACCGCCATTGGTTTGGGCGTCGGCTTTGTGCTGTTTTGCACGCTGATGCCGGCGATGCTGACGCTGCTGCCGCTGCCGGCGCGGCCGCCCAAGCCATTCTTCCCGCAGTTCGAGCCCTACATGGCCGAGTTCGTGATCCGCAACCGCCGCTGGCTGTTCGCCGTCGGCATCGCGGTGACGCTCGGCTTGAGCGCCGGTGTGGTCAACCTGCGTATCGTCAACGACTTCTTGAAGGATTTCGACGAGCGCTTCGCCTTCCGCCGCATCACCGAACTGGTCAACGATCGATTCGGTGCGCGCTCCGTCTTCGAAGTCGTCATCGACTCCGGCCAGCCGGACGGCGTCCTCGATCCCGCCTTTCTGGCCAAGGTCGAGACCTTTACCAACTGGCTGCGCCAGGAGCCGGACGTGGCGTCGGTCTATTCGCTGACCGACATCATCAAGCGCATCAACCGCGATCTTCACGGCGGCGACGAGGCCTATTACGTTCTGCCGGCGACGCGCGAAGCCACGGCGCAGGTCCTGTTGTTATACGAGCTGTCGTTGCCGGCCGGGCTCGATCTCACCGATCGCATCGATATCCGCAAGGAGATCCTTCGTGTTTCGGTGCGCGGCAGCGGCGGCGATTCCGTTGCCGTCGTCAATTTCGAAAACCGCGCCAGGCAATGGGTGAAGGACAATCCGGCGTCGGCCCTGTCGTTCCACATGACCGGCCTCAGCGTCATCTACGGGCACATTGCCCAGCTCAACACCAAGAACATGATCAACGGCAACTACTTCGCCTTCGGCACCGTCTCGCTGATCATGATCCTCATCCTGCGCCGGCCGCGCGTCATCATCATGGGCTTGCTCTCCAATATGCTGCCCTGCTTCGTGGCGCTCGGCATCTGGGGGCTGATCGACGGCCGGGTCGGCATGTCCGTCGCCGTCGTGATCGCCATGACCTTCGGCATCGTCGTCGACGATACCATTCATGCCATCTTGACCTATATCAATGGGCGCGACCGCCTGCCATCGCGCGAGGACGCCATCCGTGAAGTCTTTGCCAGCGTCGGCCGGCCGATCGTGATCAGCACCATCATTCTGTGCCTCGGCTTCGGGGTGCTGACGCTGTCCGGCCACGCGGTGACGGCGAACTTCGGCTTCCTTTCGGCACTCGTCATCGGCATCGCCGTTTTCTTCGATTATTTCCTGCTGCCCTCATCGCTGCTCCTCTTCGATCGGCCGCCGCGCAACCGCCGCGCCGTCACCGCCGGTGACGACGCCGCGGAGGCGTGAGGCGGCCAGGCGGTGTCGAGGCGGGCGGCGACATTGCCGTTCGGCCGCGCGGCGCAGGCGTGACGGACACCCGATCCGGAGTGGCCGCTCGCCGATCCGTCTCAATCCAATATTGCATCGGCCCGCCCGCCGGCATCATATCTGCGCAAGCACAATCAGACGGAGGTCGCCGATGTCGAGCGAGGGGCTGCACGCGCCGAGGGAACGGTTGGGTAAGGACACGATTGCCATGCATCAGGCCATCGTGTCCCTCATCGAGGAATTGGAGGCGGTTGACTGGTACCGGCAGCGGGCCGACGACTGTGACGATCCGCAGCTCAAGGAGATCCTCCTGCACAACATGCGCGAGGAGATGGAGCACGCCTCGATGGTCCTGGAGTGGATCCGCCGCAACAACCCCGACTTCGCGCACGAGCTCAAGGACAACCTGTTCAAGGGCGGCGCGATCACCGGCCAGCACGGCCACGAGCACACATAGCCCGATTTGAAAAGCGGCGGGGTCCCGCATTGGCACGGGGTCGGTCCTTATAAGGCGCAGCGCCGCTGCGGGCTCCTGTGGAACAGAGGGGGGCGATGCCCAGGGTCACTTTTTCGCACAGCAAGAAGAGCATCGAGGCCGCCGAGGGCGAGTGGATGTACGAGGTGTGCGAACGCGCCGACGCCGGCATTCCGTTCGCCTGCAAGGCCGGCGCCTGCGGCACCTGCGCTGCTCCTGTCATCGAGGGGATCGCGACACTGGGCCGCGTGACCGCGCGCGAGGCGCGGACGCTCACCAACCTGCGCCTCGACGCCGAAACCTACCGCCTGCCGTGCCTGAAGGACGTCGGCGCGGGCGACGTGACCTGGGGCAAGCCGCTGCAGGCGGCAGACGTCGGCCACGGCCTCGACCGCCACGAAGTCGTGGTCGAATCCTATCGTCCGCTCAACCTGAGCGTGGCGGAGGTCCGTTTCTTCGTCACCGGCAAGGCGTTCACCTTCCGGCCCGGGCAGTACATGATCTTCAGCGTGCCCGGGTCACCGCACGCGATCCGGCGCTCCTACTCGATCTCGACGCCGCCTTCGGACGCCCGCCACTTCGAGGTCTGCGTGCGCGCAGTAGCCGGCGGCAGCGGTTCCAACTTCATCCACCGCCTGCGTCCCGGGCGGCAGCTCACCGTCGAGGGGCCGTTCGGTGACTTCGTGCTCGATGAGCACTCCCAGCGCGACATTGTGATGATCGCGACGGGCACCGGCATCTCGCCCATCAAGTCGATGCTGATGCATCTCCTGGAACAGCGCAGCCGGCGCCGCGTGCGCCTGTTCTTCGGGCTGCGGCACGAGTCCGACCTGTTCTACACCGATCTGCTGCGCGGCCTCAAAGCCCACTATCCGGGCTTCGAATACCGGATCATCCTGTCGCGCGCCGATCCCGAGGCGTGGTCGGGGCCGCGCGGCCGCGTGACCGATCTCATCGCGCGGCACCTGGCGGCCAAGGACGCGCAGGACGGCGAAGCCTACATCTGCGGCGGCCGGCCGATGATCGAATCCTGTACCCAGGACCTGCTCGCCCTCGGCTTCGCCGAGGACGCCATCTTCTACGAGCGGTTCTTCTGATCGGCGCCGCGTGGCCGCCAAGGGCCGATGTTCGGCAGCATCCGCTGCAGCAACCGGTCCTTGGCCACCACCTGGTGTTTGAGCACTAGCCCGACGTGACCGGCCACCGCGGCCAGAAGGGCGTAGGCCATGACGTCGTGGGTCCATTTCCCGATCCACGCCAGCATCGGCTCTTTGCCGATGGGATTGGGCAGCGGCCAGGCACCGAACAGCACGATGCCATAACCGCCCGCCATCACGCGGAGGTAGCCGCTGACCGGCATCACCAACAGCGCCGCGTAGAGCACCTGCTCGATGCGGTGGCTGAACCGGCGCTCGCCTTCGCTCAAGTTGGCCGCCCACTCGGGCAGCGGCGTCAGCGTCCGCCACGACAGGCGCGCCATCGCAACCAGCAGCACGACCAGCCCGATGGACTTGTGCCAATTGTACAGCGTGCCCTGGCTAAACCCCCAGAAGGTCTCGTCGCGCTCCGTCCAGATCATCATGATGGCGACGACGTACTGGTAAACGAGCAACGCCAGGATGCTCCAATGGAAGGCCTTGGTGACCGCCCCATAGTGTGCCTCGGTATTGCGCCACTGCATTGCCGTCTCCCTCGCCCGCTGATCGCCGCTCCACCATCGGGGCGCGATGGCGTGCACGCAAGGATATGGGGCACGGCGGCGGCCGCCAACCCTGGTCTGCCGACGCACGCGAGCGCTCATGTTCTTGCTTTGTTCGAAATGGCTGGTAGGATGTGCGGCATGGATCGACCGTCCGCGCCCGCACCATCCCCCGCCCCACCCCCCGCCTCGCCCAAAGGCCGTGGCACCGCCGCCAATCCCTCCGGGCGCTTCGAGCGCGAAGTCCGGGAGCCGTTCGCGGATGGCTGGTGGCAGGACGACGATCTGCCACCGTTGCGCACGACGCTCACCTTCGAGCGGGCGCGTTCGATTCTCTCGCACAACACCTCGCCCGATATCCCCTTCGAGCGCTCGATCAACCCCTACCGTGGCTGCGAGCACGGCTGCATCTACTGTTACGCGCGGCCGAGCCACGCCTACCTCGGCCTGTCGCCGGGGCTTGATTTCGAAACCAGGCTGTTCGCCAAGCCGGATGCCGCCCGGCTGCTGGCCCGCGAGCTGGCGCGCAAGGGCTACCGGCCGCGACCGATCATGCTGGGCGCCAACACCGACCCCTACCAGCCGGTTGAGCGCGGCCGTCGGATCACGCGTGCCATCCTCGAAGTGCTGGCCGCCTTCCACCATCCGGTCGCCATCACCACCAAGTCGGCGCTGGTGGTGCGCGACCTCGATCTGCTGACCCCGCTTGCCGCCGAGCGACTCGTCAGCGTTGCCATCTCGATCACCACGCTCGATGCCGCGCTGGCCCGCGCCCTGGAGCCGCGCGCCAACGCGCCTGCCAGGCGGCTGGCAGCGATCCGCGCGCTGAGCGGAGGCGGCGTGCCGACCACCGTGCTCGTCGCGCCCGTTATTCCGGCACTCACCGACCACGAACTTGAGCGCATCCTTGAAGCCGCCGCCGCGGCCGGCGCCCGCGCCGCCGGCTACAGCGTGCTGCGGCTGCCGCTCGAACTCAAGGAGCTGTTCGCCGGCTGGCTTGCCACCCATGTTCCGAATCGCGCCGATCGCGTGCTCGGCTGCCTGCGCGATTGCCGCGACGGCATGCTCTACGTCGCGCAGTTCGGCACCCGCATGAGCGGCACCGGCCCCTACGCCGAGTTCCTCGCACAGCGCTTCCGCCTCGCCTGCCGCAAATTGGGCCTCGGCACCGGTACCGCCGGCTTTGCCGCGCTCGACTGCAGCCGTTTCCGGGTTCCGGACGGCTACGACGGGCAGCTCTCGCTGTTCTGAAGTCACCCGCGTCAGTCTCCGCGGCCACCCATCCGATCGAGCTGTGCCGGCTTGCCGCGTCGCCCTGGCTGCGTCATAAGCGGCGTCATGCCGGATTTTTCCTTCGAAGACACAGCACGCGCGCCGGTCGCCGGCATCGACGAGGCCGGGCGCGGCCCGTGGGCCGGGCCGGTGGTCGCCGCCGCGGTGATCTTCGATGCTGCCCGCCTGCCCGCCCGCCTGCGCGCGCGGATCGACGATTCCAAGCGACTCGCCCGCAAGGAGCGCGAGGCGGTGTTCGCGGCGCTGCCGGACTACGCCTGCATCGGGCTCGGCCGCGCCGAGGTCGCCGAGATCGATCGCCTCAACATCCTCAACGCCACGCTTGCCGCCATGGCGCGCGCGGTCGCGGCGCTGCCGGTCGCCCCGGCCTCGGTCCTGGTCGACGGCAACCGCCTGCCGTCCCTGCCCTGCCCCGCCCGCGCGATCATCGGCGGCGACGGGCTGAGCCTGTCGATTGCCGCCGCGTCCATCGTCGCCAAGGTCGCGCGCGACCGAATCATGGCCGAGCTTGCCGTGCTGCATCCCGGCTACGGCTGGCAGGCCAACGCCGGCTACGGCACGCGCGCGCATCGCGAAGCGCTCGCCCGCCTGGGTCCCTGCCCGCAGCACCGCACCAGTTTTCGCCCGATTGCCAACATGTTGGCCGGCAACCCAAGCCATCGCGCGGATTGAGCGGCGGCCGCCCCACGACTTGTGCCGCCGGCCTTGTTGACGGTCTTGACCGCGCCGGGGCGCACGGGCGAAGGTGGGTCCATGGCGCCAGCAGACGTTGAGACCGAGGCCGACCGCATCATCGAAGGCGACTGCGTCGCGGCGATGGCGGCGCTGCCGGCGGGCTTCGCCGACGTGGTGTTCGCCGATCCGCCCTACAACCTGCAGCTCAACCGCACGCTCTTGCGGCCCAACAACAGCCGCGTCGACGGCGTCGATGACGACTGGGACCGTTTCCAGGACTTCGCCGCCTACGACCGCTTCAGCCGCGCCTGGCTCGCGGCCGCGCGCCGTGTGCTCAAGCCCGACGGCACGCTGTGGGTGATCGGCACCTACCACAACATCTTTCGCATCGGCGGCATCCTGCAGGACCTCGGCTTCTGGATGCTCAACGACATCGTCTGGCGCAAGACCAATCCGATGCCGAACTTCCGTGGCCGGCGCTTTACCAACGCACATGAAACGCTGCTCTGGTGCGCGCGCGATGCCAGCTCCCGTTATTTTTTCAACTATCAGGCGATGAAGAGCCTGAACGACGATTTGCAGATGCGCTCGGACTGGCTGATCCCGTTGTGCACCGGCGCCGAGCGGATCAAGGCCAACGGCCGCAAGGCGCATCCGACGCAGAAGCCGGAGGCACTGCTGCACCGGGTGCTCCTCGCCTCGACGCGGCCGGGCGACCTCGTTCTCGATCCCTTCTTCGGCAGCGGCACCACCGGCGCCGTCGCCGCGCGCCTCGGGCGGCGCTATCTCGGCATCGAGAATGATCCCTCCTACGTGCGCCTCGCCACCGAGCGGATCGCTGGCGTGCAGGTGGCGCCGGCGCCGGATCTGCTGGCGGTCCACGGCAAGCGTGAGGAGAAGCGCGTGCCGTTCGGCGCCATCGTCGAGGGCGGCTGGCTGCGTCCGGGCGAGGTGCTGTGGGACGAGCGGCGCCGCTACACCGCGCGGGTCGCCGCCGACGGCACCATCGTTGCCGCCGAGCTGCGCGGCTCGATTCACCAGGTCGGCGCCCGCATCCAGGACCAGCCGGCCTGCAACGGCTGGCAGTTCTGGTGCGTCGAGCGCGATGGCCGGCTCGTTCCCATCGACGTCCTGCGTCAGCAAGCGCGCGCCGAGCTGCGCTGATCGCCCCGGTCGGTCGCGCGCCCGCTCCGGCGGACAAGGGCCGGAATTCGCGCGCGGTGCGTGCCCACCCCGTTAGCAACTCCTTAACCCAATTGCACCGATCATGACCGCGCGTCGGAGCGGGGTCCGGGGGGGCCTGCACCCTGCTCCGCAACCCGAGCTGAGTGCGGGAGCGATCGTTCCCGGCATTGATGGCGCGGGCGCCGATCGGTGAGCAGGACGGGCGTACGGATGCCGAGCAACGGGCGGACAGCAGGCGAGACCGATCGCTTTACCGGCATCACGGCGGCGCGGTCGGCCAACGGTGCGCACCCGCGCCCGGCCGGTGCGGTGCTGCCTCAGGGAAAATCGGCAACGAGGTCGGCGATGAGGGCCACGCCCGCGAATGACCTCTGGCGGCGCCTGTGCCACGACCGCCGCGCCGCGATGATCCCGCTTCTCGCCCTGATCGTGCTCGGCGCCTGCGGCGCCGCCGCCTTCGCCATCGATCTCGGCCGCGCCCGGGCGCTGAGCCAGTCGCTGAAATCCGCCGCCGATGCCGCGGCGCTTGCCGCCGCCACCCGCCTGCCCGATGTCGCCGCCGCCAACGCTGCCGCCCTCGACTACGTCGAGAAGAACATGCCGAGCGCCGAATTCGGCCGCGTCCTCGATCCGGCCGATATCGAGATTGGCCGATGGGATGCCAGCAACCATGCCTTCGTCGCGGCCGACCCGAAGCGAAACGACGGCTCTTCGGCGGTGCGCATCACCACCCGCCTTGCCGACGCCAACGACAATCCGCTGACCACGTTTTTCGCGGGCGTGCTCGGCTTCAGCACGCTTGATCTCGCCGCGACCGCGGTTGCCGGCCGCGCCGGCGCACCGTGCGTCATCGCCCTCGACCCGACCATGCCGTTCGCGACGAACTTGCTGCCCGGCTCCGCACTTGAGGCGAACGGCTGTGGCGTGCAGGTCAATTCGACCTCAAAAATGGCAATGGGCATGCAGGGCAACGCGTCGCTGCAGGCGGCCGATGTCTGCGTCGGCGGCGGCACCTCCCTGACAGGTGGTCCCAGTATCAGCCCGGAGCCGCGGGAGTACTGCCCGGGCATCGCCGATCCGATGGCGGGACTGCCGTTTCCGACCGCCACGTCGTGTGACTACAACAAGGCGAGCTACCAGAACGTCACCGTGACCTTGTCCCCCGGCGTCTATTGCGGTGGGCTCACCATCAGCGATGGCGCCGCGGTCACCCTGTCGCCGGGCAGCTACATCATTCGCGACGGTGCCTTCAGCGTCGTCAAGAATGCCACGGTCGACGGCACCGGCGTCACCATCTTCCTGACCGGCAAGCTGGCATTGATCAATTTCGCCAGCGGATCGGTGATCAACCTGACGTCGCCGAACGAGGGCGACTACGCCGGCGTGTTGTTCTACCAGGACCCGAAGACACCGATGCTCAACATCTGGTCCGGCAAGTCGACCAGCGAACTGCGCGGCGTCGTCTACCTGCCCTCGGGCGCGTTGTTTGCCGATGCCGGCAACAGCGTCACGCCCGAGCGCTCGTGCACCGTCCTGATCACCAAGTACCTCTATCTCGGCCCCAACGCCTCGGTCTCCATTGATCTCGCCAACGCCCAGTGCCGCAACGCCCTGCCCGGGCCCTATCGTCGCGGCGTGGTGCTGCTGCAATGAGCAAGACATCGCAGGCAATGGGGACGGCACTCACCGCCGTGCTTCCCACTGTTGCCGCGGCGGGGCATGCGGCGAAGCGGATGCGCTGGCGGCCGGCCGCGATCGCGGCAGCCGCCGCCGAGCGGATGCGCGCGCTGGCCGCTTCGCGTCGGCTCCTGCCCTATCTCGCGCTCGCGCTCCTGCTGATCGGTGGTGGCGGGGCGGCGTGGCAGGTGTCGTCGGTCCTGCAACGGCGCGCCGACGGCATGACCCGCTACGTGCGCGTCGACACCTGGGCGGTGCAGCAGGTCGAGTTCGAACTTCAGCAGTTTCGTTCCTGGTTCGCCCGTCACATTGCCGGTGACGCCGAGGCCAGCATGACCGAGATCCGAAGGCGCCTCGCGGTGAGCCGGGGCACGCTGCCGTTGTTGCAGCGGCGCGACGACTATCGGGAGTTCCGCCTGCTGGTCGATGCCGACGGTGCGGTCGATGCCGCAGGCGCCGCCCTCGACGCAATCGGCGCGCTGTTGGCGGATCGCACCGATGCGCGCGGCGATCTGGCGCTGCTGGCCGAGGTCGATGCCTTGCTTGCCCAGCCGACGACACGCTTGCGGCAACTGGCCATCGACGTTTCCTCCGTACGCTCGGAGCTGCAGGACGGCGATCTCGCCAACGTCCGCTGGCTGATCGGCATTAACCGGCACATGCTCATCGCGTTTGCGATGATTGCCGTCGCCTTCATCGTGCTCCTGGCCAAGGAGGCGCGGGATGCGCGGCGGGCCGAGCGTCTGGCCATCCGTAACGAGCGGCAAACCCGCCACGTCGCCGCCCACGACCCGCTGACCGGGCTGCCCAATCGTGTGGTGTTCCAGCAGCAGCTCCTCGATGCACTGGCCACGGCCGGGCGGTGCGGCGGCGAGGTCGCGCTCTTCACCCTCGACATCGATCACTTCAAGGACATCAACGACTCCTTCGGGCACGAACTCGGCGACGCGCTCCTGGTCGCCGTTGCCGGCCGGCTGACCACGATCCTGCCGCGAAACGCCAACCTCCTTCGCCTTGGTGGCGACGAATTTGCCGTTCTCGCGACCGCGGGCGACGGCGCCACGCCCGTCGCCGGGCAGGCATTGTTGGCGGCGTTCGCCTCCCCGTTTGAGCTGGAGGGCCGGCAGTTGCAGGTCGGCTCCAGCATCGGTTTTGCCTGCTTCCCCGCAGACGCCCGGAGCGGCGAGGAGTTGCTCAAGGCGGCAGAACTGGCGCTTTCGGTGGCGAAGGCCGCCGGCGGCAACGCGGTGCAGGCCTTCGCGGCACAGATGCGCAGCGATCGCGAACGGCGCAAGGAGATCGAGGAGGATCTGCGCCAGGCGATCGCCGAGCACGCGCTCGCCGTCTATCTCCAGCCGCAGATTCACCTCGCCTCGGGCCGCTGCCTCGGCGCCGAAGCATTGTTGCGCTGGCGGCATCCGCGCCATGGCTGGCTCAGTCCCGCCACCTTCATTCCGATCGCCGAAGAATCCGGCCTGATCCTGCCGCTTGGCCGCTGGGTGATGGAGTCCGCGTGTGCCCAGGCGCTGAACTGGCGTGGTGAGGCGGCCGATGGCGTCATTGCCGTCAACGTCTCGCCGGCGCAGTTCGTCTACGGCGATATCGTCGCCGACGTCCGCGCCGTGCTCGCGCTCACCGGCCTGCCCGCGGCACGGCTGGAGCTGGAGATCACCGAGGGTCTCCTGATGCAGGACGCCGCCGCCGCGATCAAGACGCTGCAGCAACTCGACGATCTTGGTGTCCAGGTCGCCGTCGACGACTTCGGCACCGGCTATTCGAGCCTCAGCTACTTGAAGCGCTTCAAGGTGCACAAGCTCAAGGTCGACCAGTCCTTCGTGCGCGACATCGAAAAAGATCACGCCGACCGCTCCATCGTGCGCGCGATCATCAACCTCGCCGCCAGCCGCGGTCTGCGTACCATCGCCGAAGGAATCGAGACGCCGACGCAAGCCGAGATCCTGGCCGAACTCGGCTGCGAAGACGGCCAGGGCTATCTGTTCGCGCGGCCGATGCCGGCGGCGGACTTCGTCAGCTTTGGCGGGATCGGCGCCACAAACCCTGTCAAGACGCGGGCGGCCTGAACGGCGGACGCGGCATCAGGCCTCGTCTTGGATAATCGCACCGCGGGCTGCGCCGCGTGCACCGACCGCTTCGTGCGCTTCGCGCCCGGATGCGGGTGTCGCCGAACAGCGTGTTGACTGAGCTGCGCTTTCGGCACAAGCAGGCGATTCATCCGTGGGTGCCGGAGCACCGAGCGTAGCTGCGTGTGCCGACGCGCCGAGCGCGGCTTCGTGTGTGGGCGCTGCGTCGCCGGATTGGGCCGCGTCCACGCCCGCGGCGACCAGGGCATGCGCCCGGCGCGCGAGGTCCTTGCGGTCGCCCCAGTCGCCGGCCCGCAGCGGCGGATGAAAGCGCACCTCGACCAAGGCGCCCTTGAGACCGAAGACCCGCAGCATGTGCGGCATCAGCGTCGCGCCGCCAAACCAGCAGTAGAGCGCGCGGTGCGCTCCGATCAATGGCGTGCCGTCGGCATAGCGGGCATACGCGATCGAGACCGGCTGCACCGTCACCATGCCATTACCACCGGCGGGCGCCGCGATACTGAACAACGATGACTTGAACGGCCGTACCGCCGCGCCGTCGGTGCTGGTGCCTTCGGGGAACAAGATCAGGCTGTCGCCATCGCCGAGCCGGCTGGACAGGTCCTGGCGCTGCGCCATCACCTCGCCGCCGGCCCGCTCGACGAATGCCGTGCGCGTCAGTCGGGCCAGCAAGCCGAACAACGGCCAGCGCGCCACCTCCGCCTTGGCGACGAACACCGCGTCGATCAGGCTGCCCAGCACCGGGATGTCGAGATAGGAGACGTGGTTGGCGACGAACAGGACCGGCCTTTCGCTGCACGCCTCACCGACGGTGCGGACCCGCAGGCCGAGCATCCGGTTGATCTGCCGGCAATAGAAGAGCTGTATCCTGACGCGCTGCCGCCGCCCGGCCAGCAAATAAACGGGTACCAGCACGATGTTCAGGAGCACGAACAGCGCCAGCCGCATCCAGGCCCGATGGCGTGCCGGACGCATGGTCAGCCGCGGCCGCCGTCGGGACCGGATGTCCGGTAATGGCGCTCGTACTTCGCCGTGAGCTGGTCGGTCTTGACGATAACGGAGACGTCGGTGGTGTTGAACTGGTGATCGACGACGGCGCCGTCACCGACGAAACCGCCAACGCGCAGGTAGCCCTTGATCAGCGGCGGCAGCGCACTGATCGCCGACTGCACGTCGATGCTCGCGCGCGGCAGGCGGTCCATGGCCACGTACTGGGCGTCGAGCGCGCGTGGACGCAGCGGCCTGGGCGCCAGATGGTAGTGATACAGATAGGAAAGCTGCGGCGCGATGGCGTCCGGTGAGATGCCGGGGAAGCTCGCGCAACCGAACATCAAGTGGATGTCGTAGGCATGGACGTAGGCGGCAAGCCCGCGCCACAGCAACTGCAGCACACCGCGGCTGCGGTAAGCCGAATCGACGCACGAGCGGCCCAGTTCCACCAGTTCGCCCGGCGTGTCCATCAGTGGCGTGAGATCAAATTCCTGCTCCGAGTAGAAGCCGCGACCGCGCAGGGCCACCGAGCGGCGCAAGAGCCGGTAGGTGCCGACCACGGCGACCTTGCCGTTGCCCTTTTCGGCATCGACGACCAGCAGGTGGTCGCAGGCATCGTCATAGGCGTCGAAGTCGAGGCGGGCGGCGCGCATCGCTGCCGTCGGCATGGCCCCGCGCTCTTCGTAGAACACGCGGTAGCGCAGCGCCTGTGCCGCTTCCAGGTCCTCGGCCGACTCGGCGAGCCGGATGGTAAACGCATTGAGCCGCAGCGGCGTGAAACGGCCGGTTTCGGCGAAGCGCGGCGCAAGCAGCGGCAGCGGACTTGCCGGCGGTCGGCGCAGGCGGCGCAGGATCGGCAGCGCCAGCCGCCACAGGCCCTTGAGGCGTGAACGGCTGTCTTCCTGCGTGCCCCGCCCTGCCT
The DNA here is from genome assembly GCA_964401555.1 of uncultured Defluviicoccus sp. GTDB lineage: Bacteria > Pseudomonadota > Alphaproteobacteria > Rhodospirillales > Defluviicoccaceae > Defluviicoccus. The sequence continues at coordinate 77,415 of CAYNYW010000010.1, forward strand.
TCCTTCGCCACGGTCCCGGCAAGCCGGGCGGCAGAAACCACAGCGGCCGCGCCTTCCGCCGCTTGCGCAAGCGCAAGTGCCGCAGCGCACTCACCTTGGCGACGATTCCCCGCCGCCGGGCCGTTGGTCGTCGTCGCGGCTTGCGCAGTCGCATCGCCCCTCGTCTCGCGCCGCGGTAGCCCGCCGCCCTATCGGGTCGGCATCGGCCGGGCGCCGGAATAGTCGTAGAAGCCCCGCCCCGCCCGCCGGCCCAGCCAGCCAGCCTCGACATACTTCACCAGCAACGGACACGGCCGGTACTTGGAATCGGACAGCCCCTCGTGCAGGGTCTGCATGACGCCGAGGCAGGTATCGAGGCCGATGAAGTCGGCAAGTTCGAGGGGACCCATGGGGTGGTGGGTGCCGAGCCGCATGGCGGTATCGATACTCTCCACGGAGCCTACCCCCTCGTACAAGGTGTAGATCGCTTCGTTGATCATCGGCATCAGAATCCGGTGGACGACGAAGGCCGGAAAGTCCTCGGCGCTGATCGGCGTCTTGCCCAGGCGCAGCGCAAAATCGTGGGCGATCTGATAGGTCTGCTCGTCGGTGGTGATCGCGCGAATCAATTCGACGAGGCGCATCCGGGGCACCGGATTCATGAAGTGCGTGCCGATGAAGCGGCCCGGACGATCGGTGACCGCCGCCAGCCGCGTCACCGAGATGGTCGAGGTGTTGGTGGCGATCAGGGCGTCGGCCGGCAGCACCGTGCACATCCGCCGCAGGATTTCCTTCTTGACCGCCTCGTCCTCGGTCGCCGCCTCGATGGCGATCTGGCAGTCGCGAAAGCCGGCGTAATCGGTGCCGGACTGAATGCGCCCCAGCGTCTCCGGCACCGCACTCGCTTCGAGGCGGCCGCGCTCGACCAGGCGCTCAAGATCGGCGGTGACGGTCTTCAGCGCGTTGTCCAGGTGCCCGGGGTCGCTGTCGAGGAGATAGACCTCGAAACCGGCGCCGGCACACACTTCGGCGATGCCGGTTCCCATCTGACCGGCACCGACCACGCCCACCCGGCTAATCTTCATCGATCTGCCCCGGGGCCCGTGGGATGCGCCCTACTTGCCCAGCCCGCCCGCCAGTTCCGGCAGAGCGACGAACAAATCGGCGACCAAGCCGTAATCGGCGACCTGGAAGATCGGCGCTTCCTCATCCTTGTTGATGGCGACGATGATCTTGGAATCCTTCATCCCGGCCAGATGCTGGATCGCGCCCGAAATGCCGACCGCGATGTAGAGATCGGGGGCCACCACCTTGCCGGTCTGCCCGACCTGGTAATCATTGGGCACGAAGCCGGCATCGACGGCGGCGCGCGAGGCGCCGACCGCGGCGTTCAGCCTGTCGGCGACCGCCTCCAGCAACACGAAATTCTCGCCCGAACCCATGCCACGACCGCCGGAGATGACGATGCGCGCGCTGGTCAGCTCGGGGCGCTCGCTTTTGGTCAGCTCCTGGCGGACGAAGCGCGACAGGCCCGGATCGGCCGCTGCCGGCAACGCCTCGGTCGCGGCGTTGCTGCCGGTCTCGGCCGCCTTCTCGAAGGCGGTGGTGCGTACGGTGATCACCTTGATCGGATCGGCGCTCTGCACCGTGGCGAGCGCGCTTCCGGCATAGATCGGACGCACGAAGGTATCGGCACCGCCGACCGCACAGATATCCGACAGCATGGCGACGTCGAGCAGCGCCGCGACCCGCGGCAGCACGTTCTTGCCGGTGGCCGTCGACGGCGCCAGGATGTGGGTGTAGGCGGGCGCCAAGCCGGCGATCAAAGGCGCCAGCACTTCGGCGAGCGGGTGTGCATAGCAGGCGTCGTCGGCCAGCAGCACTTTCGCGACGCCTGCGACCTTGGCGGCCGTCTCGGCGACGCCGGCACAGCCCGTGCCGGCAACGAGGACGCTGACCTCGCCGAGGCCGGCGGCAGCGGTGACGGTGTTCAGGGTGGCGGGCTTGAGTGCCCGGTTATCATGCTCTGCTACAACCAGAACGCTCATCACGATACTCTCGCTAGAGATGGATTCTCAAGGGTTCTTCCGGGTTCCCGGCCGGGTCTCGGCTCAGATGACCTTCGCTTCGTTCTTGAGCTTGTCCAGAAGCTCTTCGACGCTCGCCACCTTGATGCCGGCCTTGCGCTTCGGCGGCTCCTCGACCTGCAGGGTCTTCAGTCGCGGGGCGACATCCACGCCCAGATCGGCGACCTTGATCACCTCGATCGGCTTCTTCTTCGCCTTCATGATGTTGGGCAGGCTCGCGTAGCGCGGCGTGTTCAGGCGCAGGTCTGCCGACATCACCGCCGGCAATTTGACGGCGATCGTTTCCAGACCGCCGTCGATCTCGCGGGTGACTTCCGCCTCGCCGTCCTGCACGACGATCTTCGAGGCAAAGGTGCCCTGCGGCCAGCCCAGGAGGCCGGCCAGCATCTGCGCCGTCTGGTTCGAATCGTCGTCGATGGCCTGCTTGCCGAGGAGTGCGAGCGTCGGCTGCTCGCGCTCGACCAGCTTGTGCAGCACCTTGGCGATGGCCAGCGGCTGCAATTCCTCCGTCGTCTCGACCAGGATGCCGCGATCGGCCCCCATGGCGAGCGCGGTACGGATGGTCTCCTGGCACTGCGTGCCGCCGATGGATACCGCGACGACATCGGTCGCCTTGCCGGCCTCCCTCAGGCGCACCGCCTCCTCGACGGCGATCTCATCGAAGGGGTTCATCGACATCTTGACGTTGGCGGTCTCGACCGCCGACTTGTCGGCCTTGACCCGGACCTTGACGTTGTAGTCGACGACCCGTTTGACGGTAACGAGAACCTTCATGCAAAGACCCGCGATCTGATTTCGGCATTCGGCGCACCGGCAACACCGTTGGCGGTGTGAGTAGCTGGCGCTCCCCCCGCGGCCGCGCGGGCCGAACCCGTGGTTGCTTTGCATTGCACACTAAGGAGCCCGGACCAGGAGGTCAAGGCACGCTTGCCGGCGCGGCGTCGGGTGTCGATCGCGCTCAGCGGCTCCCGCCCGGCACCCACAACACGTCGCGCCGGCCCTTGTCGTTGAGCAGGCGGGCCAGCACGAACAGGTGATCGGACAGCCGGTTGATGTACTTGAGCGCCGCGGCGTGCACCGGCTCCTTCTCGACTAGCTCCGAAACCAGCCGCTCGGCGCGCCGGCAGACGGTGCGGGCCAGATGCAGGTGCGCCGCCACCGCGGTGCCGCCCGGCAGCACGAACGAGGTCAAGGGCTTCAGTTCGGCGTTCATCTGGTCGATTTCGCGCTCCAGCCGCTCGACCTGGGCATCGACGATGCGCAACGCACCGTCGGCCTTGCGCCCGGCACCCGGCGTGCACAAATCGGCGCCGAGATCGAACAGATCGTTCTGGATGCGCGCGAGCATGGCATCGGCCTCGCCCTTGGCCTCCAGCCGCGCCAAGCCAATCACCGCGTTGGTCTCGTCGACGGTGCCGTAGGCGGCAACCCGGAGGTCGTGCTTCGCGACACGGGTGCCGTCGCCGAGCGAGGTGCGCCCGGTATCGCCGCCACGGGTGTAAATCTTCGTCAATGTGACCATGGTTCCTGCCCGCCGGTTTGCCGTCGCCGTCCCTTGGCCGCCGTCCCTTGAGCGTCAGAACAGCACGATCAGGCCGATCAGGACAACGGCGATCCCTTGCAGGATCACCCGCAATGCCATCAGCTTCGTGCCGTTGCGCGCACTGAAGCCGGGACCAAGGGCAAAGGTCACCACCCCTACGACCAGCACCGCGGCGGTGGCGCCGAGCACCGCGATGGCAAGATAGGGCAGCGCCCCGCTCATCGACGTTCCCGCCGATCGAGGCGAGAAAATCCTGCCGTGATCGCGACTTGCCCGACGCGCTTCCCAGATCGCTTCAATTGCGTGCCGCCAAGAGCCCGCGGGCGATCACCTGCGCCTGGATCTCGGCGGCGCCTTCGAACACGTTGAGGATGCGGGCATCGCACAGGACGCGGGAAATCTCGTACTCGAGGGCGTAGCCGTTGCCGCCGTGGATCTGCAAGGCGTTGTCGGCATTGGACCAGGCGACCCGGGCGGCCAGCAGCTTCGCCATCCCGGCTTCAATGTCGCAGCGGCGATCGGAATCCTTCTGGCGGGCGGAATCGTAGCTCACCTGCCGGGCGATCATGGTCTCGATGGCCATCCAGCCGATCTTGCAGGCGACGCGCGGAAACTCGAAGATCGGCCGGCCGAACTGCACGCGCTCCTGGGCATAGCGCAGTCCAAGCTCCATGGCGCACTGAGCGACACCGACGGCGCGCGCCGCGGTCTGGATCCGCGCGCTCTCGAACGTCGCCATCAACTGCTTGAACCCCTCCCCTTCCTTGCGGCCGAGGAGATTCTTCGCCGGCACCTCGAAGCCGTCGAAGCCGATCTCGTATTCCTTCATGCCGCGGTAGCCGAGGACCTCGATCTCGCCGCCGGTCATCCCCTTGGCCGGGAACGGCGCATCGTCGGTGCCGCGCGGCTTCTCAGCCAGGAACATGCTCAAGCCCCGCCAATCCTTGGTGTTGGGATCGGTGCGGACGAGCAGGGTCATCAAGTCGGTGCGCGCGGCGTGCGTGATCCAGGTCTTGTTGCCGGTGACCTTGTAGACGTCACCGTCCTTGACGGCACGCGTGCGCAAGGAGCCGAGGTCGGAGCCGGTATTCGGCTCGGTGAACACCGCGGTCGGCAGGATCTCGGCCGCCGCCAGCTTCGGCAGGTAGTATTCCTTCTGATCGTCGGTGCCGCCCAGGCGAATGAGCTCGGCCGCGATCTCCGAGCGGGTGCCGAGGGAGCCGACGCCGATGTAGGCGCGGCTCAGCTCCTCGGTGACCACGCACATTGCCATCTTGCCCATGCCGAGGCCGCCGTACTCCTCCGGGATGGTGAGCCCGAAGACACCAAGCTCGGCCATCTCGTTGAGGACCTCGATCGGCACCAGCTCGTCGCGCGAATGCCAGCCGTGGGCGTGCGGGATCACCTTCTCCTCGCAGAAGCGGCGGAACTGGTCGCGCACCATCTGCAGGGTCTCATCGAGGCCGAAGTTGCCGAAGTTGCCTTCCGCCACCAGTTGCGCGACGCGGATGCGCACGGCATCGCTGCCGCCGTGCCGGATCAGCGTCATCACCGAAGGAATGCAGAACGCCTGCAAGGCCTCGTCGGAAACCCCCATGTCCTTCGGCCGCACGATCTCGACCTGGGTCATCGGAATGCCGCCGATGATCTGGGCGAGGTACTCGCCGAACGCGGCCTGCAGCATCAGCGCCTCGCGCTCGGTGAGCGCGCCGTCACCATCGAGCCGCTCGGCCCAGGCCAGCATCTGTTGCAGGGACGAGACGTAGGTGGCGAGCCAGGCGTAACCGTGCGCGGCGAACTGGTGCTGATCCAACAGCGCGCCGTCGAGGCGGCCGCCGCGCACCACCATGGCGGAAACGCCCTTGCGTGCCTCGACGAGCAGATGCTGCAAGGCAGCGAACGCCTCGACACACGTTGGCAGCAGATCCCCGATCACGAGCGCATGCTTTTCGGCTGAGGCGATGTCCATGGCGTTCTTCTCCTCCCACCGCCTGCCGCCGCAGCATCCCGCAGCGCTTCTGCGGCGGCGCGGTCTTTCCTATCCGGATCGACGGGCGGGCATCCCTTCAAGAGGAGAGGCCCGCCCGCCTCGCGTATCGACCAGAAGCGGGTCGTCAGCCGATCAGGCGGCGGACGATGTCGGTCATCGACAGCACGCCTGCCGGCTTGCCCGCCTCGGTGACGACGAGCCGATGGATGCGCCGCTTCAGCATTTCCGAGATCGCGGTCGAGAGCTTGGTGTCGGCGGCGATGGTGGCGCAGCCGGCGGTCATCACGTCGCCCACGGCCAGCGCCCGCGCTTCCTCCTGCGAGCGGCCCTGGCGGGCGAGCACGATGTCGGTCTGCGACAGCACACCGATCGCCTTGTCACCCTCGATGACGACCAGGGCGTGAATGTCCTTGTCTATCATGGTCTTGGCGGCATCGCCTAAGGTATCGCTCTTGCTGCAGGCGATGATGCCGGGGTGCATCCGCTCGCGCACCAGCGCACCATCGTCGAAAATCTTCGGCTCGCCAACCGCGGTTTCGATCTCCGGCAACGGCGCCGACAGCGGATACGGGTGCGGTGTGTCGTGGACGTCGCCCTTGGGCAACCTGGCCGCCCGCACGACGCGCTGCGCCTCGCCCGACTTGCCCAGCCCGAAATCGGGTGCGCCGATCAGGACCGCCATGTTGCCGTGCGGATGCTTGTTGTCGTGCATGAGCTGGTGGCTGACCGGCAGCTCGCTGTACGGAAAGACGCGTGACATGCACGGATTGAGTTGCCCGCCGAGCGCCAGCTCGTTCATTGCGTAGCACTGGTCGTCGTTGGCGAAGTGCGAGCCCTGCACCCGCTTCTGCCGCATCCACAAATAGCGCAGATCGACGGTGGCGTTGTAACCGGTGGTGCCGGCGCAGATCACCACCATGCCGCCGGTATCGACCACGAACAGCGACGTCGGGATGGTGGTCTCGCCCGGATGCTCGAAGACGATCTTCGGCGCCCGCTTCTCGCCCAAAACCTTCCAGATCGCCGAACCGAAACCGCGCACGCCCTTCAGCCAGTTGTTGTAGCCGACCGTGTCCTTCCAGTGCGGCAGCATTCCCCAGTGGTCGAAATCCTTGCGGTTGATGCAGCCCTTGGCGCCGAGTTGCATGCAGTAATCGACCTTGTCGTCGCCGGAGACCACCGCGACCGGGATGCCGCCCTGCGCCTTGACGATCTGGATCGCCATCGAGCCCAGACCGCCGGCGCCGCCCCAAACCAGCACCACGTCATTGGGGTTGATCGGGTGCTCCTTCCAACCGCACAGCATCCGATAAGCTGTGGCGCCGACGAGGACGTAGGCGGCCGCCTCTTCCCAGCTCATGTGCTTGGGCTTGGGCATGCACTGGTGCGCCTGCACCTTGGTGAACTGGGCGAACGAGCCGTAGTTGGTCTCGTAGCCCCAGATCCGGAAGGTCGGCGAATACATCGGATCGTTGCCGGCGGTCACCCACGGACAGTTGCGGTCCCAGGTGGCGCAGTGCACGACGACCTCGTCCCCGACCTTGACGTTGGTGACGTCCTTGCCGACCTTGTAGACGATGCCCGAGGCATCCGAGCCGCCGATGTGGAAATCTTCCTTCTCGCCGCCCTTCTGGCGGGCCTTGATCACGTTGACCGGGATGCCCAGGCCGGCCCAGACGTTGTTGTAATTGATGCCGGCGGCCTGCACGTAAACGAGGCACTCGTCGTCGGCAATCTCCGGGACATCGACCACCTCTTGCTGGAATGCCTGCATCGGCTGGCCGAAACGGTCCTCCCGGACCAACCATGCGTGCATTTTCTGGGGAACTTCACCGACCGGTGGTTGTTGGCCGATGTCGTAGAGATCTTTGCCCATTGTGTCCCTCCGCGACCCTGAAGTGCTTCGTTGTCGTTCTGCCGATCCCCCACCGCTGCCCCCAGCGAGGACCACCGACAGGCCCCTCGATCCTGCTGCCCCTTTGGCGAGCGTGCACCTGCACAATTACCCGCTGGTAGCATAAACAGCCGTCGTTTTTAGACTGTTGCGCCTTTCTTCGCAACGCACAATTTGCTAGCTTGAGGGCACGGTGGGCAGTCGATCCGCGGCCGTTCCGGGAGTAGGAGATGCTCTCCCAAGGACACGCGGGCAATGGATCGCGCAAGCGGCGAGGGAGGGATCTTAATCATGTCGGACGCGTCACCAAGTGCACAGCAAAAGCGGGCCGCGCGGCGCGAGGCGCCATGGCTGATCCGCACCTATTCCGGCTACGCCTCGGCCAGGGAGTCGAACGCGCTCTATCGCAAGAACCTGGCGCGCGGACAGACCGGGCTTTCCATCGCCTTCGATCTGCCGACCCAGACCGGCTACGACTCCGATCACGTGCTGGCGCGCGGCGAGGTCGGCAAGGTGGGCGTTCCGGTCTGCCATCTGGGCGACATGAGCACCCTGCTCGACGGCATTCCCCTTGACAAGATGAACACCTCGATGACGATCAACGCGCCGGCAGCGTGGCTGTTGTCGCTCTATATCGCCGCGGCCGAGCGCCAGGGGGTGGCCCGCAGCGCGCTGTCCGGCACGACCCAGAACGACATCGTCAAGGAATACCTGTCGCGCGGCACCTACGTCTTCCCGCCCGCACCGTCGATGCGCCTGACCTCGGACGTGATCGCGTTCACCTACAAGGAAGTGCCAAAGTGGAACCCGATCAACGTCTGCTCCTACCACCTGCAGGAAGCAGGGGCGACGCCGGAGCAGGAGCTTGCTTTCGCACTCGCGAACGCGCTGGCGGTGCTCGACGCCGTCAAGGGCTCGGGTCAGGTGCCGGACGACGATTTCCCGCAGGTCGTCGGCCGCATCAGCTTCTTCTGCAACGCCGGCATCCGCTTCATCACCGAGCTGGGCAAGATGCGGGCCTTCACCGAGCTGTGGGATGAGATCTGTCAGAGCCGCTACGGCGTCGCCGACGCCAAGCTCCGGCGCTTCCGCTACGGCGTCCAGGTCAACTCGCTCGGCCTGACCGAGCAGCAGCCGGAAAACAACGTCTACCGCATCTTGCTGGAGATGCTCGCCGTCGTCCTCTCCAAGGACGCCCGCGCGCGCGCCGTGCAGTTGCCGGCGTGGAACGAGGCGCTCGGCCTGCCGCGGCCATGGGACCAGCAGTGGTCGCTGCGCTTGCAGCAGATTGTCGCCTTCGAGACGGATCTTGTTGATTTCGAAGACATCTTCGACGGATCGCGGGTGATCGCCGCCAAGGTCGCCGACCTCAAGCGCCAAGCGTACGAGGAGCTTGCCCGCACCGAGGAGATGGGCGGCGCGGTCGCCGCGGTCGAAAGCGGCTATATGAAGCGCAAGCTGGTCGAATCCAACGCCATGCGCGTCGCCGCGATTGAGTCCGGCGAGCAGACCGTGGTCGGCGTCAACCGTTTCACCGAGGCGGAGCCGTCGCCGCTCGGCTCCGGCGAGGAGACGATCATCACCGTCGATCCCCGCGCCGAGGCCGAGCAGATCGAAGCGCTCAAGGCCTGGCGGGCCGGGCGCGACGACGCCAAGGTCAAGGCGGCGCTCGCCGATCTGGCGGCGGCCGCGCGCGAGGGGCGCAACATCATGCCGCCGTCGATCGCCTGCGCGCACGCGGGTGTGACCACCGGCGAATGGTCGCAGACCCTGCGTGACATGTTCGGCGAATACCGGGCGCCCACCGGCGTTGCCCAGGCGGTGGTCGCCGCCGATCTCGGCGGCCTCAAGACCGTGCGCGCACGCGTCGAGGAAGTGACCGACCGGCTCGGCCGGCGCATCAAGATGCTGGTCGGCAAGCCGGGCCTCGACGGCCACTCCAACGGCGCCGAGCAGATCGCGCTGCGTGCCCGCGACGCCGGTTTCGAAGTGGTCTACGAAGGCATCCGGCTCACGCCCGAGCAGATCGTGTCCGCCGCCCTCGAAGAAGGGGTGCACGTCGTCGGCCTGTCCATCCTGTCCGGCTCCCACGTGCCGCTGGTCACCGAGATCATGGAACGGATGCGCGCCGCCGATCTCGGCGACACTCCCGTCGTGGTCGGCGGCATCATCCCGCCCGATGACGCCGCGAAGCTGATCGGCATCGGGGTTTCGCGGGTGTATACGCCCAAGGATTTCGACCTGAATGCGATCATGTCGGATATCGTTGCCGTCGTCGAAATGAACGCAAGGCAGGCCGCTTGACGAAACCCGGTCGGACCGCCGCCCCCACATCGCTGCTCGGCGGCGACAGGCGTGGGGACCCGGCGGTCCAACGCCACTGAGGACGACACCCTGAGCGCGCGGCGGGTTGCGCGGGTGCCCGTAGTCGACTGGAGTGCATTCCGCGTCGGAGCGGTTTTGTGCACGCTGATGCGCGTGTTTGCGGTGGCGATCGTTGTCATCGCGCTGGCTGCCGTCGCCCGTGCCGCCGACAGCAATGGCCGCTGGGACCGCATCCTCAGCGATGTCGAGACCTACCTTCGCAGCGCCATTCACAACAAGGATGACTACCAAGCCTACTCCGCCCAGCTTGCCAAGGTTGTCAGCGAAGCGCGCGCCGAATCCGCCGCCGCCAAGGGCGACATCGAAACCACCAACCAGTACCTTCAGGCGCTGGGCCCGCCGCCCGCCGCCGGCGAGCCGCCGGAGGTTCCCGAGGTCGCCCAGCAGCGCAAGCAATTGAACGACGCGCTCGCCAAGCAGAAGGCGCGGCAGGCGCAGGCCGACTATGCGATGTCGCGGGCGAGCGAGTTGCAGGATCAGCTCGCCCGACTGTTCCGTGCCGACTTTGTCGCCGTGCTGCTCGAGCGGTGGTCGTCGCCGCTGTTGCCGAGCGTCGCCGGCCCGGCGCTCCGCGAGCTGGGCGCCGCCATCATGGCCTTTGTCCGGGCGCCCATCGACTGGTACGCCAATTTGCCGGCGGAGCAGTCCTCGCAGATCCTCCTGCAGTGGCGCATGCTGTTTCTCGCCGCAGCGCTGATTGCGGGCTTGAGCCTGCGCCGTATCGGCCTGCACCGCTTCGGCCCCGATACCGACCTTGTCGATCCCGGCTACACGCGGCGGTTTGCCGCAGCGGTGGCGACCGCCGTGGGTGAGGGCGTGTTGCCGGCGGCACTCCTGTTCGCCATGCAGTTGCGCATCCGCACGCACAGCACCCTGATCAGCGGCCTGCCGGCGGACGTGCTGGCCGGCACCTGCCAGTCCCTGATCGTCGTCACCCTGATTACCGCGTTCTCGGCCGCCATCTTGCGCCCGAAGCTGCCGAGCTGGCGGCTGACCACGCTGACCACGGCGGCGTCGCGCCGCCTGCACCGCTGCATCGTGCTGCTCGGCGGCATCTTCGCCATTGATCTCTTCTTCCGCGACACCGCGACCAACATCAGCATCAGCGACAACGCCAAATCGCTTTACCTATTCGTGGCGGTCAGCGCGTATGCCCTCGGCCTGGTGCTGCTCACCAGGCCGAGCGTCTGGGAGGTGGAAGGCCCGGCCGCGAGCGCGAAGACCACACGCATCGAAGGCGATGCGCCGAGTGGGGCGGCTCCCGCCCCTGCCGCGACGAGCGTGCGGGCGCGGCGCTGGCGCATCGGCCGTGAGGTGATCGCAGTCGTCGCCATCGCCAGCGCCGTCGCCGCGGGTGCCGGCTACTCGCGCCTGGGTCTCTACTTCACCTACAATCTCGTCGTCAGCGCCATCACATTGGGCGGCCTTTATCTGCTGCGCGGGTTGCTTCGTGAAACGCTCGAACTCTTGGCGAAACGGAAGTGGCTGCACGCGCTGGACGTGTTTCCCCACTGGCTGCAGCCCGGCACCTTGCATGCTTGGATTCGCGCGCTGCTCGACCCCCTGCTCGTCCTGGCAGGGATATATCTGATCGCTCCCGACTGGGGCCTGCCGCGCGAGGAAGCTTCGCGCTGGCTGGGCTCATTCCTCGCCGGCTTCACCATCGGCGGGGTGACCATCTCGATCCTCGATATCGCGCTTGCGATCGTCGTGTTCTCCGCGACCGTGGTGCTCACCCGCCTCGCCCGCAAGACACTCGCCGACAACATCCTGCCGCGCACCAACATCGATCTCGGCGTGCGCAACTCCATCGCCGTCGGTATCGGCTACCTCGGATTCCTTGCCGCCGCGCTGATGGCCGCGGGCGTCCTCGGTCTGGGGATGTCCAATCTCGCCATCGTCGCCGGTGCCCTGTCGGTGGGCATCGGGTTCGGCCTGCAGAACATCGTCAACAACTTCGTTTCCGGATTGATCTTGCTGGTCGAACGGCCGCTGCAGGTGGGCGACTGGGTGGTCATTGGCGACAAGCAGGGCTACGTCAAGCGCATCAACGTGCGCGCCACCGAGATCGAGACCTTCGAACGCGCCTCGATCATCGTCCCCAACTCAGAAGTGCTGTCGAGCGCGCTGATCAACTGGACGCACAAGAACACGCTGGGCCGCACCGAGGTGCGTGTCGGCGTCGCCTATGGCACCGAGACCCGCAAGGTCAAGGAGATCCTCCTGCGCTGCGCCGAGGCGCATCCGGAGGTCGCGCAATGGCCCAAGCCGTTCGTGATCTTCGCCGATTTCAGCGCAAGCTCCCTCGATTTCACGCTCTACGCCTACCTGCGCAACGTCGACAAACGCATGGGCGTCGCCAGCGATCTGCGTTTCGCCATCGACGATGCCTTCCGCGAACACGGCATCGAGATTCCGTTTCCCCAGCATGTCATGCATTTCGCCTCCGACGGCGCACCGGCGCCGGTGGGACTCTCCCCTGCCCCGCCGGCGGCGGCACCAGAGGTGTCCCCCGCGCCGCCGCCCCCGCCTACGGCCGCGCCGCCAGCGGGCAGCTTTGACGGACGTCGTCCGCCAGCCCCTTCAACTCCTGCGCGCTGAACGTGTGCGGCAACTGCCCCGCCGCCTGACGCACCCGCCTCTCGAAGCACGCCTGGACGCTGTTGGGCGCGGCGGGCTGCGTGCCGGCGCCGCCTGCTGCCGCGCCACGGATCTCCTTGACCGTCGCGCCGACGAAGGTCTCGTCGCCGCTGGCCGGGTCCTGGCGGTAGCGCAGCGTCGCGAAGCAGCAGTTGACGCAGGTGTCGATGGCGCCGTCATAGGCGTCGACGGGAAAGTCGTCGGCGCTGGCGGCAAGGAAATCCATGGCGGTGGCGTTGTAGTCGACCTGAAGGAGGTGGCCGTCGATGACCTCCGCGCCGGCGATGCCGCCGTTGCACCCCTCGCCGCCTTCGAGCAGGATGCGGCCGGACAACATGGCCTCGCCCTGTGCGGACGTGCGTTGCAACTCGTCAATCTCCGAAACGACGCCGCTGCCGCCGCTGCTCGAATTCACCTGCGCCAACTGGCGGCCATCCTTGAGGGTGCCGATGATGCGGTAGGAGACCCGCGTCCGGAAACCGTCGTTGGCGCCATCGGCGGCGAGATAGCCATCGGCGCTCTTCTCGACGGGAACGTGGCGGTGACCCTGGTTGCAGGCGGCGAGCGGCACGCTCACCGCCTCCGGCGTGCCTTCGCCGTCAAGGTTGTTCATGCTGCCAACCACCAGATCGACGCACAGGGGGTGGATGAACGACGCTTCCTTGCTGAAGGCGGGCACGGTCAGCGGCGGCTGCGGCCGGCCGACGTGCGCCAGCCGCTCGCGGTACAGCTCGGCGAGGCACGGTGCCGCTTGCCACTGCTGCGGCCACGACAACGGATCGCCGAGGGCAGGAATGCGGCAGCGTGCCAGGCTTTCGTCGGCCCAGGCTCGCTCCTCGGCGACGAACTTGGCGCGATCCGCCTCCGACGCCGCCGCCCCGCGCGCGGCCAGCGCGTCGTCGAGGGCCGCATCGAGGCGCAGCAGTTCCGCATCGGAGCAGATCAGATCCTCGATCGGCCGGCTCGCCCGCTGGCAATCAAGCGCGAAAGCCTCCGTGCTGCCCAGCGCCAAGCCACACAGTACCAGGCCACACAGCACCCACCCCCACCCCACCAGCCTCCTGCCGAGCGACGACACCCCGCGCGCCAGCATCGCATTCTCCCTTTTTCCGGCGGTCTTTTTCGGCCCTGTTGCCCCGGCGCGTGGGACGCACGCACCACTGCGCGGTGAATATGGCGCATTGTCGTCCCGGCCTCCAGACCCGGACGCAGGTGCACGGGTCGGCACCAGCGCCGGCCACCCGTGAACGTCAGCGCGCGGCAGGCGCGCCGCGCTTCACGTCGCTGTCTCGAACTCTGTAGGCTGGCCGAGGGTTAGTGCGTGGTGGAGCGCACGACCACGCGCCCCACGGTGCGCGCGATCACCATGGCGTCGCGCCAGAGGTTGGCCCGCTCGGCGTAGGCGAGATTGATGGCGATCTTTGCCGGCATGATCGTCTCGACGTAGGTCCGTTCGGGATCGGCCGCGGCCGCCAGGCGCTCTTCTTCGTCGATGAACGCGATGGACGCGGGATCGGTGATGCCGGGGCGAAGCGCCAGGACATGAGCCTGTGCGCCGGTGTAGCGCGCGACGTAGCGGCCGACCTCCGGCCGTGGCCCGACCAGGGTCATCTCGCCTGCGAGCACGTTGAGGAGTTGCGGTACCTCGTCGAGCTTGCTGCGGCGCAGCCAGCGACCGCTGCGGGTGACGCGCGGATCACCGGCGACGGTGACGAGCCGTGCCCCATCGCGAGGCCCCGCGCGCATCGAACGGAACTTCCAGATGCGGAAGGGCCGCCCCTGCTGGCCGACCCGCTCCTGGCGAAAGAACACCGGCCCGCCGTCGTCGAGCTTGATCACGAGCGCGGCCGCCGCCAGTACCGGCGCCAGCGCGGCGAGCGCGATGCTGGAGAGCAGTACATCGACCAGCCGCTTCGCGGCTCCCACCCCTGGGCGACGGTGCGGCGGCGCGTCCACGCGAGCGGCGCACGCTAGCCGAGCAGGGCGCGCGTCGCATCAATGACCCGCGTGATCTGGTCTGCGCTCATCTTGGAATAGATCGGCAGGCTGACCAGGCGGTGGTACGCATCGGTGCTCACCGGGAACTCGTCCGTGCTCAGCCCGAACGCGTCGCGCCAGAAAGGATGCAGATGCAACGGCACGTAGTGGACGCTGCAGCCGATGCCGCATTGGCGCATGCCTTCGATGAACTGATCGCGATCGATCGGCGCCTCGTCGCGCAGCCGCACGACGTAAAGGTGCCAGGCATGGATGTCGGACGCGCCAGCCTCGCCGGGCACCGAACGCGCCGGCAGCACCAGCGGGAGGTCGGCGAACGCCTCGTCGTAGGCAGCGGCGATGGCGAGCCTGCGCTGGTGCATCGCCCAGGCGCGCGCGAGCTGCTGCAAGCCGATGGCCGCGGCCAGATCGGTCATGTTGTACTTGAAACCCGGCGCCACCACCTCGTAGTACCAGCCCGACCCGCGTCCCTGGTACCGATCGAACACGTCGCGATTGATGCCGTGCAGGCGCATCACCCGCATGCGCGCGGCGAGCGGCGCGCTTCTGGTCACCACCATGCCCCCCTCGCCGGTGGTCACCGTCTTGGTGGCATAGAAGCTGAACACCGTGGCATCGGTGCCGAGCGTGCCGATCAGGCGGCTGCGCTCGGTGGTGGGCAGCGCATGCGCGGCGTCCTCGACGATGGCGAGCCCGTGCTGGCGGGCGAGGTCGATCAGCGGCTGCATCCGGCAGGCCAGGCCGCCGTAGTGCACCGGCAAAATCGCCTTGGTCCGTGGTGTGATCGCGCGTGCCACCTGCTCGACATCGATGGTCAGCGTGTCGGCATCGACATCGACGAACACCGGCCGCGCGCCGAGGTAGCTCACCACCTCCGCCGTCGCGGTGAAGGTGTGCACCGGCACGATCACCTCGTCGTGCGCGCAGATGCCGAGCGCTTCCAACGCCAGGTGCAGGCCGGCGGTCGCCGAATTGACCGCGATCGCCTCGACGCCGCCGCCGAGAAACTCGGCGAACGCCGTCTCGAAGCGCGCCACCCGCGGACCCGATGTGATCCAGCCCGAGCGCAGGGTGGCGACCACCGCCTCGATCTCGGCATCGCCCAGATCCGGCAGCGCGAAGGCGATGAACGCGCGGTCGGCGGTGGTGCCGACCTCCGGCGGCGGTGCCGGCTGCCGCTGGCCAGCCCATGGCAGCAGCGAGGCGACCGGAATGCCGCCCCCATCCGTCGCCACCCCCGTCACCGCACCCGCATCCTGCTCCCTGAGCAGATGTGCCGGCACCACTGCCAAGCGATCCATCCTCCCCTCCTCGAAACGGATCGTCGTCACCCCCGAAAACTCAGGGCACGCCAGCATGTGCCTGCATGCATGTGCATTTCCCCGAGACCTTTGTCGTATCTGGAGGTATTATCACCCACAAATGGGGCAGAAAAGCGAGAAGAAATGCACGTATGCCATTTCACGTCGGTTCACCCCCTCGCAGACGTTCGCATTTTCCTCAGAGAATGCCGGACGCTGGCGGCCGCCGGTCATCGGGTGAGCCTGGTCGGCCCCGGCACCGGTGTGCGAAACGAATCGGGGGTCGCCGTGATCGGCGTCGAGAACCGCTTCCGCGGCCGGTTCCTGCGCATGCTGCTGTTCGTCTGGGCGGTGTTTGCGGCGGTGCGGCGCACCGGGGCGCAGGTGTGCCATTTCCACGACCCGGAGCTGATTCCGGCGGGTGTGTTGCTGAAAGTGCTGGGCCGGCGGGTGATCTATGATGCCCACGAGGATCTGCCGAAGGTGATTGGCGGCCGCGCCTATCTTCCGTCCGCGCTGCGGCGCCCGCTCGCCGCCGTCGCGCTCGGGATCGAGCGGCTTGCCGCCATCACATGTGATCGAATCGTCGTCGCAACGCCGGCCATCGCCCGGCACTTCCCCGCCGCCAAGACGATGATCGCCCGCAACTACCCAGATCTCGCCGAGTTCGCGCAGGGCCCGGCCGCAGGCTATGCACAGCGCCCCAAGGTGATCGCCTACGTCGGCGTGATCGCGCGCGAACGCGGGATCATCGAGATCGTACAGGCCGCCGCCCGGATCCCCGCCGACGCCAGGATCGCGCTTGCCGGCCGTTTCGACGACGCGGCCTGCGAGGCCGAGGCCCGGGCATTGTTCGGCTGGTCGCGCATCGATGCCCTGGGCTGGCGGCCGCGCGGCGAGCTGTCGGCGCTGCTCCGGCAAACCGCGCGTGCCGGCCTGATCAATCTGCATCCGCTGCCGAACCACCTGGAAGCGCTGCCCAACAAGCTGTTCGAGTACATGGCCGCCGGGCTGCCGGTGATCGCGTGTGATCTGCCTAGTTTCCGCGAGATCATTACCGAGGAGCGCTGCGGCCTCCTGGTCGATCCGCGCTCGCCCGAGGCGATCGCCGCCGCGATCACCTGGATTCTCGACAACCCCCGCGAGGCCCAGGCGATGGGTGAACGCGGCCGGGCGGCGGTGCTCGCCAAATACAACTGGGAAGTCGAGCGCCGCGGCCTTCTGGCGATGTACCAAAGCCTGGCGCAGAGCACGGCACCCGACGAGGCAACGGACGGAGTGGCGGCATGAAGATCGTCACCATCGTCGGCGCGCGACCGCAGTTCATCAAGGCCGCCGCCGTCTCCCGCGCCGTGCGCGCCCGGGCGGGCGTGGACGAGATCCTGGTGCATACCGGCCAGCACTACGATCCGTCGATGTCGGCGGTGTTCTTCCGCGAACTCGGCATTCCCGAGCCGGACCATCACCTCGGCGTCGGCTCCGGTCCCCACGGCGCCCAGACCGGGCGCATGCTCGCGGCCATCGAAGACGTGCTCTCCGCGGTCGCGGCCGATCGGGTGCTGATCTATGGCGACACCAATTCGACGCTGGCCGGCGCCCTTGCCGCCGCCAAGCTCGGGATTCCCATCGCCCACGTCGAGGCCGGCCTGCGCTCGTTCAACCGCCGGATGCCGGAGGAAATCAATCGCGTCGTCGCCGATCACCTGTGCGAGTTGCTGTTCGCCCCCACCGCCGACGCCGTGGCCAATCTGCGCCGGGAGGGCATCGCCGACGAACAGATCCATCTGGTCGGCGACGTGATGTTCGATGTGGCGCTGTTCTACGCCGCGCGCGCCGAGGAGGTCAGCACGATCCTCGACCGCCTCTCACTCCTTCCCGGCCGCTACGTGCTGGCTACCGTGCACCGCGCCGAGAACACCGACGATCCGGTACGCTTGGCCAACCTGCTGCACGGGCTGAAGGCGGCGGCGCGTGCGCAACCCGTGGTGCTGCCCCTGCATCCGCGCACCAAGGCCGCCCTGGCCCGCATCGATGGCGGCGTTCGTGCCTCGAACGGGCTGAAGCTGATCGACCCGGTGGGCTACCTCGATATGATCAAGCTCGAACGGCACGCGCGCCTGATCGCCACCGATTCCGGCGGCGTACAGAAGGAGGCGTTCTTCCACGGCGTGCCGTGCGTCACCCTGCGCGAGGAGACCGAATGGGTCGAACTGGTCGCCGCCGGCTGGAACCGGCTGGTGCCGCCGCTCAGCGCCGATGCCATCTCAGACGCGCTCACCACGGAGCCCGCGCCGCCACCACCGCCCAAGGGCCTGTACGGCGACGGCCACAGTGCGGAGCGCATCGCCGAGCACATCGCCCTGCCGGTGTGAGCGCGCCCTGACGGGCGGCGCCGACGCGGGCACGCCGCTAGTCTTTTCCGTCATCCACATCCGGCACATCCGGCGCCGAGGCGAAGCGTGCATCGCCGGCCGTCCGCGTTTGAAACCGCTTGGTCTTGCCGGCGAGCCAGCCGACCCGGATGTCGCCTTGGGGATTGAGGTCCGGGATGTACGGCTTGATGTCGAGCACCGGGGTGCCGTCGAGGACATCGACGCCGGCGATGTGCAGGATGTTACCGCGCCGCGCCACCAGTCGCGTCAGCGACAGGCCGATCGGGTTTGGCCGCGCCGGCGCGCGGGTGGCGAACACGCCGCGCTCGACGTCATCGAGAAAGGGAGTGACCACGAGCCGGGCGGGGCCGGAGCGATCGAAGGCATAGAGCAGCACGAGATGGGAGAAGCCCTCGATATCCTTCAGGCCGGGCGCGAACGCCTCCTGAAGGATCACCTCACCCGCCACCTCGGCCGCCGCGGTGGGTTGCACCGGTGTCTCAGCCGGATCGGTGAACGGTGAGCGCACATAGCCGATCGGCCTGAACGTGAAGGCTCGCTCGCCTGCGGCATCGATCATCGTCGCCCTCCGCGATCGCCCGAGCGCTTGCCGGTGGCCGCGCCGATCAAACGGCCATCGCCTTGGGCGGCGGCCGCAACAGCACTTTGGCGAGAATGGTCGGGTGGAACAAGCTCCTGGGCGGCGCCAGTAGATGTACCACGCGCAAGAATGCCCTGCGCACGGCGGCATCACGGGTGGCATGCGCCAGCAACCGGTCGAGGTAGCGGTGCAACAACCGCATCGAGGTGCCGGGCCGTGCTCCGTCGAGCACCGGCGAGCGGAAATCCTCGCTGGTCGCAAGCAGCCAAGGCGCCTTGTTCAACGTCGCCAGTTCGCATTGAAACCGTTTCGCCAGACCGTCGAGCGTGCCGGGTGACTGCGCCCGCTGGCGATCCAGGCAATCGTGCAGCGTCAATGCCGCCAGGGCCGCCATCGTCATGCCCTGGCCGTACACGGGATTGAAGGCACACGCCGCATCGCCCATGACCATAAGCCCCTCAGGCCACCGTGCCACGCGTTCGTAGTGCCGCCAGCGGTTTTCCGTCGCGCGATATCCGGCGATCGGCGAGAGCGGCTCCGCGTTAGCCACGGCGTCGAGCAGGTGCGGCGTCGCGAGGCTGCGCATGAAGTCGGCGAACGCATCGGGTTCGGTGGGTGGGTAGTCGCCACCAATGCCGCCAAGCGTCACCATCCAGCGTCCGCCTTCGATGGCGAAGGCAACCCCGGCCCGTGTCCGCCCCGGCGGCGCCGCCTGCACGTAGAGGCACTTCCAGTCGGTCGGTGCGTTGTCCGGCCGCCTGTAGATGCGGCTCGCGTAGCCGAGGTGGGCATCGATGACCGTCTCGGCCGGCGGTGTGAACCCCAACCCCGCAAGCCACTGCGGCGTGCGCGAACCCCGGCCGCTCGCATCGACGACGAGGTCGGCATCGAGAATGTCCCCCTCTCCCCTCCTCCCTTCGCCCCGGCGCTCACCAAGGACGACGGCGGCCACCCGCTTGCCATCGGCGGCGAGCTTCAGGCCCGCGACGTCGGTGTCCTCCAGCACCGTGACCGATTCGATCCGGGAGATCCGTCGACGAATGGTGAAATCGAGCAAGGGACGGCTGCACGCGAACGAGCAGATGTCGGAAGCAAAACGTGCACCCCAACCGGCGGGAGTCAACCAGGCGATATCCCGACCGGCGTCGATGAGGTCTGCGCCCGCGGCCGCCAGTTCTGCACCGATGCCCGGGAACATCCGCTCCAACGAGAGCCGCCCGCGCGCCAGCAGGATGTGCAGATGGCGCGCCTGTGGCAGCCCCTTGCGCGGGATCGCCGCATCCGGGAAACGATCGCGCTCGATCAGCGTGACGCGCTGGAAGTGATCCGAGAGCACACGGCTGGCGAGCAGCCCCGCGATGCTGCCGCCGATGACCACTGCGTGCCGGAAGGCATGGTGCCTCATGACGTCTCTCCCACCCCGCGCGGTTGATTCCGCGACGGTTGCCGGTAGATACGAACCGAGGCATGCTCTTGGATGCACGCAGCGCCCCGGACTGATCCTGCACAAGGGCGCGCAAGGGAGGGAAAACCAAACATGCTGGGAATGATGATGGACCGGCCGCTGCTCGTCTCGTGGCTGATCGAGCACGCGGCCAAGTGTCACGCCGACCGAGAGGTCATCACCCGTACGGTCGAAGGACGCATCGACCGGTCGAGCTACGGGGAAGTCGCCGCGCGGGCGCGCCGACTTGCCCTGGCGCTCCTGGCCTTGGGCGTTCGCCCCGGCGACCGGGTGGCGACGCTGGCCTGGAACACGCGGCGCCACGTCGAGATCTATTACGCCGTCTCCGGTCTCGGCGCGATCTGCCATACGATCAATCCGCGCCTGCATGCCAACGACGTCGCCTGGATTCTCAACGACGCCGAAGACATCGTGCTGTTCACCGACACCACCTTTCTTCCCCTGCTCGAAGCGGCGCTGCCGCAGGTCTCCAGTGTGCGTCACGTCGTGATCATGGCCGACGCCGACGCGGTCCCGGCGAGCGGCCCGCTCGCCGCCGCGCGTGCTTACGAAGACCTGCTCGCCGGCCGGGACGATCGGCTGCAATGGCCGAGCTTCGATGAGAACACGGCCGCCGTGCTGTGCTACACCTCAGGCACCACCGGCCAGCCCAAGGGCGTCCTCTACAGCCACCGCTCCCAGGTTCTGCACGCCTACGCCGTCGCTCTGCCCGACACCTTCTCGTTCTCGGAGAAGGACAGCGTGTTGCCGGTGGTGCCGATGTTCCACGTCAACGCCTGGGGCACGCCCTACGCGGCCGCGATGACCGGCGCCAAGCTGGTGCTGCCCGGCCCCAGGCTCGACGGCGAATCGCTGGCCACGTTGATGGAGGCCGAAGCGGTGACGCTGGCGCTCGGTGTGCCCAGCGTCTGGCTCGGTCTCGTCGAATACCTGCGCGCAAACAACCGCCGGCTGCCGGCCCTGCAGCGGGTCGTGATCGGCGGCGCCACCGCACCGCGCCCGATGATCGAAGCCTTCGAGCGCGATTTCGGCGTCGAGGTCCGCCACGCCTGGGGCATGACGGAGATGAGCCCCATCGGCTCCGTCGGTACGCTCAAGGCGAAGCACGCGGGCCTCAGTGAAGCCGAGCGCTTGCGCCTGCTCGAAAAGCAGGGCCGCTCGCCCTTCGGCGTCGAACTCAAGATCGACGACGATGACGGCCATGCTCTGCCGCACGATGGCCAAACGTCGGGTGCACTAAAGGTGCGCGGCCCCTGGGTCTGTCAGCGGTATTTCGGCAAGACGCCATCCGATGGTGCCGATGCCGACGGTTGGTTCGCCACCGGTGACATCTCCACCATCGACCCAGACGGCTACATGCAGATCACCGACCGGGCCAAGGACATGATCAAGTCTGGCGGCGAGTGGATCAGCTCCATCGAGCTGGAGCGGATCGCCCTCGATTGTCCGGGCGTCCTGCAGGTCGCCGCCATCGGCGTGCCCGACGAGCGGTGGGGCGAGCGACCGGTGATCGTCGTGGTGCGCCAGCCGGACGGCGACGCCGGCGAGGCCGACGTCCTCGCCGCCTACCAGGGGCGCATCGCCAGGTGGTGCATTCCCGACCGGGTGATCTTCGCCGACAGCCTGCCACTGGGCGCGACCGGCAAGGTGCAGAAAAACAAGCTGCGCGAACTCTACGGCAAGACGCCGGCCACCTGACCGCCCAACCTCCCGCGCCGTCGCAGCGCCGTCGCAGCGCCGTCGATTCGCGTTGCGCCGGTCCCAATGGAGGCCGGGAGCGCAACCCTGCGCTTCGCGTGAAGTGGGTGGAGGATCGACGCACTCTACGGCACGGCAAAGCCGCCGACAACGGTGGGTGGCGCCGGTTGACGCAGATATGTTCTCCTGGCGGTCGGCCTCGGGCTGACACCGATGGCTTGACGGGCGTCTCAAGGTGAAGGCGCTTGCCTTCTTCCCTCGCCCGCTTCCCTGCACTTCCGCGTGCAATCCGTGTGCGGCGCAAGGGGGCAGGTCCGACGGGACGGCGCGTGCGCCGGGACCGCTCGATCGGCAACGGCAGCAACAACATGAACAACAAGGAAGCCCATGGCGGTGAAGCGCAGTGTGATTCCCAAGGCTGAACAGGTTTGCGCCCATGTGCTGGCGATGGCCGCGGCAACCTGTTTCGGCATCGTCGTTGCGTCCACGCCGGCGCTCTGCGACGCCGCCGCCGACCGCAGCCTGTCTCCCGCCGGCGGCGTGGATCGGCCACGCGAGGAAGGAGCGGCGTCCTTCGTCTCCGTGCGCGGCAAGGCGCTCATCGCGCCCGACGGCAAGCCCCTGCGTGTCAAGGGAATCAATCTCGCCAACTGGCTGGTGCCGGAAGGCTACATGTTCCATTTCGAAGGCGCCAGTTCACCCAAGGCCATCACCATGATCCTGGAGCAACTGGTCGGCGAGTTCGCGACGCGCCGATTCTGGCAGCGATTCCGGGAGTCCTACATCACGCGCGACGACATCTTGTTCATCAAGGATGCCGGCTTCAACGCCGTCCGCATCCCGTTCAGCTACCGCCTGTTCGTCGGCAACGGCTTCCCGCCGCCGCTCGAAGGTCCCGGCTACCGGCTGCTGGATCAGGTCATCGGCTGGTGCCGGGAAGCGGGCCTCTACGTCATTCTCGACATGCACGCCGCTCCCGGTGGCCAGACCGGCTCGGTCATGGACGATAGCTGGGGCTACGCATACGTCTACGAAGACGAGGCGAGCCAGGACCTCGCCGCCCGGCTGTGGCGCAAGCTCGCCCAGCGCTATGCCGGCGAGACATCCGTGCTCGGCTACGACCTGCTCAACGAGCCCATCGCCCATTACCTCGACACCAACGCGCTCAACCCCAGGCTGGAGCCGCTCTATCGGCGGATCACGCGGGCGATCCGTGAAGTCGATCCCAACCACATCGTCATCGTCGAGGGCACCTTGTGGGGATCGGACCTCTCGGTCTTCGGTCCTCCCTTCGACGACAAGCTGGTCTACAGCTTCCACAAGTACTGGGTCGAGCCGACGCGGGACGCGATCCAACCGTATCTCGCCTTTCGCGATCGTTATGACGTTCCCTTGTTCATGGGCGAGTCCGGCGAGGCGCACGACGAGTGGATCCGCGCGCTGCGCTCCCTGCTCGAACAGCACGAAATCGGCTGGGCGTTCTGGCCGTACAAGCGGCTCGACGCGGCCTCCTCGGTCGTGTCGGTGCCGCTGACGCCCGAATGGGAGGCGGTCTCCGCGTTCGCCCGGGAGCCGGTGGCGACCATCGAGCACGTCCGGGCGCGCCGCCCCGGCAAGGCCGTCGTCGCCAAGGCGTTGAATGACTATATCAACAACATCAAGTTGCAGAACTGCCGGGTCAACGACGGCTATCTGCGGGCATTGGGGCTCGTCCGCGTCATGTCCGACGCCGGGCAGAACAAGGTCCTTGAGTAGCCGCTCGTCGCTCAGCGCGTCGGCGCGGCAAGGCTCAAGGCGTAGGCGGCGACCGACAAGGTGGCGGCAACGGTGGCGGCGAGGGATGCCGAGGCATTTGCCGCCGCCGATTCCGGTGTGCGAATATCGTGCGGCGCGCCGAGGTCTTCGACACGCGGCGCGGGGCCGGCGCCGGGGTGGCTCGCCGCCAGGACCGCGAGTGTCTGGCGCAGCGACGCCTGCACCGCCTGGAGTGCCGCCAGGACCTGCGCATCACCCTCCGTGCCGGGCAGCCGGGCAACGCCGGGGGCGGGCGCGAGGGCCAGCGGTGCTACGGGTGCGAGCGCGGGCGTTGCCGGCAGCCGTTGGGTGAGCGCCACCCGCGCACCGCTTGAAGGCGCCAGGGCATCGGCGGCCAGTTGTGCCCGCTCCTCCGCGGCGAGCGGCACCGGGATCGTCGCCTCGAAGGCATGGCAGCCGTCACCGATCCCGGCATCGAGCAGATCCTTGCGCAAGCGGTCGGCGCTCACCGTCATCAGCTCGCGGCCGCCGGCCTTGATCGCGATGGCGAGCCGCGCGTCGGGGGCGGTCCGACACCACGCCCAGCCCGAAATCCGCTGCCCCTCGATGCGGTCGATCGCCCCCTCGATCGCGTCCGCCAAAACCGTGTGGCACGCGCGCGCCGCGCCGGCGATGATCGCCGGTCCGCCGGCCGTCTGCCCGGCGGTAGCCGCAAGTTCCGCCACCACCGGGCGCTTCTGATCGAGCCGGTGGGCGACGCCGTTTTCGCCAAGGAAGGCACGCATCTCGGCATAACCGCGGCGGTAGGCGCGGTTGAACGCGGCGAACCCTGCCGGATCGAGATGCTCTTCGAGGACGAACGGCCGGCCCGCGTAGACATCGAAGGCGGGGATCGCGAATGTCTCGGCGAACTCCGCGGTGCGGCTGTCGTAGGTGAAGTAGACCGAAGGAATGCCGTTGGCCAGCGCCAGGAGGTTGCCGTGCAGGCGATAGCCGAGCACCAGATCAAAGGTGCGCGCCATGGCCTCGATATCGGCGACGACGTCGGCGTAGAACAGCTTTTCGGCATAGAGCCGGGTGAGCGGATCGTCCGGACCGTCAAGCCAGCCGGCGGCGGTCAACGCCTGCAGCGCGTCCACGCGCTGTTGCTCGGTGCCGAGCACGATCTTCTTCTCCTCGACCTCGCCCTGGGCCAGGAGGCGAAGATCGAAGCGGGCCGCCAGTGCCAAGATGGTCTCTCGATGCACCGCCAGATAGCGCTTGACGTCGCTGGTATAGGTCGCCGAGACCTCGCGCCGCAGTGTGAAGCCGAGATTGCGCAGGGCGTCGAGGCGTGGCGCGGTCACGTTCAGTTCCGGATCGCGATTGCGAAACAGGGTCGGGCAGCCGATGATCCGCACGTTCTTGATGCCGAGGCCGGCGAGGACGTCGGCGGTGTACGCCCCGCGCACGCCGATCGTCGTGCAGTGCCCGGCGATCGCCTGCAGCACCGCCTGCGTCGACGCAGACAACTGCAGTGGCCTGAGCGAGGGTGCCTGGGCGCCGATGCCAAACGCGATGACGGGAATCTTGAGCCGGCGCAGGAGCTCCGGCAGACCGTACCAGTTCATTCCTTCATTGATGTAATTCGAGCCACGCAGGAAGCAATATTCGTATTCATTATTGTAACGATCCACATCTATGTCTTTTATTTCTCGAATATTTACATCCTCAACGACGTCATAATCCAGGAGTTTTAGTGAAGAGTCGTGGACGAAGGCGTCACCGATGTTGTGGTAGTGGTTGATCGAGCGCTGGACGTCTGCGGCACGGTACCAGCGCACGCAGTCGTGATTGTAGACTTCGCCGGCGGGAATGATGGTCAAAATCTTGCGCATGGCTCCTGCTCGTGTTGCATCGTCGACGGGTGACGGTCGGCGGGTCGTGAGAGAACGGGCATCGATCCCGGTGCGGATGGCATGCGCCGGGGGTCCTTTCAGCCGAGCACGGCAACGAGGCCGCAGCCGAGCGAAATCACCGCCAGCGTGATCGCAATGCCGACGGCGATCACGAGGTCGCGCTCGCGCCGCAGAACCGAGCCGCGCACCGGTTCGCGCCGGTCCAGTCCGGCGACCAGGACATCGATGCGGGCCTGAAAGACCTCGACCGCGGCGAGCTGCCGGGCAAGGCTGGCGTGCGTCTCGCTCATCCCGCTCAGCGTCTCGGCGATGCCCCGGACGTCTTTTTCCAGCTCGTTGGCCTGACGGCGGACCGCCGAGACCACATCGGCCAGCGACTGCAGCGCCGTGGTCAACTGCGGCTCGCTCACCGTCGCCGTGGTCGGTGCGGGAGGCTTGGCGTCCGCCGCCGCCTTCAGGGTGCGGTTGACCAGGGGGATGAACGGATCATCGCCGGTGCAGCGGGCAGCAGCGGTGATCCGCGCGCGCGCGTCCGCCGCGATCGCCTCGTCGAGCGTGGCCTCGAAGGCATGGCGGCCATCGCCGATCTGGGCCTCGGCAAGATCGCGTCGGAAGCGGTCGGCCCGGGTGGTGGCGACCGGCCGATCATCGAGCCGGATCTCGACGTCAACCGCCGTGTCCGGCAGGGTTCGACACCACGCCCAGCCGGTGACGCTACGACCCTCGATGCGATCGATGTAGCCGGAAACGGTGCCGGGCGCGCTTGCCGCCGCCGGCGCCTGTAGCGTCGGGGTCGGCCAGCTCTGATACTCTCGCGTAGTCATGGTCGCTCCAGCTCCCTGGTGCGGCGGGCGGGTGCCCGCCGGCGGCGCGGAATCGCAATGGCAGGCGCGCGCCTCCTCACGCCGGCGCCGGCTTGGCTACTGCCGGCTGTGGCGTGGCGAGCAGCGCCCGGAGATCGTCGGCGGTCACGCGCTTGGGCTGATACGGGGCGAGCCCGCCGGTCGCGATCAACGCCTCGACCCGCTCGATGGCTTCCTCGACGCGATGGAAGGGCACCTCGAAGCAGTCGTACAGCGAGAAGCGCCACCACTGCAGGTGCATCAGCCGCTCCACCGTGCGTTCCGGGAAGCGGTAGCGCCTGATCGTCGCCGGCACGCCGGCAACGATGGCGTAGGGCGGCACGTCGGCGGTGACCACCGAGCGCGCGGCGACGACGCATCCGCTGCCGAGCGTGACGCCGGCGCGGATGAAGGCCCCCTGCCCGACCCAGACGTCGTGGCCGAGGGTGGTGACGCGAAAGCTGCCGGCGAACGGCGTGGTGTTGGCGCGGATGAAATCGACGTGGTCGGGCCGGCAAAAGGCATCCCAGCCATGGACGACCGGGTAATAGGCGACCCGCGAGCAGGTCAGCCAGTCGAGCGGATGCTCGTTGGCACCGATGGTGACATCGGGGGCGATCGCGCAGTAGCGCCCGATCCGGGCGGCGCTGATCGTGCCGCCGCTGATCGAGGTGAACGCTCCCACCTCGATCCAGCACGGCGCCGGCAGGGTCGCCTGCACGAACACCGGCGGCTCGAACGCCGAGCGCGCGTCGAACTGGCGCATGCCGCTCAGGGTCGGCAGCCGCAGGCCGAGCGGTGCCAGGGTCTCGGCCGCAGTGGCACCGAAGGGTATGCTCACGAAAGCCATCGCCGTCGTTCCCGCCTCATCGGGCGTTTCGCCGCCGCTC
Source organism: uncultured Defluviicoccus sp. (assembly GCA_964401555.1). Classification (GTDB taxonomy): domain Bacteria; phylum Pseudomonadota; class Alphaproteobacteria; order Rhodospirillales; family Defluviicoccaceae; genus Defluviicoccus. The sequence continues at coordinate 104,753 of CAYNYW010000010.1, forward strand.
GAACATGGCACGCCAGCGGTAAATCACCTGTTAACTCGCTTGCCGCAACGTGCGGGCGGATCGCGCTGCGCCGGCGTCGCCATCGTATCCGTCCGTTCGGAAGGTCCTGTCGCTTATGGCCGTTCGCGCACTCTTGAGCTGGCACACGCCCGACGCCGGTCGACAACGGCGGTGTATCTCCGGCCGGCGCGCCGCGGGGTGGGGCACGCGCTTGACCGCGGTCCTGTTGTTCTTCCTCCTGCCGATCGTCGCGGGCGCCGAGGACGGCGAGGGCATCGGAGTGCGCATGGCGGGGCCGGCAGACGTGGTCTTTTCCTGGAGCACCGACCGCTGCGAGGACGCCGACATCCCCGATGCGCCGGCACGCGCCTTTCGCGACGCCACGGGGCGTGTTCATCTGATCGCGAGCCATTTCCGCAATCGCGCGCTGATCGGAGATGGCCTCGATACGGTAAAGCCCGATTGTCGGGTGATCTTCGCGGCGAGCGGCGCCGACGATCCCCTGCGCTGGGACGACCGGGTATGGCTCGGCGCCTTCTTCACCACCGACGGTACCGGCGTGTTCGCGCTCGGCCACGCCGAGTTTCACGGCCATCTGCGCCCCGCGCTGTGCCCGGCCGGCAGCTATATGGCGTGCTGGCAGAATGCGATCATTGCCGCCCGCTCGACGGACGGCGGCGCATCGTTTCGGCGCGCGCCCGGTCCGGGCTCCGTGGTCGCGGCCCTGCCCGGCCCCTACGATCCCGGCCCCGGGCGGCCGCTCGGCTATTTCAGCCCGTCCAACATCCTGAAGGTCGGCGAATTCTACTATGTCTTCGTGTTTGCCGCCGAGCGCGGCGCCCAGCGGCGCGGCGCCTGCCTCCTGCGCTCGGACACCCTCGAAGACCCCAGGCGATGGCGTGCCTGGGACGGCAGCGCCTTCACGGTCGCACTGCAACCCGGCGCCGCGGGCGACACGCCGGCGCAGCAAGTGCCGTGCGCCGTCATTCCTGGCATCCCGGCAACGGTCGGCAGCATATCCCTGCTGGCCGGCCAAGATTTGTATGTTGCACTGATCGCCGCACGGCGGAAGCAGGCGCCGGATGCCGAGCCGATCGCCGGCATCTACGCCTTGAGCTCGCCCGACCTCGTGCACTGGTCGAAGCCAAGCCTCGTCCTCGCCGCGCCGCTGATGTGGGCGCGGACATGCACGAATACCGCCGTCGTCGCCTATCCGTCCTTGCTCGACGCGCACAGTCCGTCCCGCAACTTCGAGACGGTGTCGGGCCGCGCCTTCCTCTACCTCACCCGCATCACGATGCAGGCGTGCCGGCTGACCATGGCGCGCGATCTCGTCCGCTATCCGGTGGAGATCGTCCCGCCCCTGGGCGCGACGGGGACGCGCCCGCGGTAACCGGCCTTGCCGGAGACCGAGGTATAGAGGGTCTCCAGCCGCGCCCGCGCCCGGTCGCGATTGAACTTTTTCTCGACCTGTTCGATGGCGCCGGCGCTCAGGCGCTCGTAATCGTCGCGGGCGCCGGCCAGAAATTCGAGGCGCTCGGCGAGCGCGACGGCGAAGCGCTCGGACTGCGCCGCATAGGCCTCGACATAGCCCTTCTCCCGGGCGCGATCGATCCACAGCCAGCGGCCGACCTCGGCGTCGGCATCGAAGGGCAGCAGGTAGCCGCAATTGCCGTCGTCGACGATTTCCGGCTGTGCCCCCATGGCACTCGCAATGACCGGGGTGGCGCCGGCGAGTGCCTCGACCGAGACGTAGCCGAAGGTGTCCTGATAGGTCGGCAGCACGAAGAAATCGCATTGCTCCATCAGTTCCAGCACCCTGGTATTGGGCTGCGCGCCGAGGAAGGTTACGCCGACTTGGTTCAGGCGGCGCTGCGCATCATCGACCAGTGCCTGCGACGGCGGCCCGAAATAGTCGTTTTCGCTCCAGCGCCATGCCGAGACGACGTAGGTTTCGAGAGCGATTCCCTTTTTGCGCAGAATCTCATGCGCGCCCAGCACCGCCGGCACGCCCTTGCGCATGAACTCGTTGGCGACGATGAGGATGCTCAAGGTCTTGCCGGGCTTTTTCGGCGTCGTACGACGCAGCGGCTTGGTCGGGTAAAACAGCTCGATCTTGCTCTCGATCTCGCCGCGGCGGGCGTAGTCCTTGTTCTGTTGCCGGAACTGACGAATGCCGTGCTCGGACATAAACAAGAGGCGCGCGCATTCCGGCCGCAACAGACGACCCCGCAACCAGCGGAAAGCCCGCCGGCTCAATTCGCTGCGGGGCCACATGCGCGGCAGGAAGTCTTCGACCGTAATGATATAGGGACACGTTACCGCAAGCGGAATGGAATTCATCACGTGTATCAAGTCGTATCCCGGCTCGACCAGGCATGCGGCCTCTGTATTGTACCAGATCCGCTTCAGAGGGGTCAGGTAAACGCTCGCAAACGAGGCGTTCTCCTGCCCGATCATGATATTCATAGTGTGCTGATAGTTCGAGCCGGTACGCACACGCAGCTTTTTCATCGCCAGAGGTCCTCGTCTTGGCATCGGCCAAATCGGGAGTGACACCTCAAAACTGACGGCGGACCACCCTCCTCCACCGTTCGGCGCGGATCACGTCCGTCAAGGTGGTGGAAATTCGGGTGTGGTTTGAGGTGGCCATG
>CAYNYW010000011.1:0-65567 GCA_964401555.1 uncultured Defluviicoccus sp.
TCGCTCCGGCGCGCCGCTCACCGACAAATTCCACCATCTCCGTGGACGCTAACGTCGTGCGCTTCCATCATGCAAAAGGACCGCTGGCCCCTCGCCACGTCGGAACAGTCGTCATAGGAGGTGTAGCCCGATTGCTTTCCCGAAGCGCACGCGGCCAACACGACGGCTGCGCCAACGAAGATGGCAGTCGCTGCCTTGTTCATGCGCATGACAAGATCTCCTCCCTTCGAGAGCTTTCGCCATCGAAAATATTATAGATGACCCTCTATCATTGTCACGGGACACCCCGCGCCAACAGACAAAACCACGCCGAGACTAAAAAAAAGGGCCCGTCGCGATGACGGGCCCCAAGGTCGCAAGCGGTCTTCCAGCCGTTTAGCCGAGGAACAGATCGCTGTCGGGCGAGGTCAGGTAGAGAAGCTGGCCGCCTTCGACCAAGTTTTCGCTGGCAATCACGCCGCCGTTCAGGGTGTGGGCCTGGACGTCGAACAAGAACAACTCGCCCGGGTCCTGACCGAACCGATCGGAGACGTCGAGGACGCCGGACGTTTCCCAGGCGCCGACGGTCTGCGGCGCGCTGTCGGTGGTGCCGTCGGGCACGTGGACCGAGCGGTCGATCTCGCCGACGCGCACCGCGTAACCGTCCTCGCCCTGGACCCCGTCCGGATCGAGACGGACGATGGAGGCCTCGTGCGGTTTGGCGGAATCGCCGAACGCGACCTCCGCCTGGTCCTCCTGGACGTAGATGTAGCCGTCGTCGGACCAGTCGACGTTGTCCGGGCTGCGCAGGATGGCGTTGGCATGGTTCGCCGCGTCGGCATCGCCGCTGTAGAGGATGTGCAGCGTCGCGCTCGGATGGTCGATGTCGCTCAAGTCGAACTGCGCCGTGTACACGCTGCCGGTGAGGTTGGCGATTTCGGTGTAGACGTCGGAGGTCTGCGGAATGCCGCCGTGGGTGACGCCGGTGAAGTCGGTGCCGGTGGCGGAGAACGCCGCCTCGGTGCCGTCTTCCGGATTGGTGGTCAGGTCCTCGATGCGCGAGAAGAACATCGCGCCGTAATCCTCGGCCTCGGCGCGCAGGGTGTCCTGCAACGCCCAGCCCGACGCGTCGTAGCCTGCCTCGCCCGCCTTGCTCGCATCAAAGGTGGTCAGCGCCACGAAGGAGCCGGCCAGTTCCTGCCCCGGCTGGGTGAACTGGGACGCGTGGATGTCGTTGGTCCCGTTGTTGTCGAGATTGACGTCCGGCACCCAGGCGTACAGCGTGCCCTGCTTCAGACCGTTGTGGTCGAGGAAGCTGCCGTCGCCGACGCCGTCCTTGTCGCCGATGTACAAATAGAGGAGGTCGGCCGGATAGTGGTCGTCGCCCAGCAGCAGCGCGACCTTGTTCTGGTCGTTGGTGTCGAGCGAGGTCAGATTTTCCCAGGCCCCGCGGCCGAGCGCCGGCGCCGCCCACAGATCGCCCTTCTCGACATCGAGCGCCCAGTAGACGCCGTTGTCGTCCTCCTGCGGGGCGATGTAGACGTGATCGTTGAAGCCGACGCCCTCGCCGAACTCGTTGGGCTCGTACAGCGACGACGAGCAGAAGCGGTTGAGGCCGGCGGCGCCGTCGGTGTCGGTCGGATCGGTGTCGAGCTGCTGCGCATCGCGAACCAGATGGCCGTCGACGTCGTAGATCCGGTTGTAGGCGAGACCGCCGTCTTCGATGGTGTGGTCGTGGGTGTTGATATCGAAGTAGCTGATGCGGGCGCCGGTCAGCTCCAGCGGTTCGGCATTGGCGAGACCGTTGTTGACGGTGTAGCTCGCGCCCAGGGCGGGCCGCACCTCGTGGTTGACGAAGAGGCGCACCGTGTCGTCGTCGAGCTGGTAGCTGCCGATGCCATCGAAGAGGCCGACCGGCGTGTAGTCACCGGCGAGCCCGTTGAAGATGCCCTTGCTCTCGATCGTCTCGCCCACCGTCAGGAGCGGCGTCGCCGTATAACCGTCGAGACCGTTGACGATTGGCTGTTCTGCACTGATGAACCCCACGGAACTCTCCTTTCCCCGTCAAAGCTGGTCGGTCGCTCGTCCCTTGTCCGGGCGCACGAATAGATTTCGGCTGGCGCCCGCCATCACCCCTCGTTTTATTTTGGCTTTTGGATACAAAGCATGGGCGCCGAGGACAAACATCCTCAACACCTGCACCAATTTGCGCGCTCGCGAAACTATATGTATTTTGTTACAGACAGACGGAGTGCATATTACACTTTATTTACATTGGCTTGATCGCGCGTCCTAAGTCCTGTGCGTTGCATTATTGCAATACATATGACCATCTTGTTTTTTTGCTACGGTTTTGCTACCGGTGATTCGCGGCGCGCATCAGCGCATCGAGACGGCAGCGCCTCGCCGGCGCGGCGGCACCGGGAATACCCGTTCCGCGCCGCAAGACCCTCTTGTGCGTGCCGTGCCGATCGGAACGCCGGCGCACCCTGGCAACCTTCCTTGCGGCATCCTATGTCATCGCGAGCGCGTTGGTCCGTTCGGAGCGGCGCAAGGGAATCGCCGCCGGATCTTCGAACGGCGGCGCGCGGGCAATACATAATGGCAGGTGCACGATGCCCGCTTGCCCCTACCCCATGTGGCCCGACCCGGGCTGACGGTGCCGCGGGTTCACCGCGGCTCGGCCCGAACGCCAGCGTCTGGTTTCCCTGAGCGCCGAGGCGGTTGCACTCTCGCCGGCGCGCCCGGGAGAACGGCGTCCGACTTTCCCCTTCGTTTGGCTTCTCGCCCCACCCGACAATTCCACGTTGGCGTGTCCGTCAACGTGAACGTCAACTTAACGTGTTGAGTCCACGCGGTTGGAATGGGATCTCCCCGCCATGTCCACGACGACCGATCGCGGCGCGGCCACAGGCCACGACATCGGCTGGCTCGATTTCATCAAAGGCTTCGCCATCTTCTGGATCATCTGGCTGCACATCGATTCCAGACTGTTCGGGATCCTGCCGTTCGGCGATCCCTACGACGAATCCCCTCCCCTCACCGAGCGGTTGCAGCAGTTCCACCCCGTCTCCGGCCACGGCGTGTGGTCGGGGCCACTCACCGTGTTGCACGGCATCGGCGGCCTCGGTGGCGAGGGCGTGCAACTGTTCCTGATCGCGAGCGGCTTCGGCCTGACCTGGTCGCTCCTGCGGCAGGGCGGGCGGCCCCTCGACTGGCGGGGCTACTACCTGCGCCGGTTCTGGCGGATCTATCCGATGTGGTGGCTGGCACACATCGTGATGATGGCTCTGGGCGTGTTCGGCCCGCCGGCGCTCGCCGTTGACCCGACGCACCCGGGCGTCTGGGCGAGCGTGCTCGGCCTGCGCATCGGCACCAACCAGATGTACGTGTTTGCCGCCTCGTGGTGGTTCATCGGCATGATCATCCAGTTCTACGCGGTGTTCCCCGCGTTCTACTGGATCTTCACCCGCCTCGGCTGGCGACGATACCTCGCCATCATGCTGCCGCTCGGCATGGTGCTGCGCGCGCTGGGGCTGTGGCTGTTCGCCGCGCCGCTGGCCGGCATGCACTACCTGGATGCCTGGGGGCACGGCGCGATCTTCCTCAGCCGCCTGTCGGAACTCGTGCTCGGCATGGCGCTCGCGGGCGCCCTGCACGAAAACCCGCGCCCCGTTCAGCGCGTGCTGTCGTCGCCATCGGTGCTGCTCGGCGCCATCCTCGTCTACCCGCCGGCGCTCGCCCTGTCGCTGACGGTGGTGGGCAACGCGCTGTCCTCGGTCCTGATCGCCGTGGCCAACCTGATCCTGGTGCGGGCGGTGGCAGTCGCGGCGGAGCGCTGGCTGCCGCGCCTCGGCGTGGCAATGCGCTGGTGCGCGGCGCACAGCCTCAGCCTGTGCCTGGTCAACTCGGTGGTGATCAACCTGATGATCCCGCAAAACGACGCGGTGAGCCCGGCCCGCATCCCGGAAGCCATCGCGCTCATCATCGTCGTCGCCCTGGCGCTCGAAGCGATCACCACAGTCGCCACCCATCTCGCCGCCGGGCGGTGGCAATTCGGCGGCCAGCGCGCCTGAACGCCGCGCCCGCGCCAGCCGATCCGTGCAGTAGCGCATTCAAAGACTGCGCGGTCGCTGCACGCACCCTATTGTTTCTAATGCACATTTCACCCATTCGACTGAATCGTCCGAATGGGTCTGTGCACGAGATCGCACGCGGCGGGTAGAGGCCTGCCCCCTGCCTGCCCTGTTGAACACGGCAAATGCGATCGCGGGTTACGCGGCGCGGACGTCGGCGAGAAAGCGCTCGACGAAGGCACGCATCCGCTCCGACTGTTGGCCGAGATCGCGTGCCGCCTGCAGCACCTGAGCGGCGGCGCTGCCGGTATCGAGCGCGGCCTGGTTGACACCATGGATGTTGGACGACACCTGCTGGGCGCCCTGAGCCGCCTGCTCGACGTTGCTGGCGATCTCGGCGGTCGCGGCGCCCTGCTCCTCGACGGCCGCCGCCACCGCCGTCGCGATCCCGTTGATCTCGGCGACGGTGTGGGCGATCCGTTCGATGGCGGCGACGGTACCGTCGATCTCGCCGCGCACGGTGCCGATCTGCGACGAGATTTCGTCGGTGGCCTTGGCGGTCTCGGTGGCGAGCGACTTGACCTCCGAGGCAACGACCGCGAAGCCCTTGCCGGCATCGCCGGCACGCGCCGCCTCGATGGTGGCGTTGAGTGCCAGCAGATTGGTCTGGGCGGCGATCTCGGTGATCAGATCGACGATGGCACCGATTTTCTGGGCCGCCGCGGCCAGGCTGCGCACGATCTGCTGCGTCGCCTCGGCCTGATCGGCCGCGGCCTGCGCGATCGCCGTCGACTGGCCCATCTGGCGGCCGATCTCGCGTACCGAGGCGGCGAGTTCCTCGGTGGCGGACGCCACCGACTGCACGTTGGCCGACGCCTGCTCGGACGCCGACGCGACCGCGGTCGCCTGGCGCGAGATCTGTTCCGCGGTCGCCGACATCGCCGTGCTCGTGCTCTGCATCTGCGTCGCCGACGCGTTGACCGCTCCCAGGATTGCGCCGACGCCTGCATCGAACGACCGGGTCAGGTCGTCGAGGGCGCGGGCACGGCGCTCGCGGCTCTCGCGCTCCTTGGCCTGCACCGCCTCCAGCCGCTCGCGCTCGATGGCGTTGGCCTTGAAGACGCCGACGGCGGCGGCCATTTCCCGCAACTCGTCCCTGTGGTCGAGACACGGCACCTCGGTGGCCAACGCGCCTTGGGCCAGCGCGCGCATCGCGTCCGCCATCCGCGCCACCGACCGGGCGATCGCCGTGCCGATCAGGAGCGCGGCGGCAACGCCGAACAGGATGCTGGCGATGGCAATGACGATCGCTTCGAGGACGGCGTTCTCGGTCTCCTGCTCGACCTTGGGCCCGAGCGCGTCCTGTGCAGCGCGCACCTTGGTCTGAAAGGCATCGACGTCTGCGGTGATGGCTTCGCCGATCTTGTTCAGCCGATTGTCAACCAGGTCGTTGCGCGCGTGCACGACCTCTACGATCTCGGCGAACGCCTGGCCGTAGGCCTTGGCGTCGCCGAGGGCGGCCTGCGCCAGTTCCCGGCGGATGGGATGTTCGATCCTGGCAAGCAGGCTGGTCATGTCGTCTTGAAACGCGTTGAGTTGCCGCTCGGTGCGCGCCGCCGATTCGTTGTCGTCGGCGACGAGGAACTTCTGTGCATAAAGCCGCGCCAACAGCACGTTGCGCAGGGCCTTGCCGGCGTAGAACGCGGTATCCAGGTTTTCATCAAGATGCGCGCCGTTCATGATTTCGGTCAGGTTGCGCTCGATCCTGGCACCCAGGACGTTGAGCTTGTCCGTCACGATCGTACTGCGCTGCGCCTGCTTGGCGGCGACTTCACCGAAGACCGAGCTGTACTCGCCGAGTTGTGCCTTCACCTTGTCGAAATACGCGCGCGCCGCATCGGATGTGAAGACCGCCTACGCTGCGTCGATCGTCTCGGCCATCTCGGTCAGAGTGCCGGCGACGACGACATAGGAGGTGCGCACGTCGTCGATCAGGAAGTCCTTCACGTGGAGGCGCGCGTCCTGCAGATGGGCCTCGACATGAGCGCTTTCTGCGGTCTGCCGGGCCAGGGCACGGTATTCGGAGAAGTGCTCGTGGGAGCCGTTGAGGCTCGAAATCGTGATCGCCGCCAGGACAATCGACAACAGCAGGACCAGGGCGAAGCCCGAGAGGATCTTCGTCTTGATCTTGAACCGTTTCAGGAGATTGATGCCGCTCGCCAGCATGGTTTGCCTTCCCCCGCGGGTTACAACCATCGCGCGCTTGACTAACGATCGCGCGCGTCCATGCCGAGTTGTAGCGCTCCGGCCATTAAGCCCGGCTTAACACACCGCGGGCACGACAGCGCCCGTTGCGCGCTCGTTCGGACGGCTCTACGTTGCCGCCGGCACGCAACCCCGGGAGCCAGAAATGTCGATCCTCGCCGCCCGCCTCGGTCGCATCAAGCCGTCGCCGACCATCGCCGTGACCACCAGGGCGGCCGAACTCAAGGCCCAGGGCCGCGATGTCATCGGTCTCGGCGCCGGCGAGCCCGACTTCGATACGCCCGCGCATGTCAAGGATGCCGCCAAGGCGGCGCTCGACCGCGGCGAAACCAAGTACACCGCCGTTGCCGGCACCCTCGAATTGCGCAAGGCCATCGCGGCGAAGTTCCACCGCGAGAACGGCCTCGATTATTCCGCCGACCAGATCACCGTGGGCTGCGGCGGAAAGAGCGTGCTGTTCAACGCATTACTCGCCACACTTGATCCCGGCGACGAGGTGATCATCCCCGCGCCCTACTGGGTTTCGTACCCGGACATGGTAGCGCTGTGCGAGGCGGAGCCGGTGATCGTCCCCTGCCCCGCCGAAGCCGGCTTCAAGCTGAGCGCAGACCGGCTCGCCGCCGCCATCACACCGAAGACCAAGTGGCTGATCTTGAACTCGCCGTCCAACCCGACCGGGGCGGCCTACACCGAGGCCGAGCTCAAGGCGTTGACCGAGGTGCTGCTGGCGCACCCCCAGGTTTGGGTGATGGCCGACGACATCTACGAGCACATCGTCTACGACGGGTTCCGTTTCGCCACGCCGGCACAGATCGAGCCGCGGCTGATGGAGCGCACGCTCACCGTCAACGGCTGCTCCAAGGCGTATTCCATGACCGGCTGGCGGGTCGGCTACGCCGGCGGGCCGCTGCCCCTGATCAAGGCGATCAACATGGTGCAGTCGCAGTCGACGACGCACACGTCCTCGATCAGCCAGGCGGCGGCGGTGGCCGCGCTCAATGGCCCGCAAGGCTTCCTCGCCGAGTGGGTGGCGGCCTTCAAGGCGCGCCGCGATCTGATCGCGGGTCTGCTCAATGCCGCGCCCGGGCTGTCGTGCGCGCTGCCGATCGGGGCATTCTATGTCTTTCCCTCGTGTGAAGGCGTCATCGGCAAGCGGACGCCCGACGGCCGCGCCATCGCGTCCGACGACGACTTCGTCACCTACCTGCTCGAAGCGGAGGGCGTCGCCTGCGTCCAGGGCTCGGCCTTCGGCCTGTCGCCCTACTTCCGCATTTCGTACGCGACCTCGGATGCGGCGCTCGCCGAGGCCGGCCGGCGCATCCGGCGCGCGTGCGAGGCGCTCAAATAGGTTCGGTCAGGTGAGCGCAGGTTAGGCGAGCGCCGGGACCGCTTCCGGACACGACGGGGCGTCGGCGCCCGGCTCAGCCTTCGGTCTTCAGGCGGTAGCCGACACCGGGGTCGGTGACCAGGAGCGCCGGTCGCGCCGGGTCCGGCTCAAGCTTCTGGCGCAACTGGTTGACATAGACCCGCAGATAGGCGGTGTCCTCGATGTGCGCCGGCCCCCAGACCTTCTCCAGGATCTGGCGGTGCGTCAGAACGTGGTCGGGATGGCGGGCGAAGAAGGCGAGCAGCTCCCACTCCTTCTTGGAGAGATGCAGCTCCGATCCTTCCCTGCTGATCAGGCGTCGGCCGATATCGATGCGCAGCGCGCCGATGTCGAGCACGCAGGCGGCATCGTCGGCGGCACGCGGGCGCAACAGCACGCGGACGCGCGCCATCAGCTCGGCGATGCCGAACGGCTTGACGACGTAGTCGTTGGCGCCACGGTCGAGCGCCTCGACCTTGTCGAGTTCGTGGGCCCTGACCGAGAGCACGATGATCGGGATCTCGGAGACCTCGCGTACCGCGCTGATGGCGTCCTGGCCATCCATGTCGGGCAGGCCGAGATCGAGGATCAGGAGATCGGGGCGATGCGAGCGCACCGCGGCGATGCCCACCGCGGCATTCTCCGCCTCGATGATGTCGTAGCCGTTGGCGGCGAGCGAAATGCGCAGGAACTTGCGGATCTGCTGCTCGTCGTCGACGATGACGATGCGCGCGGTCATGCTCCGGTCGCCTCGTCCGGCGGCATCGGCACGTCCTTTTCCGCCGGCAGTGGCAGGCGCAGGACGATGCAGGTGCCGACACCGTTCAGCCCGGCGTCGGCGTAAATGCTGCCGCCGTGGGCCTCGATGATGCCGCGGCAGATGGCTAACCCGAGGCCGGTGCCGGCGGCTTTGCTGTCGCCGCCCTTGACCCGATAGAACATGTCAAACACCTTCTGCCGGTCCTCGGGCGGAATCCCCGGGCCCTCGTCGCAGACCTCGATGGCAAGCTGGTCCTTCAGCGCGCGCGCCCAGACCAGGATCACGCTGCCCGCGGGCGCATATTTGCACGCGTTGTCGAGCAGATTAAAGAATACCTGCTCGATCAGCACCGGATCGACGGAGATCAGCGGCAGCGTCGGATCGAGATCGATGCGGATCTGGTGGCGCACGGCGAGGCGGCGCGCGCGCTCCGCCGCGGCACCGACCACGTCGCGCAGATCGACCCAGTCGGTGCGCGGCTTCAGGGCGCCCGCCCCCAGCCTCGTCATGTCCAACAGGTTCTGCACGAAGCGATTGAGGCGCTCGGCCTCGTCCTCGATGGTCTGCGCCAGATCGCGACGGCTTTCGGCCGGAAGCATCGCATCGTAGTCGATCAGGCTCGACGCGGCGCCGACGATGGAGACCAGCGGCGTGCGCAGATCATGCGAGAGCGACGAGAGCAGGGTGGAGCGCAGCCGCTCGCGCTCGGCATCGAGCCGGGCCGCCTCGATGTCGGCGACCAGCGTCGTCCGCTCGATGGCGACCGCCGCCTGATCGACGAGCAGTTCCAGAAGACGCGACTCTTCCGGCGCCGGCGTTTCATCGCCTTCGGCCAACTGAACGCCGAGCACGCCCACCGGCCCGCGTGCCGTCGCCATCGGCAGGAACAGCCATTCGGCGGTGGGCAGGGTCGCCGAGCCCCGCCCGGCCGCCTCGCCATGCGTCCAGGCCCATGTCGCCGCGGCGGCCGACCGCTCGTCGATGCGATCCTCGGGCGGGTAGCCGGCGACCACCTCCAGCTCGTCTCCCCGCGGCAGCAGCACGATCGACTTGCCGCCGATGGTGACGGCGACGTGATGCACGACGGCCCAGAGCACGTCATCCACCGTCGCCGCCGCCGAGCTGCGCCGGCTGAACTCATAGAGATTGGCGGTCCGTCGCGTGCTCTGGCGCATCGCTTCGACCTGCAGCCGCGACCGAGCAGCGAGATTGCTGACGACGAAGGCGACCACCAAAAAGAAAATCAGGGTCAATGCATGGTGATACTCGCTAACCGCCAATGTAAAACGGGGCTCTATGAAGAAAAAATTGAATGCAAGGAAGCTGCTCACCGAAGCCACGACGGCCGGACGCAAGCCATTTGTCATGGCGATCACAAGAATACCCAAGAGATAGGCAACAGGTATATTTGCGACATGCAACCATGGCCTCATCAGCAGGCCAAGCCCGCTGATGACAGCGGTCGTCGCGACGGCAGCCAGATCGACAAGCCAGACGCGCGCACGGGCGGCGGCGGTCGCGCGCGCGGCGGTCGTTGCGGGCGGCGGCGGTCGCGGCTTGTCGTCGCCGCCCACCAAGAGGACGTTGAACTCCCGCGCCTGCGCGATCAGGCGATCGGTGACCGACGGCGCGATGCGGCCGAGCCATCTTCGTTGCTTGGCGCGGCCGACGATGATCTGCGTCGCATTGGTTTCCCGCGCGAAGTCGAGCACGGTGCGCACCACGTCGCTGCCCTGCAGGATGCGGGCTTCGCCACCAAGCTGCTGGACAAGACGCATGGCATCGGCGATGCGATCCCGTTCGGCCTCGCTCAGCGCGTAGGAATGCGGTGTCTCGACGCTCACCGCCACCCAGGCCGCCCCCCGGCGCTCGGCCGAGCGCTTAGCGACGCGCACGAGACGGCCGGAATCCGCGTTCTCGTCGATGCAGACGACGATCCGCTCGCGGGCCGGCCACGGCCCGGCGATGGCGTGCGCGCGCATGTAGTCGACCATCTGCCGGTCGACCCGCTCGGCGGCATGGCGCAACGCCATCTCGCGCAGCGCGGTGAGGTTGCCGGGCGAAAAGAAATTGTGGATGGCCCGGCGCGCCTGCTCCGGGACGTAGACCTTGCCTTCCTGCAGCCGCTTGATCAGGTCGGCCGGCGCCAGGTCGATCAGCTCGATCTCGTCGGCGGTGGCGAGCACGTCGTCGGGGACCGTCTCGCGCACCCGGATGCCGGAGATCTGCTCGACGATGTCGTTGAGGCTCTCCAGGTGCTGGATATTGAGCGTGGTGTAGACGTCGATCCCGGCTTCGAGCAGTTCCTCGACGTCCTGGCAGCGCTTGACGTGCTTGCCGCCCGGAATGTTGGTGTGTGCCAGCTCGTCGATCAGCGCCAGCCGCGGCCGTCGCCGCATCACCGCATCGAGATCGAGTTCATGGAAGGTGTGCCCGCGATAGGCGATCTCGCGCAGCGGCAGCACCTCAAGCCCGTGCAGCAGTGCCTCGGTTTCGCGCCGGCCGTGCGTCTCGACCACGCCCGCGACCACGTCGATGCCCTCGCGCCCTCGCTCGTGCCCGGCCTCCAGCATGGCGTAGGTCTTGCCGACGCCGGGCGCGGCGCCGAGGAAGACCTTCAGCCGGCCGCGCCCCTCGCGCCGGGCTTCGGCGAGCAGGGCCTCTGGCGAGGGGCGGTTGTCGCGGGCGTCATCACTCATGCCACAGGGTTCACTCGTTCGGCCAGCGCTGGTCAAGCGCCAGATTGAGGGAAAGCACGTTGACCACCGGCTCACCCAGCAGGCCGGCGACGCGCGGCTCGATGTGCTCGGCCACCAGCCGGCGCATCTCTTCCACCGGCACCGCGCGCGCCGTGGCGACGCGGCGGAGCTGATAGAAGGCGCCGGCCGGCGAGATGTGCGGATCGAGCCCGCTCGCCGACGCGGTGACCAGATCGACCGGCACGGCGGCCGTCTCGTCCGGGTTTTCGGCGCGGACCGCCTGCACCCGGGCGGCGACGGCGTCGATCAGCGTGCGGCTCGAAGGTGCCAGGTTGGTGGCGCCGGAATTGGCGGCATCGTAGCCGGTCCCGGCGGCCGACGGCCGGCCGTGGAAGTAGCGCGCCGTGCTGAAGTTCTGGCCGATCAGGGCCGAGCCGATCACCTTGCCTTCCCTGCGGATCAGGCTGCCCTCGGCTTCGCGCGGGAACAAGGCTTCCGCAAGCCCGGTGAGTGCGAGCGGATACAGGAGTCCGGTCAGCAGCGTCATGAACAAAACGAGACCAAAGGCGGAGCGGATTTCGCGCAGCATGGGTGTTGTTCCTCACGTGTAAGAGGATGCCACTCAGGTAAGAGGATGCCACTCAGGCGAGCCCGAGGGCGCCCACGATCAGATCGATCGCCTTGATCCCCGCGAACGGCGCAACCAAGCCACCGAGTCCGTAGACCAGGAGGTTGCGCCGCAACAGGACCTGCGCGCTGGCCGGCCGGTAGCGCACACCGCGCAGCGCCAGCGGGATCAACGCGATGATGACGAGCGCGTTGAAGATCACCGCCGACAGCACCGCGCTCTGCGGGCTCGCCAGGTGCATGATGTTGAGCGCCTGAAGCTGCGGATACGCGGCCAGGAACAGCGCCGGAATGATCGCGAAATACTTGGCGACGTCGTTGGCGATCGAAAAGGTGGTGAGCGCGCCGCGGCTCATCAGCAACTGCTTGCCGATCATCACGATCTCGATCAGCTTGGTCGGATCGCTCTCCAGATCGACCATGTTGCCGGCCTCGCGCGCGGCCTGGGTGCCGGTGTTCATTGCCACACCGACGTCGGCCTGGGCCAGGGCCGGGGCGTCGTTGGAGCCGTCGCCGCACATCGCGACCAGCCGGCCGCCGGTCTGCTCGCTGCGGATCAGTTCCAGCTTCCTCTCCGGTGTCGCCTCGGCGAGGAAGTCATCGACGCCGGCCTCGGCGGCGATCGCGGCTGCGGTGAGCGCATTGTCGCCGGTGATCATCACCGTGCGAATGCCCATGGCGCGCAGCGTCGCGAAGCGCTCGCGGATACCCGGCTTGACGATGTCCTTGAGGTGGATGACGCCGAGCAGACGGCCATCGCGCGCCACCACCAGCGGCGTGCCGCCGGAGCGGGCGACCCGTTCGACCAGGTGATGCAGTTCCTTCGGCCCGCCGCCCGGAGAGCGGCCGCTGCTCTCGGCGACGTGGGCCAAGATCGCGTCCACCGCGCCCTTGCGGATGCGGCTGACGCCGGCAAGCGTTTCGCCGGCATTGTCTTCGTTGACATCGACACCGCTCATCCGGGTCTGCGCGGTAAACGGCACGAAGGTGGCGCCACGATGCGCCTCGTCGCGCAAGCCGAAGCGGCTGCGGGCCAGCGCGACGATCGACTTGCCCTCGGGCGTTTCGTCGGCCAGCGAGGACAAGAGCGCCGCCTCGGCCAGATCCCGCTCGTTGACCTGGGCGAGCGGCAGGAACTCGGCCGCCTGGCGAGCGCCGAGCGTAATCGTACCGGTCTTGTCCAGCAGCAGCACGTCGATGTCGCCGGCGGCCTCGACGGCGCGCCCCGATTTGGCGATGACGTTGAAGGTGACCAGGCGGTCCATGCCGGCGATGCCGATCGCCGACAACAGGCCGCCGATGGTGGTCGGGATCAGCGTGACAAACAGCGCGACCAGGAACACCACCGCGATCGCGGTCCCCGACCACGACGCGAACACCGGCAGACTGGCGACGACCAACAGGAAGATGAGCGTCATGCCGGCCAGCAGGATGGTGAGCGCGATCTCGTTGGGTGTCTTCTGCCGCTTGGCGCCTTCGACCAGCGCGATCATCCGGTCGAGGAAGGTTTCGCCGGGATTGGCGGTGATCTGCACGACGATGCGATCGGAGACGACGCGGGTGCCACCGGTCACCGCCGAGCGATCGCCCCCGCTCTCGCGGATCACCGGCGCCGATTCCCCGGTGATCGCACTCTCATCGACGGTCGCGATGCCGGCGACCACGTCGCCGTCGCCCGGGATGATGTCGCCCGCCTCGCAGACCACCAGATCGCCGGCACGCAGCCGGCCGGCCGGAACGCTTTCGAAGCTGTCGGCAGCGGCGGTGGCCACCCGCTTGGCCGTGGCTTCGGTCTTGGTGCGGCGCAGGCTGGCGGCCTGTGCCTTGCCGCGCCCCTCGGCGATGGCTTCCGCGAAGTTGGCGAACAGCACGGTAAACCACAGCCAGGCCGTCACCTGCGCGAAGACCCAGATTCTCGCGCCGCCACCCTGGGCCGCGTCGCGCACGGTGAGCACGGTAGCGACCAGCGCGACCAGCGCCGTTGCGAACATCACCGGATTGCGGATGAGCTGGCGCGGATCGAGCTTGCGGACGGCGTCCGCCGCCGCCTGACGCAGGATCGTGCGATCGAACAGCGACAAGGACTGGGGACGATGGATGCTCATGGTCGATATCCTAGAATAAGGTGCCGGCAGCGAGGGCGAGGTGCTCGACCACCGGCCCCAGCGCCAGCACGGGGAAGAAAGTAAGTCCCCCCACGATGAGGATCACGCCAACCAGAAGACCGACGAACAGGCCGCCGTGGGTGGGAAAGGTGCCGGCGGACGGCGGCACGCTGTTCTTCGCCGCCACGCTGCCGGCAATGGCGAGCGCCGGGATGATGACGAGGAAGCGGCCCAGGAGGATGGCGATGCCGAGCAGGGTATTGTGCAGGACGGTGTTGGCCCCGAAGCCGGCAAACGCCGAGCCGTTGTTGGCGGTCGCCGACGTATACGCGTAGATCAGCTCCGACAGGCCGTGCGGTCCGGCAGCCGGGATCGACGACGCCCCGGCCAGCAGCCCCGCCGCGCCCAGGCCCAGCACGCCGAGCGGGAAGGCGAAGATGGCGATCACCGCGAGCTTGATCTCCTTGGCCGCGATCTTCTTGCCGAGATATTCCGGTGTGCGGCCGACCATCAGCCCCGCGATGAACACCGCGATGACGACGAAGATCAGCATGCCGTAGAGGCCGGCGCCGACGCCGCCGACGATGACCTCGCCCAGCATCATGTTGATCATGGGGATCATGCCGGCGAGCGGCAGCAGGCTGTCGTGCATCGCATTGACCGCACCGCACGACGCGGCGGTGGTGATCGCCGCGAACAGGGCCGACGCCGCGATGCCGAAACGGACCTCCTTGCCCTCCATGCTGCCCCCCGCCTGCCACGCCGAGAACTGCTGATCGACCCCGAGCGCGCTCAACGCCGGATTGCCGCCGATCTCGGCGCGGTAGAGGACGACGACGCCGGCGACAAACAGCACCGCCATGACGGCGAGGATGGCCCAGCCCTGGCGGGTATCGCCGACCATCCGCCCGAAGGTGTTGGTCAGCCCGGCGCCGAGGACGAAGATCGAGACCAGGTGGATCAGGTTGGTGAGCGCCGTCGGATTCTCGAACGGATGCGCGGCATTGGCGTTGAAGAAGCCGCCGCCGTTGGTGCCGAGGTGCTTGATGATCATCTGCGAGGCGACCGGCCCCTGGGCGATCACCTGTCTTGCCCCTTCGAGCGTGGTCGCCTCGGTGTATTGGGCGAGGTTCTGCGGCACGCCCAGCGCGACCAGGACCAGCGCGCCTACCACGCATGCCGGCAGCAGGAGGTAAAGCACGGTGCGCACCAGATCGACGTAGAAATTGCCGACGGTGTGCGCCTGACGCCGCGCGAAGCCGCGGATCAGCGCCACCGCGACGACGATGCCGGTGGCGGCCGACAGGAAGTTCTGCACGGCGAGCCCCGCCATCTGGACGAAGTAGCTCATCGTCGTCTCGCCACCGTAGGCCTGCCAGTTGGTGTTGGTCACGAAGCTGACCGCGGTGTTGAAAGCCAGGTCCGGCGCCACCGCCGGCATCCCGGCCGGATTGAGCGGCAGCCACGGCTGCAGGCGTTGCAGTGCGTAGAGCACGACGACGCCTGCGAAATTGAACGCGAGGAGCGAGGCGGCATAGCCGGTCCATGCCTGCTCGCGCCCGGGGGCTACCCCGATCAGCCGATAGATGGCGCGCTCCACCGGCCCGAGCGCCCGGGCCAGCAGCACCGTTTCGCCCTGATACAGCCGCGCCATATAGCCGCCGGCGAGCGGGGTCAGCAGGGCGATCAGCGCGATGTAGAAGACGATCAGCAGAACCCCGTAGGCATCCATCGACCCCTCCTAGAACTTCTCGGCCTAGAACTTCTCTGGACGAATGAGCGCGTAGGCGAGATAGACGAACAGCACGACCACCGTCGCCCCGCCGAGCGCGAAGCCCAGAACATCGCCGTCCATCGGTTTCTTCCTCACATCGCTGCGAAGCCGTGCACCAGGAGCGCACAGCCGGCAAAAAACACGACCACCAGACAGAGAAACGCGGCGTCGAGCATGACCCACCCCACTCCCGAAGTGTTCTTCCTGACAGCGGCAAGATGCAACCGGCGGCCGTCAACGGTCCATGCGGAAGTGCGTAGTGCGCGTTAACGCGGTGTTTACACACCGCTGCCGCGGCCCGATCGTGGCGTTCGCCGGCAACCGCGGTTATGATCGCGAGGTTTTCGCTTTCGCTCACAGCAATCGGTGCACCGGCACGATGGACCTCAAGGATCACATCCGCAGCATTCCCGATTTCCCCAAGCCGGGAATCCTGTTCTACGACATCTCGACCCTGCTGCGGCACGCCGACGCGTGGTCGGTGGCGATGGGCCGGCTGGCCAAGGCGGTCAGCCGTCACCAGCCGGACGTGCTCGCCGGCATCGAATCCCGCGGCTTCCTGGTCGCGGCACCGCTGGCGCTCAAGCTGGGCTTGGGCTTCGTCATGGTGCGCAAGCGCGGCAAGCTGCCCGGCGCGACGGTGCCGTACGAATACGCGCTCGAATACGGCTCCGACGTCATCGAGGTGCAGGCCGATGCCTTGGAGCCGGGCCAACGGGTGGTGGTGCTCGACGATCTGCTGGCGACCGGCGGCACACTGCGTGCCGCGTGCACACTGTTGCGCCAGCTCGGCGGCGATGTCGTCGGGTCGGCCTGCATCATCGAGCTATCGTTCCTGCATGGCCGGCGCGGGCTCGACGTGCCGTTCACCTCACTGATCGCCTACGACCAGTAGTCCGCTCCCCCTCCCCGGCTCGTTCGGCCTCGACCAGACGCGCGACCTTCTTCATCACCGTCGGCAGCGCGTGGTCGCCGAAGTGCTCCGGCCGTACCCAGGTGCCGGCCGGCAGCGGCGCGGCGGGAGCGGCTGCGGCCTCGGCGCACGCCACGTCGAGTTCGAGGACAAAGTGGGTGAAGGTGTGGCGGACCACGCCCGCGACCGGCCGCCAGGATGCCGGCAGCGGCGCCTCGGCAACCGCTTGCCCGAGGCTCCACGGCTGTGCCCGCCAGGTGCTCGACGGGAACTCCATCATGCCGCCCAGAAGTCCGCGGGCCGGGCGGCGGCGTAGCAGCACCGCCCCGTCGGCGGCTCGGGTCAGCCAGAAGACGACGCCGAAGCGGTGCGGGCGGACCACCTTTGCACCCTTGCGCGGAAAGGCTTCCGGTGCACCCGCGCCTCGCGCCGCGCAGAGCGCCTGCCACGGGCAGCGCGAGCACGCCGGCGCCTTCGGCGTGCACACCGTGGCGCCGAGGTCCATCAGCGCCTGCGCGTAATCCCCGGCGCGGCGCGGCGGCGTCAAGGTCCCGGCCAGGGCAACGATGCGGGCGCGGCCGGCGGGCAAGGCGTCCTCGACGGCGAACAGCCGGGCGATCACGCGCAGGACGTTGGCATCGACCGGCGTCGCCCTTTGACCGAAGGCGATGGCGGCGATGGCGGCCGCGGTGTAGGCGCCGATGCCGGGCAGCCGGCGCAGCGCCGCTTCCTCGCGCGGGAACCTGCCGCCGTGCCGGGCCACAACATCCAGGGCGCAGGCGTGGAGGTGGCGCGCGCGCGCATAGTAGCCGAGCCCCTGCCAGGCGTGCAGGACGTCGCCGACATCGGCCGCGGCGAGGTCGGCGATCGTCGGCCAGCGATCGAGGAAGCGCCGGAACGGCTGCACCACGGCGGCGACCGTGGTTTGCTGCAGCATGATCTCGCTGACCCACACCGCATAGGGATCGGCCACGGCACCGGGTGCCGCCCGCCACGGCAGGCTGCGCCGATGCCGGTCGTACCAGGCAAGCAGTGCATCACTTGGGACGATTTCGATACTTGGGACGATCTCGATACCCGGCATCGCCTGTCGCCCGCCTTGTCCGTGGCCCATCGCTCCGATAGCATATCGTCGTCATGGCGCCCATCGACGACGAGGCAAGACGTTGGCGGCCATCGCGCGGCCTGCGGGCGTTGGGCGAGGCGGTGGCGCCGCTCGCCGCACCGATTCTGAAGCGTCGCGGCCTGGCGCTGGCATCGCTGGTGCGCACCTGGCCGGAGATCGTGGGCGATGCGCTTGCCCGCCGCCTCAGCCCGGAGCGGCTGGTGTTCGCGCGCGGTCAGAGCACGCACGGCACGCTGCATCTCCGCCTCGGGCTCGGCGCGCTGGCACCGGAGGTGCTGCACTCCGCCCCGGTGATCATCGAACGAATCAACGCGAGCCTCGGCTGGGCCGCGGTCGCCCGGTTGCGGCTGGTGCACGCGCCTGCCGACCCCGGCGCGCAAACGCCGGCACCGGCCGCGCCGCCGGTCCTTTCCGCGCAACAGGAGGCGGATCTCGCCGGCACGCTCGCCGCGGTGGCCGATCCGCAATTACGTGCGATCTTAGAGAGCCTTGGACGAGCGAGCCTCGCCGGCGGCACCCCCGCGCCCGGGGACGGCACCGCACCGCCCGCCGGCACGCTCAAAGCGGACGACTGACGGCGCCGCGTCGCGCGCAGGGACGGCCCCCGGAGGCGGCGCTTGTGCCCCTTGGCCGCCCCGCCTATAGTTCTTGACGCAAAATGTTGTGATGATGAGGCTTCAATTGGCGCGCATCCTACAAATCGTTGGGTTCCTCGTTGCGCTTGCCCTGCTGGCGCCTTCGGCCGGCGCCGGCGACGCGGATCTGCTTGTCGACCGCAGCTTGGGCGAGGCGACGGCACCGGTCACCATCATCGAATATTCGTCGCTGACCTGTCCGCACTGCGCCGTCTTCCACGAGGACGTCCTGCCGCAGATCAAGTCGGCCTACATCGATTCCGGCAAGGTCCGGCTCATCTTCCGCGATTTTCCCCTGGATCCGCGCGCGCTTGCCGCCGCCATGCTGGCGCGCTGCGTCGAGCCTGCGCGCTACTTCGGGTTCATCGCCTTGTTGTTCAAGGACCAGCAGGTCTGGGCACGCAGTGAAGATCCCGTCCGCGATCTGAAGCTGCGCGCGCAACTGGCGTCCCTGTCGCCGCAGGCGGCGGATGCCTGCCTCGCCAACCAGGATCTCGCCAAGGCCATCGAGCAAAGCGCGCGCCAGGCGAACAGCGCGCACGGCATCGATTCGACGCCGAGCTTCCTCGTCAATGGCCGGCTGCTGCGCGGCGAGCAATCCTTTGCCAACTTCCGCGCGGCGATCGAAACGGCCCTGCTCGGCAAATCCGCGCCGTCGTCCGCGCCGTCGTCCGCGCCGTCGTCCGCGCCATCGTCTGCCCCATCGTCTGCCCCATCGTCTGCCCCATCGTCCGGCGCAACGGACGCAAGCGGCGAGACGGGCTTCTTCGGCAAGATCAAGGGCGCCGCGCGCCGCTTGTTCGGCGGCGAATAGCCGCCGTCTCCCCGCGGCCGCGCGCCACGCGGATCGACAGTTCGGCGGCACTGCCTTGTTGCACATTCTCAAGCTGCGGCTCTCCGGGTTCAAATCCTTCGCCGAACCGACCGAGCTGGTCATCGGCCCGGGACTGACCGGCGTGGTCGGGCCCAACGGCTGCGGCAAGTCCAATCTGGTCGAGGCGCTGCGCTGGGTGATGGCCGAAGCGTCGGCCCGCTCGCTGCGCGGCGACGAGATGGACGATGTGGTGTTCGCCGGTTCGACGACGCGGCCGGCGCGCCCGTTTGCCGAAGTGGTGGTCGAACTCGACAATGCGGCGCGGACCGCGCCGCCGCCGTACGCGGAGACGGATGCGCTGGAGGTCAGCCGTCGCCTCGATCGCGGCCGCGGCTCGCTCTACCGCATCAACGGCCGCGAGGTGCGCGCCCGCGACGTGAACCTTTTGTTCGTCGACCAGGCCTCGGGCGCGCGCTCGGCGGCAATGGTCACCCAGGGCCAAGTCGCATCGCTGATCGCGGCGAAGCCGGGCGAGCGGCGCGTGATCTTGGAGGAAGCGGCCGGGATCGGCGGCCTGCAGCCGCGGCGCCAGGAGGCGGAAAGCCGGTTGCGGACGGCCGAGGACAACCTGGCGCGCCTCGGCGACGTGTTCACCACCTTGCAGACACAAGAGCAGGGCCTGGCCAAGCAGGTTCGCCAGGCGCAGCGCTACCGCAAGCTCTCCGCCAGCATCCGCAGGACCGAAGCCACCCTGTACGCCTTGCGCTGGCACGACGCCTGCCGGACGGCGCACGCCGCGGCCGAGACGGCACGGGCGGCCGAGGCCGCTGTCGTCGCGGCGACCGCGCGCGCCGCCGCGGACGCGACCGAGCAGGGCGAGGCGGCCGCCGCGCTGCCGGCGCTGCGCACGGCCGATGCCGACGCCACGCAAGAGATGCACCGACTCGACGTCGCCTTCGCCGCCCTCGAAGCCGACGCGCAGCGCTTCGAGAACGAACGCAAGACCGTCGCCGAGCGCACCGGGCAGGCGGACGCCGATCTGGTGCGGGCGCGCCAGCTCAGCGCGGACGCCACCGACGCGCTGGCCAGACTGGACGGCGATACGCGACGGCTGAGCGCGGCCACCACCGACGAGCCCGCGCGCCTGGCGCAGGCGGAAGCCGACCTCGCCGAAGTCGACGCGCGCATCGCGGCCCTCGACGGCGAACTCCTGCACTTGACCGAGCGCACGGCCGCGGGCGAGGCGCGCCGCGGCGCGCTCGATCGCGGCATCGAGGAGCTGGGCCGTACCCGGCTACGGCTCGAAGAGCGGCGCGCGGACATCGCGCGGCGCCATCGCCAGGCCGAAGACGCTCTGGCGGCGACCGGCGACGGCACGGATGCGCCGGCGGAAGCCGCGGCAGCGGCGCTGGCCGACGCGCGCGCGCGCCTCGAAGCCGCCGAGACCGCGCGCGAGCAACTGGCCACCGCGACCGGCCACGCCACCACCGCCCTGCACGAAGTATCCCGGCAGTTGTCGCGACTGGAAGCCGAACACGCGGCGTTGCAGGGACTGGTCGCAACGGCGAGCGACGACGAAACGCCGATCGCCGATACGCTCGCCATCGCACCCGGCTACGAGACGGCGCTCGCCGCGGCGCTGGGCGAGGACCTGCTGGCGCCGCTTTCGCGCGACGCGCCGGTGCACTGGCGGGCGCTGGCGCCGCTCGCCGATGCGCCGCCGCTGCCGGCCGGCATCCGCGATCTCGCCGCACTGTGCACCACGGACGGCGTGCTCGGCCGGCGGCTGAGCCAGATCGGCGTGATTGATGACCACGCCAGCGGCGCTGATCTGCAGGCGGATTTGCGCCCCGGCCAGCAACTGGTCAGCCCCGACGGCGCCGTCTGGCGCTGGGACGGCCTGGTGCAGGCCGCCGGCCGCCCGCCCGCGGTATTGGTGCGCATCGAGCAGCGCCGACGTCTGGAGGCCCTCGCGCCGCTCATCACCGCCGCCGCGGCAGGCACCGAAGCCGCCAAGCGCGACGCGAACCGCCTGCATGCCGAGAAGGAGGCGCGGGAAACGGAGGTTCGCACCGCCCGCGCCGCCGTGCGCGACGCCGAGAAGGCACACGAGCGCACGCAGGCCGCGCTC
This sequence comes from uncultured Defluviicoccus sp., assembly GCA_964401555.1. Taxonomy (GTDB): domain Bacteria; phylum Pseudomonadota; class Alphaproteobacteria; order Rhodospirillales; family Defluviicoccaceae; genus Defluviicoccus. Next base: position 21,271 of record CAYNYW010000011.1, read on the forward strand.
GCCGCCCTGCGCGCCCGCACCGCGGGCTTGCGCGCGCAGGCGGCCCATCTCGCCGAGAGCGCGGCGCAGACCGCGAACGAGATTACCGAGCTCGCCCGTCGCCTCGACGAGGCGCAGGCCGAGCGCGCGACGCTCGGCGAGGACACCGGCGAGCGCCAGCGCATCGCCACGGTCAAGGCCGAGCTGGCCACGCTGCGCGGGCAGCAGCTTGAGCGCCGCTCCCGGCTCGATGCCCTGCAGCGCGAGGCAGCGGGGCGCAAGCGCCGGATCGATGCCATCGCCGCGGAGATCCGCGACTGGGCCGCGCGCGCCGATGCCGCGCGCGCGCAACTCGCTGCCATCGAGGCGCGCCGCGCCGAGCTGCGCGCCCAGAGCGCCGCCCTGGAAGCGCACCCCGGCGAACTTGCGGCGCGCCGGCAAACCCTCCTCGATGCGATGACCGTCCAGCGTCAGCGCCGCCAAAACACCGCCGACGCGCTGGCGGCGGCCGAGAACCGATTGGCCACCGCCGATCGGGCGCTGCGCCAGGCCGAACACGCGCTGGCCGAGGCGCGCGAAACACGCATCCGCGCCGAAGCCGCCGGGGAACAGGCCGAGCAGGCGCGCCGGCTGCTGCGCGCCCAGATCGTCGAGCGGCTCGCCATTTCCCCCGATGCGCTGGCCGGGGAAGCCGATCCGGCGGCGGCCGGCGGCGATGACGAGAGCCTCGCCGCCAAGCTTGAACGCCTGCAGCGCGAGCGCGACGCCATCGGCCCCGTCAATCTGCGCGCAGAGGAGGAAGCACAAGCGCTGGCCCAGCAGGTTTCGGCCCTGCGCGCGCAGGAGGCCGATCTGCTCGCCGCCATCGCCAAGCTGCGCCGCGGCGTCGCCGAGATCGATCGCGAGGCGCGCGAGCGCGTGGTCGCCGCCTTTGCCGAGATCGATCAACACTTCCGCGCCCTGTTCGTGCGCATGTTCGGCGGCGGCCGCGCCGAGCTGGCGCTGACCAATCCCGACGATCCGCTCGCCGCGGGCCTCGAAATCCTGGCGAGCCCGCCGGGCAAGACGCTGCACTCGCTCTCGCTGTTGTCCGGCGGCGAGCAGGCGTTGACCGCGCTCGCCCTGCGCTTTGCCGTGCTGCTGACGCGGCCGTCGCCGATCTGCGTGCTCGACGAGGTCGATGCCCCGCTCGACGACGTCAACGTCGGCCGGTTCTGCAACCTCCTCGCGGAGATCACCGCGCGCGGCACCCGGTTCGTGGTGATCACCCACCACCGGCTGACCATGGCGCGCATGGATCGACTATTCGGCGTGACCATGGCCGAGCGCGGCGTCTCCCAACTGGTCTCCGTCGACCTGCGCCGTGCCGAGGCCCAGGCGGGCGTGATTGCTGCGCCTGCACAGCCGACGGTTTTCGCCGCCAGATCAGGCGATTAATCGCGACGACACGCGTTTCGTCTCGGGGTATTCCGGCTTGACAGTGCTGCGGAGCCACCTCTATGGTTGCAGCCGTCAGCGATCGCGCTGGTTGAGGGACGATCGAAGATGAGCGAAAAGCCCTCGCCACCGTCGTTGCAGGAACTGGATGCGCAGCTCAAGCGCCTGCGCGCCGAAGCCGAGGCGAAAAAGCCCGGGGCCCGGCCGCAGGAGGCAACCACCGGGCTGGGGATGGCGTTCACCGTCGCCAGCCATCTCGTTGCCGGGCTCGGGGTTGGCGGTGGCATCGGGTACCTGCTCGACCGGTCGCTGGGGACGTCGCCGCTGTTGCTGATCACGTTCTTCATTCTCGGCGCGGCCGCCGGTGGTATGAACGTGTATCGGACGGTGCGGGGATACGGCATGGCGCTAGGCTATCGTCCGGCCGAAGACGCGGACGGGCGGAAAGAAGACGAGCGAAAAGAAGACGGGCCGAAAAAGGCAGGGTCCGGCACCGGGCAAACGGATCCGAAATAATGGGGCAATCCGCCGAACGGACGGCGGATGCGAAAACCAAAGGGTGGGTGAGGGCAGCGGTGGCAAGTCCACTTCATCAGTTCCAGATCGAGCCCGTGCTTCCGGTTCAGATCGGCGGGCTCAACGTTTCCCTCACCAATTCGGGCCTGGCGATGCTGGTTACCGTCGGCGCGATCACCGTGTTCCTGACCTACGGCATTCGCAATCGCGCCCTGGTGCCCGGCCGCTGGCAGTCGATGGCGGAACTCGCCTACGAGTTCGTCGGCAACATGATCCGCAACAACGTCGGCGCCGAGGGGCGAAAGTACTTTCCGTTCATCTTCACGCTGTTCATGTTCATTCTGTTCGGCAACATGATTGGCTTGCTGCCGTACAGCTTCACGTTTACCAGCCATATCATCGTCACGCTGCTCATGGCGCTCGTGGTGTTCGTGGGCACGACGACGATCGGCTTCGCCAAGCACGGCCTGCATTTCCTGCACTTCTTCCTGCCGCACGGCACGCCGATCTATTTGGCGCCGGTCCTGGTGCCGATTGAGATCTTGTCCTACTTCACCCGGCCGATCAGCCTGTCTTTGCGTCTGTTCGCCAACATGACGGCGGGCCACACGCTCTTGAAGGTGTTCGGCGGCTTCGTCGCCGGGTTAGGCGTGCTCGGCATCATCCCGTTCGCCGCCGTCGTCGCGCTGACCGGCCTTGAAATTCTGGTCGCCTTCCTGCAAGCCTACGTGTTCGCCATTCTCACCTGCATCTACCTCAACGATGCCTTGCACATGCACTAAGCCGTCTGAAGGTGATCGTACCACCACACCATGTCGTCAATAGGGTCTCGTTCGAACTTAACCGCCTGAATAGGGAAGAAAAGCCATGGACGCTGAAGCCGCAAAGTTGATTGGAGCCGGGATCGCCGTCGTCGGGCTCGGGGGAGTCGGTGCCGGTATCGGCAATATTTTTGCGACCGCGATCGCGTCCTTGGCACGCAACCCGGCGGCGCAGCCGATCATCCAGTTGCCGATGTTCCTGGGCTTCGCGCTCGTCGAAGCGGTCGCGCTCTACGCCCTGGTCGTCGCGCTGATCTTGATGTTCGTCTTCTAGGACGACGTCGCCCGCCTCCGGCCGGCTTCCGCGCTTACCGGGCGGCGGCCGGTCCATCAACGATCAGGTGCCGATAGGCGACGCCGATGCCGCAGTTCGACCCTTCGTCCTTTCCGCCGCAGATCTTCTGGCTCATCGTCAGCTTCGTGGCGTTGTACTGGCTGATGGCCAAGGTGGCGTTGCCACGCATCCGTGAGGTTCTGGAAGAGCGCGAGTTTCGCATCAACGACAACCTGCGCAAGGCCGAGAACCTCAAGAGGGACGCCGAAGACGCCATGGCGGCCTACGAGAAGCTGATGACGGACGCCCGGGCCAAGGCGCAGGACCAGCTCAACGCCGTCCGCGAGCGTGCGCAGGCGGACGCGCACGAACGCCACGCCGAGCTCGGCGAGCGCCTCGCGGCCGAGATCGCCGCGGCCGAGGCGCGCATTGCCAAGGCGCGTGCCGATGCCGTCGCCGGCATCCGCGAGATGGCGTTGGAGACGGCGGCGCTCGCCGTCGAGCGTCTGATCGGCGAACGCCCGGCCGACACCGTCATCGGCCCCAGCGTCGATCGCATCATGAAGGGAGCCTGAGACCATGTGGGCGCTCGCCGCGGAAGCAGGCGCGGAGCACCAGGCAGAGCCGTTCTATGCGTCTGCCGAGTTCTGGGTGGCGATCGGCTTCGTCCTGTTCGTCGTTCTCGTCGCCCGCACCGCGGTGCGCGTGACGAGCGTGGCGCTCGACGAACGCGCCAAGCGGATCAAGGAGCAGATCGACGAGGCGGCGCGCCTCGCCGAGGACGCGCAGCAACTGCTCGCCACCTACGAGCGCAAGCAACGCGAGGCGTCGGAGGAAGCCGAAACCATCGTCGACAACGCCCGGCGCGAGGCCGATCGCCTTGCCGAGCGTGCCGCCCAGGAGCTGGAGCGCTCGCTGGCGCGGCGCGAAGAACTGGCCATGGAGCGCATCGGCCAGGCCGAGAAGGCGGCGCTCGCCGACATCCGCAACCGCACCGTGGAGATCGCCATGGCGGCGACGCGTCAGCTCCTGGCGGAGCGGCTGACCGCGGCGCAAGCCAATTCGCTGATCGACAGCGCCATCGAGGATCTGCCGAAGAAGCTCCACTGACCCCTATCGGTTGCCGGTTCGCTTCGAACAACCGGGTCCGGGCGGCGGCGCTTAGCATTTGGTTCCGCCGCTCTTCGTTGCGCGCTCCCCTATTCGGCAATCAGCGCCAGCCATGCGTCTTCGCTCAGAACCACGAGACCCAAGGCGCGCGCCTTCGCCGCCTTGCTGCCGGCATCCGCCCCTTCGATCACGAAATCCGTCTTCTTCGAGACCGAACCGGCGACGATGGCGCCCAAGGCTTCGGCCTTCGCCTTCGCCTCGCTGCGGGTCATGCGCGCGAGCGTGCCGGTGAACACCACCGTCTTGCCGGCGAGCGGTGACGCGACGGCCGCACCGGCCACGAAGTCGGCGACCCGCACCTCGCGTTCGAGCTCGTCGAGCACCGCCTGGTTGTGCGGCTCGGCAAAAAACCCAGCCAGGTCTTCGGCCACCGACGGGCCGATGCCGTCGATCGCAGTCAGCTCGGCGTAGGCCTCGTCGCCGCCGTCCTCGCTGCCGAGCGCGCGCATCGCGCGGCTCCACGCCGCGAGCGAGCCGTAGCGCCGCGCCAGCAGCTTCGCCGTCGCCTCGCCCACCTGCCGGATGCCGAGCGCGTAGATGAAGCGATCGAGCGGGATCGTGCGCCGCGCCTCGATGGCGGCAAGCAGGTTCTCGACCGAGCGCTCCCCCCAGCCTTCCCGGCCGCGGATGGCATCGGCGCGTGCGCGCAGCCGGAAGATGTCAGCCGGTGAGGCGAGCAGCCGGTCGCGCCAGAACGCCTCGATGTGCTTCTCGCCGAGGCCCTCGATGTCGAAGGCGCCGCGCGAGACGAAATGCCGCATCCGCTCCACCGCCTGCGCCGGGCAGATCAGGCCGCCGGTGCAGCGGCGCGCCGCCTCACCCGCCTCGCGCACGGCGAGGCTGCCGCACTCCGGGCAGTGCTCGGGGAAATCGTACGGCACCGAGTCGTCAGGTCGCTTTTCGACGACAACACCAACGACTTGCGGGATGACGTCGCCGGCGCGCTGGATGATCACCCAATCGCCGACGCGGATATCCTTGCGCGCGATCTCGTCCTCGTTGTGCAAGGTGGCGCGGCCGACAATGACGCCGCCGACGGCGACCGGATCGAGTTCGGCCACCGGCGTCAACGCACCGGTACGCCCGACCTGGATGCGGATCGCCTGCACGCGCGTCTGTGCCTGCTCGGCCGCGAACTTCTGCGCGATCGCCCAGCGCGGCGCCCGGCTGACGAAGCCGAGCCGCTCCTGCCAGTCGCGGCGATTGACCTTGAACACCACGCCGTCGATGTCGTAGGCGAGCGCGCCGCGGCTGCCCGCCAGCTCGCGATAGTAGGCGAGCATGTCGTCCACCGAGGCGCAGAGCCTGGCCAGCGGATTGGTCGGAAAGCCCAAGCCGGCCAGCGCGGCGAGGAATCCCTCGTGCGTCTCGGCGATCTCGGTGCTCATCTCGCCCGCGGCGTACGCGAAAAATCGCAGGGGCCGGCCGGCGGTGATCGCCGGATCGAGCTGGCGCAGCGAGCCGGCGGCGGCGTTGCGCGGATTGGCGAAGACCTTGCCGCCGGCGGCCTCCTGACGCGCGTTGAGATCCTGGAAATCCGCGCGGGTCATATAGACCTCGCCGCGCACCTCGAAGACGGCGAGGGCTGTCTCGATGCGCGCCGGCACGTCGCGCAGCGTGCGCACGTTGGCGGTGACATCCTCGCCGGTCGTGCCGTCGCCGCGCGTCGCCGCAGAGACCAGGCGCCCGCCCTCGTAGCGCAGCGCAATCGACAGGCCGTCGATCTTGGGCTCGGCCATCATCTCAAGCGCTGCATCAGGATCGTCCCGCAACTCCTTGAGAAAACGGCGCACGCCCGCGACGAATTCGATCAGATCGGCTTCGCTGAAGCCGTTGGCGAGCGACAGCATCGGCCGCGCATGCACCACCTTGGCGAAGCGGGCCGCCACCGGCGCGCCGACCCGCTCGCTCGGGCTGTCGGCGCGCTTCAGGTGTGGAAAGCGCCGTTCGATGGCCGCGTTGCGTCCACGCAGCGCGTCGTAGTCGGCGTCGCCGATCTCGGGCGCGTCGTGCTGGTAGTAGAGACGATCATGGCGGGCGATTGCGGCGGCGAGCGCGGCCAGCTCGGCCGCCGCCTCATCTTCGCTCAGCGCCTCGACCGCGGGCGTGACCGGTTGCGTGGTCACGGCGCGTCGCCGAGGAGCAGGCTGCGCGCCGCGGCGCGGGCCTCCTCGGTCACCCGCGCGCCGGCCAGCATGCGGGCGATTTCCTCCCGGCGCGCGCCGTCATCGAGGGCATCGACCGAGGTGCGCGCCACCCCTTCGACCTCGTGCTTGCTGATCTTCCAGTGCTGGTGGCAACGCGCCGCGACCTGCGGCGAGTGGGTGACGACCAGGACCTGGACGTCATCGGCCAGTCGCGCCAAACGCTCACCGACGGCGGCCGCCACCGCGCCGCCGATCCCGGCATCGACCTCGTCGAACACCAGGGTCGGCACCGGATCGGCGCGGGCGAGCACCACCTTGAGTGCCAGCATCAGCCGCGCCAGTTCGCCACCGGACGCGATGCGCGCGAGCGGTCCCGGCGGCACGCCTGGGTTGGTCGCCACCTCGAATTCCACCCGCTCGGAGCCGTGCTCTCCCCATTCGCGCTCCGGCACGGTGAGGACCCGCGTGACAAACCGCGCCTTGCCCAGGCGCAGCGGCTCCAGCTCCGCCGCCACGGCGCTATCAAGGCGCATGGCCGCCTCCCGACGCGCCTCGCCGAGGCGGGCGGCGGCGGCCGCGAAGTGGGTCCGCGCGTCGTCCGCCTGCCCCTTGAGCCGGCTGAGCGAACCGGCGGCGTCCTCGATGCCGTCGAGCCGCGTCTGCATGTCGTCGCGCACCGAAGGCAGGGCGTCGGCGGCGACGTCGTGCTTGCGCGCGAGCTTGCGCAAGGCGAACAGGCGCTCCTCCACCGCCTCCAGTTGCCGGGGATCGAGATCGCTGTCGGCGGTCGCCCGCTCCAGGATGGCTTCGGCCTCCATGACCTCACCGAGCGCGCGCTCGATGGCGGCGCCGGTCGCAGCGATCCGCTCTTCCATCTCACCGGCCATCTTGCCGGCAAGCCGCTCAAGGGCGCGCAGGCAGCCGCGCAGCACGTCTGCGCTACCCTTGCCGGCGGCTCCACCGCGCAGGCTCGCCGAGACATCGCCGAGCGCCGCCATGAACTTCTCCGCGTTTTGCAAGAGCACGCGGCGCTGCGCCAGCCTGGTCTCTTCGCCGGGTTGCGGGTCGAGGGCCACCAGCTCTTCCAGGGCGTGGCGAAGATAGTCCTCGTCGCGCCGCGCCGCCTCGGCCGTGGCTTCGGCGCGCGTCAGGGCTTCGGTCTTGGCCCGCCAGTCGGCCCACGCCCGGGCGCAGGCGTCGACCAGCGGCGCATGCCCGGCGAAAGCATCGAGCAGCTCGCGATGCATCGCCGGCTCCAGCAGACGCTGGCTTTCGAACTGACCGTGGATCTCGACCAGGACGCCGCCCAGCGCGCGCAACAGCGCGATGCTCACCGCCTGGTCGTTGACGAAGGCGCGCGAGCGCCCGTCGGCGCCGATCTGCCGGCGCACCAGCAGCTCGTCGTCGCCCTGGGCAATGCCGTGGTCGCGCAGCACCGTTACCGCCGGGTGGTCGCCGGCGACGCGAAACGAGGCGGTGACCGAGGCCTGCGCGCAGCCATGACGGATCAGCCGCGCCTCTGCCCGGCTGCCCAGCGCGAGCCCCAGCGCATCGAGCAGAATCGATTTGCCGGCACCGGTCTCGCCGGTCAACGCGTTCAGCCCGGCCGCGAAACGCACGTCAAGCCGGTCGATCAGCACCACATCGCGGATCGACAGCGTCGCCAGCATCGCCCCTAAGGATCCCGCGCCACCTACCACAGCCCCAGCCAGGAAGCACGCGCATTCCCACCGCCACCTTCGAGCAGCGCATAGGCATCGGCGTACCATTCGGAGTCCGGATAGTTGTGGCCAAGGACGGCGGCCGACTTGCGTGCCTCCTCGCGCATGCCGAGCGCCGTGTAGGCCTCGGTCAGGCGCAGCAGCGCCTCGGGCACGTGGGTTGTCGTCTGGTAGCGCTCGACCACGGTCTTGAAGCGGTTGATCGCGGCGAGATAGTACCTCTGGCGCAGATAGTAGCGGCCGATTTCCATCTCCTTGCCGGCGAGGTGGTCGACGGTGAGGTCGAGCTTGAGCCGCGCATCGCGGGCATATTGCGAGTCCGGGAAGCGGGCGATCAGCTCCTCGAAGGTCTTGCGCGCCTGCTCGGTCATGTCCTGATCACGATCGACGCTGGAGATCCGCTCGTAATACGAGAGGCCCTTCAGATAGTAGGCGTAGGCGACGTCGGGATTGGCCGGGTTAAGCTCGATGAAGCGATTGGCGGCGACGATGGCGTCGTCGTACTCATTGCCCTCGTAGTAGGCGTAGGCCGTCATCAACTGCGCGTTGATGGCCCACGGCGAATACGGATGCTGGCGCTCGACCTCGTCGAACTGCTTCGCCGCCTTGTGGTACTCACCGGCGTCCATCTTGCTCATGGCATCGTTGTACAGCTCGTCGACCGGCCGCTCGACGTACTTTGGCTCCTTGTCCGAACTGCAGGCACCGGCGAGCAAGAGCACCGCCGCCAGCGAAACCGCGGCCAGCGCTCCCCTGCCCTTTCGGCTCGCCATCACCGGCATCCGCATCTCTCGACGTTCCCGCGCTGGGGGCAAGGCCGCTGCCGCCTCTGCCCGGATATCACGACACAAGCCCAGCACATATACCACGTCGGCGGCGTCGCCAATGAAAGGAAAGACGGCGGGAAGCCAAGCGCCGCGTTGGCGCCGGGCTTCCCGCCCGCTGGCGGGCGATCGGTTGCGCGGGTGGCTGGCTTGGCCCGCTCAATTGGCCTGGCGACGCAGGAACGCGGGAATATCCAGGAGATCCTCCTCATTGCGCGAGGACGGCAAACGCTCCTCGGGCGAAACGCTGCCCAGCCGCGGCATGTTCTTCACCGCGCCCTGCTGCCCGCGCTCGCCGGCATCGCTCGACGCGTCCCGGTTGCCCGGACGCGGCCGCCCGGCGCCCGCGACCCGCGCGAACAGGTTGCCGACGCGCCCGAACGCGCCCGCGCCCTGGGAGTCACCGGGCTTGGCCGCCCGGCCGGCGCTGTCGGTCGGCACCGCCTCCAGGGAGTGACGGGCGGCGAGCCCGCGCGAGACCGGCGCCGGCGGGATGAACACGTTGCCGAACGCCGGCACCGGCTCGTTGGCGCCGGCCCGCGCGTCCTGCTCGGCCGCGGCCGGGGCGAGCTCACCCTCGACCGCCTCGGTCTTGCGGCCACCGGGAACCAGATCGGCGGCGGTGAGCCGCGTGACCGCGTCGCGCGGGGCAACGGTCTCCGCGGACGTGGCTTCGCCTTGCAGGCTGCCGAAGTTGAGCTTCGCCGAGCCGTCCCGCGCGGCATCGGCGATATCCATGCCGGTGGCCACCACCGAGACCCGGATCCGGCCTTCCATCTCCGCGTCGAAGGTCGAGCCGAAAATGATGAAGGCCTCGGGATCGACTTCGCTGCGGATGCGGTTGACCGCTTCGTCCACCTCGAACAGGGTCAGATCCGGCGCGCCGGTGATGTTGATCAGCACGCCACGGGCGCCCTTCAGCGAGACATCTTCCAGGAGCGGATTGCAGATGGCGGCGTCGGCCGCGTCGAGCGCCCGGCGCTCACCCTCGCCCTGGCCGGTGCCCATCATCGCCTTGCCCATCTCGCTCATCACCGCGCGCACATCGGCAAAATCGAGGTTGATCAGGCCCGGCACCACCATCAGGTCGGTCACCCCGCGCACGCCCGAATAGAGGACGTCGTCGGCCATCTTGAAGGCGTCGGCGAACGTCGTCTTGTCGTTGGCGATGCGGAACAGGTTCTGGTTGGGGATGACGATCAGCGTATCGACGAACTGCTCCAGCTCTTCGATGCCGGTCTCGGCGAGGCGCATACGATGCGCGCCCTCGAAGTGGAACGGCTTGGTGACCACGCCGACGGTCAGGATGCCCTGGTCGCGGGCGGCGCGCGCGATCACCGGCGCGGCGCCGGTGCCGGTGCCGCCGCCCATGCCGGCGGCGATGAACACCATGTTGGAGCCGCGGATCTCCTCGATGATCTCGTCGAGCGCCTCCTCGGCGGCGATGCGCCCGATGTCGGGGCGCGAGCCGGCGCCGAGGCCTTGCGTCACCGTCACGCCCATCTGAATCCGCCGCTCGCAGCCGGACTGGGCGAGCGCCTGGCTGTCGGTGTTGGCGACGATGAATTCGACGCCTTCCAGCCGGGAGCGGATCATGTTGGTGACGGCGTTGCCGCCGGCACCACCCACGCCAACCACGGTGATCCGTGGCCGCAACTCATCGAGACTTGGAGAAATCAAGGGAACGCTCAAGTTGATCGTCATGCCAGCCTCCGTTCGCGTTAACCTAAGGTGTTCCGTGCAGCAACGTTCGTTCAGAAGTTCTCGCGCAGCCATTGCCCGAACCGCTTCCAGCGCCCCCCGGGTGCTTCAACCGGCCTGTAGTTCCCCTGCAGGCTTTCGTGCGCGTGTCGCGCGGCGAACTGCAGAAGGCCGGTGGCCGTGGCAAACGCCGGCCCGGTGGCGGCCTCCGGCAGGCCTTCGATCCGCCGCGGCCGGCCGACACGCACCTGCTTGTCCAGAATCATTCCAGCGAGCTGCGGCGCGCCGAGGAGCTGGCAGGCACCGCCGGTCAGCACCAGGCGCCGCCCGGCGACCCGGTCGAAGCCGGCGTCTTCGAGGCGCGCGCGCACCATCTCGAAGACCTCCTCCAACCGCGGCCGGATGATGTTCACCAGGAGCGAGCGCGGCACGCGCACCACCTCGCCCGGGCCATCCTCCGCGATCGGCGGCACCTCGATGGTCTGCCGGTCGTCCGACGGCGACGGCAGGCAACTGCCGAACAGCGTCTTGATCCGCTCGGCCTGGAACAACGGCGTCGACAGCCCGCGCGCGATGTCGCGGCTGACGTGCAGCCCGCCGACCGGAATGCTGTCGGTGTGCACCAGCTCGGAATCGAAGAAGACGGCGACGGACGTCGTGCCGCCGCCCATCTCGATCAGGGTGACACCGAGCGCCGTCTCGTCCTCGACCAGGACCCCCATGGCCGCGGCATAGGAAGAGACCGTCCGCGTTGCGACTTCGAGGTGGCAGCGCGAGACGCACGCGGTCAGGTTGCGGATGGCGCCGGCGGCCGCGGTGATGACATGCAGATTGACGCCGAGGCGCTGGCCGAACATGCCGCGCGGATCGCGCACGCCGCGGCAGCCGTCGATGCTGTAGCCGACTGGAATCGCATGGATGATCTCGTGATCGGCGGGCAGCGAGGCGCTGAATCCCGCCGGCTCCAGGATCCTGCGCACGTCGGCGTCGCCGATCTCGTGGCCGGCGACGGAGATCTCGTAGGCGATCAGCCGGGATTCGGGACTGCCGGCAGACACGTTGACCACGACCTGGTGGATGTTGTCGCCGGCCATGCGCTCGGCGGTCTCGACCGTGGCGCGGATCGTCGATTCCGCGGCGTCGATGTCGACGAAAGTGCCGTTGCGCAGCCCGCGCGACGCCTGATGGCCGATGCCGACGACACGCAATCCCTCCGGGCCGGACGGCTTGGCGATCACGCAGCAGACCTTGGTCGTACCGATGTCGAGCGCCGCGACCAGACCGCTGCGTGTCTTGATCGGTGTTGCACTGCGTTCCTGTTTCACTGCCAACCCCACCAGCCTCGGTATCCTTACCTGTTCGCGCCGCTTAGGCGCTGTGGACCTGTTCGCGCCGCTTAGGCGCTGTGGCCTGCTCCCGACCGCCGCTCGTCGCCCGGCGGCACCCGGCGCACGATCAGCCGATCGGGAAGAAAGCGCAGATCGACCATCTGCAGCCCCTTCTCAAGCAACCGGTATGTCCGCTGATACCCGGCGAGGAGATGCCACGCCTGCGCAGGGTCGTCGGCGGGCAGCCGGATTTCGAGCCCGCCATCGATGTGCAGGTTCCAGCGCCGCTCACCAACGCGCACCGCCGCCTTGATCAGCGGCTTGAGGTCCGGCTCTTCGGCGAGCAGCGCCAGCAGCCCGCCGACGTTTTCCGGCGCATCGTCGCCGACGACGACGATCAGGTCGGCGAACTGGCTGATCGCGGCACCTTCGATCACCACGCCGTCGCCGTCGATCAGCGAAAAGACGCCATCCTTCTGCCACAACGCCACCGGCTCGCGCTCGATCAGACGGACGACGACGGTGTCCGGCAGCAGCCGCTCGATGGAGACCGAGCGCACCCACGGCAAGGCGAGCATCCGCCTTCGCGCCGCATCGAGATCGAGGGCGAGGATCGGCTGGCCGCGGTCGGCGCCGAGCGCGGCGATCAACTGTTCGCGCGGCGTCCGCTTGCGCCCGACCACGAACACCTCGTGGATCTCGAAACCGATGCCGGCGCTCGCCCGGATCAGGCCCGATTGCACGCCCTCGGCCAGCCGCTGGGTCGTGCCGCTGCGCCACGACCACGCCGCCGCCGCCACCACGCCGAGGCCGGCGATCACGCAGCTGATCGCCACCGTGCGCGGCGTCCGCCACCACGGCACCACCCGGCGGCGGCGCTGCCTCTTGCCGGCGGATGCCAGCCCCATCCACGCCTTCAAGCGGCCGATCATCTGTCGTACTCCGCGTGCTCGACCAGCCAGGTCACCAGATCGGCGAACGAGATGCCGACGAACGCCGCCTGCTCCGGCGCCAGCGAGGTCGGTGTCATGCCCGGCTGGGTGTTGACCTCCAGCATGAACAGCCGGCTGCCGTCGAAGCGCAGATCGGCGCGCGACACGCCGCGGCAGCCCAGGGCCTGGTGCGCCTTGCGCGCCAGCGCCAGCGCCTCGGCATAGACGTCGGCGGCCAGCGGCGCCGGGATCACGTGCCGGGAGCCGCCGGCGGCGTACTTGGCGTCGTAGTCGTAGAAGCCGCGCTCGGTGGTGATCTCGGTGACGGCGAGCGGCCGCTCGCCCATCACCGCAACGGTGAGTTCGCGCCCGGGGATGAAGCGCTCGACCATGACCGCGGCGCCGAACGGCCAGCCCTCGGCGGTTGGCGACCAGTTGTCGCCTGCACGCACGATGCGCACGCCGACGCTGGAGCCCTCGTTCAGCGGCTTGATGACGTAGGGCCGGGCCATCGGCTCGGCGGCGAGAAACGCGGCGCGATCGGCGATGACGTGCTCGGCCACCGGAATGCCGGCGTCGGCGAACACCCGCTTCGCCGCCGGCTTGTCCATGGCGAGCGCCGAGGCCAAAAGGCCCGAATGCGTGTACGGGATGCGCAGGATGTTGAGGAGGCCCTGGACGCAGCCATCCTCGCCGTAGCGGCCGTGCAGCGCGTTGAACACCGCGTCGGGTGCGGGCGTCAGCCGCGACAACAGCGCCCCGATATCGCCGCCCACGTCGATCTCGTCGACGACATAGCCGGCGGACGCCAGCGCGCGCGCCACCGCCGCACCGCTGACCAGGGAGACTTCGCGCTCCGCCGAGATGCCCCCCTTGAGCACCGCCACCCGCTTGCTCATCGCGCTTGCTCCGTGCCAGCGGCACCGCGAGCGACGCCGATCCTGCGGATTTCCCACTCCAGCCGCACACCGGAGGTCTCCAGCACGCGAGCGCGCACCTCTTCGCCGAGGCCTTCCAGGTCCGCGGCGGTGGCGCCACCGGTGTTGATCAGGAAATTGCAGTGCTGCTCGGAGACCTTGGCGCCACCGCGCACCAGCCCGCGACAGCCGGCGCGGTCGATCAGCTCCCACGCCTTCATGCCCGGCGGATTGGCAAAGGTGCTGCCGCCAGTGCGTGCCCGGATCGGCTGCGAGGCCTCGCGTGCCCGGCGGATCTCCTCGATGCGGCGCGCGACGCTCACCGCGTCGTCCGGCCGGCCTTCGAGGCCGGCGGCGACGAAGATCCAGTCGGCGGCAATACCGCAGCGGCGATAGGCAAAGCCGAGGTCGGCGGCCGCCAGCGCATGGGCGTTGCCGCCGGCATCGAGGGCGCGCGCCGAGACCACGATGTCCTTCATTTCCCGGCCGTAGGCGCCGGCGTTCATGCGCAAAGCACCGCCGATGGTGCCCGGGATGCCGCTCAGGAACTCAAGACCCGCAAGACCCGCATCGCGGGCGGCGAGCGCCACGTTGAGATCGAGGCAGCCGGCGCCCGCCGAGACGGTCGTGCCGTCGATGGTGACGGCGGCAAAGGCGCGGCCCAAGCGGACGACGACGCCGGGCACGCCGCCGTCGCGCACCAGAAGATTGGAGCCGACGCCGATCACGGTGAGTGGCACGTCGACGGGCCGCCCGGCGAGGAACTGCGCGAGGTCGGCCTCGTCGGCCGGGCGGAACACCACTTCCGCGGCGCCGCCGACGCGGAACCAGGTGATCGGCGCCAAGGCGACATCGGCGGCATAACGACCACGCACCGGAGGCAGCCGGTCGATCAGGTGCGGCGCGCAGGCACGGATCGGCATCATTGCGCCCCTCCCCGCCCCACGCCGCCAGAGGCATCACCCCCCACGCCGCCACGGGCGTTCAGCTCCGCCGGCAGGGCGTGCGCCCACTGCGAAATGCTGCCGGCACCGAGGCAGACGACGAGATCGCCGGGCCGGGCCAGCCCGGCAACCAGGCCGGCCAATGCCTCGCGATCGGGCAAGGCGACCACGTGGCGGTGGCCGTGCGCCCGCAGGCCGTCCACCAGGGAATCGCGGTCGGCGCCTTCGATCGGCTCTTCACCGGCCGGATAGACGTCGGCGACGATGACGGTGTCGGCATCGTTGAAGCAGGCGCAGAATTCGCCGAAGAGGTTGTGCAGCCGCGTGTAGCGGTGCGGCTGGACGACGGCGATGACCTGGCCCGCGGTGACGGTGCGCGCCGCCGCCAGCACGGCTGCGATCTCCACCGGATGATGGCCGTAGTCATCGATGATCGAGACGCCATCGACCTCGCCGGTCTTGGTGAAGCGGCGGCTGACGCCCGCGAACTCGGCGAACGCGTTGCGCACGACGGCATCCTCGATGGACAGCGCGTCGGCGACCGCGATGGCGGCGAGCGCATTCTGCACGTTGTGGCGGCCGAACATCGGCAGGAACAGGCCGTCGACCGTGCGCTGGGCCTCGGTCTTGCGGTCGGTGATCACCGCGTCGAAGCGCGCCCCCGAGGCCGACGTCTCGACATTGATGGCACGGACATCGGCCTGTGGGCTGAAGCCGTAGGTGACGATGCGCCGGTCGCGCAGCCGCGGAATGATGCCCTGGACCTCCGCATGATCGATGCACAGCGCGGCGACGCCGTAGAACGGGATGTTGGCGACGAAGCTGACGAAGGCCTCGCGCAGCGCATCGAAGGTGCCGTAGTGGTCGAGGTGCTCGGGATCGATGTTGGTCACCACCGCGATGGTGGCCGGCAGCTTGACCAGCGTGCCGTCGCTCTCGTCGGCCTCGGCCACCATCCACTGCCCGCCGCCCAGGCGCGCGTTCGAGCCCCAGGCGTTGATGATGCCGCCGTTGACCACGGTCGGATCGAGACCGGCGGCATCGAGCAGGTGCGCGATCAGCGAGGTGGTCGTCGTCTTGCCATGCGTGCCGCCGATGGCGATCGACCACTTGAAGCGCATCAGCTCGGCCAGCATCTCGGCACGACGCAGCACCGGCACCAGGCGCTTGCGCGCGGCCACGATCTCCGGATTGTCCGCCTTGATCGCCGAGGAGACGACGACCACCTGCGCGCCGCCGAGATTGGTCTCCTCATGGCCGATCATCACCGGCACGCCCAGGTGCCGCAGCCGCCGGGTGTTGTTGTTCTCCGCGCGGTCGCTGCCCTGCACCGGATAGCCGAGGTTGTGCAGCAGCTCGGCGATTCCGCTCATGCCGATCCCGCCGATGCCGACGAAGTGGATGATCCCGGGCTGCAGCGGCAGCGTCTTCATCGGGGATCTCCCTCTTCGCCACCCTCTTCGCCCGGCGCGGCCGGCGCCGGCAGCACCAGATCGGCGAGCCGGTCGCCCGCGTCCGGCAGCCCCGCCGCCCAGGCGCGCGCCGCCATCTTCGCCAGCGCCTCCGGGCTCGCCAGCAGCGCCGAGAGCTGTTCGGCCAGCGCCACGGCGGTGAACGCGTCCTGGTCGATGACCATGGCGGCGCCGTCTTGCTGCATCGCGCGCGCGTTGGCGGCCTGGTGGTCGTCGATGGCGTAGGGATAGGGCACCAGGATCGCCGGCCGGCCGACGGTGGTCAGCTCGGCCACCGTCGAGGCACCGGCACGCGCGATGACCAGATGCGCAGCCGCCAGCCGGTCGGGAATGTCGCTGAAGAACGACGCCAGCTCGGCGGCGATGCCGATCTCGCGGTAGGCACCGTTCACCGCGTCGAGCGTTTCCGGCCGGCACTGCTGATTGACGACGAGACGCGCCCGCACGCCGGCGCCCAGCCGGGCCAGCGCGGCCGGGATCACGTCGCTGAACACCTTCGCTCCCTGGCTGCCGCCCAAGACCAGGAGCCGGATGCTGCCCTGCGCCTCGGGCGGCGCGTAGGCGCGGTTGCGCACCGCGGCAAACGTCGTCCGGGTCGGCATGCCGACGCGCACCACCTTGCCTTCGGCCGCCGCCGGCACCCGGGCGATCCTGGCGAACGCGGTGGCGATCCGGTCGACCCGGCTCGCGGCTAAGCGATTGGCGCGGCCGAGCACGGCGTTCTGCTCGTGCACGATGGTGCGATAGCCGCTGACGCACGCCGCGAGCACCGTCGGCAGCGACGCGTAGCCGCCAAAGCCGACGACGGCGACCGGCGACAGCCGGCGAAGCTGCCACAGCGCCTGGACGAAGCCGCAGCCGAGCGCCAGGATGCTCTTGAGCCTGGCCAGCCGGCCGAGGCCTGCGATGCCGCCCGCCCGGATCTGCCGGACCTCGACGCCCTGCAAGGCGCCGCCGAAGGCGTGGCCGCGCGGGTCGGTGAACAGCACCGGCCGGGCGCCGCGGGCAACGAGCGCCGCCGCCAGGGCTTCCGCCGGGAAGACGTGA
This sequence comes from uncultured Defluviicoccus sp., assembly GCA_964401555.1. Taxonomy (GTDB): domain Bacteria; phylum Pseudomonadota; class Alphaproteobacteria; order Rhodospirillales; family Defluviicoccaceae; genus Defluviicoccus. Next base: position 38,501 of record CAYNYW010000011.1, read on the forward strand.
CCACCGGTGCCGCCGGCGGCGAGCACGCAGACGTGGCCTAAGTGCGCCATCATCGCTGCTCTCCCGCCGATGGCCGCTGCCGGGTCAGCGCCAGCATCATCCCCACCCCCCAGGCCAGCGCGATCGTCGCCGAGCCGCCGTAGGAAATGAACGGCAGGGTGATCCCCTTGGGCGGCATCAGATGCAGCGTCGACGCCATGTTCATCAGCGCCTGCGCGCCGAACAGCGCGATCAGGCTGCTTGCCGCCAGCACGGCGAACAGATCATTGTCCTTGAGCGCCCGGCTCAGCGCCTTGATCACCACGAAGGCGAACAGGCCGACGACGATCACACACAACACCAGGCCGAATTCCTCGCCGGCGACGGCGAAGATGGTATCGGCATGGGCATCGGGCAGGACTTCCTTGACCCGGCCCTCCCCCGGCCCGCGCCCGAACAACCCGCCGGAGCGAAAGGCGGCGAGCGCGCGCTCGACCTGATAGCCTTCGTCGCCGCTGCCCGGATTGAGGAAGTAATCGATCCGCCTGCGCACGTGATCGAGGCAGAGGTAGGCGCCGATGCCGCCGCCGAAAAAGGCGAAGGCGAGGAGACCGACCACCACCAGCGGACAGCCGGCGAGAAAGACCTGCACCGCCCAGATGCCGGCCATCAGCATCGTGGTGCCGATGTCGGGCTGCAACGCCAGCACGCCCGCGATCGCCCCCAGCGCCGCCGTCGCCCAGAAATAGCCGGCCTTGCTTTCGCCCAGGCGGCTGTTGGCGAACCACCAGGCACACACCACCGCGAACGCCGGCTTCAGGAACTCCGACGGCTGGATCGAGACGCCGCCCAGACGCAGCCAGCGCACCGATCCCTTGACCTCGACGCCGATGAACAAGGTGGCGATCGTCAGCAGCCCGGCCAGCACGAAACCGCCGAAGGCGACGCGCCGCACCCCCTTCGGCGACAGCAACGACGTCGCAACCAGGATGCACAGCGAAACCGGCAGATAGACCGCCTGGCGCCGCGCAAAATAGAACGGCTCGTAATGCAGACGCTCGGCGACGGCCGGCGACGCCGCCATGGTCAGCACGATGCCGAGCGCGGCGAGCAGGAACACCGCGATCAGCGTCCAGCGATCGACCGTCCACCACCAGCGGCTCAGCACGCTGCGATCGGTGCGCGACACCGGCATCATGGCTCGATCGCCTCCACCAGGGCGCGGAACGCCGCGCCGCGGGCCTCGAAGCTGCGGAACTGGTCGAAGGACGCGCACGCCGGGGACAAGAGCACCACGGCGCCTGCGCCCCCGTCCTGGCGCGCCCGCTCGGTCGCCGCGGCGACGGCGCGCTCAAGCGTGCCACAGCGGCTGCAAGCGACCTTGCCGTCAAGGGCACGGGCGAACTCCGCCTCCGCCTCGCCAATCAGGAAGGCATGGCGGACGCCGGACAGGTAAGGCTCGACGCCGGCGAGCCCGCCGACCTTGGGCCGCCCCCCGGCGATCCAGTAGATGTTCTGATAGCAGACGAGCGCGCGGACGACGGCATCGGCGTTGGTGGCCTTGGAATCGTTGACGTAGAGGACGCCCGCGATCTCGGCGATCCGCTCCTGGCGATGCGCAAGCCCGGGAAAGCCCAAGATTCCGCGCCGCGCCGCTTCGCGATCGACGCCCAGCGCGCGGACCGCCGCATAGGCCGCAGCCGCATTCTGGGCGTTGTGTTCGCCCGGCAGCGCCACGGCGTCACGCAGGTCGAGCACGTCGTGGCGCTCGCCATCGCGCGCGTCATACAAGATGTGATCTTCGACGAAGACACCGCGCGGAACCGGAGCGCGGCACGAGATCTGCACCACGGTGCGGTCCCCCGCCGCCGCAAGCGCGTCGGCGATTCGCCGGCAGGGCTCGTCATCGACGCCGATCACCGCCGTCGCCGAGGCCGGCCGGCCACGAAAAATCGCCCGCTTTGCCGCGATATAGCCCTGCATGCCGCCGTGCCGTTCGAGGTGATCTGCCGAGATGTTGAGAAGCATACCGACATTAAATACTAAACTTGGGGTTAGCTCCAACTGGTATGATGACATCTCCAAAACAAACGCCCCATTGGGGCCGGGCGGGTCGAGGGCGAGCACCGGCGTGCCCAGGTTGCCGCCCACGGCGCACGGCCGGCCGGCCGCGGCAAGGATGTGACCGACGAGCGCCGTCGTCGTCGACTTGCCGTTGGTCCCTGTAATTCCCACGAAATCGCCGGCGCAGCCGGCCGCAGCCAGCAGTTCGCCGTCGCCGATCACCTTGCAACCCGCCGCCCGCGCACGCTCAACCACCGGATGCGGCTTGGGCCAGGTATGCGGAATGCCGGGGCTGAGCACGAGGGCCTCGGCCCGTCCAAGGTCCGCCGAAGCCAGATCGTGGACGGGAATACCGGCCGAATCGGCCCGTGCCCGGGCCGGCGGCTGGTCATCCCAGGCCCAGACCGTCTTGCCGGCGTGCAGCAACGCGCGGCACGCGGCCATCCCACTGAGACCGAGGCCCAGAACGGCATAGGGCCGATCGGGCAACGCATGAAGCATGATCACGTCACGTCGTCCCTTGAGCGCGGGCTCCTGCCTCGCGGCACGCGTTGGGCTAGCGCAGTTTCAGCGTCGAGAGTCCGACCAGGGCCAGCACCGAAGCGATGATCCAGAACCGGATGACGATCGTCGGCTCGGCCCAGCCCAGCTTCTCGAAGTGATGGTGCAGAGGCGCCATGCGAAACACACGCTTGCCGGTCATCTTGAAGGAGATCACCTGGACGATCACCGAGACCGCCTCCAGGACGAACAGGCCGCCGATGATGGCGAGCACGATCTCGTGCTTGGTGATGACGCTGATCACGCCCAGCGCACCGCCCAGCGACAAGGAGCCGGTGTCGCCCATGAAGATCTTGGCAGGTGGCGCGTTGAACCACAAAAAGCCGAGGCCGGCGCCGACCAGCGCGCCGCAGAACACGGACAACTCGCCCGCCCGCGGCACGTAGTTGATCTGCAGGTAGTTGGCGAACACCAGGTTGCCGACCAGATATGCGATCAGCGCGAACACGCCGGCGGCGATCATCACCGGAACGATGGCCAGGCCGTCGAGGCCGTCGGTGAGGTTGACCGCGTTCGACGAGCCGACAATGACGAGAATCGAGAACGGTACGAACAGCCAGCCCAGGTGCAGCAGCACGTTCTTGAGGAACGGCACGGCAAGCGCGTTCTGCAGGGCCTCGGGCGAGAGCTGCGTCACCCACAAGGCGGCGCTCGCCGCGATGAGCGTCTGCAAGATCAGCTTGGCGCGGCCCGGCAGGCCGCGGCTGTCACGGCGGACGACCTTGCGGTAGTCGTCGAGGAAGCCGATGGCGCCGTAGCTCACCGTGACCAGCATCGCCACCCACACGAAGCCGTTGCGCAGGTCCGCCCACAACACGGTCGAGACCACGGACGCGAACAAGATCAGAAAGCCGCCCATCGTCGGCGTGCCGCGCTTGGTCAGGAGATGCGATTCCGGTCCGTCGGTGCGGATCGGCTGGCCGGCCTGTTGCCGGCTTTTCAGGAGCCGGATCAGGCCGGGACCCAGGACAAAGCTCGCGATCATCGCGGTGAGCACGGCGGCACCGGAGCGGAACGTCAAATACTTGAAGACGTTCAGCGCCGAGATCTCATCCGCGAGCGGATACAACAGATGGAACAGCATCAGGCGTCTCCACCACGCTGGCGCCGCTCGCCGCCCGCGCCACAGCCTTGGTCGAGTGCGCGCAGCGCCTTCACCAGCGTTGTCATCTTGCTGCCGGCCGAGCCCTTGACGACGACGACATCGCCCGGCCGTACCGCGGCCGCCACCTCGTCCACGAGGGCGGCGGAGCTTGCGGCGTACGCCCCGCGCATGCTTGCGGGCAGGCAGGCGACGAGTTCGGCCATCGCCGGGCCGGCGGCGAACACCAGATCGACGGCGTGCCGCTGCAACGCCGGCGCGAGCGCGCGGTGCAAGGCAAGCGTCTCGTCGCCGAGTTCGAGCATGTCACCGAGCACGGCGATCCGCCTGCCGCCGGCAGCGGGCACGATCCGTCCCAGCACCTCGAAAGCCGCCCGCATCGAAGCCGGGCTCGCGTTATAGCTGTCGTCGATCACCTCGAACCGCCCGCCATCGTGATGCACAAAAAAGCGCTGCCCCCGGCCGTAGGCCGGCCGCACGCCAGAAATGTCGGCCGCCGCGCCGGAAACATCGGCGCCCGCCGCGGCGGCGGCGGCCAGAACGCACAGGCTGTTGTCGACGGCGTGGCTGCCGGCGACGTTGAGCCGGTAGTCGACGATCGTACCCAGAACGTCGGCACGGACCCGGGCGCCGTCGGCGTCGAGTTCGGCCGAGAGCAACCGGACGTCGGCGCCCGCCTCGCGCCCGAACCCAATGATCCGCCCGATGCCGCGCGCCCGGGCGGCGGCGCTCAGTCGCGCGAAAAAAGGAGTGTCCCGGTTGAGAACGGCGGCGCCGCCGGCGCTGGTGCCCGCGAAAATCTCGGCCTTGGCATCGCTGATCGCATCGAGCGAGGCGAAATGGCCGAGATGCGCCGCGGCAATCGTGGTGATCACCGCCACGTCGGGACGTGCCAGCAGCGACAAGGGCGTGATCTCGCCCGCGTGGTTCATGCCGATCTCGATCACCGCGTAGCGCGCTTGACGCGGCAGCCGGGCCAGGCTCAGCGGCACGCCCCAGTGATTGTTGAGGCTGCCTTCATTGGCGGCGGTCTGCCCCTGCTGCGCGAGCACGTGGCGCAGCGCCTCCTTGACCGAGGTCTTGCCGACGCTGCCGGTCACCGCGATGACGGTGGCCCGCGCACGCACGCGCGCCGCCCGGCCGAGGTCGACCAGCGCGATCAACGTGTCGGCGACCTTCAGGAGCGGCGCGTTCGGCGCGACGCTGGCTGGTTGCCGGCTGACGACCGCCGCCGCCGCCCCGCGCGCCAACGCATCGCAGACAAAATCGTGGCCGTCGAAGTTCGGCCCGGTCAGCGCCACGAACAGCGCGCCGCGATCGAGCGTGCGGGTGTCGATCGAGACGGCATCGGCGGCCCAGCCGGCGTCACCGCTACCCTGCGTGGCCGCCATCGCTTCCGCCGCCGTCCACAACGGTGTGCCGCTCATCGCTCGACCTCATCGATGGCGGCGTGCGCAACGGCGCGGTCGTCGAAGGGCAGCACGCGATCGCCGACGATCTGGCCGCTCTCGTGGCCCTTGCCGGCGATCACCAGCACGTCGCCGCCGGCGAGCGCCTGCACGGCGGCCAGGATCGCCTGTCCCCGGTCGCCGATCTCGGTCGCCTGCGGGCAGCCGGCCAGGACTTCGGCACGGATCGCTTCGGGATCTTCGGAGCGCGGGTTGTCGTCGGTGACGATCACCGCATCGGCCAGCCGGTCGGCGATCATTCCCATCTGCGGCCGCTTGCCGCGGTCGCGGTCGCCGCCGCAGCCGAAAACCACCAGGAGCCGGCCGCGGGTCAGCGATCGCAACGCCCCCAGCACCGCCGCCAAAGCATCGGGGGTGTGCGCGTAATCGACGAAGATTTCCGCGCCGTTGGCCCGCCCGCCAACCCGCTCCAGGCGGCCCGGAACCGGCTTGAGCGCCGAGAGCGCGGCGAGCGCCGCCTGCGGTTCCGCCCCGCAGGCCCAGGCGAGAGCGGCGGCGCACAGCGCGTTCGCCGCCTGGAAGCCGCCCGCGAGCGGCAGCGCGACCTCGACCGGCACGCCGGCCGCCACGACGTCGACGCGCTGGCCGCGCGGATCGGCGACCACGCCGTCGAGGCGCAGCTCGGCACCCTTTCGCCCGTAGTGCAGCACCCGCAGTCGCGTGCCGGCGGCCGCGCCGAAGTGCGGCGCCTCCGGGGCGTCGGCATTGATCACCGCGCCGCCGCCGTCCACCACCACCTCTTTGAACAGGCGCAGCTTGGCGGCAAGATAGGCGGCTTCGCTGCCGTGGTAGTCGAGGTGATCACGGGTCAGATTGGTAAAGGCACCGGCGGCGATGCGCACCCCGTCGAGGCGATACTGGTCGAGGCCGTGGCTCGATGCCTCGATGGCCAGGTGATCGATGCCATCGTCGGCAAGCTGGGCGAGGCTCCGGTGCAGGCTGACCGGATCGGGCGTGGTCAGGCTGCCCGGCTCAAGCCCGGCCGGGCCGACCAGGCCCAGGGTGCCGAGCGCCGCTGCCCGCATGCCAAGCCGCTCCCAGATCTGGCGCAGGAACCACGCCACCGAGGTCTTGCCATTGGTTCCGGTCACCGCCGCCACCGTTGCCGGCTGCCGGCCGTAGAAGCGGGCGGCCATCACCGCGAGCGCACGGCGCGGGTTGTCGGCCGCCACGATCGGAACCGCGCTGGCATCCCGGCGGCGGGCCCGCGCTTCGGCCAGCGCCGCGCTGCCGACCAGCACCGCGGCGGCGCCACGCTGCAGCGCCGCGTCGATGAATTCCGTGCCGTTCCGGCGCGCGCCGGGAAGCGCCGCGAACAGGAAGCCGGGCTCGATCGCGCGGGAGTCCGCGCTCAAGCCCCTGATCGTGACGTTGCCAAGATCACCGCAGGCGTCGCACCGCCGTTCCTCTTCGGGCAAGATCTCAATTAGCCGCAAGCCGTTTGTCCCGATCGTTGGCGATCACCTCCTTGATGGCGATCGCCAGCTTTTCGTTGCGCGACATTTTGGCCTCCGTGGGGCGCTCCGGCGCGTCGACCGCGGGTGCCATGCCGAGCAGCGCCCCCATCCGCTCGACCACACGGCCGACGACGGGCGCCGCCACCCAGCCACCGGTGGCGTAATTGAAGGTCTTGCGGGTGCCGCGCGGCTCATCGACCATGGCGAACACCACGTAGCGTGGCGCCTCGATCGGGAACGCGCCGACGAACGACGACACCCGCTTGTCGCTGCGGTAGCGGCCGTTGACCTGCTTGTCCGCGGTGCCGGTCTTGCCACCGATGTGATAGCTCGCGATGTCCGCCCGCGTGCCGGTGCCGTACTGCACGACGAGGCGCATCAGGTTGCGCATCTGCCGCGACGTCCGCGCCGACACGACACGCTTGCCGGGCACCGAGATGCCCCGATCACGGTACAGCACCGTGGCCGGACGCAGGACGCCGCCGTTGACCACCGCCGCGACCGCCGTGGTGAGCTGCAACGGGGTCACCGCGATGCCGTGGCCGAAGCCGACGGTCATGGTGTTGATATCCCGCCACGGGTTGGGCACCAGCGGCATGCCGATCTCGGGTCGCGGCAGATCGAAGCTGGCCCGGGTCAACAAGCCGAACCGCTGCAGGTAGTCGCGCTGGCGCTGGGAGCCGACGTCGAGCGCCATCAGCGCCGAGCCGATGTTGGAGGAGTGAACCAGGATCTCCGGCACCGACAGCCAGCGGTTCACCGCGTGATAATCGGAAATCGTGTAGCGCGAGACGTGCAGGGGATGGCTGGCATCATAGCCGCTGGTCAGCGACGCGACACCACTGTCGAGCGCCATCGCCGTGGTGAACACTTTGAAGACCGAGCCCATCTCGTAGACGCCCTCGGTCACCCGGTTGAATCGCGCATCATCCGGCACGCCTCCCGGCGCGTTCGGGTCGAAGTCGGGCAGGGAAACGCTCGCCAGCACCTCCCCGCTGTTCACGTCGAGGACCAGGCCGGCGGCACCAATCGCCCGGAATTCGCGCATCGCCGCCGACAATTCGTCGTGAACGATGTGCTGGACGCGGATGTCGAGCGACAAACGGACCGCTTCGCCGTTGGCAAGCAGCGCGTCGTACGCCTTCTCGATGCCGGCGATGCCGTACTCGTCGACGTCGGCAAAGCCGAGGAGGTGCGAAACACTGCGACCATAGGGGAAGACCCTGCGGTATTCGGTTTCGAAGGACAGCCCCGGCAGCCCGAGGCGGTTGACGGCAAACTGCTCGTTCGGCGTGAGATTGCGGCGGATCCAGACGAAGCGCCCGGGGCCCGAGAGCTTTTCGAGCAGCGCCGGCCGATCGAGATCCGGAAAGATCGAGCCAAGGGCGTTGACCACCGCCCGCGCGTCGATGATTTCCTTGGGGTCGGCAAAGAGCGACGCCGTCGGGATGCTGGTCGCCAGCACCGCGCCGTTGCGATCGGTGATGTCGCCGCGGCCGGGCGATGGCGCCGCCGCGGCCGCCGTGGTCCGCGCCGCACCGCTGCCGCCTGCGAGGGCGAGGTGCACCAACTGGCCGACGACGACCAGGAACGCGAGGGAAAAGATGAGGCCGGTGGCCAGCAGCCGGTTGCGCGCGACGTCGAGCGCGCGGCAGGCGCTGGCGGTTGGCCGCGCCCGTCCTTCACCTGCCAGGCCGCCGCGACCGGTTTCGCTGGTGTTCATCGCGCTGCTCCCGAAGCGTTGGCGGGACGATACCCCGCCGATTGCCGCGCGCCGGCGGCGGCGGCCGGATCATCGCCGCCCGGCGCGTCGAGGATGGCGAAGGTGGCGAGCTGACGCGGCTCGATCGGCACCAGGCCGAGATGCGCGGTCGCGAGGCGCTTGATCCGCTCCGGCTCGGTGAAGAAGTTGAACTCCGCGGTGAGCACCTGGATCGACTGGTGCTCGAAGGCGATCCGATCGTTGAGCGCGCCCAGCTCGTCTTCAAGCATCTGCACCTGATGCTTGACCGCCATCAGCACCACGGCGAGCGCCACGGCCAGCAGGCCGCAAAGCACGGTGGCCTGACGCAGGAACGTCGACGAGCCCTTCATGCCGCTCTCTCCCTCATGCCGCCCTCCTTCGCGCAGGCGGCCCCGGCCAGGGTGCCCCCTCGGTTCGCTCCGCCGCGCGCAGACGCGCCGAGCGCGCGCGCGGGTTCGCCGCCACCTCGGCGGCCGACGGCCGCAACGCCTTGGCGGTCAGCGGCCGGAAACTGGGCGCGGGCGCGGCACGCTCGCCGGCCGGCAGGTGACGCGACGGGTGCGGCGCACCGCCGCTGCGCGCGCGCAAGAAAGCCTTCACCCTGCGATCCTCCAGCGAATGAAAGGCAACGACGACGAGCCGGCCGCCGGGTGCCAGCAGGCGCTCGGCGGCGGCCAAACCGCGCTCAAGCTCGCCAAGCTCGTCGTTGACGTAGATCCGCAGCGCCTGGAACGTTCTCGTCGCCGGATCGAGGCCGTCGTGGGCACGCGGCAGCACGGTGCGAACGATGCCGGCGAGCCGGTGTGTGGTCAGGATCGGCGCATCCTTGCGCGCGTCGACGATGGCGGCGGCGATCCTTCGCGCCGCCCGCTCCTCGCCGAACTCCGAGAGGATCCGGGCAAGCTCCGCGGCCGCCAGCGCGTTGACGACATCGGCCGCCGTCGCCCCCTGGTCGCGATCCATGCGCATGTCGAGCGGGCCGTCGGCGCGAAACGAGAAACCGCGCGCCGGCGTGTCGATCTGGTCCGAAGACACGCCGAGATCGAAGGCGACGCCATCGACCGCCGCGATGCCCAGCCCCGCCAGCAACTCGACCATGGCGGCGAAACGGCCGTGCACGACGACGAGGCGGTCACCCGCCGCCGCCACCAGCGCGTCCGCACGCCGGCAGGCATCAAGGTCGCGATCGATGGCGACGACCCTGCACGCGGCGGCGGCCAGGATGGCGGTGGTGTAGCCGCCGCCACCCAGCGTCGCATCGAGGTAGACGGCGCCATCGCACGGCGCCAGCAGGGCGAGCACCTCGTCGCGCATCACCGGGGCGTGCACGGATGCCACGCTCATCGCGTCTCCTCCGAAGCCGGCCGCAGATGCAGCGTCGGCATCTGTTCCTTCAGGCGCGCGAAAACCGGGGCGCGGCTTTGCTCGTAGCGATCGGGATGCCAGATCTGGAAACGCAGGCCGCGACCGACGAACAGCGCCTCGCCGTCGATGCCGGCATGGCTGATCAGTTCCTCGGGCAGAACGATGCGACCTTCGGGATCGAAGGAAAGCTGGTGCGCGTTCTCCAGCAACATCGAGGCGAGATCATCCTGGTCCTGGGAATACATCGACAAGTCTTCGAGGCTGTGCGCCACTCTGGTCATGTACGCCTCGTCGCACGCTTCGACGGCCGGATCTTTGAACAAGCGATAGGCATAGATGCCGGCAAACACGCCGCCGCGTGCCTGAAGGGCGTCACGGAACGGCTTAGGCACCGACACTCGGCCCTTACGGTCGATCTTATTGACATGCCTGCCGACCAATAACGACATGGCCGCCCTCTAGGGAAGCTCCGTCGTGTGAGTTGTGCACAACATTTAGTGTGCACCCATGGGAAGCGGAGCCAATTCCTTCCCAAGCCGACCGTAGTTTATGGGATATCATGGGTCATGATGGGCGTCAATGGTGCTTTATGGACTGAAAGCCCTTAACAAAGTGTTTGCGAATCGGTGCGCGCGGCACCAGCCCATGTCTGAAAGTGGCCAACAAGATCAATTCAGGGAATCAACTGCCGCGAACCGCTTGTCGATTCGGCATTCTCGGCGAATCACCTCGCCAAGTCGGCGTGAATTCACGCCGGAAGGATCATTTGTTCTTCTATTGTTCTCACCGCAAAGGACGTGCCTGCGCCGTGCGCTGGCGACGGCAGTACACGCAAGGCCGCGACAAGGCCAGGCACGAACACGAGCGGAAAGCGCAAGAGCAGCGGGGCTGGACGAAGGGAGCGGGACGGGCGGTGCCAGACGGCCTGTAAGCCGGGTTCTGTACCCGCCGTGGCTGCGGCGGGCGATGGCCATTCATCTGGGACGCCCGTTGCCGGACGCCTCGCGCGACCGACCCGGACGACGGCGCGGAAAACCCGCCTGGCGCCGCAAAGCGACGCCGTGTCATCCCTACTTGGTCTTGCTCCCGGTGGGGTTTACCGTGCCGTTCCCGTCGCCGGGAACGCGGTGCGCTCTTACCGCACCCTTTCACCCTTGCCGGCGGACCGCGAACCGCGGGGCCCACGGCCCGGGGCCGGCGGTTTGCTTTCTGTGGCACTGTCCCTGGGGTCGCCCCCGCCGGGCGTTACCCGGCACCGTGTTTTCCGTGGAGCCCGGACTTTCCTCCCCCGCCCGCCCCTCTCGACGCGCGGAGCACGCGAGGGCAGCCATCCGGCCGTCTGGCACCATCTTCTACGTGCGCCGGCGGTGACCGGCACGTCAAGGCCGGCCTGAGGCAATTCAGCCCGCAAGCACCTCTGTCAGGCCCTGCAGCAGCCGCGCGCTCTCGAAATCGATGCGGCCGTTGACCCGTGCCGGGCGGAAGTGGCGCTGGAACGCGCGCAGCGCGGCCGTCGGGTCCGCGGTGTCGTAGCCGATGTCCGCCAGCAGGGCGCACACGGCATCCGCATCCATCACGCAGCGGTCGGACGGCTGCGGCCACAGCCCGATCCCGGCACACGCCAGGGCGCGCCAGTCGAACAGTTCGCCCGGGTCCATCTTGCGTCGCGGCGCCACATCGGCATGGCCGACGACGTTGCGCGCCGGGATGGCATGGCGGCGGGCGATCTCACCGGCAAGGGCGATGACGGCCGCCATCTGCGCCGGCGGGAACGGCCGGTAGCCGAACTCGTGGCCGGGATTGACCAGCTCGATGCCGATGGAGCGCGCATTGATGTCGGTGGCGCCACGCCAGTACGAGACGCCGGCGTGCCAGGCGCGGGCATCCTCTTCGACCAGATGCCAGACGGTGCCGTCTTCCTCGATCACATAATGCGCGCTCACCTTGGCCTCGGCATCGCTGAGCCGGGCGAGCGCCGCCTGCACGCTTTCCATGCCGGTGTAATGCAGCACCAGCATGTCGACCACGGTGTCCGCCGGCCGGGCATCGAAGTTGGGCGAGGCCAGGAGACGCATCATCCCTCCCGCAGCGCGGCGCGCCGGTGCGGGCGCAGGAACTCGATCATCGCCACGCCGCCCAGCGTGCAGGCACCGCCGGCGGCCAGCCCCACGGTCATCGGCTCGCCGAGAAGGGCCGCGGCGAGCACCACCGCGAGCACCGGGGCGAGCAGCGTCAGCGGTACGATGCGGTTGACCTGGTACTTGGCGATCAGGTGGTACCACAGCCCGTAGGCGGTGATCGAGGCGCCAACCGCCATGTAGCCGACGGCGCCCCAGGCCCGCCCGCCGGCACTGAAGATCGCCTGGCGCTGGCCGGTCTCGAAGATCAGGCTCTGCGCCAGGAGTTGCGGGCAGGCGAGCAGCGCAATCCAGGCGTTGAGCTGGAAGACGTTCATCGGGCCCAGCGTCTTGATCACGATATTGGCGACGGACCAGCCGAGCGACGCGCCGATGACCAGGGCGAAGGAGGCGAGGTTCGTGCTGGCCGACGGCTCGCCCGCGAGCAGGTAGGCGCCGACGAACGCGACTGCCATGCCGAGGACCTGCCACACCCCCATGCGCTCGCCGTAAAAGACGAGGGCCAGCAGCGCGCTGAACGGCACGACCAGCTGGCCCGCGATCGCGACCAGGCCGGCATCGACCTTCTGCAGGCCCAGGAACAAGGGGCCGAAGTGGAAGCTGCCGTAGATGACCGAGAGCAGGACCACCTTGCGCCAGCGCCCGCGTGGCGGCTTGAGAAAGGGGGCGAGCACGATGGCGACGAGGCCGAAGCGCAGCGCCATCATGAACAAGGGCGGCCACACCGCGAGGCCGACCTTGCCGGCGATGAAGTTGAACGCCCAGATGACGATCACCGCGGACGCCGCCGCGAGGTCGAGCGGCGCCAGCGTCCCGCCGCCGCTCCGGTCCGGGCGCGGGCCTGCGGCGGCTATTTCAGCCCCCGTTCGCGCTCGATCTGGTCGTAGGCGGCGTTGATGGCGGCCATGCGCTGGTTGGCGACCGCGACGAATTCCTCGGGCATGCCCTTGGCGATGAGCGCGTCCGGATGGTTCTCGCGGATCAGCCGGCGATAGGCCTTCTTGATGTCCTCGCTGGAGGCATCGCGCGCCACGCCGAGGACGGCATAGGCATCGCGGACCTGCGATCCGGTGAACGCGGCGCGCACCCTGGCAAACGCGGCGGCGTCGAGGCCGAACAGGCCGGCGACCTCGCGCAGGTAGCCCAATTCCGACGGCGAGATCTCGCCGTCGGCGCGCGCGATGTGGAACAGGCCGGCGAGCAGTTCCTCCAGCACCGACGGATCGTGGCGGAACAGCGTCGCCACCTGCCGGGCGTACGGCGCGAAGCCGCCGGCATCGCGCTTGGCCGCATCGAAGATGCGGGCGACGGCTTTGACGTCCTGCGGCCGGATGTGAAAGGCTTCCTTGAACGCGTTGACCTCGGCGCGGCTGACCGCGCCGTCGACCTTGGCCATCTTGGCGCCCAGCGCGATGACCGCGACACTGAACGCCATCTGGCGCGCATCCTGCTGGCCGATGCGCGGCGCGCTCATCGTCGCGTCGGACTCCGCCTCGGCGCCGAGCTTACGGCTGTCGTAGGCGTGCCCGGCCGCCGCGCCCAGCAGCGCGCCGAGCGGCCCGCCGACGGCGAAGCCCGCCATACCGCCGATGATCTTGCCCCAGATGCTCATGCGCCGTGTCGTAGCCGCCGATCGCCGCACCTTAATCGCTGCGCGAGGACGCACAAGCCCCGCATCGCCGAGCATGGGCACCTCTTGGCGCCCCCCTGCCTTCCGCGCCGCCGCCCCTGGCCGCCGACCCGTCGCCGCCGCCCGCTTGCGCTCGACCGGCGAACCGCCTATTGCCTGAAGCCATCTTCGTCGGTGCCGGCAACGGCGACCACCATGCGCGGGATCAGCCCATCGGGCCGGGCGCTGCCGGCCGCCAACCGCTCGGAAGGAGGATCGGCACCGTGACGCACTCGACGGCCGGGATGACCGGCAAGCGCTGCCTGATCACCGGCGCCAGCGGCGGAATCGGGTTGTGGACGGCAAAGGAGCTGGCCGCCCGCGGCGCCGATCTCATCCTCGTCGGCCGTGATCCGCAGCGCGGACGGCAGGCGATCGCAGAGATCAGCGCGGCCGGACCGTCCGGCGCCCTCGATTTCATCGCCTGCGACCTCACCGATCACGACCAGATCCGCGCCCTCGCCGCCGATGTCTCTGGGCGCTGCGCGCACCTCGACGTTCTCGTCAACAACGCGGGCGGCATGTTTGGCCGGCGCCAGGAGAGCCGGCAAGGCATCGAGATGACCTTCGCGCTCAACCACCTCGGCTATTTCCTGTTGACGCTGCTCTTGTTGCCGCGGCTCGCCGCGGCGAGACCGGCGGGCGGCGTGCCCGCACGCATCGTCAACGTCGCCTCCGAAGCGCACCGCGGCGCCCGCCTCGATCTCGCCGACCTCCAGTCCCGGCACCGTTACAGTGCGTGGCGCGCCTACCGGCGCTCCAAGCTGGCCAATCTCCTGTTCACCCATGAACTCGCCCGCCGCCTGGATTGGCAGGAGGTCACCGTCAACGCCCTGCATCCGGGTTTCGTTGCCACCGAAATCGGGGTACGGCACGGCTTCGTCCACGGCCTGTTGTGGGAGGCGTTCAAGCTGGTGGCCATCAGTCCGCAAGCGGGCGCCGCGACCTCGGTCTACCTCGCAAGCGCGCCCGAGGTGGAGGGCATGCACGGCCGCTACTTCAGCAAGTGCCGTCCCGCCAACCCTTCGTCCGCCTCGCACGACCGCGCGACGGCGGCCGCCTTGTGGCAGGAAAGCCTGCGGCTGACCGGCCTTTCCGCGGACCAGGTGCCGCAGCCGATCGGTGCGGCGACCACCTGAGCGCACCGGATCGCGGACGCGCATCGGATCATTGCAATGTTAGGGCTATTTTCCTATACTCGCTGCAAGCTCGCTGCGCCGCCCGCCAGCCGCCGCCCGCAATGACGACACATGCACACAAAGGAAGACGAATTGATCGCCCCAGCGCCAACTTGCTTTCTTTCCAATATGTTAGTTGAAAAGTCCCGGCCAGTGGCGGCGGTCGCGCGGCTCAGCCCGCGCGCGCGGCGGCGATTTCCTTGCGCATGTGCTCAAGGTCCATGGCACCCGGCACCAGCCGGCCGCCGATGATGAACGCGGGTGTGCCGTTGACATTGATCTTGCGACCGAGTTCGAGATTGCCGCGCAACGTGTCCTCGATGGCCGGCTCGGCCATGGCGGTGCGCAAGCGGCCGGCATCGACCCCGACGCCCTTGGCCGCCTCCATGATCCGCTCCTCGCTCAAGCCGCCACGCAACTGCATCAGTGCGGCATGGAACGCCAGGTATTTGTCCTTGGCGATCGACCACACGGCAAGCGCTGCCTTGGCCGCGGTCACCGACTCCGGGCCGAGGATCGGGAACTCCTTGAAAACGTAGCGCACCTTGGCATCGGTCTTGAGTACCTCCTGAACCACGGGGAACGCCCGCTTGCAATAGCCGCACTGGTAGTCGAAGAATTCGACCACGGTCACGTTGCCTTCGGCGTTGCCGGCAAACGGCGTCGCCGGGTCGCGTTCGATCATCTGGCGGTTGGCGGCAAGTGTCTCGGTCGCCCCTTTCTCCTCTTCGGCGCGCCGGGCAGCCTCGTAAGCCCGCAGCGAATCGATGATCACGTCGGGGTGCGCCATGATGTAGTCGTGCACGATCGTCTCGACGGCCCCGCGCTCGCTCTGCGCTTCGGCGGCCGCCGGCACCTTGGTCAGCGGAACGAGGGCGACGATGGTGCAGACGAGCAGCCCGACGGCGGCGAGGCGCCTGGAGAATGTTCGCATCGAAACGGAAGCCTCCTTCGAAGGTGTGCGGAGCATCGCCGTGCGGCAAGCACGGCGAGATGGCGTTGCTGGCTGCTACTCCTCGTTGCGCTGGTGTTCGAGCGCGGCCAGAATATCCGTTGCGCGCAGCCAGCCGGACGAGCCTTCCGCCAGCAACCGCTGCGCCTTGCCGGCTTGATACTGGGTTTCCGGTTTCTTGCCCAGCAGCAAGCCCTCCTCGGCCAGCGCGAGTGCGCTTTCGCCCATCTGGTCGTCGCGGCCGTAGGCGATGGCGAGCTGGCGCCAGGCAAACGGTCGGTTCGGCTCGCGCAGGACGGCAAAGCGGAAATTCTCGATGGCCTCCTTGACCAGTGCCGGGTCGTTCATCGCCATCAGCACCCGGCCCAGGTCGACGCGGATCAGTGGCGCGTCCGGCAGGAGCTTGACCACCTCGCGGTAGATGGGCACCGCCGCCCCCGCGTTGCCGGTCTCGAACAGCATCTGTCCCTTTGTCTCCAGGAAATACGGGTCTTTCGGGAAATCGGCGATCAGCGCGTCGATGGCGGCCAGCGCATCCACGAAGCGGTTCTGCCGATACAAGGCGATGGCCCGCGCATAGCGCGCATCGACGCTCGTATCGGTCGCCGGGTAGCGGCGCAACACCGAGAACGGGTCGTCCAGATACGCGTACAGCTTGGCCTTCATCCGGGCGTACTCCCGCGCGAACGCAGGCCGGATCGGCGTATCCGAGTACGGCGAATGGGCGACGAACTCGGCCATGGCTTCGATGCGGTCCTGCGACAAAGGGTGCGTGCGCAGATAGGGGTCCTGGTTCGCCGAGATCAGCAACTCCTGCGAGTTCAGGGTCTCGAAGAAGTGCAGGAGCGGGCGGGCCGACTGGTGCGTCGCATCAAGGAAACGCATCGCCGCCGCATCCGCCGCTCCTTCCTGGGTACGCGAATACTGCAGGAAATTACGCAACGCGACGTTCTGGCCGCCCATCATCACCGCCGCCCCCAGATCCGGACGGCCGGCGGCGGCGGCGGCGGCGCCCAGCACGATCCCAAGGATGCTCTCGGCGGTGCCGCGCCGCAGGGCCTCGTGCACGCGGCTCAAGTGACCGCCCGCGATGTGCCCGACTTCGTGCGCGATGACGCCGATCACCTCGCCCGCGTCCTCGCTGCGCATCAGCAACCCGGAGTTCAGAAAGAGATTCTGGCCGCCCGCGACGAAGGCATTGATCCTGTTGTCGTTGACCAGATAAATGCGGACGGCCTTGGCGTCGAGGCCGGCGACCTCGAACACCGGCGTCGCGAAGTCGCGGATGGTCGTCTCGATTTCCGTATCCCGGATCAAGGAGACGGCGCCCTGCGCCGCCGCCGCCGAATCCGCCGGAAGCACCTTGAGCGCGACGACCAACAGCCAGAGAACGAGGATGCGAAAGGACAAGATACAGCACCCGAGCCGATGCCTCTTAGGTAATTGCGGCCGACGGTTGCGTCAATTCACGGCTGGCGGAGCCGGGGCTGCATCCGGCACGCACCGGCTGCCCCGCCTGCCGCGACACATGGGCGGGAGATGGGAATGACCGCGGCAACCGGACCGAAGATAGCGCGCAGAGCGGCAATCGCCCCGTTCGTCGCGATGGATGTCCTGCGTGCCGCCAACGCCCGGGCGGCGGCCGGCGAGGCGGTTGTCCATCTCGAAGTCGGGCAGCCCTCGGCGCCGGCGCCGCTCGCCGTGCGCGAGGCCGCGTGTCGAGCGATCGGCGGCGAGCGCCTAGGCTACACCGACGCCCTCGGGCTGGAGACATTGCGCCGCCGAATCGCCCGGCACTATCGGGAACAGTACGGCGTCGGTGTCGACTGGCAACGGGTGGTCATCACCACCGGCAGTTCCGGCGCCTTCCTGCTCGCCTTCCTCGCCGCCTTCGACGCCGGCGAGCGCGTGGGCGTCGTCACGCCGGGCTATCCCGCCTACCGCAACATCCTCGCCGCCCTCGGCGTCGAGGTCGTCCCCATCAGGACCGCGGCGGAAACTCACTTTCGGCTGGACGCCGCAGCGATCCAGGCGCTGCCGGCCGACCTTGCCGGCCTGATCGTCGCAAGCCCCGCCAACCCGACCGGTGCCATGCTGTCCGCCGCTGCACTGCAGAGCCTCGTCGCGCAGTGTGTCCGGTGCGGCGTCCGCCTCGTCAGCGACGAGATCTATCACGGCATCACCTACGGCACCCCGGCGGCAACAGCCCTCGCCTTCTCCGACGACGTCATCGTCGTCAACAGCTTCTCGAAGTACTACGCGATGACCGGCTGGCGTCTCGGCTGGATGGTGGTTCCCGAGCCCCTGGTCCGCCCGATCGAGCGCCTGGCACAGAACCTCTTCATCTCGCCGCCGACACTCTCGCAGCTTGCCGCCACCGTCGCCTTCGACTGCCGTGCCGAACTCGACGCCAACGTCGCGCTCTACGCCCGCAACCGGGAGATCCTCCTGCAAGCGCTGCCCGCGGCCGGTTTCGCCAGGCTGACCCCGGCCGACGGCGCGTTCTACCTGTACGCCGACGTCGGCGACCGGACCGGCGACAGCGACGCGTTCTGCCGCAAGATGCTGGTGGAAACCGGCGTTGCCGCGACGCCCGGCATCGACTTCGATCCGCAGGACGGCAGCCGCTACGTGCGCTTCTCCTTCGCAGGCGCGACCGAGGAGATCATCGAGGCCGCCCGCCGCTTGGCCCGATGGGCCGGCTGATGGGTGGCGGGACTGATGAAGGACGGGGTTGAGGCTCCCAACAACCGGACGCTCAATCGAGGAAGCGCTGCCACCACCCGCGGCGTGGCGGACCATCGTCCGACTGGGTGCGGCGCTCGCCGACCTCGATGACGTTGGTGTCTCGCTGCCCGTCACGGGAGTCTCTCTGGCCGTCACGCGGCAGCGCCGCGCCGTCGCCGCCGTGATGCTCGGCCGCCGGCACGATCAACTCGACCGCGGCATCGGCGCGCTCCCCACCCGTCACCAGTTCCTCGATCCCGGACGAGGAAGGCGTGGCCTCTTCGGCCGGGACAGCGGCGTCGCCGTCGGCAGGCCAGGGATCGGACGTTTCCGTCGTCGCCGCCGGCACCAGGGGCGCAGGCTCGTCTTCGGCCACCGTAGCCTGCGTGTCCACCGGAACGTCGGGAACGTCCGCTGTTTCGTCCGCGGCCCGGTCATCGCCTTCCCGATCGGCGGACGGTTCGTCATCGTGCCAAACATTCGCTGCGGTTTCGGCCGGCTCCGACGGCTCGGAAGGCGCATCCGTCCCCGTCGTGCCGTCGCGCTCGTCCGTCACGTCTGCGGGTTCCACCGGCTCGTCGTTCCATGAAACCGCCTGCGCCTGTGCAATCTGCTCGGCAACGGGCTCGCCGGTCAGTTCCGCGTCGGCCGCTCCTTCGTCCGCATCGACGTCGTCGGGCGTGGCTTCAGCCACCGGTGCGCTGCCCTCACCGTCGGCGAGCGTTTCCGCCGGCCGCCGGGCCCGCCGTCTGCCGCCGCGACGGCCGCGACGGCGCCGTTTGCGCTCGGCATCGTCGGCGTCGGCACGCGCCTCCGGCGTCGTCTCGCCGACATCCCCCTCTTCCGTGCCTTCGTCGCCACCCGCTTCGGTCGCTTCCGGCTCGTCGGCTTGCACGTCCGCCGTTGCCTCGCCGGTTTCCCGGTCCTCGCCGGGCCGCCGCCGGCGCCGTGGCCGGCGCCTGCGCGATCGCTTGGCTCCTTCGTCCTTTTCGCCGGCATCGCTTTCGACCTCGGCGTCGTCATCCGCGGTGACCGCCGGCGCCTCGGCCGGTTCCTCGATCTCGGCGGCCTCCGCGGCCGGAAGCGCCGCCCGGGTCCGCTCGATCCGGTACTCCGATGCCGCGACCGAATCGTCGCCGAGCACCCGGATCAGCATCCGGTAGCGCTCCTCGATCACCGTGAGCGCTCGCCGCTTGTGGTTGAGCAGGTACAGCGCCACCGTCGTCGGCACGGTGACATTGAGTTCGCTGGCCCGCTGGTTGATCCCCTCCTCCTCGCACTTGCGCAAGATGGCGAGCGCCACCGATTCGGTGGTTCGCCGCATGCCGGCGCCACCGCAGTGCGGGCAGGTCTCGAAACTGGTTTCCAGCACGCTCGGCCGCAAACGCTGACGCGACAGCTCCAGGAGGCCGAACGGGCTGATGCGGCCGAGTTGAACGCGCGCCTTGTCGCACTTCATCGCTTCCTTCAGCCGGCGCTCGACCTGCGCCTGATTGCGCGGGTTTTCCATGTCGATGAAGTCGATGACGATGAGGCCGGCAAGATCGCGCAGGCGCAACTGCCGCGCCACCTCGTCTGCGGCCTCAAGATTGGTCCGCAGCGCCGTCTCCTCGATGTGCCGCTCCCGCGTCGCCCGGCCCGAATTGACATCGACGGCGACCAGCGCCTCGGTCGGATTGATGACGATGTAGCCGCCCGAGCGCAGATGCACCGTCAGGTGGAGCATCGCTTCGAGCTGGCTCTCGACGCTGTAGTGATGGAACAAGGGCGTTTCGGGATTGTCGTAGAGCTTGACCCGCTTGGCGTGGCTCGGAATGAACAGCTTCATGAATTCCTTGGCGATGCGGTATTCCTGCTCGCCCTGGATGATGATCTCCTCGATGTCACGACCATAAAGATCGCGGATCGAGCGCTTGATCAGGCTGCCTTCCTCGTAGACCAGCGCCGGCGCCATCGATTGCAGCGTCGTCTCGCGGATGCTCGACCACAACCGCACGAGATACTCGTAGTCGCGCTTGATCTCGGCCTTGCTGCGCCCGGCGCCGGCGGTCCGCACGATCACCGCCATGCCCTGCGGGATTTCGAGTTCCACCAGGATCTTCTTCAGGCGCTTGCGATCGGCGGCGGCGGTGATCTTGCGCGAAATGCCGCCACCGCGCGACGTGTTCGGCATCAGCACGCAGTAGCGGCCGGCGAGCGACAGATACGTGGTCAGCGCCGCGCCCTTGTTGCCGCGCTCTTCCTTGACCACTTGCACCAGCATGATCTGCCGGCGCTTGATCACCTCCTGGATCTTGTAGTGGCGCGTCGAGATGCGCGGCCGGCGGCGCTCGAAGTCGTCGTCGTCGTCGAGACCGCCGCCCTCGCCACCGCCCTCGCCACCGTCCTCGCCGCCGTCACCGATGGCGGCGTCGGCGGCGCGATCGGCGGCCTCCTGCTCGGCCAGCAGCGCCTCCCGGTCGGCCACCGGTATCTGGTAATAGTCTGGGTGGATTTCGTTAAACGCCAGGAAGCCGTGGCGGTTGCCACCGTAATCGACGAACGCCGCCTGCAGAGACGGCTCGACGCGGGTGACCTTTGCTAGGTAGATGTTGCCCTTGAGTTGGCGCCTGGTCGAGACCTCGACATCGAAGTCATCGAGCCGGGAACCGTCGATCACCACCACCCGGGTTTCCTCCGGGTGGAAAGCGTCGATCAACATACGCTTGGATGTCATAGAGTAAGCTCCACAGCGCCGCCGCACCGTCCGCCAGCGATGGCCGACGACGGCGGTCCGCATGTACTGGGCCGCGGGCGCGTCGCCCGTCAACCGGCGCCGCCGATACCGGGCGACCGCCGCTCAACGAACGCGCTGCTCTCAACGGCATTCAATTCTCCAGGTAATTGCCCGCGACCACGTGTGGCCGGCGGACGCGTCTTGGGTGGAGGGTCGGCCGGGACGGAGCCAACGTTGCTTTGTGTGCCATCGCGGCCAAACGCTCGGGACGACCTTATCCCATTACCCTACAATAAGCGCTCGCAACGCCGACGACAATTGCCTTGTTCGCATCAATGTTTGCATTCGCCCGCATCAGGCATTGAAAAAAAAGAGCGTTTCGCCAACAATCGCGTTCTGCGTGTACTCTCCCACCGCCGGCCGCCGAGGGCGTGTTTCAGCGTGCGCGGCGAGACGGGGGACGATGCATGGCAGCAGGACGACAGGGCTGGCAGTGCAGGCGTTGCAACGATTGCTCCTCGCGCTCGGGTTTGCGCTCGCGCTGGTATCGGCGACGGCGGCGGCCGACGCCGCCGGCACCGCGACCGGGGCCACGGTAACCGGGGCATCGGTGCGCTTGGCCGACCGCGTGACGACGCTGACCTTCGGGCTGTCGCAGGCGGTGACGTACGACGTGTTCACCCTGACCGATCCGGCGCGCGTCGTCATCGACGTCCCCAACGCGCAATGGGGGCTGACCGACACCGTGGTGCCGATGCGCCAAGGCGCGCTGCACCGTGTCCGCTACGGGCTGTTCCGGCCGGGCCTCGCCCGAATCGTTGCCGACTTGAACGGACCGGTCACGGTGCGCGGCACTTCCCTGGTCAATGCCATCGACGGCGCACCGTACCGCCTGGTGATCGACATGGTGACGCGGGCGCCGCCCGCGCCCAAACCAAGGGCGCGCACCACCGACGAGGCCGCGCCACGCCCCGCTGCCCGCCCCGCCCCCGCCCAGGCGGCGTTCGTGCCGCCCCCCCACCGCCGGCCGGCGACGCGCGTCGTGGTGCTCGATCCCGGACACGGCGGCAAGGATCCGGGCGGTATCGGCGCATCGGGGCTCTACGAGAAGGTGGTGACCCTGGCGACTGCCAAGGAGGTCAAGAACGAACTCACCAAGCTCGGCCCCTACCGGGTGGTCCTGACGAGGACCACCGACCGCTTCATCCGCCTGCGCGACCGCGTCGCGATCGCGCGCAAGGCCAAGGCCGACGTCTTCGTCTCCATCCATGCCGATGCCCAGGCCAACGGCGAGGCGCGGGGCGCCAGTGTCTATACGCTCTCCGAGAGAGCATCGGACACCGAGGCCGCGGCGCTCGCCGAGCGGGAGAACAAGGCCGATCTCATCGCCGGGCTCGATCTGTTGGCCGCCGGCACCGACGTGAGCGGGATTCTCATCCACCTTGCCCAGCGCGACGCGATGAATCGCTCGGTGCGTCTGGCGGCCGAGGTGTGCCGCGCGCTGGCGCCGGAAACCCCGCTCTTGCCGAAGCAACACCGCTACGCTGGATTTGCGGTCCTGAAGGCACCCGACGTCCCCTCGATCCTCATCGAGCTGGGCTTCCTGTCCAACCCCACCGAAGAAGGGCTGCTGCGCCGCTCGGAACACCGGCACAAGCTCGCCGCCGCCATCGCCCGCGCCATCGATGGCTACTTCGCGGACACGGCCGTGGCGAGCCTGCCCTGAAGCCGGTCGACGGCAACCGATTCGCGCAACAAGGCCAGCGCTGTTGCCGGCGGTTGGCGATCGCCGTCGATCCGGGTCTTGTCAATTGCGCGGAGTGCTGGTGTAAGATGGCGGCCGTT
Source organism: uncultured Defluviicoccus sp. (assembly GCA_964401555.1). Classification (GTDB taxonomy): domain Bacteria; phylum Pseudomonadota; class Alphaproteobacteria; order Rhodospirillales; family Defluviicoccaceae; genus Defluviicoccus. Next base: position 61,467 of record CAYNYW010000011.1, read on the forward strand.
GCCATCTCTAGCGGTGGCTCCGGGCCGTCGTTGCCCATAGACCGTTGGCCTTGCCACAGACAGTTGGCTTCGAATGATGCGAGCGCTCGCGACCCTGTTTGGCGCCGCCCTGATGCTTGTCCTCGCCGGCGCGCTGTTCGCCCTGCTCGCCTTCGACCATATCGCGCGCGATCTGCCCGACCATGCCAAACTGGCCGATTACGAACCGGCGGTGGCCACCCGCGTCTATGCCGGCGATGGCCGGCTGTTGTCGGAGTACGCCACCGAGCGGCGCGTGTTCGTCCCGATCGATTCGATTCCCGATCTCGTGGTCGGTGCGTTCGTCTCCGCCGAGGACAAGAACTTCTATGAGCACCAGGGCGTCGATCTCACCGGCATCGCGCGCGCGGCGCTGACCAACCTCAGCAATCTCGGCTCCGACCGCCGCCCGATGGGTGCGTCGACCATCACCCAGCAGGTCGCCAAGAACTTCCTCCTCGGCAACGAGATCTCGCTCAAGCGCAAGATCAAGGAGGCGATCCTCGCCTACCGGATGAGCCGGACGTTCAGCAAGAAGCGAATCCTGGAGCTTTATCTCAACGAAATCTTTCTGGGCCACGGCGCCTACGGCGTCGCCGCCGCCGCGCTGATCTATTTCGACAAGGCGCTGAGTGAGCTCACCTTGCCGGAAGCCGCGTTCCTCGCCGCCCTGCCGAAGGCGCCCAACAACTACGATCCGGCCCGCCACCCCGAAGCCGCCCACGCCCGGCGCGACTGGGTGATCGGCCGCATGCTGGAGGACGGCCGCATCACCGCAGCGCAAGCCGAGGCCGCCACGTCGAGCCCCATCGAAACCCGGCAGCGGCCGGCCGACGAGAAGGTGCAGGCGGACTTCTTCGCAGAAGAGGTCCGGCGCGACGTGGCGCAGCGGTTCGGTGACAAGGCGCTGTATGAGGGGGGGCTGGTGGTGTACGCCACGCTCGACCCGCACCTGCAGGCGATCTCCGATCGCAGCCTGCACCGGGGCCTGGAAGAGTACGACCGCCGGCACGGCTGGCGCGGGCCGATCGCCCGCCTGCCGGCCAAGTCCGAGACGCCGTGGCAACAGCAACTGGCGGCCGTGGCCGGGCCACAACTGCCCGAGCCGTGGCGACTCGCCGCCGTTTTGCGCCTCGATGCCCGCGGTGCCGCCATCGGGCTGGCCAACGGGGAGCAAGGCCGCATCCTCTTCGACGGCCTCTCCTGGGCACGACCCTGGCGCAGCGGCCAGTCGGTGGGCCCGGCACCGCAACGTCCGTCCGACGTGCTCGCCGTCAACGACGTCGTCGCCGTCGAGCCCGTCGGCGTCGGCATCTTCGCGCTGCGCCAGCTCCCGGCCGTCGACGGCGCCATCATCACCATCGATCCGCACACCGGGCGCGTGCTCGCGATGTCGGGCGGCTACGCCTTCGGCCGCAGCGTCTTCAACCGTGCGACCCAGGCGATGCGCCAGCCCGGGTCCGCATTCAAGCCCATCGTCTACCTCGCGGCCATGGAAGCCGGCTACACGCCGGCGTCCATCATCCTCGATGCGCCGATCACCATCGAGCAGGGCCCGGGCCAGCCGGCGTGGAGCCCCAGCAACTATTCCGAGCGCTTCTACGGCCCGACGACGCTGCGCGTCGGCCTCGAACAATCGCGCAACGTGATGACCGTGCGCTTGGCCGATGCGATCGGCATCGGCAAGGTCGCCGACGCCGCCGAGCGGCTCGGCGTTTACGATCACATGCCGAGACTGCCGGCCTACGTTCTCGGCGCCGGCGAAACCACACTGATGCGGCTGACCGCCGCCTACGCGACCTTCGTCAACGGCGGCCACCGCATCACGCCGAGCCTGATCGATCGCGTCCTCGACCGCTACGGCGGCACCGTCTACCGCCACGACGACCGCGCGTGCCCCGACTGCGGCGCCGTCGAGTGGGCCGAGCAGCCGGTGCCGGTGCTGCCCGACGTGCGTCCCGAGGTCACCGACCCGTACAGCGCCTATCAGATCGTCTCGTTGCTGGAAGGCGTCGTCGAGCGCGGCACCGGCAAGAAGGTCGCCGACGTCGGCAAGCCGCTCGCCGGCAAGACCGGCACCAGCAACGAGAGCAAGGATACCTGGTTCGTCGGCTTTTCGCCCGACCTCGCCGTCGGCGTCTTCGTCGGGTTCGATGACTCCGAGAGCCTTGGCGGCAGGGAAACCGGCGGCAGCGTCGCCGCGCCCATCTTCCGCGATTTCATGGAAGACGCCCTGGCCGAGACGCCGGCGGTGCCGTTCCGCATCCCGGCCGGTATCCGGCTGGTCCGCGTCGATGCCAAGACCGGCCGCCCGGTGCCCGAAGGCGGCGCCGGCGTCATCCTTGAGGCGTTCAAGCCGGGCACCTCGCCGTTCGACGAGGAGGAAAAGCGCCGCACGGCCGACGTCCCTGCGGCCAGAACCCCGAGCGCAGGAACCGGCGGGCTCTATTAGCGCACCGGCACAAACGGAGAATACGATCTGTTTGTGCCAAAAGTGCACGCGCCTGCCCCCCCCCGCCCCGCGACCACCTCCGTCACGACCAGAGCGCTCGATCTCGGCATTGTGATCCGGCGGCCACGGATGAGCGGCGCACGCTCCGTCGGCGTCGGCGGCTGCAATCATTCCGTTGGCAATTCTGTCCCAATTGGGGTAATGAGGCCCCGTTTGTGGCAAAATGCCGGCGAGGCGCCGGCGGTGTGGGATTGAGATCGCCCTCGGGAAGCAAGCCCCCGGCCGGTCGGCTCGCACCAGCGCCTTTGTCCGCATGGTCTTGAGGAGCGCACGCTAACAAGAAGTAGGCCAAGTCCCGCGCGTCGCTGCCCGAAGCGGCACCGGCGCCCGCGACAGAGCCGGCCTATCCCCATCGTTGCGCGCATGTCGCCCTCCACCTGCCCTGACGCCCGTCGGACGCGTTGGTAGCGAATTCCCGTTCCTTCCCGAAAACAGGCAAAGGAAGTCCAACCGATGCAAATCCCCGATCCCCTTGTCGGCGGCGTCGGCTACGGGCCGTTCCAGGGTAGCGAGAGCCCCAGCGGCGAATATCCGACCGAAGCCCAGATGCTGGCCGACTTGACGGTGCTGAAGGGCATTACCGACACGATTCGCACCTACGGCGTTCAGGAAAACCTGCGCACGATCCCGGCGCTCGCCGAGCAGGTCGGACTAGACGTGGCCCCCGGCGCCTATCTCACCGCCACCGACCATTCGCAGCGCGACACCCTGATCGAGGTGTTGAACGAAGGCCATTCCAACATCCCGTTCGCGGTGGTCGGCAGCGAATGGGCCTACGAGGGGCTGTCGCCCCAGAACATCATCGACGAGATCGGCTTCGTTCGGGCCAATACGCCGCCCGACACGGTGCTGACCACCGCCGAGCGCGCCCACGTCCTTTTGAACCTGAGCGCGGACGAACGGGAGCACCTGAGCAAGGCCGCCGACTTCCTTCTGGTGAACATCTCGGTTTACGAGGACGGCCTGACCGTCGCCCAGGCGGTCGACGACGTGGTCGCCCAGTACCGGACCGTGCAGGCGATGTATCCGGACGAAAAACTCGTCATCGGCGAGATCGGCTGGCCGACCGCGGGCGGCGATCCCGATGAGACCAACCCGGAGATGCAGTCGCTGTTCTTCGCGGAGTTCGCCCACCGCGCGACGGTGGAACACATCCCCTTCTTCGCGTTCGAGGCCTTCGACGAGCCCTGGAAGGGGCTGTCTACGACCGATGTTCCGTTCGGACCGCACTGGGGCATCTTCGGCGCCGACCGCATGGCCAAGGACGGATTTACTTCGTTCCTGCCGTGGGCAAATTCGACGACGGGCGCCGACAGTCTCGAAGGCGGCGCGGGCAAGGACCTGATCCACGGCCTTGCCGGCGATGACACCATCGCCGGGCACGGCGATTCCGACATCCTGTGGGGTGGCGACGGCCACGACAGCCTCGATGGCGGCGACGGCGATGATCTGCTCGACGGCGGTGCCGGCAATGACACCGTGCTCGGCGGCGGCGGCGACGACGGCATTGCCGGCAGCGACGGCCACGACAGCCTCGATGGCGGCGACGGCGATGATCTGCTCGACGGCGG
>CAYNYW010000011.1:65667-101039 GCA_964401555.1 uncultured Defluviicoccus sp.
TGCCGGCAATGATACCGTGCTCGGCGGCAGCGGCGACGACGCACTCGGCGGCGACGCCGGCGACGACACCTTGATCGGCGGACCCGGCGACGATGCGCTCGATGGCGGTGCCGGCAATGACCTCCTCATCGGTGACAGCCCGGCGAGCGGCGGCAGTGCCGGCGGGGGTGACGGCGGCGCTGGCGCCGGTGCGGGCGATGGCGCAGGTGCCGGCGGCAGCGCCGGCGATGGCGCCGACCTCGCCGCATCGATCCGGATCGCCTTCGTCGCCGAGGACGCCGATTTCGCCAGCACCTTCGGCTGGTACGATCCGGCCACCGGCGAGGCGCATATCCTCATCGCCGATTCGGAAGCCGCAACCACCGACACCGCGGCCACAATCACGCCACCGGCGGGCGGCGAGGTCGGCTACTTCCTCATTCCCGACGGCTACACCCTGAACTTCGCCGATGGCCAGCCGTTCGCCGACGTTGATCCGCAATCGCTGACCCTGCATGTCACCGAGTACGGCGGTGTCCACTACCTGGTCACCGGGGACGGCGCCGTGCTCGCCGGCCAACCTTCCTGGGACGGCGCGGCGGCGATCGCGTACTTCACGGATGCCGCCCTCAACCCCGAGGGTCGCACCTTCGCCGTCACCGACGAGGGCACCCTGCGCTGGGAGGACCTGTTTTCGGCCAGCGACGACGACTTCAACGATCTGGTCGTTTCGGTGACCACCCAGACCGTCACCGGCGGTGACCCTGGTAGCGATCCCGGCAGCGGTGGAGCGGCGGGCGGCGGCCTTGCCGGAGATGCGGCCGGAGATGCGGCCGGAGATGCGGCCGGAGATGCGGCCGGAGATGCGGCCGGAGATGATGGCGGCGGAGGCGACGGCAGCGGCGGCGATGACACCCTGAGCGGCGGCACCGGCGACGACACGCTCGTTGGTGGCGGCGGTGGCGATACGTTCATCATCACCCCTTCCGAGGGCGGCACGCCGCAGACCACCACCATCCTCGACTACAACCAGGCCGACGGCGACGTGATCGGCCTGCCGGACGGCGCAGCCAGCATCGCCGACAGCATGATCGTCGATGGCGCCTGGCGGCTGATCCTGGCTGGAACCGGCGACGTCATCAGCCTGCCGGGGGTGGTCGATGCCGATGGCAACGGCATCCTCGACGACCTGACCCTTCTCTGAGCGTTTGTGTCTATCGAAGCCGAACACCGGGGGCGGCACGTGCCGCCCCTTTCCTTTTTCGTTTCCTCGCCGTGGCGGAGCCACCGATCGCCCGCCGCGCCGTCTCCCTACCCCCTCGCCTACAGCGGCCAGACGTCGGGGCCGAACAGCAGCGGATGCGCCCACAGCAGTGCGGCGTAAAGGGCGACGCCCAGCGCCAGGCGCAGCCAGCCGATTTCGGCGAGGCGGACGCGCGTCCGCCCGGCAACGATGGCGGCGAACGGGACGAACGAGGTGGCGGCCGCATAGCGCTGCCAGCCGTGCGCGAGCAATGCCCGCTTCTTGAGGTCGATGTGGCGGGCACCGGCCAGCGCCAGCGTGGTCATGCCCGAAAACACGATCCAGCCCGCCGCATCGCCGTTGGCAAGCAGGTGCGCGATCCCCCACAGGGCGATACCCCACATCACCGGGTGGCGCGTCACCTTCTGGATGCCGACCGGCTCGCGCGCCGCCAGCGCTTCCGGATCGAGCCCGACCGCGGTCGGGCTCGGCGTGGTCACCCCGGTCGCCAGCAGAAGGCAGGCGGCGAGCATGAGCGAAAGCGCGAGATGGCGCAACGCCGTCGGCGGCGACCACAGCGCCACGACGGGCGCATCGCCGTAGGCCTGGACCAGCCAGACCAGCAACGCCAACGCCAGCCCCGAATAGAGCCCGAAGAACGCCATCTCGCCCAGCACGGCGACGAGGGGACGACGCACCCGCCGGCTGGAGATCAGCAAGTGGCTGGCGACAAACACCGTGGTGGCGATGGCGAGAACGCCCAGCCCGCCCATGTCTTCCGTTCCCCCGGCCTTCCCGATCGCCGTGGCGCGAGGCCTGCCCACTTTCCCGCACCTCCGCGGTGGCATCGAGACGCCCGTGTTCAGTGTAGTCGCCGCGCGCGTGGGTTTCGAGCCCCATCTGCCATGCGCGCCCCCATGGCGATTTTGGCACATCTGCCATGTTTGTCCGCGACCTTGTCTGCGTCGAACGGCGGCGCTATGGTGGGGGCCGCCGTCGGGGAGAGCTTCCGGTCGAGCGGTCGGCATCAGCCTTGCTTCCTGAGGCCGCCGGGAACCGCTTGGGCCACAAGGGACAAGGCATCAAACGCCGCCTCTTGCATGAGCCGATTTCGCGGAGCCACAGTGCGCCGCCTGTAATGGGTGCACCGTCCATCTTGGGCGGGCGATGTGGGATCGTTTATGAGGAGGGCAGTGGCACCTGTCCGTGGCTGTCGCCTACCCTGCCGGAAGCGAATCCGGCTCCGCCGGACATTGGGAAAAACCGGCTCCGCCGGAGACCGATCGTCACAGAGGCGTAATGCCCCAGGCGCAACACCGGTGCCGCGGCGAGGGGTTGAAAATAAGGAGGAGAGAAACGAGACATGACCCAGCCAGCCGACCTGACCCAGCCGCCCGATCTCACCTTCGAGCGAGGCACCGGACCGGTCCGCACCCAGCGGCCGATCTATCTCGATTTGCTGCCGCCGTGCAACAACGCCTGTCCGGCCGGCGAAAACATCCAGGAATGGCTGGCGCACGCCCAGGCCGGGCGCTTCCGCGAGGCGTGGGAGACGATCGTCCGGGACAACCCGATGCCGGCCGTGCACGGGCGAGTCTGCTACCACCCGTGTGAGGATCACTGCAACCGCCGCCAGCTCGATGGCTCCGTGACCATCCACGCCGTCGAGCGATTCCTGGGCGATCTCGCACTCGAAGAGGGCTGGGTGCCGACGATTACCGCGGCACCCTCCGGCAAACGGGTTCTGGTCATCGGCGCGGGGCCGAGCGGGCTGTCTTGCGCGCACCACCTTCGCCTGATGGGCCACGAAGTCGAGATCCACGAAGCGGGCCCGCTGGCCGGCGGCATGATGCACTTCGGCATCCCGGCCTACCGGCTGCCGCGCGACGTCCTCGACGGCGAGATCCGGCGGATCGAGAAAATGGGGGTCACCATCGTCCTCAACCACAAGGTCGAAGACGTGGTCGACGAGCAGGAGGCTGGCCGCTTCGATGCGATCTTCGTCGCGGTCGGCGCGCATCTCGGCAAGCGGACCGAGATCCCGGCCCGCGACGCCGGCAAGATCCTGGATGCGGTCAACTTCCTGCGCGACGTCGAGACCGGCAACGCGCCGAAGCTCGGCCGCCGGGTGGCAATCTACGGCGGCGGCAACACCGCGATGGACGCGGCGCGCGTCGCCATGCGCCTTGGCTACGAGCCGATGATTATCTACCGGCGCGACCGCGCGCACATGCCGGCGCACGACTTTGAGGCTCAGGAAGCGCTCGAAGAAGGCGTCAAGATCCACTGGCTGCGCACGATCAAGTCCATCGAGGAGGCCACGTTCACGGTCGAAGAGATGGAGGTCGACGACAAGGGGCGCCCGCAACCGACCGGTCGTCTGGAGACGCTCGAAGCCGACGATCTGATCCTCGCCCTCGGCCAGGACACCGACACCTCGTTTCTGCGCAAGGTGCCGGGCGTCGAGTTCCAGAAAGACGGTGTGGTCATCGTCAGCCCCAACATGATGACCGGATATCGCGGCCTGTTCGCCGGCGGCGACATGGTTCCCTCGGATCGGACGGTGACGATCGCCGTCGGCCACGGCAAGAAGGCGGCGCGCAACATCGATGCGTTCCTGCGCAGCGAGACCTACGCCAAGGCGCCGAAGGGCGACATCGCCGACTTCGACAAGCTGCACTTGTGGTTCTACACCGACGCCGAGCAGCGACCACAGAGCCACACCGATATGTTGCGCAGGCGCACCTCCTTCGAAGAGGTGGTCAAGGGGCTCACCCAGAAGGAGGCGATGTTCGAAGCCAAGCGCTGCCTGTCGTGCGGCAACTGCTTCGAATGCGACGGCTGCTATGGTGCCTGTCCCGAGGATGCCATCATCAAGCTCGGCCCCGGCAACCGCTACCGCTACAATTACGACCTGTGCACCGGCTGTGCGGTCTGCTTCGAGCAGTGCCCGTGCCATGCGATCTCGATGATCCCCGAGCCCGCGCCAACGGCGTGAGGACGCTCACGGACAGGGCACCCCGGCACCAAGCCGGGTGCGCGAGGACAGAACCGCTTTAGGAAAAGGCGCGTGGGGTGGCCGCCCCCTGCCGGCGGCCCCCGACACGAGTGGAGGAAGTCTCAATGGCCGATCAAAACATCGCAACGATCGACGGCAACGAGGCGGCGGCCTACGTCGCCTTCCGGGTCAACGAAGTCTGCGCGATCTACCCGATCACGCCGTCGTCGACGATGGCCGAGCTTGCCGACCAGTGGGCGAGCGAGGGCAAGACCAACATCTGGGGCGGCATCCCCGACGTCGTCGAGATGCAGAGCGAGGCGGGCGCCGCCGGCACCGTGCACGGCTCGCTGCAGGCGGGCGCGCTGACCACCACCTTCACCGCGTCCCAGGGGCTCATGCTGATGATCCCCAACATGTTCAAGATCGCGGGCGAGTTGACGCCTTGCGTCATTCACGTCGCCGCCCGCGCGCTCGCCACCCAGGGGCTCTCCATCTTCGGCGACCAGCAGGACGTGATGGCGATCCGCCCGACCGGCTTCGCCCAGTTGGCGTCGAGCTCGGTGCAGGAATCCCACGACCTCGCGCTGATCGCCCAGACGGCGACCCTGGAATCGCGCATCCCCTTCATTCACTTCTTCGACGGCTTCCGTACCTCGCACGAGGTCAACAAGATCACGCTGCTCACCGACCAGCAGATGCGCGCGATGATCGATGATGATCTGGTCATCGCGCACCGCCGCCGCGCGCTCAATCCCGACAATCCCTTCATCCGCGGCACGGCGCAGAACCCGGACACCTACTTTCAGAGCCGCGAGACCGTAAACCTGTTCTACGAGCGCACCCCCGCCATCGTCGAGGCGGCGATGGCCAAGTTCGCCGGGCTCACCGGCCGCACCTATAAGTTGTTCGACTACTTCGGCAGTCCCGACGCCGAGCGCGTGCTCGTCGTGATGGGCTCGGCCGCCGACACCACGCGCGAGACCGTCGATTTCCTGACCGCCCAGGGCGAGAAGATCGGGCTGATCCAGATCCACCTGTTCCGTCCGTTTTCGGCCGCGCACTTCCTCGCCGCCGTGCCGAAGACGACCAGGGCGATCGCCGTGCTGGACCGCACCAAGGAGCCGGGCGCGCCGGGCGAGCCGGTCTACCTCGACGTCGTCACCACCTTCGCCGAAGCGATGGCCGGCGGCACCCTGCCGACCGCGCAGATGCCCAAGATCATCGGCGGTCGCTACGGCCTGTCGTCGAAGGAATTTAACCCGGCGATGGTCAAGGGGATCTTCGACGAGCTGAAGAAGGACCAGCCGAAGAACCACTTCACCATCGGCATCGTCGACGATGTCGCACACACCAGCCTCGACTACGATCCGATGTTCTCGACCGAGCCGCCGAGCGTGCACCGCGCGCTGTTCTACGGCCTCGGCGCCGACGGCACGGTGGGGGCGAACAAGAACACGATCAAGATCATCGGCGAAGAAGGCGATCTGCACGCGCAGGGATACTTCGTCTACGATTCCAAGAAGTCCGGCTCGCAGACCGTCTCCCACGTCCGCTTCGGACCCGATCCGATCCGCTCGGCGTACCTGATCCAGTCGGCCAACTTCATCGGCTGCCACCAGTTCAACTTTGTCGAAAAAACCGACGTTCTTGAGCTGGCGCTGCCGGGCGCGACCTTCCTGTTGAACGCGCCCTACGGCCCCGACGAGGTCTGGGACAAGCTGCCGCGCCTGATCCAGGAGCAGATCGTCAGCAAGAAGATCAAGTTCTACGTGATTGATGCCTTCGCCGTCGCCCGGGCCAACGGCATGGGCAATCGCACCAACACCATCATGCAGACCTGTTTCTTCGCGATCTCCGGCGTCCTGCCGCGCGAGGACGCGATCGAACGGATCAAGTATTCGATCCGCAAGACCTACGGCAAGAAGGGCGAAGAGATCGTCCGCAAGAACTTCGAGGCCGTCGACCACACGCTTTCCCACCTGCACGAGGTCCGGGTACCGGACAAGGTGACCAGCACCATCGAGATGAAGCGGGTGGTCCCCGAACAGGCGCCCGAATTCGTGCAGAACGTCACCGCGATGATGATGGCGGGCAAGGGTGACCAGCTTCCGGTCAGCGCGGTGCCCATCGACGGCACCTACCCGAGCGGCACGACGAAGTGGGAGAAGCGCAATATCTCGCAGTTCGTCCCGGTCTGGGAGCCGGAGATCTGCATCCAGTGCGGCAACTGCAGCTTCGTCTGCCCGCACGGGGTGATCCGCTCCAAGCTCTACCATCAGGACATGCTCAAAGACGCACCGGAAACTTTCCGCAACGCCCCGATCGATGCCCGCGGCTTCCCGGAGACCCGCTATACCTTGCAGCCCTACATCGAGGACTGCACCGGCTGTGCGCTGTGCGTCGAGGTCTGCCCGGCCAAGAGCAAGGAGGAGGCCGGCAAGAAGGCGATCAACATGGCCTGGAAGCAGCCGATCCTGGACGCTTCGCGCAACGAGATCGACTTCTTCGAGACGCTGCCGATCAACGACCGCTCCCGTGTCGATTTCTCGACCATTCGCGGCGTGCAGTTCCTCGAACCGTTGTTCGAGTTCTCGGGCGCCTGCGCCGGCTGCGGCGAGACGCCCTACGTCAAGCTGGTCTCGCAGTTGTTCGGTGACCGGCTGATCGTCGCCAACGCCACCGGTTGCTCGTCGATCTACGGCGGCAACCTGCCGACGACGCCGTGGGCGATCAACGCCGAAGGGCGCGGCCCGGCCTGGGCCAACTCCTTGTTCGAGGACAACGCCGAGTTCGGCCTCGGGATGCGGCTGGCCGCCGACCGGCACATGTCGCTCGCGCATCAGGTCCTGAAGTCGATGGCGGGCAGCATCGGCGAGGCCCTGGTCGACGAGTTGATCAACGCCCCGCAGCGCACCGAGTCTCAGATCCGAATGCAGCGCACCCGGGTCATGGAGCTCAAGAAAAAGCTGGTCGCCATCAAAAGCGAGGGCGCGAAGCATCTGCTCTCGGTCGCCGATCATTTGGTGCGCCGCTCGATCTGGATCATCGGCGGCGACGGCTGGGCCTACGACATCGGCTCGTCCGGCGTCGACCACGTGCTGGCCAGCGGCCGCAATGTCAACCTCCTGGTGCTTGATACCGAGGTCTATTCCAACACCGGCGGCCAGGCGTCCAAATCGACGCCGGTCGGTGCCGTCGCCAAGTTCGCCAACGCCGGCAAGGCCGTCGGCAAGAAGGATATCGCCCTGCAGGCGATCTCCTACGGCAACGTCTACGTCGCCCGTATCGCGCTTGGCGCCAATCCGCAGCAGGCGTTGCTCGCGTTTCGCGAGGCGGAAGCCTACGCCGGACCGTCCTTGATCCTCGCCTACAGCCATTGCATCGCGCACGGCATCAACATGCAGAAGGGGCTCGATCAGCAGTCGCGTGCCGTGCATTCTGGCTACTGGCCGCTGATCCGTTTCAACCCGGAGATCCGCCAGTCGGGCGAGCATCCGTTCGTGCTGGACTCGCCGCGGCCGACGATGAAGCTGAAGGACTACGCGGAGAACGAGCTGCGCTACCGGATGCTCTATCGCACCAACCCGAAGTCGGCCGATCAGTTGATGCAGATGGCGCAGGCGGCGGTCGACCGGAAGTGGAAGCTCTACGAAGAAATGGCGGCGATGCACTGAGCGCCCAGCTTTAGGGAGGGACGACAATTATGGACCTGCGCACAACCTATCTCGGCCTGGAGCTGAAACACCCGATCGTCGCCTCGTCGTCGCCGATCTCCAAGTCGCTCGACGGCATCAAGCGGCTCGAAGACGGAGGTGCGTCTGCGATCGTGCTGTTTTCGTTGTTCGAGGAACAGATCCGCTACGAGAACGAGTCCTTCGATGCGCTGTCGGAGGCGGGAACGGAGAGCTTCGCGGAATCGCTCTCCTATTTTCCCGCCGTCGGCGACTACCGGATCGGCCCGGATTCCTACCTCGATCTGATCCGCCGGGCGACGGAGCAGTGCTCGATTCCGATCATCGGCAGCCTCAACGGCATCACGAGTGCCGGCTGGACCGATTACGCCAAGCAGATCATCGAGGCCGGCGCCAAGGCCCTTGAACTCAACATCTACTACATTCCCGCCGACCCGCGCGTCAGCGGCCGCCAGGTCGAGGACCGCTACGTCGACATCCTCAAGGCGGTACGCGGTGCGATCACCGCCCCGATCGCCATCAAGCTCAGCCCGTTCTTCAGCGCGATCGGCGAGATGGCGGCGCGCCTCGCGGACTCCGGCGCCGACGGTCTGGTGCTCTTCAACCGCTTCTACCAGCCGGATTTCGACTTAGAGGAGCTTGAGGTGGTGCCCAACCTCGATCTGAGCTCGGCGAGCGAGATCCGCCTGCCCTTGTTGTGGATCGCCGTCCTGCACGGCCGCGTCGGCTGCTCGCTCGCCGCCACCCGCGGTGTCGAGACCGGCCGCGAGGTGATCAAGTACACCATGGCCGGCGCCGACGCGGTGATGACCACATCGGCGCTGCTGCGCCACGGCCCCGGTCACTTGAAGACGCTGGTCAACGAGGTGAGTGAGTGGATGCAGCGCCACGACTACACCTCGATTGCCCAGATGAAGGGCTCGATGAGCCAGAAAAAGGTCGCCGACCCGTCCGCCTTCGAGCGCGCCAACTACATCAAGGTCCTGCAGAGCTTCAAGAGCCCCTTCATGGCGTGAACACGGCGGACGGGGGAAAAGGGAGGGGGGCACCCCCCTCCGTTCCATCGCGAGCCGCTTCGCCGACAAGTGCTTAGGACGGGCGGCGATGAGCGAGAGAGCTTGCCCCGGCGACGCCCGCCGGGCATTAGTTTTCTGAGGTCGTTGCCTCTGGCTCTGGCACCGTGGCCCCTGCCGGCACCGTGGCCCCTGCCGGCACCGTGGCCCCTGCCGGCACCGTGGCCCCTGCCGGCACCTGGACCGCGGCATCGCCGAGCGAGGCGCGCGCCTCGCCCAGATGCCAGGCGACGTCGTCCAGATCCTTGTGCGTCCGGTAGACCCAGGCCTCGCCCCAGAACAGATTGCAGCTCGTTTCGGCGCGCAAGAGGTGCCAGTGTGCCTCTCCCAGCACGCGCTGCAGGTCCGGCTCGACGCCGCCTTGGCAGTGGGCGGCGGCCTCGGCGAGGCGGTGGTACTCGGCGCTGACGTCGTGGATGCGGGCCATGGTGTCGCGCTGGGCCTGGCTGCCCTGCCACTGGGTGAAATCGAAGCCGTGATGGTCGCCGGTATCCCAGGCGCCGCGCTCGATCCGCACCCGGCCGTGGGCGCCGAAGCGGTCGAGGTACTCGGTGATGAAGATCGGCCGCAGCATCGAGCGCCCGGCGCGGATCTCGTCGAGCGCATGGGTGTAGAAGTACTGCCAGAAGTTGGCCTTGGGATTGACGTTGCGGAACCAGCCGCCGTTGTCGCCGTCGGTCGCCGTGGTCACCAGAGGCGGAAAGTCGCACCACTTCGTGCGCTCGTGCAGCTCATGGTAAAACCAGCCGTAATCCATGCCGGAAAGCTGCGCCGCCGACAGGTCGCGATCGCGGACGATGACGATGATCTCGTGACCGTCGTACTCGCAAATGTGCGGGCGATAGCGCGCCTCCTGCCACGACATGCTGTCGATGGGCCGGACATATTCGGAATCCACCATGACGTAGCGGTAGCCGGCCCGTTTCAGATGCGGGATCAGCCGCTCGTCGAAGGCCATCTCCGGCGGCCAGAAGCCGGGGAAATGCGTGCGCCAGAACACGTGCCGGCCGAGCGCCTGCCAGCGCGTGATGTGCTCGTCCCAGTCGACTTCCGGGATCAGCGCCAGCACCGGATGGTAATAGCCGGTGCCCATGATCTCGAAGATGCGCTGGTTTTGCAGGAACCACAGCAGCGTGCCGCAGTCGACGATGCCATAGACGCGGCGCTGGAAGTCGGGCGAGGACAGCGTCTCCAGAAGCGTGCCGGACAAGGACAGATGCACACGCGCGACGTCCTCGTACGCCCACAGCGTGCGCGGCATGCGGTCGTAGGCGAACAGGATTTCCTTCGCCTCCCACGGGTTGGCATCGAGCAGCTCGTCGAGATTGCTGGGCGGCTGGTGCATGTTGAGCACGAGCGCGTGGTAGATTTCCTTCATTGTCGCCTCCTCCGGCCGCACGCCTTGTTCGCAGGCGCAACACGAACGCTAGCGCGGCGGGCGCCATCCCGCAACCGGGAAGCGCAGGCACACACACCCAACGGCCGGCTTCGTTCGATTGCGATCTTGCCGGCATCGATCGGCGGGATGCTTGGGACTCAAAACGGCTGGGCGAAACGCAAGGTCGAACGGCTGCAATGGGATGCTGCGACCACGAGGCGCCAAGACTTGGGTCGGCGCGAAAATTGGCCGGGCGCAATGCGGCCCGGCCAGGTTGCGATCGCTGTCGTCATTGCCGAAGACCGGATTTCTCCGCTTCGGTGATGCGAGACTAGGCGCATGCGCGTCAGGCGACAGTGACCGCCGTCACCGGCGCCCCCCAACCAGAGCGTGGCGCCCCCAACGGAGCGCGGCGCACACCCGATGCGCAGGCCTTGCGCGCGACCGCGTCAAGCGCTATCGCCGCGGCGTCGGCATTGGCATCGTGCCGAAGCCGTACCCTGCTGCGATGAAAGCCGATCCGCGTGACCACGTCTGACGCACCACCCGCCCCACTGCCGCCACCGCCCGCGCGCTTCAACATCGCCCGCTATTGCCTCGCCGCGCCGGCGGCGGCAACACCGGCCAAGACGGCGCTGATCGTGGCGAGCGGAGCGGAGCAAGCGAGGCGGTTCAGCTACGCCGAGATCGATCTTGCCGTGCGCCGGCTGGCGGGCGGCCTGCGCGCCCTCGGCCTTTCCCCCGGATCACGGCTGATGATCCGGATGGACAATGATCTGCCCTACATCCTCACTTTCTTCGCAGCACTCGCCGCCGGCCTCGTGCCCTTGCCCTCTTCGGCGGCGTTGACGTCGGAAGAGGCCGAGTTCCTGCTCGCCGATTCCGGCGCCGCCGCCCTTGCGTTGTCCGCCGATCTGGCGCTTACCCATGCCGCGCCCGAGGGCGTCCGCGTGCTCGGCGAAGACGAGGTGCAGAGCCTCGCGCACACGGCACCGGCGGCCGACTACGCCGACACCGCGGCGGCGGCCCCCGCCTTTCTGATCTACACCTCGGGCACCGTCGGCCGGCCCAAGGGCGTGCTGCACGGCCACCGCACCGCCTGGGGCCGGCGGCCGATGTACCAGGGCTGGTACGGCATTGGCCCCGACGACATCGTCTTGCATGCCGGCGCCTTCAACTGGACCTACACGCTGGGCGTCGGCCTGATCGATCCCTGGGCCAATGGTGCGACTGCGGTGCTATACAACGGCCCGGCCGACCCGGCGGTCTGGCCGGCCCTGATCGAGCGCCTCGCCGTCACCATCTTCGCCACCGTGCCCAGCCTCTACCGGCGCATCCTCAAGTACGCCGACGTGACTCCGGCGCGGCTGCGTACCCTGCGCCACGGGCTCACCGCCGGCGAGGCGCTGGCGCCCCCGGTACTGGCGGCCTGGCGGGCGGCCACCGGCACCGAGCTGTACGAGGCGCTCGGCATGAGCGAGATCTCGACCTACATCTCGACCGGTCCCGGCATGGCGATCAAACCGGGCAGCCCCGGCCGGCCGCAGCCGGGCCGGAGGGTCGCGATCCTCACCCTCGACGACGAGGCCGCGGGCGCGCCAACGCCGGCGACGCCGCGCCTGGCGAGCCCGGGCGAAACCGGACTGCTTGCCGTGCATCGCTCCGATCCGGGCCTGATGCTCGGCTACTGGCGGCGACCCGAGGAAGAGGCGCTGGTCTATCGCGGCGAGTGGTTCTGCGGCGGCGATCTCGGGCATCTCGACGACGACGGCTATGTCTGGTTCCACGGTCGCTGCGACGACATTCTCAATCCCAGCGGCTACCGGCTGTCGCCGCTGGAAATCGAAGGGGTGCTCGCCCGCCATCCGATGGTGCACGAGGTCGCGGTCGGCGAGCTCGCCGTCTCGGCCGAGTTGCGAATCCTGGCGGCCTTCGTGGTGCCGCTGGGAACAGCCTGCGAGCAGACGCTGCTCGACTGGGCGAAGGAGCACCTGGCCGGCTACAAGCTGCCGCGCCGCATCATCTTCGTTCAACGGCTGCCGCGCACGCGCAATGGCAAGCTTCTGCGCCGCGAATTGCCCCGCCGCAGCGAGGACCTGCCACCCCAGTTCCCGTAAGGATGGTATTGCGCTCCTCGCCATCTGCACCGCCTGCACGACCCTCCGGTTGCACCTTGACGCAAGTACCCTTTTTGGGTAGGAGCGTCGCTGCGCAGAGTGAAAAGGAGGCGGCACATCCTCCGAGTTTTTCCCTACGATATCGAGGAAGTTAACCAGAGGTTGTGTCTGGTCGCGGGCGTAGTTTGCCGCCACTGCCTGATCGCTGGCGGGTGATCGTCGCACGCCGCATTGCGGCAAACCAAGGAGACCCCGTGCGGTGAAGAGAACCCTCTCCCGTCTGACAACCCGCCCGAAAAGCGACGCCCACCCCGACGATGCCACCCTGTTGCCGCGATACCTGGTGCAAGGTGCCGTAGAAGGCACCGTCGCCGCCGACCTGCCCTGCCAGCTCGTCTTCCGCCCCGAAGAAGCCTTCGACGGCATCATCGTTGCCGGCGACCACGACGCCGAATCCCTTGCCGGCCTAGTCCGCGAACGCCGGGCGTGGCTCGCCCCGGTCGCCAGCCTCGGACGCGCGCCGCTGCCGCAGGCCGATTACCGCGAGGAAGGCCTCGGCGCCGACGGCTTGGCGCAGGCGGTCGCGGCGCTGGCGCCCATCGTCCAGAAGATGCGCCAGCTTCCCGAGCGCGCCCTGGCCGCGGTCGATTCCGAAACGGTGCTGCTCGCCCGCGCCTACTGCCGTGACGGGCAGATCACGCCGGCCTACGAGCCGGCAGCGCGCGAACTCGTGGTGTTCCCGGCGGCGGGAACGGTGGGCGAGCCCTGGCGGACCCTGGACAGCCTTGCCGAGGAGGGCGCCTTCCGCCGCACGTTCTTCGACCGATTCCACATTTGTCCGAGCTGCGGGTCGTCACGGCTCAACGTGCGCGAGGATTGCAGCGTGTGCGCGTCGGCCAACCTGGTCGAAGAGTCGACGATCCATCACTTCCGCTGCGCGCATCAGGACCTCGAGCGGGCGTTTCGCCACGACGACGATCTGGTCTGCCCGAAATGCCGCCGCACCCTGCGCCACATCGGCGTCGACTACGACAAACCGAGCGTCGCCGTGCTCTGCCGTTCCTGCGGCCACGTCGATGCCGAGCCGGTGATCGCGTTCGTCTGCATCGACTGCGGGATGCACAGCAAGGCCGACCGCGTCATCACCCACGACTGGCATGGCTACGAGTTGACCTCGCTCGGCGAGCGCTGGCTGTTCTCCGGCGAGGACAGCGTGACGCGGCCGCGCGCCGACGATCGCAAGCGGGCGTTCCGCGCGCTGCTCGATCACGGGCTGAAGATCCAGTCCCGCTACGGCCGTCCCGCCCATGTGCTCAAGATCCGCTTCACCGCCATCGACGACGCCCGGCTGAAGGATGGCGACCGCGCCGTCGCCAACGCCCGCAAGCAGGCGGCCGAAATCGTTCGCGGCGAGCTCCGGACCAGCGACTTCGTCGTCGAGACCGACGATGGCCTGCTGGCCTACCTGCCGGAAACCGGCAGCGATCGCGCCGGCATCCCGCGCGGCCGGCTGATCGAGCGCATCCGCGACGCGCTGCCGGTCGATCTCGGCGTCGAGATCAGTGCCGCCGAACTGAGCGAGGTCGCCGGCCGGGTGGTGCCGTGAGCGTCTTCGATCCGACCATCTTGCTGTTCCAGCTCGACTGGAACGCGGCGCTCGCCCTGTTCTGGTATCTGATCCTGCTCGACTTCCCGCGCTACACCTTGTCGTTCTTCGCCACGCTCGCCGCGGAGTGCGCCCGCAAGCAACCTCGCGGCACCATCGCGTTCCGGCCCTCGACCAGCGTCATCGTCGCCGGCCACAACGAACGGTCCAGCCTCCGCCGCTGCGTGCGCTCCCTGCGCGAGCAGGACTACGGGCCACTGGAAATCATCGTGGTCGACGACGGTTCGACCGACGGCATGGCGGCTGAGATGCAAAAGCTGCGCAGCGAAGGCCTGATCGATCTCGCCCTGCACGGCCGCATGCGCTCCGGCAAGTCGAGCGCGTGCAATCTCGGCCTGCGGCACGCGCGCGGCACCGTCGTCATCGTCGTCGATGCCGACTGCACCTTCGATCGCGATGCGATCGCCTGCATCGTCGCCCCTTTGGCCGACAAGTCCGTCGGCGCCGTCGCCGGCAACATCGGCGTGCGCAACAGTCGGGCCAGCCTGCTGTGCGCCTTGCAAGGCATCGAGTATCTCATCGCCATTTCGCTCGGCAAGCGCGTGCTTGACACGCTCGGCATGGTGACCTGCGCGTCCGGCGCCTTCAGCGCCTTCCGCCGCGAGGCGCTGCAGCGCTTGGGCGGCCTCGACGTCGGCCCCGGCGAGGATCTCGATCTCACCTTGCGTCTGCGTCAGGCCGGCTGGCGCGTGCGCTTCGCCGACGACGCCTGGTGCCTCACCGACGTGCCCGAAACCTTCCGCCGTTACGTCCGCCAGCGGTTGCGCTGGGAGCGCGACTCGCTGCGCCTGCGGCTGCGCCGGCATCGCAACACCATCGATCCGCGCCAGCAGGGGTTCGTCGCCGCAGAGGTCCTGCAGCAGCTCGAATTCATCGTGGTCAACCTGGCCGTGACCATCTTGTTCCCGTTTTATCTGATCTACTTGTTCTACACCTACGAGATGTCGGCGCTCACCATCTTAAGCCTCGTCGCCCTGTCCTATGTCGTCCTCGACGCCATCGCCGTCGCCTGCGCGTCGTTCCTCGCCAACCAGCCGGCGGTGCGCCCGTCGGTCGGCGCGGTTCTCGCCTACGGCATTTTCAACGGCTTCATCGTCCGCTCGATCCGGCTCGTCGCCTACATCCAGGAATGGGTGTTCGAGCGCTCGCTCAAGGACGACTACGTCCCGATCAAGGTCAGACAAGAGGTGCCCCTGCCGTGATCAAGCGACTGCGTGATCGACCGCTCGTCCACACCGACCGCACCGAATCCCGGCGCAAGGTCAGCGCCTTCGGGCGCTGGGTCTACATCGGCCTGTTGTCGATGTTCTTCGTCTGGGTGTTCGATCTGTTCCTGGGTCCGCTGTTGCGGCTGCAGGCGGACGGTCTCGTCGTCGCCGAGCACCTGTCGATCTCCGTCCCCTTCCCCGCCCAGGTCCTCGACGTCGCCATCACGCCCGGCGCGCGGGTGACAAAGGGTGTGCAACTCGCCCGTGTCCACTCGGTCGAGATCGTGCAGAATCTTGCCACGCTGACGGCACGCCTCGCCGAGCTGGAGACATCGCGTGTCGAGTTGGAACGCCGGGAGCGCGTCGCCAAGGCGGTGCTCGCCGTCGCCGACGATCGCGCCGATGAGGCGGTGGACACCGTGCGCCGCATCCGCGGCTACCGCGCGACCGGCAATGTCGCCATCATCACCTGGTCGCAGGTTCTCGAAGAGCAGTTCAACGCCAAGGAGCGGATGGCGGTGATGACGGAGGAGCTGCGCAGTACCGAAGAGGGGCTGATCACCGTCGGTTCCGCGCTCGCCAACGCCGAGAGTGCGCTGGGCGACCTCAAGCGTGTCTACAACGGTGGCGTGGTCTCGGCGCCCGAAGACGGCATCATCGGCCTGCGCACCGCCCGGCCCGGCGACGTCGTACAGGTCGGTGGCTCGTTGATGGTGCTCTACCGGCCGCATCCGCACGTGCTCGCCTACCTCGAAACCGGCACGCTGTACTCGGTCGCCCCCGGCGACGAAGTGCGCGTCTCCGACGGCTTCACCAACACCATCGGTCGGGTGGCCGAAGTGCTGCCGGTGGCCGATGCCCTGCCGGAGGAATTCCGCAAGGCCTTCCAGCCGCGCGGCCGCAGCCAGGTCGCCCGCATCGAGTTGATGAGCGAAACGCCGTTTCCGCTGTTCGCCAAGGTCCGCCTCAGCGGCATCGGCTGGCTGTCGGCCAACTCCGCCGTGCGCACCTGGTTCGACAGCGTCGTCGCCTGGGTGAACGGCGCGCACGCCACCGTACGCCGGCTTGCCATCGATGCCTATGCCTCGGTGCGCCGGCTGGTCGCGACGACCGACAACGGCACCGACCTCGCCCGCGTCCCTTGAGGGGCGCGTGGAGGTGACGCCAAGCCCCGGCGGCGCCCCCTTGCCGCGCGGCCCAGCGATCGCCTAATGAAGGGGTGGTGAAACCCGCTCCTTCGTCCTGCTTTGTCCACATCATCGGCGGCGGCCTCGCCGGCTGCGAGGCGGCGTGGCAGCTTGCGCACGCGGGCGTGTCCGTCATCCTCTCCGAGATGCGCCCGCAGAAGATGACGCCGGCGCACCGCAGCGGCGGCCTCGCCGAACTGGTCTGCTCCAATTCCTTCCGCTCCGATGACGTCTGCGGCTCGGCCATCGGCTTGCTGCACGCCGAAATGCGGCGCCTCGGCTCCCTCGTCCTCGCGGTTGCCGATCGCACGCAGGTGCCGGCGGGCGGCGCCCTCGCCGTCGATCGCTACGCGTTCAGCCAAGCCGTGACGGAAAGCATCTGCGCGCATCCGCTGATCACGGTGCGGCACGAAGAGGTGGTCGCGCTGCCGGCGGCGCCCGAGGTGCCTATGCCCGAGGTGCCCATGCCCGAGGTGCCTGTGCCCGAGGTGCCAATGATCGTCGCGACCGGACCGCTGACCTCGGACGCCCTGGCGCAATCGCTGCAACGGCTGACCGGCGCCGAGACGCTCGCCTTCTTCGACGCCATTGCGCCCATCGTCTACCGCGACAGCATCGACTTCGCGAAAGCCTGGTTCCAGTCCCGCTACGACAAGGGCGAAGGCTTCGATTACATCAACTGCCCGTTGCGCCGGGAACAGTACGAGGCATTCGTCGCGGCGCTCGCCGCGGCGCCGACGGTGCCGCTGCGCGACTGGGAGCGGGACACGCCCTACTTCGAGGGTTGCCTGCCGATCGAGGTGATGGCCGCGCGCGGCCGCGATACACTTGCGTTCGGGCCGATGAAGCCGGTGGGCCTGCGCAATCCGCACGAGGACGGCAAGCGCCCGCACGCGGTCGTGCAACTGCGTCAGGACAACCGGGAAGCCACCTTGTTCAACATGGTGGGCTTCCAGACCAAGCTGCAGCATGGCGAACAGGTCCGCCTGTTCCGCACGATCCCCGGCCTGGAGAACGCACGGTTTGCCCGGCTGGGCGGGCTGCACCGCAACACCTTCATCGACAGCCCGCGTCTGCTCGACGCGCAGTTGCGGCTCAAAACGCGGCCGTCGCTGCGCTTTGCCGGTCAGATCACCGGCTGCGAAGGATACGTCGAGAGCGCCGCCGTCGGCCTGCTCGCCGGCCGTTTCGCCGCCGCCGAATGCAAGGGCGCAGAGATCGCGCCGCCGCCGCCGAGCACGGCCATCGGCGCGCTGCTGCGCCACATCACCGAAGGACCGCTCACCGGTGGCTACCAGCCGATGAACATCACCTTCGGTCTCCTGGCCGCCTTGCCCGAGGATACGCCGGAAACCGCCGGCGCCAATCGGCCGCGCGGGCGGGTGCGCAAGGAACTCTTGAGCCGGCGCGCGCTTGCCGACCTCGACGCCTGGTTGGCCCGCCAGCCGCCGGCATCGAGGCCATCACCGGCAGCGCCGTTGCAGGAGCAGGCGGGCGCGCCTGCTCCCTGAGCGGCATCGTCCGTTGGCGTCGCGCCGCCCCGATGGGCTCAGCTGCCCTCGCAAGTCGGAAAGCCGTGACGCGGCGCGATCCAGGGCTTTTCGGTCAGCTTGCCGTAGTCGGTGGTCGGCGTGCCAAACGCCTCCCAGAACAGCCCCCAGGTGAAGACGCAGTATTCCGCGCTCAGGTTGCGGCTGCGCTCGGAGCTGTCGTTGGCCAGCCGGGTGACGAAGGCGTTCAGCGCATCCTCGGCGTTGCGACCATGGATACGGGAAAACAGCTTCTTCAATGCCTCTCCCCGCTCCTGCAACTCCGGCTGGAAACTCAGCACGAAACGATTGTACTGCTCTTGCTGGCCGCAGCTCAAACCGCCGACCATCAGTTCCGTCTGAAGAACCCGCGAATCCAGGGCCTGCTTTTCCTCGCTCGTGACGCAGGCTTTTGTTTTGGGAGCACTGAGAGTTTTTGTCTTGGGAGCACTGAGAGATGGCGAAGTGCCGAGCACCAGGAGTGCCAGCACCGCTACACCACGACGAAGGATCATGTTACTCCTCAAAGCGGGTTGATCTACTGCACGCGGCCCATAACGTTGGTGGGCGCAGTGTGCCATCATCCCGCCGCCGGCACAATTGCCGGAGGTTGAGAAACATCTGCCCGACCTGGCGCAACAGGCTAGACCGTTTGGGTTAATGCCGTCTTGCCACCGGCGGACAGCCCCCGCAAAGCTTCCCCCACGGCAACACCCTTTCCAGGCTGCGCCGCGCACGCGCCGCCCCGGTGATTCTGTGCGTCACCGCCGGCACCACGCCGGCAGGCAGGCGGATCGCCCCGTTGGCCAAACGACACCTTATAGTTGAGCGACAACGGCGGTCTCTTGTCGCGTCGGCCTGCCCCCCGCCTTGACAAGGCTTCGCCGGCGCGGCAAAAGCTGCAGGTCGTGGTTCCGCGGCCGGTGATTGCATGGGTGGGGCGGCCAACCGAAGCAGGAATCACCGAGAAGAGGTGATTCGGTGTGAGCCACGCGCGGGCCCAAGGTCCGCAAGTCGTATGAGGGGTCATTTTTCGCGATCAACGAGAGGAGGGAACAATGGCGCGCGTGGCACTGGTGACGGGCGGTACGCGAGGAATTGGCGCAGCAATCGCCAAACGGCTGCACAAGGATGGACACAAGGTGGTGGTCTGCGACGTCGTCGACGACCAGATCGCCAAGTTCAAGGAAGAGACCGGCATTGCCGGCTACAACATCGACGTCTCCAGCCATCCGGCGGTGGTCGAAGGCGTCAAGAAGATCGAGGCCGACGTTGGCCCGATCGAGATCCTGGTCAACAACGCCGGCATCACCCGCGATGCGATCATGGTCAAGATGACGCGGGAGAAGAACTGGGACCCGGTCATCGCCATCAACCTCGGCTCGGTGTTCAACACCTGCAACGTCATTCTGCCGGGGATGAACACCCGCAAGTGGGGTCGCATCGTCAACATCAGCTCGATGAACGGCCAGCGCGGTCAGATCGGCCAAGCCAACTACTGCGCGTCGAAGGCGGGCGTCATCGGCTACAGCCGCGCCATCGCCCTTGAGGCGGCGCGCAACGGCATCACCATCAATGTCATCTGCCCGGGCTTCATCAAGACCGAGATGACGGCAGCGATGCCGCCGGAAGTCCTCGATGGCGCCGTCAAGCAGATCCCGCTCGGCCGCATCGGCATGCCCGATGACATCGCCGCCGGCGTCGCCTTCCTCGTCACCGAGGATGCGGCCTGGATCACCGGGCACACGCTTTCGATCAACGGCGGTCAGTTCATGGAGTAAGTGGCCACCCGGCCAAGCATGTTATCCACGACCGTGCTGTGGAGGCCCGTTTTCGGATGCCTCCGCAGCACCCGTTGGACGAAATGCCAAGGACTGCGGCCGAGGATGATCCCCGAGCGCAGTGGGTTACCCCAGCGTTTCACGCCTGCGCAGCCGCTGCGTCGATGAACCGCGCGAGCGCGATGTCGCGTTCGGTGACGCCGCCGGCATCGTGGGTGGCCAGGGTGATGGTGACCCGGTCATAGACGTTGAACCACTCGGGATGATGGTTCATCCTTTCCGCCGTGAGCGCGACCCGGGTCATGAAGGCGAATGCCTGGTTGAAGTCGGCGAAGCGAAACGACTTCATGATGGCGTTGCGCCCCTCGACATCCGCCCAGCCGGATAACGCTGCGAGTGCCGTGGCGCGGGCGTCGCCCGCGAGCAGGACCGCCATGACCTTTTCCTCCCATCCGTGCCTTCGGGCGCAGACGTGGGAACGGTGCGGGCGATGATCAAGCGGCCCGCGCGCAACACCGACAGGCGGTGGCGCTGTCCGCCCTCCATCGATGACATCGACGCGCTGGCGCGTCTCGCGCTGGCCACGGTCCCTCCGCCGTTTCGCAACCGGCTCGAAGGCGTCCTGATCCGCGTCGAGGAGTTCTGTTCCGAGGAGACGGAACAGGAAATGGGCCTCGACAGCCCCTTCGATCTCCTGGGGCTGTACCGGGGCGTGTCGCTCGACCGCAAGAGCATCACCGACGTCGGCGGCGACGTCGACATGATCGTGCTTTATCGCCGCCCCATCCTCGATTACTGGTGCGAAACGGGGGAAGACCTTGCCCTCGTCGTCCGCCACGTGCTGGTGCACGAGGTGGGGCATCACTTCGGCCTTGGCGATGACGACATGCAACGGATCGAGCAAACCCCATGAGCGACGACGCTCCATTCCGACCGCCCAACGCCCTCCCCCTTCCCGCGCCCCTGCCGCCCGAGCGGCTGTACCGCGCCTGCCTCGACGCGGAGTTGCCATTTGCCACCAGCGACGAGCTGGAGCCGGTCGAGGACGGCATCGGCCAGAAGCGGGCGGCCGAAGCCTTGAAGTTCGCGCTCGGCATGCAGGCGGCCGGCTACAACCTCTTTGCACTCGGCCCGACCGGTACCGGCAAGGCGACCTTCGTCCGCCACGCCGTGGAAAAGGCGGCCGCGCTGTGGCCGGCGCCTGCCGACTGGTGCTACATCAACAACTTCGACGAGCCGCATCGGCCGCGCGCGCTCAAGCTGCCGCCCGGCCGCGCCCGGCCGCTGCAGCAGGACATGCAGCGCCTGGTCGACGAGCTGAAGCTCTCGATCCCGGCCGCCTTCGAAGGCGACGACTATCGCAACCGCAAGAACGCCATCGCCGAACAGTTCAAGACGCGGCAGGAAGAGGTGTTCAATGCGCTGCAAGAGGAAGCGCGCGGCAACGACGTCGCGCTGATCAAGACGCCGGTGGGCCTGGCGCTCGCGCCGATCAAGGACGGCGAGGTTCTAGGCCCGCAGGAGTTCGAGCAACTGCCGCCCGAAGACAAGAAGCGCCGTCAGGCGGCATCGGAGCAGATCCAGAAGCGGCTGGAAGCGTTCCTGCACGAGATTCCGCGCTGGGAACGCGAGCAGCGCGACCAGCTCCGCGATCTCAATCGCGAAACCACGCGCTATGCCGTCGACCACCTCATCGACGAGGTGAGGAAGCGCTGGGACGATCAGCCGGCGGTGGTCGAGCATCTCGAAGCGGTGCGCGCCGACGTCACCGAGAACGTCGATGACTTCCTGAACAAGGAGCAGGGACCGCAGGCCGTGCTGGGCATCCCGGTGCGCGCCGGTCCGCAGCCGGCGACCAGCCCGTTCCGCCGCTACCAGATCAACGTGCTCGTCGAGCAGCACCCGATGGCCGACGGCGAGGGGCCGCACGCCGGCGCGCCGGTGGTCGACGAGGATCACCCGACGCTGCCCAACCTCGTCGGCCGCGTCGAGCACATCGCCCAGTTCGGTACGCTCCTTACCGATTTTCTGTTGATCAAGCCGGGCGCGCTGCACCGGGCCAACGGCGGCTGCCTGCTGCTCGACGCCCGTAAGGTGCTCGCGAGCCCGTTTGCCTACGAAACCCTGAAGCGCTCGCTGCGCTCCCGCCACCTCCGGGTGGAATCGGTGATCGAAAGCATGGGCTGGTCGCAGACGATCACGCTGGAGCCCGAGCCGATCCCGCTCGACGTCAAGGTCGTGCTCCTGGGCGAGCCGATGCTGTACTATCTCCTCAGCTTCTATGATCCGGAGTTCAGCGAATTGTTCCGGGTCGCCGCCGATTTCGACACCCGCATCGACCGCGACGACGGCACGGCGAGCTATGCCCGGCTGGTCGCCACCATCGCCCGCAACGCCGGCACGCGTCGCCTCGACCGCTCGGGCGTCGCACGCCTCATCGAGCACGGCGCCCGGCTCGCCGGCGACGCCGAAAAGCTCTCGACCCACACCGACACCGTGTACGACGTGCTGCGCGAAGCCGACTTCTGGGCCGGAGACGCCGGGGCGCCCGCGATCGGCAGGGCGCACGTCCAGCGCGCCATCGACGCCCGCATCTTCCGCTCGGATCTGCTGCGCGAGCGCATTCAGGACGAGATTCGCCGCGGCACGCTGGTGATCGAGACCGACGGCGCACGCATCGGCCAGATCAACGGCCTTGCCGTCATTCAGCTCAACCAGTTCGCGTTCGGCCGGCCGAGCCGGATCAGCGCGAAGGTGCGGCTCGGCAAGGGCGAGCTGATCGACATCGAGCGCGAGGTGGCCCTCGGCGGCCCCCTGCACTCCAAGGGTGTGCTCATCTTGTCGTCGTATTTGAGCACCCGCTTCGCCCGCGAGCAGCCGCTGTCGTTGTCGGCGAGCCTCGTCTTCGAGCAGTCGTACGCGGGCGTCGACGGCGACAGCGCATCCTCGGCGGAGCTTTACGCCCTGCTCTCGGCGCTCTCCGAGATCCCGATCCGCCAGTCGCTCGCGGTGACCGGCTCGGTCGATCAGTCGGGCCGCGTCCAGGCCATCGGCGGCGTCAACGAAAAGATCGAGGGCTTCTTCGATATCTGCGCGGCCCGCGGTCTGGACGGCAGCCACGGCGTCCTCATCCCGGAGGCCAACGTCAAGCACCTGATGCTGCGCCAAGACGTGGTGGACGCCTGCCGTGACCGCCTGTTCGCCGTCTATCCGGTCGCCACCATCGATCAGGGCATCGAGCTCCTGACCGGCGTGCCGGCCGGCGTCGCCGGGCGCGACGGCACGTTCGCGCCGGGCACCGTCAATCGGGCGGTCGCGGCGCGGCTGGCGCATTTCCTGCGCAAGGCGATGCGTCTGTCCGCCCAGATCGAGGCCGCCAAGCGGGCGGGCAAGAACAAGGAGGACGGTGCTTGAGCACGCCCGCCCCTGCGGCACCGGCGCCGCGGCGCATCCGCCGCATCCTGGTCGCGTTCGACTGGGGTTCGGAACATGTGGCTGCGGTCGAGACGGTGACCGCGCTGGCCGCGCGGCTGCGTGCCGAGCTCAAGGCGATGTTCGTCGAAGACATCGACCTCCTGCGCCTCGCCGAGCATCCGCACGTCTTTGCGTTCAGCACGCTTTCCGCCAGCGGGGAACAGCTCGCGGCCGAGCACCTGCGCCGCGTGCTGCGCGGGCGTCTGGCCCGTTCGCGCCAGGCGATCGAGGAAGCGGCGGCGCGGCGTCAGATCCGCTGTGCCTTCGAGGTGCGCCAGGGCCGGCTGCTGGTCGAAGCCTTGGGCGCGGCGAGCGACGAGGACCTGGTGATCGTGAGCTGGCAGGCCGGCAGCGGCGGGCCGTCCTGGGTCAGCGGCCGGCCGCCACCGGCGGCGATCGCGCGCGCGCTCGCGGAAGCACACGCCCGCTCGGTGCTGCTCCTGCACCCCGACGCCCCGGACGACGGCCCGGTGCTGGTCGCCTTCGACGGCTCGGACGCGGCCAGGGCGGCGTTCGCCGCCGGCGCCGAGATCGCCGATCGCGATGGCGGCCAGATCGAGGTCGCGCTGCTGAGCGGGCGGGTCGAACAGGCGAAGGACTGGGCCGAAGAAATCTCGGCGCTGCTCACCGGAAGCCCGCTGCGCGCGCGGTTCGTGCACCTACCGCCGCTCGGCCTCGAAAGCCTGTGCCCGCTCGCCACCCGACAGCGTGCCTCGCTGATCGTGCTGCCGGCGGACCTTGCCCTTGCCGAGCGCGACGCCGGCGGCCGCGCCCTGGAGCGCGTCGCCTGCTCGGTGCTCCTGGTCCGCTGAACGGCGCAGCGATCAGCGGCTCAAGCTGCGCATCGCCAGATCGAGGCCATCGAGCGTCAGGGGGAACATCCGGCCGCCGAACAACTGGCGGATCATCTTGGTGGACGCGGTGTACTCCCACCACGTCTGCGGCAACGGATTGAGCCAGACCGCCTTGCCATAGACGGTGAGCAGCCGCGTCAGCCAGGTCGCACCGTCTTCCTCGTTCCAGTGCTCGACCGAACCGCCCGGCTGGACCAGCTCATACGGGCTCATCGCCGCGTCGCCGACGAAGATCGCCTTGTAGTCGTGCGGATAGGTGTGCAGCAGGTCCCACGTCGCCACCGTCTCTTCCCAGCGGCGCGCGTTGTCGCGCCAGACCCGCTCGTAGACGCAGTTGTGGAAATAGAACGACTCCAGGTGCTTGAACTCCGAGCGCGCCGCCGAGAACATCTCGGCCATGAGTTCGACATGCGGGTCCATCGAGCCGCCGACATCGAGGAACAACAACACCTTGACCGCGTTGTGCCGCTCCGGAACCATGGCGAGATCGAGATAGCCTTTCTTCGCCGTCGAACGGATCGTGTCGGCAAGGTCGAGCTCGGTGGCGGCACCGTCGCGGGCGAAACGGCGCAGCCGGCGCAGCGCCACCTTGATGTTGCGGGTGCCGAGTTCGACGTCGCCGTCGAGGTTCTTGAATTCCCGCTTGTCCCACACCTTGACCGCGCGAAAGTTGCGGTTCTCGTCCTGGCCGATGCGCACGCCCTCGGGATGGTAGCCCCAGGCGCCGAAGGGCGAGGTGCCGGCGGTGCCGATCCACTTCGCGCCACCGGCGTGCCGGCCTTTCTGCTCCTGCAGGCGCTCCTTGAGCGTCTCCATCAGCTTGTCCCAGCCGCCGAGCGCCTCGATCTGCGCCTTTTCCTCGTCGCTGAGCAGTCGCTCGGCGAGCTTCTTCACCCAGTCTTCCGGAATCTCGTAGGTTTCGCCGTCGTCTGGTGGGGTCAGCCCCTTGAAGACCTGGCCGAACACCCGATCGAACTTGTCGAGATTGGTCTCGTCCTTCACCAGGCACGCACGCGCCAGGTAATAGAAATCATCGACCGCATAGAGCGCGAGCCCGGCCTGCATCCCGTCGAGCAGGGTTAAGTACTCGCGCAGGCTGACCGGCAGCCGCGCCTTCTTCAGCTCAAGGAAGAAGTTGATGAACATCTCACTCGCCCAACAGGATGCCCGCCGTCACGAAGTAGATGACGAGGCTGAGCACGTCGCGGATGATCGTGGCCACCGGCCCGCCGCCGTAGGCCGGATCACCGTGGAGCCGGCTGAGCAGCCAGGGCAAGGCGAAGCCGAGCGCACCGGCCGCGCCGCCGGCGGCGACCATGGCGACGGCGACCGCGCCGCCGAGGACCCCATCGCCGGCGACGAGCACGCACAGCGGCAGGGCGAGCGCGCCGAGCACCGCCCCCAACAGCGTCCCCGTCGCGAACTCGCCGCGCAGCAGGTGCGCGGACGAGGCGTCATCGGACGAGAGCGCGCGCACCGTCGCCACCCCGGTCTGGGCGCCGATGGCATCGGCCAGACAAAGGATCGCCGGCATGAAGAAGACGATCGCCAGGTGCGCCTGCAACTCTGTCTCGAACCGCCTGACGACGACCGCCGCCAGCATGCTGCCGGCAAGCCCGACGAGCAGCCACGGCAGGCGGTTGAGCACGCGGCGCCACGGCGGCAGTTGGCGGGCGGCCGTGACGGGCCCGGCTACTTCGGTGATCCCGAACATCCGGCGCAGATCCTCATCGCGCGCGCGCTTCAGCACGTCGATGATCGCGAGCGGCGGCACCGCACCCAGGAACCGGCCGCGCTCGTCCGCCACCGGCACCGCGCTCAGCCGCTCGGCTTGCGCCAGCGCCGCCATCCGTTCCTGATCGAGCCCGGGGTGCACGGAAGGCGGCGGCGGCCGCATCACGGTGCGCAGCAACGCACCCCGCTCCGCCGCGACGAGCTCGCCGAGCGGCACCACGCCCGCGAGCCTGCCGGCGAGATCGAGCACCCAGACCGGATCGGCGAGCGCCTGCCCGCCCTCGGCGAGACATGCCAGCGTCGTCGCCACCGTGTCACCGGGGCTGGCCGTCGCCACCGCGCTCACGAGGTGCGCGCCAACCGTCTCCTTCGTCGGCACGAATGCCTCGGCCGGTGCGGGGAATACGCTTCCTTCCATTCCACTTCCATCCCGGGGCCACTTCCATCCCGCGGCCACTTCCATTTTGGGGCCGGCCGTTATCCCTGCCGCGTCCCGGGGCTACCGCCCCTCGCGCCGGCTCAGGAACGCCAGACGCTCGAACAGATGCACGTCCTGCTCGTTCTTCAAAAGCGCGCCGTGCAAGGGCGGGATCAGCTTGCGCGCATCCGTGCTCTTCAGCGCGTCCGGCGGAATGTCCTCGACCATCAGGAGCTTGATCCAGTCGAGCAGCTCCGAGGTGGACGGCTTCTTCTTCAGTCCCGGCACCTCGCGCACCTCGAAGAACACGGTGAGCGCTTCCGCGACCAGACGCTTCTGGATGCCCGGAAAATGGACATCGACGATCTTGAGCATGGTCTCGCGATCGGGAAAGCGGATGTAGTGGAAGAAGCAGCGGCGCAGGAAGGCGTCGGGCAGCTCCTTTTCGTTGTTGGAGGTGATGACCACCACCGGACGGTTGCGGGCGACCACCGTCTGCCTGGTTTCGTAGACGTGGAATTCCATGCGATCGAGTTCGAGCAGGAGATCGTTGGGAAACTCGATGTCCGCCTTGTCGATCTCGTCGATGAGCAGGACCGGCCGGACCTCGGCGCCGAAGGCCTCCCACAGCTTGCCCTTGACGATGTAGTTGGCGATGTCGTGGACGCGGGCATCGCCCAACTGAGAGTCGCGCAACCGCGCCACCGCGTCGTACTCGTAAAGGCCCTGCTGCGCCTTGGTCGTCGATTTGATGTGCCACTGGATCAGCGGCAGGCCGAGCGCCTTGGCGATCTCGTGCGCCAAAATGGTCTTGCCGGTGCCCGGCTCGCCCTTGACCAGGAGCGGCCGCTCCAGGGCGACGGCGGCGTTGACGGCGACCATCAGATCCTCGGTCGCGACGTAGCTGTCCGTGCCGACAAACCGTTTGGCCATTCTCGCTCCTGTCCTGCGCGGGTCCATTCGAGAAACTAGAGGCCGGGCACGCCGCCCGCAAGGCGGCTGTCGGCAGGAGATCGACGACAACGGCATGGCAGCCGATGGCATCACGCGCACACGCGGCCGCGGACGACGGCGCCATCGATGGCTAGCGGCACCACACTTGCATGGCAAAAGGTGGAACGGACGGCGGCTTAACGGCTTCGCAACGCAAGTGCGCGAGGATGGCTTTCGAGCCCCGGCCGCCCGCGGGGCGACAGGCGCGAAGGACAAGCCACCATGAACGCATTGCTGATGACGCTGCTCGCGCACTTGAGTGCACACCGGCGCCTGTTGATCAACGCCTACGTCTGCGGCTTCCTCGACGAGCCGGACCCCATCGAGGCCGCGCAGCAACTGCGCTACTCGTTTGCCGCCCGGCCGACCCAGGCGCCCGAGACCGGCAGCAGCCTCGATCCCGCGGTGTCCGACATGCTCGCCGCCATGACCGACGAGGCGATCGAGGATTTCATGGACCGGGTGATCGTCCGCCTCCACCAGGTCCGCGACGAAACCGAGGAGCAGGACCCGTTGGCCGAATTCGCGCCCCTGACCGCCGCCCTCGCCAAGCGTGGCGCCTAGTGCAGTGACCCGTTCGGGCGTTCATGCCCGAACGCGGTTGTCGCTGCACAACATCTTGGAAGACGTGCACTGACACAAACAGATGGATCATCTTTTTGTGTCAGTGCACTAAACGGTCTTGCCCGGCGCCGCCGGCATCGGAGGCGTGGGTGCCGGCGCCGCTCGCGCGTGTCCTTCGCCCACGCCGCCGGCCGCCGCCCCGGCGACCAGCGCCGCCGGCCAGCCCTGCGGTTCGGCGGACCTGATATGGATGTCGCGCTGCGGGAACGGCATGGTGATGTCGTGGCGACGCAGTGCCGTTTCCAGGGCCCAGCAATAGGCGGCGTGCGTCGCCGCCGGCCGCTTGACGCCTGCCAGATCGACCCACACGACGAGTTCGAAATTGAGGCTGCTTTCGCCGAAGCCGACCAGCCAGACCTGCGGCTCCCGCTTCTCCTGGCCCTTCAGCGTGAAGTCCACGCTCGCGGCCGCCTCCAGGGCCGCGGCGCGCACCTGCTCCTTGTCCACGCCATAGACGACGCCAAAGGGGATGTGGAACCGGCGATAGACCTCGCGCAGCGTCCAGTTGGTCACGCGGCCGTTCACGAACTCCGAGTTGGGAACGAGAATGTCGATGTTGTCGTTGGTGGTCACCAGCGTCGAGCGGATGTTGATCTCGCGCACCTCGCCGGTGATGCCGGACTGCAGATCGACGAAGTCGCCGACCTTGAGACTGCGCTCCAGGAGCAAGATCAGGCCGGCAACGAAATTGGCGAACACGGCTTGCAAGCCGAAGCCGAGGCCGACGCCGAGCGCGCTCGCGAACAAGGCGAGCTTGGCGAAATCGATGCCGATGGACGACAGCCCGACCAAGAGGCCGATCGCCAGGATGACGTAGTGGAACAACCGCGCCATCGTGTCGATGGAGCCGATGCTCATGCTGTGGCGGCGCTCGGCGACGCGCAGCAACGCGCGGCGGATCAACACCGAGATCGACCAGGCAACGCCAAGCGCGGCGGCGACGCGCACGATGCCGACCGCCGTCACCGGCGTCTCGTTGACCGTGAACAGGCTCTGCTGGCTCCATGCCTGCAGGCGCGTGCCGGCGTCGGCCAGCGCGTCGCCGGCCGTTCGCAGGTAGAGGGCCAGGCTGCCGGTGGTGTTGGCGATCTCGCTCTCGGCGACGCCGATCAGCGTCTGTGAGCGGGCGACCTGCTCGCCGACCCGGGCGATCGCCTCCCCCGCCTCGCCGATTTTCTGCAGCCGGGCACGATGGATCTCGGCCAAGTGGGTGTCGGCGCCTTCGCTCACCGACAACTCGGCGCTGGCGGCGGCGCGCTCCTGCAGACCGGCGCGGCGCCACACCGGCAACTGGGCATCGGCGCTCGCCACCTCCTGCCGGTGCTCGCGCAGGCGCGCGCGCAGCGCGTCCAGCTTCTCCTGGTCATGGGTCGCATCGGCAAGGAAGCGAACGAGGGAGAGCGAAACCTCGGCCTGGCCCACTTTAAGACGATTTTCGACCTCGCGAAGCTGGTAGACGAACAGCACTTGGGCCTGGCGGCGGGCTTCGGCCCGCTCGATCGGCGTCTCGGCCAGCCCCATTTCCCGCATCCGCAGCGACTGCGTCTTGTCGGCCAGCCGTGCGCCCTCGTCGCTGGCCGCCGCGGCGGCCTTGCGAAAGTTGCTCTCGTCGGCGGCATCGACACTCAGGCGGTCGGCGGCGGCCGCCATTTCCTTTTCCAGCCGCTCGGCCTGACGGGCCATCACCGCGACGCGCGCCTTCTGCAGGCGCAACCGCTCGTCCGCCACCTTGAGCATCGTCGCATCGCGGATCAGGGCAAGGCCACGCGGGAAGCGCGCCGGATCGGCGCCGTCGAGCGCCAGGTAGCCGGCCTTGTCGGTGTCGTAGTGGCCCGCCGCCCGCTTGAGCGCATCGCCCTGGGCATCGAAATCCTGCCGCTCCAGGTCCCACTCAACCCGCGCATCCCGGGCCTGCCCGGCGAGATCGAGCAGCGTGGTCAGATTGTAGTGCTCGGCGAACGGCGTCTCCGCCGGCATTGCCGGAGGCTCCAGCGCCTTGATCCGCAGCAACTGGCGCAGCGCCGGCCCGATTTCGCCGATCAGTGCCAGGTCCTGCTCCGAGCCGCCCTTGGGCAGGGCGTGGGCGAGGTCGTCGAGCCGGCCCTGCAGGGCGGCCGCCCGCTGGCCGAGGACGTCGCCTTCGGCATCGAGATACGCGGACCAGTCGGGCGCCAAGCGCAGGGGATCGGGCAGCGGCGGTGACGCACCGTCGGCCGCCAGGCAGCGCACGCCAAGCATCAGACAGAGCACGGCTGCCGCCAGCAACACGGACGCCGGGACCCGCCGCGCGCCCGTTACGGCGCTCCCGTGACGAAAGGCGAGGACCGCGCGCGGCTCAGGGTGTCGCGGCAAGGGCGCGTTCGATGGCATCGATGGCGGCCTGCGCGGCCTGCCCATTGGGACCGCCGGCCTGCGCGAGGTCGGGCCGCCCGCCACCGCCGGCGCCGCCCAACTGTTTCGCGCCGATTCTGACCAGCTCGACCGCATTGTACCGGCCGGCGAGATCGGCGGTGACGCCGACGACGACCGACGCCTTGCCGTCATCGACGCCGATCAGGGCGATGACACCCGAGCCCAACTGCTTCTTGAGCTCATCGGCCAGGCCCTTCAGCTCGCGCGCCGGCATGCCATCGACGACGCGCGGCGAAAAGCGGATGCCGTTGACGTCTCTGACCACCGCGCTGCCGCCACCGCCGGTGGCGAGCGCCCGGCGCGCCTCGGCCACCTCGCGCTCCAGCCGCTTGCGCTCATCGAGCACGGCGGCGACGCGGGCCGGCAGCTCGGCCGGAGCGATGTTCAGGAGTTGCGCGGCTTCCCTCAGCGCCCGCTCATGTTCCGCGACATGGGCTTGGGCGCAGGCGCCGGTGAACGCTTCGATGCGGCGGACGCCCGCGGCCAATGCCGATTCCGAGACGATCTTGAACAATCCGATGTCGCCGGTGCGCCGGACATGGGTGCCGCCGCACAGCTCGACCGAGACGCTGCGACCGCCTTCCAGCGGCCGGCCCATCGAGACCACGCGGACCTCGTCGCCGTACTTCTCACCGAACAGGGCCATGGCGCCGGCGGCGACCGCGGAATCCTGGTCCATCAGATGGGTCGTAACCTCGGAATTGGCCTGGATCTCGGCGTTGACGTCGGCCTCGATCTGCAGACGTTCCTCGTCGGACAGCGGCTTCGGATGGCTGATGTCGAAACGCATGCGATCGGGCGCGACCAGCGAGCCCTTCTGGGTGACATGCTCGCCGAGGCGCGCGCGCAGCGCCGCGTGCAGGAGATGGGTGACCGAGTGATTGGCGCGCACTGCGGCGCGGTGCCCGGCATCGACGCAGAGCGCGACGTCATCGCCCACGCGCACGGTGCCGCTCTCGACGACGCCCTGGTGGACGTACAGATCGCCCAGTTTCTTCAGCGTGTCGCGCACCAGCATGCGCGCGCCGGATGCGCCGGTAAGCGTTCCGACGTCGCCGACCTGGCCGCCGGATTCGCCGTAGAACGGCGTCTGGTTGCAGACGACGCCGACCTCGTCGCCGGCCGAAGCGCTCGCCACCGGCTGGCCGTCCTTGACGATGGCGAGGACCTTGCCCTCCGAGGCTTCGGTTTCGTAGCCGAGGAACTCGGTGGCGCCGACGTCCTCGCGGATCTGGAACCACACCGCCTCGGTCGCCGCCTCGCCGGAGCCGGCCCAGGCCCGGCGCGCATCCTCGCGCTGGCGCGCCATCGCCTGGCGGAAGCCTTCGACGTCGACGGCAATCCCCCTGGCCCGCAGCGCGTCTTCGGTCAGGTCCAGCGGAAAGCCGAAGGTGTCGTACAGCCGGAACGCGGTCTCGCCCGGCAACACGCCGCCCGCGGCCAGCCTCTCGGTTTCATCTTCGAGCATGCGCAGGCCACGATCGAGCGTGCGGCGGAAGCGCGTTTCCTCCAGCTTGAGCGTCTCGGTGATCAGCGCCTCGGCGCGCACCAGCTCCGGGTAGGCCTGGCCCATCTTGGCGACCAGCGTCGGCACCAGGCGCCACAGCACCGGCTCCTCGCAGCCGGTCAGGTGGCCATGGCGCATCGCCCGGCGCATGATCCGGCGGAGCACGTAGCCGCGCCCCTCGTTCGACGGCAGCACGCCGTCCGCGATCAGGAACGCCGCCGCCCGCAGGTGATCGGCGATCACCCGGTGCGAGACGGCATGGCTGCCCGCCGCGCCGGTGCCGGTCGCTTCCGCCGAGGCTGCGATCAGCGCCTGCAGAAGGTCGATGGCATAGTTGTCGTGCGTGCCCTGCATCAAGGCGGCGACGCGCTCCAACCCCATGCCGGTGTCGATGGACGGTTTCGGCAGGTCGATCCGCTTGTCGGGCGTGACCTGCTCGTACTGCATGAACACCAGGTTCCAGATCTCGATGAAGCGATCGCCGTCGGCGTCCGCGCTGCCCGGCGGACCGCCAGGAATGTGCGGTCCGTGGTCGTAGAAGATCTCCGAGCACGGCCCACACGGGCCGGTATCGCCCATCGCCCAGAAGTTGTCCGACGTCGCGATGCGGATGATGCGGTCCTCGGGCAGGCCGGCGATCTTCTTCCACAGCGCAAACGCGTCGTCATCCTCGGCGTAGACGGTGACCAGGAGCCGCTCGCGCTGCAGGCCAAACTCTTTGGTCACCAGCTTCCAGGCAAGCTCGATCGCGAGATCCTTGAAGTAGTCGCCGAAGGAGAAGTTGCCCAGCATCTCGAAAAAGGTGTGATGGCGGGCGGTATAGCCGACGTTTTCGAGATCGTTGTGCTTGCCGCCGGCGCGAACGCACTTCTGCGCGGTGGCAGCGCGCGCATAATCGCGCTTCTCGACGCCGGTAAAGACGTTCTTGAACTGTACCATGCCGGCATTGGTGAATAACAGGCTCGGATCATTGCGTGGCACGAGCGGGCTCGACGCCACGAGCCGATGGCCGTTGCGGGCGAAGAAATCAAGAAACGCCTTGCGAATGTCGTTGACGGTTTGCATCGCCGTTTCACCTTGCAGCCTCGGGGTAATAGGGGAGGCAGCCCCGAGGCAATACGGGGGCGACCCCGAGGCAATACGGGGCCTCTCCCGATCGCACGCCCGCTGCCGCGGCTGGGTTCTAGCGTTTACTGCCGAAGCTGTCCAGAAATCGCCTCGAATGCCGCCGGCGCTCCCATCATCTGGTGCCTGTCCCCACGCGCTTGCAAGCGAGCCCGCGGGAGGCGACGGGGGGCGGCGCCTCAAGGCGTATCGCGGCGCGGCACGAGGACGACGCCGCCGTAGCGGCTGACCCGCGCGATCTTGTAGGAGCGCGCGATGGTGGCGTTGACCGCGGCCGGCAGCCTGGGCGTCGAGGCCGCACCGAAATCCCGGTCGCCCGGCATCCCGATCTGAATGGCGCCGAAGTGATGGCGCGCGATGGAAGCGATGACGGCGTGCTCGTCAATGCCGCCGGCACGCAGCTTGTTGCCGGTGTTGAACACGTCGACTTCGAACGGCCGGCCGGCCCAGAAGCACAATGCCAGATTTTCACACAGCACCGGGCCGTCAATGGCGCCGATGAAGGCGATGTCCTGACGGTGCTCGGCTTCGATCCGTGCAAATGAGCGCCCGAGGCCGAGCTGCGCCGGCGCGCCGACGATCACCGTCAACCCGGCGACGAGCACGACCGCGGTGCGGACGACCGCGAGCGGAACGCCCGCCAGCATCGGCAGCGTTTCGAGACGGCCGATCAACGCCGCCGACGCGATGGTGGCGGCAACCACCGCATCGAAGACGGCGTTGACGTCGACCCCGTCGCCGCCGAGGCAAAACACGCCCCAAGCCCACGCCACCACGGCGTACCAGGCGAGCAGACGGGCGCGCGGCTCCCTGTCGGCAACGATGAAGTAGAGGATGGCGCAAGCGGCAAGCGGTGCCAGCGGCGCACACGCCAGCGCCGCGTTGCGTACCAGCCACAACAGCGAGAACGGCCGGGGTGTGCCAAGGATGCCGGCAAACGCCGCCCCGCCATAAACGAGCCACAGCGCTGCCAGCGCGACCGCCAGCGACACGGCGCCGAGCGCGACCCACGCCTGGAAGCGGCGGCGGTCATGGGTGGACAGCCAGAGCGTGGCCGCGAGCGGCAATGCGATCAGCATGTGCTTGACCAAGCCGCCCGCCAGCATCAGGGCCGCCGCCGCGAGCAGCGCGCGCGGACCGGTGCCCGCCCGCAACAGCACCACCAGCGCCGAGGTGGTAAACGCGAGCCCGAGCCAGTGCGGATCGTTCATCGCGACGTAGCCGGGGGCGACGACGCCGATGCTGCCGGCGAACAGGACGCAGGCGAATGCCTGGGCGTAACCCGAGCGGCTCAGCGCCCGGGTGGCCAGCGCGACATTGACGGCGACCACGAGGAAGCTTGCCAGCGCGACCAGCCGGCCGGCGAAGATCGGATCGCCGAGCAGACGCGCAAGGCCGCCGACCACGTAGAACGACAGGGGCGGATAGTTGTTGGTGATCAGGCTCGCCGGATCGGGGTAGAGCGCGCCCGCGCCATCCAGCGCCCGCAGCGCGAAATAGGCGTTCCAGCCTTCGTTGTAATCGAGCGGCACCTTGTGCAGCCCGCGCGCGACCGGCTTGACCAGCACGAGCAGCGCGAGGAGACCGAAGATCGCGAGCGCCACCCGGTCGAGCCGTGCGGCAAGCAGTGCCGGGAGCCGGCGCCTCTCGGAGATGGCGGGCGCCGATCCTGCCGCCAGAACCTCGCTCACGCGCGACGACCTCGTCCGCCGGCCGGCGGGCAACCGACCGCCGCGATCCCGCTCCCGCCGTCGCCACGACGCCGTCTTAGCGTGTGAGGCTCTCCCCGGGCAGGAGCGCGCCCGGAGCCGAACCACGATACTTTCCTGCGCACGATCGACATGGCCGAAGAAGAGATCCGTCCCGACGCTTTAAGTCTCGCCCGCCTAAGTCCCACCCGTGCAATCCTGCGCAACGGGCTTCGCCAACCCCGCCCGAGGTTGCAGACGCCGTCGCCGCCAGGACAAGACGACTATTGCATGATTTCCATCGGTGCCGGCAAGGCGATCACCCGATGGTTGCGCAATCTCACCCTCAAAACGCCGTGAAATTCACGCTTTACGTGTCCGCTCGCCCACATCCGTTCAGGACAGCGAGAGGATGCGCGTCACGCCCGGCGCCGTTTCGTCGGTTCCGCGCGCAAGGCAAGAGTATAGCAGCGCGTCGTTAAGGACCTCTTAACGAACGCGGGCGCGGCAAGGCGGCGGTCTGCGCGCGCGTCGGCCCAAAAGCTTGGCCGAAAAACAATGGCGCGGCGCCCCTGGGGGGGGGGGGGGGGGGGGCGGAGGGGCAAGGGGGGGTTTTGACAAACGGTGTAGGGTGTGGGGCGGGCGCCCGTTGTGCCCCGGCTAAACGCTGAGGGCGTATTCGGGGGTGT
>CAYNYW010000012.1:0-90972 GCA_964401555.1 uncultured Defluviicoccus sp.
TCGCTCCTTCCATCTTCCAGAAGAAGCCATCAGTCCCGAAAGTGCGAAAGATCCTTGATCCTCCCTCGAATTGAGGGACACCTTTGCTAAGCTCCGCGAGGGGCAGGAAGGTGATTGATGATGGAACCGC
Organism: uncultured Defluviicoccus sp.; assembly: GCA_964401555.1. Classification (GTDB taxonomy): domain Bacteria; phylum Pseudomonadota; class Alphaproteobacteria; order Rhodospirillales; family Defluviicoccaceae; genus Defluviicoccus. The sequence goes on from CAYNYW010000012.1 coordinate 131, forward strand.
GTCGGAATTTCACGGATGAGTTCAAGCGGGCGGCCGTTGCGCTGGTGGTGTCGAGCGGCCGGCCCTTGATACAGATCGCCGAGGAGCTGGGCGTTCAGCCGTCGATGCTGCGGCGATGGCGCGGCGCTGTCGGGGGGGCGTCGAGGCGCCCCGACACGCAAGCGACGCCGCCGCAGGCTGGCCATCCATGCCTTCTTGGAGGCAGCGCAACGGGTTGTGATCCGTGGATGCGGGGAACACGTCCGCGCATGACGAAAACAGGAGCGGGCAACTCGTTGATTTTGAAAGCATCATTTTCGGTCAGCCCCTGAGATGTGGTGGTGCTACCTGCGTGCCTTCGTCAGTCCAGCAGGAACTGCGTGAACAGCACCGCGCGCGCTTCGGCGGGGGCGATTTCGCGGTTGATCAGCGCGGCGACGTCCTGGCGCAACCGCTCGGTCCCCGCCTTGCCGACCAGTTGCTGATGCTCCTGTTCGCGCAGGTGCGCCTGGATCGCCGCCACCAGAGGCGCCTGCTTCGCCTCGAACACGCCAAGTTGGGACTGATCGGTCTGGACGACGATTTCGAGCCGCAGGAAATGGCGTCGTGAGCCCTGGGGTCTGAGATCGGCGGTGAAGGAGGGAAACGTATAGAAAACCTGGGCACCGCCCAGATCAAGATCGACCTCGCGGTTGCCATCGGCGTGCATGACCGCGAAACCGGTCAGGCCGCCGGCGCCGCTCAACATGACGACGCCGGCAATCAGCCACGGCAGAATGCGCGCAAGCCGCGCGCGCACCGCTTGGCGTCGCCCGCCGTCTGTGTCGGCGTCCGGCTCGGTCTCGGTCTCGGCTTCGGCCACGCTCTCCACTCCCGGTGCCGCATGAATGTACGGTCGCCGCTCGTCGATCTCGTGACCCCGTCCCCATCCGTTGTGCGCCCGCCGCCGCCCGCTCCGGACGACGGCACCGGCCGCTGTGCTCAGGCCGCGCCTTGACCCGGCTGGCGCAGCATCTTGTTGACCTCGCCGATATGCACGCTCTCCTCGGCGATCAGACGGCGCGCGTATTCCTCAACCATGATATCGCGGCCTTCCGCAAGAGCCAGCAACTCCCGATAACAGCCGAGCGCCTTGCGCTCATGTTCGAGGCTTTCGCGCAGGATCTCGCCGATGTCGTCCCTCTGGCCCGAGAGCAACTCCCCGACGCCAAGCGACGGCCGGCCGCCCAGCAAGGTAATCATTTCGCCGGCCTCCTCGGCATGGCGAAGCGATTCGGTCGCCTGCCCCCGCAGCCAGTGCACGATCGGTATCCGTCCATACCCGAAGATCATGAAGGAATAGTGCGTATAGCGGACAACTCCCGCGAGTTCCGCTTCCAGAATACGATTGAGCACCGCGACAATCGCAGTGTCGTCGGACGTCGATACCTTCATCGTGCTCGCCTCCATCGGTGGAACCGCTCCCTGTTCGTTCGGCACGCGGTCTTACGGCCGCTGCACCGCATCCAACACCTCTTTGACGTGACCGTCGACCTTGACCTTGCGCCAGACGCGAACGATGGTTCCGGCTTCGTCGATCAGGAAGGTCGAGCGCTCCACGCCCATATACTTCCTGCCATACATGCTTTTCTCGACCCAGACCCCGAAAGCGCGGGCGAGTTCGGCATCGCGGTCGGAAATCAGCGGGAAATTAAGACCGTGCTTGGCCTTGAATTTCTCGTGCTTCGTCGCGCTGTCGGGCGACACACCGATCAAGGTGACACCTGCGGCCGCAAATTCCGGCATTTGGTCGCGAAACGCGCACGCCTCCTTGGTGCAGCCGGGCGTGTCGTCCTTCGGATAGAAGTAGAGGACGACCCGCTTACCCTTCAGATCCTGTGCGCCGAGGCTGCCGCCACCGTCGGTGGGCAGCACGAACTCCGGTATCCGCTCGCCAGCTTGTGGTCCCATCCTGCGCCTCCGTCTCCCCAGAGGGGAGCCACTTCTACTTGCGAGCCGCGTCCGCCGACATCAGGCGCGATGCGCGCTCGTCGGTAACGGCGGCGGGCCGATCGATCAGGTCCTCGAAAATGGCGAGGACCTGCGTCGCCGTCTCGCGCATCTTGCCGACAAGTGCCTCGAACGGAAGGTTGTCGACGCCGGCCAGCGCGCGTTTCAATGGCAGCGGCGCGTCGAGGGCATCGCCGGTCGCCTGATCGTCGGCAATCATCAATCGCAGCCGAACCTGCAGCGTCTGCCACAGTGCCAGCGCCTCGTGCAGGATCGATGCCACTTGCGGATCGATCAGACCGGCCCGGTCGATCCGCGCAAGCGCGTCGGCGGTGCCGACGCTCAGAACCTGCGGATAATCGTGGGCATGGCGAAGTTGTAGATACTGGACGATGAACTCGATATCGATCAGGCCGCCGCGCTGGTGCTTGATGTCCCAGATCGAAGCGGCGGGATGCTCGCGGACCATCCGCTGGCGCATGTCGGCGACGTCTTGCACCAGTTCCACCGCGTCGCGGCGGCGCGCCAGGACCTCGCGGGTCACTGCTTCGATTTCGGCTTCAAGCGCGGCTGAGCCGGTGACGACGCGGGCGCGGGTGAGTGCCATGCGCTCCCAGGTCCAGGCATGGTCCATCTGGTAGGCACGAAACGATTCGATGCTGACCGCGATCGGGCCGGCCATCCCCGAGGGTCGCAGCCGCATATCGACGGCATAGAGGTAGCCCTCGGCCGTCGGCGCGCTCAGCGCGCTGATCAGCCGCTGGCTCAGCCGGGCATAGTATTGCGCGGCCGCCAGCGGCTTCGCGCCGTCCGACACCTCCCGCGGCGAGCGCGCGCCGTAGACGAAGATCAGATCCAGATCGGACGCCGCGGTCATCTCGCGGCTGCCGAGCTTGCCCATGCCGATGATGGCGAGCCCGCCGCCCGCGATATGGCCGTGCGTCTGCGCGAAATCCGCCGCGATCGCCGGCAGCAGGGCACGCAACGCCGCCTCGGCGATGCCGGTCCAGGCATCCAAGGTCTCGGCGGTCGAGAGCAGGCCGCGCACGCACTGCACGCCGACTTGGAATTTGCGGTCGTTGGCCCAGCGCCGGCTCACATCGAGGCGCTCTTCGGTGTAGCGCGCGTCGGCGAGGAGCTTGCCCAGCTCGCGCTCAAGCTTGGCGGCGGGTGGCGGCTTCGCGAAGAAGTCGGGGCTCAGCACACAATCGAGCAGCGCCGGCCGCCGCGCCAGGTGCTCGCCCAGGCGCGGTGCCACGCCGAGGACCTCGACGACGAGGCGCAACAGGTCCGGCTCGGCGTAGAACAGGGAGAACAGTTGGACGCCGGCCGGCAATGCATTGAGGAATTTGTCGAAAGCGAGGACAGCCGTATCCGGATCGGGCATCTTGGACAAGGCTCCGAGCAGGACCGGCCCCAGCTCGGTCAACAACTCCCGGGCGCGCGTGCTGCGCATTGCCCGGCAGCGGCCGTGATGCCAGCCGCGGATGACGCCGTCGACGACGCCGGGGTTGCGGAAGCCCATGCGCACGAGTGTTTCCAGGGTATCCGGGTCCGGCTCGCTGCCGGTGAACACGAGATTGCCGCCACCGCCGCCGCGCAGACCAAGGCCCGGCGCATCTTCGAACAGCTCGGCGTAATGGCCCTCGACACAGGCCAGGACCGCCATCAGCTCGCGCTCGAAGGCGCCACGATCGGTATAGCCGAGAAAGACGGCGAGCTGGTCGAGCAGCACCGGATCGGCCGGCACCGTATGGGTCTGTTCGTCATTGATCATTTGCAGCCGGTGTTCGACGCGACGCAGGAAGCGATAGGCGCTCGCAAGCTCGCGCTCGGTCTCGCCGCCGATCTTGCCGGCCGAACGCAGCGCGGCGAGTGCGTCGATGGTGCCGCGGACACGGAGTTCGGACAGGCGTCCGCCCCAGATCAACTGCTGCGTCTGAACGAAGAACTCGATCTCGCGAATGCCGCCGCGGCCGAGCTTGATGTTGTGACCGGCGACCGCGATCCTGCCGCCGCCGCGGTGTGCATTGATCTGGCGCTTGATCGAATGAATGTCCTGGATCGCCGCGAAGTCAAGGTGCTTGCGCCAGACGAAGGGGGTGAGCCGCTGGAGAAAGGCCGCACCTTCGGTCAGATCGCCGGCGACCGGCCGCGCCTTGATCATCGCGGCGCGCTCCCAGTTCTGGCCCAGCGTCTCGTAATACACCTCCGCGCCGAGGACCGAGATCGCCGGCGGCGTCGAGCCCGGATCTGGCCGCAGGCGCAGATCGCAACGAAAGACGTAGCCGTTCGCGGTCAGCTCGGAGAGCCCGCGCACCAGCGCGCGGGTCAGCCGGTTGATCTGCAGCGGCAGCGCGTTGGGATCGGCGGTCGAGATCGCTTCCGGATTGTACAGAACGATGAGATCGATATCGCTTGAGTAGTTGAGCTCAAAGGCACCGAGCTTGCCCATGCCGATCACCAGCAACCCGGAGCCGCGCTCAGGCTCCGCGGCCTCGGCGCGCGCGATCAGGCCGCGACGGGCCGCCTGGCCGAGCAGGTAGGTGCTCAGGCATTGCAACGCTTCGTCGGCGAACCAGGAGAGGCACAGCGTCACCTGCTCCAAGGGCCACAGCCCGGCAATGTCGGCAACGGCGACCAGCAGGGCGACACGCCGCTTGGCGATGCGCAGCGCCGCGCCGGGATCGCTCCCGTCGCGCGCGGCCGCGCGAATCGCCGCGCACTGCGCGCGCATCGCCTCCGCCGCCCGTTCCGGGCCGTTTTCGAGGAGATTGAGGACGAACGCCGGCTCCCGCTCGGCGACCGACGTGAGGTAGCCGCTGTTGCCGAACACCGCGTCGAGCAGCGCCGAAAGCGCCGGTTCGCGGGCGAGATCGCCGGCGCGGGCCGGCAGATGGTCCGCGTCGCCAGCGGCCAGCGCCGCCGTCCAGCGTTCGCGCCCGCTCCGGGCCTGAACCGCAGAAGCCGGCGCGGGCAACCGCTGCAAGCGCCTTGCGAAATCCGTTGCGACCATGTTCAATCGTCGCGGGTTGTCAAGGAGGGCAGCTCGCCCTTTCGAAATAACGACATTCCCATACAGTACACCACATCGGACGGGATGCCGCGGGTGTTGAGAATCGGCCTTCGCCAAGTCAGCCTGTTGATTGGCGGGCTGGCATTCTGTGCGCTTGTGCTTGCCGCCGGTGTGGCCATCCGACTTGCCCAGGGGCCGGTCTCACTAGGTCGCTTGGCGCCTGCGATCGAAAACGTGCTGAACGGGCTTAACCCTTCGCTGAAGGCCGCCATTGGCGACGTGATCCTGCGCTGGGACGGGTGGGAACACGGAATCAACCTGCGCCTAACCGATGTGCGGCTCAAGTCCGCAGATGGCATGCCAGTCGCCAGCATTCCCGAACTCGGCATCGCCGTCAGCAACCAATCGATCCGCGAAGGCCGGCTCCTGATCGAAGGCGTCGAGATTTTCAGGCCTGCCCTACGGCTGATCCTCCATCCCGACGGCCGCTTCGATGTCGTCGTCACCGACGGGAGCGAGCCGTCGGACCAAGCAGTGACGCTTACGCTTGCCGATCTCGCCGCACCACCCGACCCGGCGACGCCGGCAAGCTATTTGAGGACCGTGAACGTCACCGACGGCCAACTCACCCTCGTCAACGAAGTGGGCGACCAACTGGCGCAACTGCGTATCGACTCCGGCGGGTTCGCACGCGCCGGAGACTCCTTGTCGATGCACGCCGGACTGGTGCTCGGCGTGGACGCACACGCGGCCCGCCTCGACCTCCTCGCTCACTACCGCCGGACCGACGATACCCTCGATCTTGCCGCCCGTTTCCGCGACGTCAATCCGGCACAGCTTGCCGCCGCTCTGCCCACTCTTGCCACCCTGTCCGCACTGTCGGTCGTCGACCTGCCGCTCGCGGGGGAAGGATCCGCCATTTTCGATGGCGACGGGGCATGGCGGACGGCGCGCCTCGAGGTCACCAGCGGAGCGGGACGCCTCGTCGTGCCACCTGAATTCGCCGAGCAATTGGCGATGCCATTGCTGGCCCAGGCGCTAACTGTTCGCGAGGCACACACCCGCATCGCCCTGGACCGCCAACAGACGGCGCTTACCGTCGAAGCGCTCGATGTCCAGTTCGCTCCCGGCACCATGCTGTTCATTCCGCCGCCTGTCGATCACCGTTTCCCTCTGGCGGGCCTGCAAGCCCACGGCCGCATTGAGGCCGATCGCATCGAACTGGAAACCCTGGTCGCCGACCTGGGCGGACCGAAGCTCACCGCCAACGGCACCGCGAGCGAGCTCGCCACCAAGCCGGTGTTCGCCGCACGGGTCGCGGTCGACGGGCTCGCTGTCGATGCACTCCGCCGCTATTGGCCACCGTCGATGGCGCCGGGCGGCTACGAATGGACGGTCACTCACTTGTCCGGTGGCGGCGTGCCACGCGCAGAGGTCATGCTCACGGCCACGACCGCCGCCGGTCCGCTTGCGATCGAAAAGCTCGAAGGTTCGATCGTCGCCGAGGGCGTGACCGTCGATTATCTGGCTCCCCTGCCGCCGGTGCGCAATACGGCCGCCAAAGCCAGCTTCAACCTCTCCCAATTCAAGATCGACATCGAGCGCGGCAACGCCCTCAATCTGAACCTCACAGGCGGAACCGTCGTCATCGGGAACTTCGACAAGCCCTCCGAAACGATCGACCTCGATCTCACCGTCGTCGGCCCCGTCTCCGATGCGCTGGAGATCCTCTCCCGCAAGCCGCTGCAATATACCGAGGCGCTCGGCATCGATCCCAGCAAGGTCTCGGGTCAGGCCGAGGCCCGTCTCAAGCTCGCATTCCCGCTCCTGCGCGATCTGCCATGGTCCAAGATCACCGTCGCGGCGGACGTCCACATGAAGGATGTCGGCATCGACGGTCTCATCGCCGGCCAGCCTCTCTCCAACGGCGATCTCACCCTGCACGTCGACAAGGCCGGCCTTGATCTCGGCGGCTCACTCGCGATTGCCGGCATTGCGGGGCGGGCGCTGGTCGCCATGAATTTCGCCGAGAAGGCGCCAACCCGCTCCCGGATCGAGTTCACCTCCAATCGCTTTGCCGCCGAACAGATGTTACGTCTGGTCCCCGATCAGCCGATGCTTCGCTCGGTGCTGCAAGCAGGCGACCTCGCAGGCAAGCTCAGCTTCGTCACCGCCCGGGATGGCTCACAGACGCTCGCCGTGCGTATCGATGCGACGCAGGCCCAGCTCGCGCTGCCACCACTCGGCTGGCGCAAGAAACGTGGTGCAAAGACGACGCTCGATATCGATGCGGGCATCAAGGACCAGCACTTGGTCCGCATCCCCCGCATCGCCTGTACCGCCGATGATCTGGACATTCACGGATCCGTCCTGTTCGGCGGCGACGGCGCCTTTCGCAGCCTCGATCTCGGCCACGTGGAGCATGGGCGCACCGACATCGCCGCCAGCGTTCAGCGCCACGATGATGGCAGTCTCGAAGTCGCCATCAACGGCCCGACGATCGATCTGGAGCCCCTGCTCGCCCTGGCACAGGATCAAGGCGCCATGCCCGCCGGAACCGACCTGGGCGGCCTGCGTCTGGCCGTCGACGTAAACGAGGCCTGGCTTGCGGCCGACCGCAAGCTCAACACACTTTCGGGCACGGCGGCGCGTGCCGCCGTCGGCTGGACCCAGGTCGCGCTCGCCGCGGGAGTGCCCGATGGAGGCCGTCTCTCCGTCGCGGTGAACCCCGCCCCGCCCGCGCGCCGACACGTGCGTATCGAGGCCGACGATGCCGGCAAGGCGCTGTCGACACTCGGCCTCTATACCGACATGCGCCGGGGCCGTTTCGAACTGGACGCGCACTTCTATGATGCGCAAGCGGAAAGCCCATTGTCCGGCCGCCTCAAAATCAAGGATTTCACGATCGTCAAGGCGCCGCTCCTCGCGCGGCTGCTCAACATTCTGGCTTTGAGTGGAATCCTCGACGCCCTGCGCGGCGACGGCATCTCGTTCAGCACGCTGGACGCACCGTTCGTCCTGACACCGGGCGAGCTCACCCTCAGCAATGCCAAGTCCTACGGGGCCGCGCTTGGACTCACCGCATCCGGCACGGTCAAGACCACCGCCGAGACCATCGATGTCCAGGGAACGATCGTGCCGTTCTACGTGATCAATGCCGCCCTCGGTCGCATTCCCCTGATCGGCGACTTGTTCACCGGCGGCGAGGCGGGCGGCGGTGTGTTTGCGGCGACCTACTCGATGAAGGGCGCGCTCGCGGAGCCGGCGGTATCGGTCAATCCGCTCAGCATCCTGGGGCCGGGCGTGCTTCGCCACCTGTTCTCGATCTTCGATCCCTTGTGGAGCGGTGGAAGCGGCACCACGACGCCGGCACAGCCCCCGGAAGGCGAACCTTCGTCACCTTAGGAACCCACGGGAGAACGGCACGGGCGAAACCGACAGCCCCGGGGAAAGCTCTGCTCAGCGACTGCCGACGGAATCCCCCTGCGACGCCTGCATCCTGTTAAACGCGCGCGCGGTCGCGGGCGGCCGAGTTCAGTCCGCGGAGTGCGGTCCTTCGTCGACGTCGTCGCCTTCGGCTTCCGCCCGCCCCTCGGCGATCGACTTTACCAGATCGCGAACCTGACGACGCAAGGCAGGATCCTGGAGATGGGAGTAGAACGCGAGGAATCGCTTGGCCTCGGCAAGATCACGCGAGATGCCATTAGCTCTCACGCCGTTGTTGGCGGCGGGCCGCCTGGCCGGGGCTTCGGCGCCCGCGGAACCGGAGAAAAAATAACTGACGTCGACTTCAAGAAGCACGGCGAGCCGGAACAGCACCGAGGCCGGGATCGGACGAACGGCACTTTCGAAGCGTTTGAGCGTGCCGGCCCGCGCGCCCATCGCCATGTCAAGGACCGCCGGCTCGATCTTGAGCTGCTCCCGGCGCAGGCGCAAGCGCTCGGCAATCTGTCGATCGACGGCATCAACCGGTGTGCGCTGACCACGCGACAGTTTTTCCGGTGGCACTGCTGGGGCCCTCGCTATCGTTGACAGCGAATTATTGACAAGACTTCGTAAAAAAAGTGTGTGTGGCCCCCGAAAAGGCGCCAAAAAACCGCAGCAATGCCGGACCGAACCCGAAGATGACCTGAGCTTCGGTTCCGGTTAAGATCCGGCTGCCTTCGCCCCCGCTGCGGATGCCGTGGCCGGTGGGCGGACGATCGCGGGAATTGAATCGCAAGACTATATGGTAACGGAATCGATCGCGTGGCCGCGCGGGAGCACTCCGGGCGCGTCCGTTATTTTGCTGATTAACGACCAGGCTGATCAGTGGTCCGGCGGATAAACGGCTGGATTGATCAACGACAAGGAGAAGCACGAACAATGAGGACACTCTCCATTGTCCTGGCGCTCGCGCTGCTGGCATTGACCGCAGCCGTGCTGCTGCCGTCCGCAACCGCGTTTCAACCCCTTCTCTCCTATGCGACGGTCGCGCTCGCCGCCCTCGTCCTGGTGACCATGCTGGCCGGCGGCCCGAGACGGGAACAGCCGGCGGCAGCGGCGGCCGAAGCGGCCCGACCGGCGCCCCTTCCCGCCGCCACCAACCAGGCCGAGGCCGAGATCGTCGGCTTTCTCGCAACGCTGCAGGAGCGCGGCCGGCTGGTCGATTTCCTGATGGACGACGTCACTGCCTATAGCGACGCCCAAGTCGGCGCCGCCGCACGGGTGGTCCACCAGGGCTGCAAGTCCGTCTTGCAGGAGATGTTCCGGATCACGCCGGTGCGCGAGGAGGCGGAAGGGGCCACCGTGACGGTTCCCGCCGGCAGCGCCGCCGACGAATACCGCTTGAGCGGCAAGATCAGCGGCCAGCCACCGTTTTCCGGAACGCTCACCCACCGCGGCTGGAAAACCGACTACGCCAAACTGCCGCGCGTTCTGCGCATCACCGGCGACCGGCTGCCGGCCATCGCGCCGGCCGAAGTGGAACTGAAGTAAGCGGGCGCCAAGCCCCCGTCGGCGGCGCGCCAGGCATCACCCACTCATCCACACGCAGCAAGCCCTGTGGCCGCCATCACCGGCCGGCGGTTGACAGCAAGCGAGGACGCCTCTGGCGGGTTAGCCATCGCCCGTGACCGGCGTCCCGGCATCAGGACAGAAGAGAGCCTCGATCCATGAGCACACGCTTCAGCCTCGGCATCGATCTCGGCACCACCAACAGCGCGATCGCCGTCGCCGATCTCGCATCCGATCGCTCCGAGGTCGTCGACGTCACCCAGATCCTGGGACCAAACCGGATCGGCGAACTGCCGACGCTGCCGTCGGCGCTGTATATTCCCCACTGCGAAGAATTCCCGGCGGCAGCATTTCCCTTGCCCTGGCCGGGCCCGGCCGAGGACAAGGCGATCGTCGGCCGCTTCGCCCGCGATCACGGGGCACTGGTCCCCGACCGGCTGGTCACCTCGGCCAAGTCCTGGCTGTCGAACGCGCACATCGATCCGCGGCAGGACGCGTTGCCGTGGAAGTCGGAGATCGCAGAGGACAAGCTCTCGGCGTTCGAGTGCTCGCGCCGCTACCTCGACCATCTCAAGCACGCGTTCCTCTACGCCGAACACGCCAAGGGCCGGCAGTGGGATCTGGCCGATGGCCAGATCGTGCTCACCGTCCCCGCCTCCTTCGACGAAGTGGCAAGAAACCTGACGGCGGAAGCAGCCGAAGCCGCGGGCCTCGGCAAGGTCACGCTTTTGGAGGAACCGCAGGCCGCCTTCTACGCCTGGACCCAGCACGCGGGCAAGGAATGGCGGGAAAGCATCGGCCCTGGCGATATCGTGCTCGTCTGCGACGTCGGCGGCGGCACCGCGGATTTCAGCCTGATCGCGGTGAGCGAGAGCGAAGGCGATCTTGCGCTCGAACGCATCAGCGTCGGTGAGCACATCCTGCTCGGCGGCGACAACATGGATCTCGCACTCGCCTACGTCCTGCAGGCCAAGCTCGAAGCCGAAGGGAAGACCATCGATCACTGGCAGTTCCTGGCGCTCGTGCATGCCGCCGCCAATGCGAAAATCGCGCTGTTCGACGACGAGACGCTGGAGCAGGCGCCGATCGCCATTCCCTCGCGCGGATCGAGCCTGTTCGCCGGCACCATCGCGACGACGCTCGATCGGGCGACGCTCAACCAGGTCGCCATCGACGGCTTCTTCGCGCTGACCGGGATCGACGAGCAGCCGCAAGAGGGCCGCCGCGCCGGTCTGCGCGAGTTCGGCCTGCCGTTTGCCGCCGATCCGGTGATCAGCAAGCACCTCGCCCGTTTCCTCGGCCGCAGCCTCGCCAACGTCAGGGCAAACCCGCAGCTCAAAGCCCTGGTCGGCGCGCGGGCCGAGGCGCAAGACTTCCTCGCCCCCACGGCCGTGCTGTTCAACGGCGGCGTATTCAAGGCGCGCGCGATGCGCGAGCGGGTGCTCAAACTGCTGGCGTCGTGGAACGACGGGGAGCCGGTGCGCGCCCTCGAAGGCTTCGAGCCGGATCTGGCGGTCGCCAAGGGCGCCGCGATCTACGGGCGCAACCGGGTGACCGGCAAGGGCATCCGCATCAAGGCCGGCGCCGCACGCTCCTATTATGTCGGCTTGCAGACGACGATGCCCGCCGTGCCCGGCTTCACGCCACCGGTCAAGGCGCTGTGCGTCGTCCCGCAGGGGATGGAGGAGGGTTCGGAGCTGTTGATCGAAGGGCAGACCTTCGGTCTGGTCACCGGCCAGCCGGCGGAGTTCCGCTTTTTCTCCTCAGAAGTGCGCAGCGGCGACCAGCCGGGGCAGATCGTCGCCAACGCCGAGCGCGAACTGGAAGAAACCAGCATGCTCGACGTCAATCTCCCGGCCGCCGATGACGTGCCGGCCGGCCAGCCGATCCCGGTGCAGATCAACGCCGTCATCACCGAGGTCGGCACGCTGGAGCTGTGGATGAAGCACGCCAACTCCGATCGGCGCTGGAAGATCGAGTTCACCGTGCGCACCGAATAGGCCTGCGCCGCTTCACGGCCCAATGCGCCACGCCCAGAATGACCCGCGCCCGCTTCAGCATCGGCATCGACCTCGGCACCACCAATTGCGCGCTGGCCTTCGTCGCACAAGATGGTCGGGCCGAGACCGAGGTCTTGGGCATCCGGCAGTGGGACACGGTGACCACCCTTGCCGAGGCGCCGACCCTGCCCTCGTTTCTCTATCGGCCCGAAGCGGCGGTCGCCGCGCAGATCCCGGGCCGTAACGCCAACACCGCTGCCGGCACGTGGATCGCCGGTCGGCTCGCCCGGCGCCAAGCCGCCCTGGGGCCGGGCCGGGTCGTTCAATCGGCGAAGTCCTGGCTATGCCACCACGCCACCGACCGCACCCAGCCGTTCCTGCCCTGGGGGTCCGACGAACTCGGTCCCGGCGAGAAGATCTCGCCGGTGCGCGCGTGTGGGCTGTTGTTGAACACCCTGCGCGGATCGTGGAACGACCGCTTCGCGGCGTCGGGGGCGGACTTCGCCTTCGACGCCCAGGACATCACCGTCACCGTGCCCGCCTCCTTCGACACCGTCGCCCAGCGGCTGACGCTGAGCGCGGCGGCGGAAGCCGGTTTCCCGGCGACCGTCCGGCTCCTGGAGGAGCCACAGGCCGCGTTCTACCGCTGGCTCGAACGGCACGATGCGGTGGAACAGCTCTGGCGCCGGCTGCCCGATGCCGCGGTCGCGACGCACCATGCCCTCGTCATCGACGTCGGCGGCGGGACGTCCGACTTCAGCCTGTTCGCGATCGCCCCGCGCGGGCCGGCAGACGGCACGGCGATCAAGCGGATCGCGGTGAGCGACCACATCTTGCTGGGTGGCGACAACATCGATCTGGCGCTGGCCCACCTCATCGAGCCGCGCCTGAGCGGCGACGGTGCCAGACTGCCGGCCACGCAGTGGGCCCATCTCGTCGCCCGTTGCCGGGATCTGAAGGAAACCGCGCTCGCCGGCGAAGGCCGCCCCGACGACGCGTTTCCGTTGTCCGTGCCGGCACGCGGGTCCGGCCTGATCGAGGGCACGCTGAGCGCCCGCGTTGAGCGCGCCGAGATCGAGGCGTTGATCCTCGATGGCTTCTTTCCCGCATGCGCCCTCAGCGATCGTCCGCGCAAGGCTCTGGGCGCACTCAAGGAATGGGGCCTGCCCTTTGCGGCCGACAGCGCGGTCACCCGCCACCTCGCCGCCTTCGTCGCCGATCAGCCGCGCATCGACGTGCTGTTGTTCAATGGAGGCGCCTTGTCTCCGCCTGCGGTGCGACGGCGGCTCAGCGAGACCATCGCGTCGTGGCAGGGCGGACACGCCCCGCTCGTCCTCGACAACGACGAGCCGCATCTGGCCGTCGCCCGCGGCGCGGCGCGCTACGGCAAAATCATGCGCGACAAGACGCTGCGCATCGAAGCGGACGCCGCACGCGCCATCTTCCTCGCCGCGCACAGCCGGCCCGCGGACGACACCCCCCCGCCAGCCACGCCCCTGCAAGCTAAGCCCCTGCAAGCTAAGCCCCTGCAAGCTAAGCCCCTGCAAGCTAAGCCCGTGCAGGCTACGCCCACCGGGGCCGCGCCCAGCCTGGTCTGTGTCCTGCCGCACGGCGCGGCGCCGGAGGAGACATTCGCGATCGATGGCCTGGGTCTTGAAGTCCGCCTCAATCGCCCCGTGCGCTTTGCGAGCTACGAATCGACGCATCGGGCCGGATGCAAGGCCGGCGACGTCGTCGCCTGGAATGACGCGGATTTCCACCCGTTGCCGCCGCTGGAGACCGTGGTGCGGCTTGCCGATGCCGGACGTGCGGAGCCGAGAGGCACGCTGGCTGTCACGCTCAAGGCCAAACTGAGCGAACTCGGCGTCCTGCAGGTTTCGTGCGTCAGCGCCGATCCGCGCCGTCCGCAATCCTGGCCGCTGGAATTCGACTTACGCGCGCCGGCACCGGCAGCCGTTGCGGACGGCCCGCCACCGCTTGCGCCCAACGCCGGCGCAGACGCGCTGCAAGCCGCCCGCGAGCGGATCGAGGCGGCTTTCCGCCGCGCCGCCGGCGCCAAGACGAAAATCACCGCCGCGCGGGTGTTGACCGGCCTGGAAGCGGCGCTTTCCATGCCGAAGGGGGCATGGAACGCGGGCCTGGTGCGTGCGCTGTGGCCGGCGATCGAAGCCTGCATGGACGGCCGGGCGGCGTCCGTCGAACACGAGGAGGCGTGGCTGTTTCTCGCGGGATACCTGTTGCGCCCGGGGTTCGGCGTCGCCTTCGACGAAGAGCGCATCGATAGCCTGTGGCGGGTCCGCGCGCGGGGACTGTGCTTTGCCGGCAAGCGCACCCGGATCCAGGAATATGTGCTGTGGCGCCGGGTGGCGGGTGGGCTCTCGCGCGAGCGCCAGGAACGCGTCCTGGCTGCGGAGCAGGCGACGCTCGATCGGCAGGGCAATCCGCCGCCGGAGTTGATCCTGCTTGCCGGCGCGTTCGAGCGCGTCGGCCACGACATCAAGGCTCACCTGATCGAGCGGTTCATCGCCGCGGGGCGGGAGCACGCGCGTGCCGGCACGCACTCCACCCCCTATTTCGCGGCGCTCGGACTCCTGCTCAATCGCATGCCGCTGTATGCCGGGCCGGAAGCGGTGGTCTCCGCGGACTTGGTCGAACGCGCCTACGAGGCATTCTCCGGGCTGGATTGGGCGGCACCGGAACTGGCCGAGGTGCAGACGCTCTTCCTGCGTGCGGCACGGGTCACCGGCAACCGCAGCCTCGATCTGCCGAAATCGTTGTGCGGCAAGATCGCCGGCAAGCTCGAGAAGTGCGGGGTCGCGCCGTTGCGGACGGCGCGGCTGCGCGCGTTCGTGCCGATGCAACGCGCCGAGCAGGCCGGGCTGTTCGGCGAATCGCTGCCGCCGGGCCTGGTGTTGACCAAGGCGGACGGCGCCGACGGATGAGCGGAATTGGCAGGCGTTAACGCAGGAGGTGGATCAGATCGGCCTGGCGCCGGCAATCGGTCTTGGCCAGCACCTGCTTGATCTGAGAGCGCACGGTGCCGATGCTAACGCCGCGCTGCAAGGCGTAGTCGCGCAGGCGCACGCCGCCGCCGACGGCGAGCGCCAAGGCCGTTTCCGCCGGCGTCAATCGATAAAGCTCGCGCAGCATTCGCTCGCGGCGGTTGGCCTGCGCATCCGGGTCGTGGACGAACACGAGGACGGCGGCGCCAACCGCTTCGCGGCTGAAGCCGCTGCGCCGTGGCAAGGGACGGACCTCCAGACGATAGACGGGCCGGCCCGAGGTTCTGCGGACCAGGACAACGCTGCCGTCGTCCTGCACGCCGTTGTCGGCTTTGACGAGGGCGGCCTGGGAGACGGCCCGCTCCAATACCTGGGCGGCCTGGGGATCGAGCGCCGTAAGCCTGCCTTTGCGCACTGCCAAGCCGTCACCAACGGCGAGCCGCTCCGAGGCGAGCGCGTTGGCGAAGACAAGCTCGCCGTCACCTTTCAGAATCATGCCGGGGATCGGCAGCCCGTCGAACGCCGCCGACATCAAGACCGCGTGGCCGCCCAGGCTCAACAGGCGGAGATAGAGGCCGCCGGCGTGCTCGAAGTGCGGCACGAGGCCGGCGAGCACGTTGCTCTGCCCCGCGGCGAATTCGCCACGGCCGCCCGCCTGGGCGCAGGTCACGATGCTGGTGACGGTGGGCGAACGCGAAAGATTGACGTGCAGCAGATACCCGAGATCGTACTTGGGCAGGAACTCGTTGTGAAAGGCGCTTCGCCGCTCCTCGGCGGGCAGAATCACCTGCCGGTCATCGAGAATCAGCCGCGGCGGCGCGCATTGCACCCGTGGCACGCGCACGTCGGTGTCCAGGTAATTCTCAAGATAGTCGCGGTCGGAGCCCTCGGGCATGCCGCCGCCGACGCCGATCAGCACCCGCCCCACTGCGTGGTCGATCATCTTGAAGTAGGCCGCGTCACATCCGACTTCGCCGGCGACCCGCTGCATCACCGCGCGCAGCAGCTCGGGTTCGCCGACGGCATCGTAGAGATCGGCGATCAATTCGAGATCGGGTGTCCCGTCGTCCTCCCGCATCCCTTTCCCCCCACCGCCCGCTCGGCTGACACGGAGGTGCGGGGGCGCGGGCCCCCGCCATCTTCATCTCCCATATGGGAGATGAAACCGCAAACGAAAAGGATACAATTTCCCAACTCGAACGTGCGCAGGCAGTCTACTGTTGCGTGACACGGTTTCGGGACATGGAGCGAGACGGTTGCAGCAACCATCGGTCAGACAGGTACGTAACCGATGGTCACCCGCCTGGGAGGTAGCAGCCTAAGGCGGGGGGTGCCTCAGGCTGCGTCAGGCGCAAGGCAACCGTCTCTAAAGACAGAGTCTACTCATTTTGCTGCGGCATGGCCAGAGTTTGCTGCGGCATGGCCAGAGTTTGCTGCGCAACAATCAACGCTTCCAGGCGATTCCTTTTCGGTGATCGGTGGTGAGCGGCCGGAAAGCGTTCCGGGGCACCGCTTGACTTGCGCCCCCCCAGTCCCTAGAGTGCCGCTCCCTTCAAGACCGGGTGCGTGCACATTGGCCACAGTCGGCGCCGCGTGACGCCGACTGTTTGTCGTTGTCGCGGCGCGTTGGAGCGATCAAGGCGTGTTCGAAGGACTAAGCGAACGACTGGGCGGCATTTTTGACCGCCTGCGCCGACGTGGCGCGCTCACCGAGAGCGACGTCGGCGAGGCGCTGCGCGAGGTCCGGGTCGCCCTGCTTGAAGCCGATGTGGCGCTGCCGGTCGTCAAGGAATTCATCGCCGGCGTGCGCGCCGATGCCATCGGCCAGGAGGTCCTGCGCTCGGTCACGCCCGGGCAAATGGTGGTCAAGATCGTGCATGACCACCTGGTGGCGGTGCTCAAGGGCGACGACGCCGACGAAAAACTGCGCGCCGGCGACGGTGCCGGCATTCGGCTCGCCGGCACGCCGCCGGTCGCGGTGCTGCTCGTCGGCCTGCAGGGCTCCGGCAAGACGACGACGGCGGCGAAGATCGCGGTGCGGATCGGCAAACGCGAGCGCAAGCGGGTGCTGATGGCGTCCCTCGACGTCTATCGCCCGGCGGCGCAGCACCAGCTTGCCGTCCTCGGCGAGCAGGTGGACACCGCCGTGCTCAACGTCGTCGCCGGCGAGCAGCCGGTCGCGATCGCCGAGCGCGCCATGGAGACCGGCCGCCGCCAGGGTTTCGACGTGGTGATCCTCGACACCGCCGGCCGCCTTGCCATCGACGCGCCGATGATGGCGGAAGCCGCCGCGGTCAAGGCCGCCGTCAAGCCGGTCGAGACGCTGCTGGTCGCCGATGCGATGACCGGCCAGGACGCGGTCACGGTGGCGCACGCATTCAATGACAAGGTGGGGATCAGCGGCATCGTGCTCACCCGTGTCGATGGCGATGCCCGCGGTGGCGCGGCGCTGTCGATGCGCGCGGTGAGCGGCTGCCCCATCCGCCTGATCGGTGTCGGCGAGAAACTCGACGCGCTGGAGACCTTCCAGCCCGATCGCATCGCGGGCCGCATCCTGGGCATGGGCGACGTGGTCGGCCTCGTCGAGCGGGCCGCCGAGGTCATCGATCGCGAGGATGCGGAAAAGCTCGCCAGCAAGCTGGTCAAGGGCCAGTTCACGCTGGAGGACATGGCAACCCAATTCCGTCAGTTGCGCAAGATGGGCGATCTGAAGGGCATTCTCGGCCTCTTGCCCGGCATCGCCAAGGTCCGCAAGCAGCTCGACGAGGCGAAGATCGACGATCGGCTGCTGGCCCGCCAGGAAGCGATCATCTTGTCGATGACCGTCCCGGAACGCCGCAACCCGAAGCTCCTCAACGCGTCGCGGCGCAGGCGCATCGCACAGGGCTCCGGGACCACCGTTCAGGACGTCAATCGCCTCTTGAAGCAGCACCAGCAGATGAGTGAAATGATGAAGAAGGTGGGGAAATTGGGCAAGCGAGGCCTCTTCCCCGGCGGCCGCTTGCCAGCCGGCATGCTGCCGCCCCTGCCGCGATAGGTATTGTCGCGCGAAACCGTTGCAGCGAGAAACCGTTGCAACGAGAAACCGTTGCAAGGAGAGGATGAACCGACGGCATGGCGTTGAAAATCCGTTTGGCCCGAGGCGGCGCCAAGAAGCGCCCCTTCTATCGCATCGTCGTTGCGGACGCGCGCAGCCCGCGCGACGGCCGCTTCGTCGAGGTGCTCGGCAGCTACAACCCGATGCTGATCAGGGAACACCCCGAGCGGGTGGTCTTGAAGACCGAACGGGTGCAGCACTGGCTCGGCGTCGGCGCCACGCCGAGCGAGCGGGTGGCGCGTTTCTGCGCCGAGGCCGGCCTGATGACGCTGCCGGAACGGCCCGCGCAGACCAAGAAGCCGCAGCCGAAGAAGAAGGCGATGGAACGCGCGCAGGCGCAGGCCGCAGGCTAGCCGGCGACACAGGGCCCGACGGCAACTAAAGGAAGCATACCGTGCGCGACGCGACGATTGTCGGCACCCCCGAGACGGAAAGGACGCGCCCCGTCCCGCCCACGGGATTGGTGTGCCTGGGCGTCATCGCGGGTGCGCGCGGGCTCAAGGGCGAGGTCTGGGTGCGCAGCTTCACGGCCCGCGCCGAGGACGTCTGCGCCTACGGCCCGCTGGTCGACGACAGCGGCCGGCGAACGCTGCACATTCAATTGACCGGGCAGTTGACCGGACACTTGACCGGGGCTGCGGGTGGGCGCGGCCGACCGGGCCTGAGTGCACACCCGGGCTTGAGCGCACGCATCGAAGGGATCGATGATCGAACGGCGGCCGAGGCGCTCAGCGGAACGCGGCTGTTCGTGCCACGCGCCGCCCTGCCCGCGCCGGCCGAGGACGAATTCTATCACGTCGATCTGATCGGCCTGCGCGCGGACGTGCGCGGGCCGGATGGCGATGCCGACCGGCCGTGGGGTCGCGTGCGGGACGTCCACGACTTCGGCGCCGGCACCGTGCTGGAAATCGCCGGTGATGACGGCGGCAGCGTCATGGTGGGGTTCACGCGCGCGGCCGTGCCGGAGGTCGATCTCGCCGCCGGCCGGTTGGTGCTCGCCGAGCCACCCGTCGAGCCTGTGGTGGTAACCGCCGCGGCCGGCGCAGAGAGCGCGGCATGACCCCCCCTTTGTCCGCCACGGCCTGGTCGGTCCATGTGCTGACCCTCTTCCCCCAGATGTTTCCGGGCCCGCTCGCCTTTTCGCTGGCCGGGGACGCGCTGGCGCGTGGCACCTGGCGGCTCTGCGCCCATGACATCCGTCCCTTTGCCGCCGACCGCCATCACTCCGTCGATGACACCCCCTTCGGCGGCGGACCGGGCATGGTGATGCGCGCCGACGTCGTCGATGCGGCTATTGCCGCGGTTGTTGCCGCAGCACCCGATCTGCCGTTGATCTATCTGACACCGCGCGGCCGGCGTCTCGATCAGGCCCGCGTGCGCGCACTGGCGGCGGGCCCCGGCATGATCGTGCTGTGCGGCCGCTACGAGGGAATCGACGAGCGGGTGCTGGCGGCCCGCCGGCCCGAGGAGATCAGTCTCGGGGATTTCGTGCTGTCCGGCGGCGAGCCGGGGGCGATCGCCCTGATCGATGCCTGCGTCCGTCTGCTGCCGGGGGTGGTCGGCGACGCGCAGTCGCTCGCCGAGGAAAGCTTCGAGGGCGGCCTGCTCGAATATCCGCACTACACGCGGCCCAGGGACTGGCAGGGCCGGGCGATCCCGGACGTGCTGCTTTCGGGCCATCACGCCAACATTCGTGCCTGGCGGCGGGCACAAGCCGAAGCAATCACCGCGGCCGCGCGCCCGGATCTGTGGGAGCGATACCGCGAACGCGACGCTTCCGACGGATGCGGTTGCCCGCCGCTGCCAGCATCCCATATCTGAGCGGGGAACGACGGCGATGAACATCATTGAAGACTTCGAGAAAGAGCAGATCGAGCGGCTCTCGCAGGATCGCCGGCAACCCTGGTTCGCGCCGGGCGACACCGTTCGCGTCAAGGTGAAGGTGGTCGAGGGCTCGCGCGAGCGCCTGCAGGCGTTCGAGGGCGTGTGCATCGCGCGGCGCAACCGCGGACTGCATTCGTCGTTCACCGTGCGCAAGATTTCCTACGGCGAAGGGGTCGAGCGGGTGTTTCCGCTGTATTCGCCCAACATCGCCGACATCGAGGTGGTACGCCGCGGCGACGTCCGACGCGCCAAGCTCTATTACCTGCGCGGGCGCCGCGGCAAGCGCGCGCGCATCGCCGAGAAGACCGACGGCTACGTCGCCAAGCTCGACGCCGCCGAGCGCGAGGCGACCGCCCGCGAAAAGCAGGCGGCCATCGAGGCCCAAGCCACCGCGGCCCAGGTTACACCGCCTCCGGCTGACTCCCCGGCCGCTGCCGCCAACGGGACGTCATGACCACGCCACGCACGCTGTTCGACAAGATCTGGGATAGCCATCTGGTCGGCCGGCAGACACAAATCGACCGGCAAGCGGATGCGACGTGCCTGCTCTACATCGACCGCCACCTCGTCCATGAGGTGACCAGCCCACAGGCATTCGAAGGCCTGCGGCTGGCCGGGCGGCGCGTGCGCCGGCCGAAGGCGACGCTCGCCGTTGCCGATCACAACATTCCGACCACCGACCGCGCCAAGGGCATCACCGACGCCGAGTCCCGTCTCCAGGTCGAAACGCTGGCCGCCAACTGCGCCGAGTTCGGTGTGCCGCACCTCGCGATGGACGATCGGCGCCAAGGCATCGTGCATATCATCGGCCCGGAGCAGGGCTTCACCCTGCCCGGTCTGACCATCGTCTGCGGCGATTC
Source organism: uncultured Defluviicoccus sp. (assembly GCA_964401555.1). Taxonomy (GTDB): domain Bacteria; phylum Pseudomonadota; class Alphaproteobacteria; order Rhodospirillales; family Defluviicoccaceae; genus Defluviicoccus. Next base: position 20,953 of record CAYNYW010000012.1, read on the forward strand.
CCATACCTCGACACACGGCGCGTTCGGCGCGCTCGCGTTTGGCATCGGCACGTCGGAGGTCGAGCATGTGCTCGCCACCCAGACGCTGCTGCAGAAGCCTGCGAAGAACATGCGGGTCGATGTCGTGGGCGATCTTCCGGTCGGCGTAACGGCGAAGGATCTGATCCTCGCCATCATCGGTACCCTCGGCACCGCCGGCGGCACCGGCTACGTCATCGAATATACCGGCGATGCGATCAGGGCGCTCGGCATGGAAGGGCGGATGACCGTCTGCAACATGTCGATCGAAGCCGGCGCGCGCGCCGGCCTGATCGCACCCGACGACACCACGTTCCGCTATCTCGAAGGCCGCCCACTGGCGCCCAAGGGTGAGGCGTGGCACCAGGCCGTGGCCCATTGGCGCAGCCTGCCGTCCGAACCCGGTGCCGTCTACGACAAGGAAATCCGCATCGACGCCGCCACCATCGCTCCGTTGGTGACCTGGGGAACCAGCCCCGAGGACGTCGTGCCGATCACCGCCTGCGTGCCCGACCCCATGGCGGCCGAGGCCGACGGCAAGCGCGACGCGATCGCGCGCGCGCTGCAGTACATGGGCCTCGCACCGGGCACACCGATGCGCGAGATCCCCATCGATCGCGTCTTCATCGGCTCGTGCACCAACGGCCGTATCGAGGACCTGCGCGCCGCCGCCGCCGTGGCGCGCGGGCGCAAAGTCGCCGCCAACGTCGGCGCGATGGTGGTGCCCGGCTCCGGTCTGGTCAAGGAGCAGGCCGAAGCCGAGGGGCTCGATCGCATCTTCCGCGAGGCCGGCTTCGAATGGCGCGAGCCGGGCTGTTCGATGTGCCTCGCCATGAATGCCGACCGGCTGGCGCCCGGCGAACGCTGCGCGTCGACCTCGAACCGCAACTTCGAGGGCCGTCAGGGCCGCGGCGGCCGCACGCACCTGATGAGCCCGGCGATGGCAGCAGCGGCAGCCGTCACCGGCCGGCTGACCGATGTCCGCGAAATGATGGGCTGAGCACGGATCGCTCCCCCTCCTTAGAGTGCCAGGCATGGAACCGTTTACGATCTTGAAAAGCACGGCGGCACCGCTGCCGATGATCAACGTCGATACCGACAAGATCATTCCCAAGCAGTTCCTGAAGACGATCAAGCGCACCGGCCTCGGCAGCGCCTTGTTCTTCGAACTGCGCTACGATGCCGACGGCGGTGAAATCCCGTCGTTCGTGCTCAACCGCTCCCCCTACCGCAACGCAAAGATCCTGATTGCGGGCAACAATTTCGGCTGCGGGTCGTCGCGTGAACACGCGCCCTGGGCGCTTCTCGATTTCGGCTTCCGCTGCATCATCGCGCCGTCGTTCGCCGACATCTTCCACAACAACTGCTTCAAGAACGGCATCCTGCCGGTCGTTCTGCCGGCAGTGGACGTCGATCGGCTGATGCACTTAGCCGAAGGCGAGCCGGCGGCCGAGCTTGTCGTCGATCTCGATCGGCAGGAGATCCGCGAGCCGGACGGGCGGGTGTCGCGGTTCGAAGTCGATCCCTTCCTCAAGACCTGTCTCTTGCACGGACTTGACGACATCGGGCTGACCTTGCAGAAAGCCGCCGCCATCGATGCCTTCGAGGCCGGCCAGCGCGCCTCGCATCCGTGGCTCTACGCGTGATCGAGGGCTCGCGGGACAACGCGGCTGCGGCAGCCCGGCGGCGCCGGGCAAGGGCGGAGTAATTCATGGAAACGGCCAAGACCCTACTGATTCTTCCGGGCGACGGCATCGGACCGGAAGTGATGGCCGAGGTGCGGCGCATCATCGAGTGGTTCGATCGCAAGCGCGCGCTGCGTTTTGCGCTGCGCGAGGGCCTCGTCGGTGGGGCCGCCATCGACGCGACCGGTATGCCCATTGCGGACGCCACGATGGCGGACGCCTTGGCCGTCGATGCGGTTCTTCTCGGTGCCGTCGGCGGGCCGAAATGGGATGCCCTTCCCTTCGAGCAGAAGCCGGAGCGCGGGTTGCTGCGTCTGCGCAAGGGAATGGCGCTGTTCGCCAACCTGCGCCCGGCCATCGTGTTCGATGCCCTGGTCGATGCCTCGCCGCTGAAGGCCGAGATCGTCCGCGGCCTCGACATCCTGATCGTCCGGGAATTGACCGGCGGCGTCTATTTCGGCGAGCCGCGCGGTATTACCCCGCTTCCCGGCGGTGGCCGGCGCGGCGTCAACACCCAGGTCTACACGTCGGAAGAGGTTCGGCGGATCGCCCGGGTGGCGTTCGAGCTTGCCGCGGGTCGCCAGCGTTCCGTCTGCTCGGTCGACAAAGCCAACGTCATGGAATCGGGCGTGCTGTGGCGGGAAGAGGTGCAGGCGCTGCACGACGAGGCGTTCCCGGATATCGTGCTTTCGCACATGTACGCCGACAACTGCGCGATGCAGCTTCTGCGCAAACCGAGCCAGTTCGACGTCATCGTCACCGACAATCTGTTCGGCGACATGCTGTCCGATGAGGCGGCGATGCTGACCGGCTCGCTCGGCATGCTGCCCTCGGCATCCCTCGGCGCCGCGGGCCCGGACGGCAAGCGCCGCGCCCTGTACGAGCCGGTGCATGGTTCGGCCCCGGACATCGCCGGCAAAGGCATCGCCAATCCGCTTGCGGTCATCCTGAGCTTCGCGATGTGCCTGCGCCATTCGTTCGACCTGGCGGACGACGCGCGTCTGATCGAGACCGCAGTCAAGGGCGTGCTCGACGGCGGGCTGCGCACGACGGACATCATGCAGCCCGGCAAGGCACGGGTTTCCACCCGCGTCATGGGTGAAGCGATCATCCGCGAACTCGACAAGATCGCCACATAAAGCGCCATTCAGACGCGAGGCGGCACCCGCCTGCGCCGCACGGAAGGGTGCGCCCGGGATTAGGGCACGTGATCCGATCCGCTAGAACACGCCGGCATCGAGGCCGGCGGCCACCAGGGCACCAAGGTCCCGCCCCTGGTCGAGGAAGGCATCCTGCCACGCACCGCGCAGGATCAGCGGCGGTTGCACCGCCCGCCAGCGCAATCCGGTCACAATGCTTTCCACGGCGCGCCGCGTGCCGGTGCCGTCGTGGCCGGCGCGGATCACCAGGGCATAAGGCAGCCCCTGGGTGCTCTCGATGCAGGGATAATAGATCCGGTCGAAAAAGTCCTTGAGCGCGCCGCTCATGTATCCAAGATTTTCCGGGGTGACGAGGATGACGGCTTGGGCTGCGAGAACGTCCGTCGCGCCGGCGCAAAGCGGTGCAGCGGTAACTGTCTCGACCGCCGCAGGCGCCTGGGAGCGCGCCCCCGCCTCGATCGCGGCGAGCAGGCGCCGGGTATTGGGCGACGGTGCGTGGGCGACGATGAGAAGCCGTTTTTCCGCCATCGGTGACGTTTCCTCCGCCCGGCATGGTGCGAGGAGCCTTGGCAACCCGACGTAAGCGCCATCCCCAATCACCAGGTGGGGACGGCGAAAGGGCTTTGGAATGGATGCGTTGCTGACGCCAACCACGACGGAACCGGCGGTGCCGTGGCGGCAATCCGCCGTCGTCCTCGTTGCGCACGGTTCCTCGCGCCGCCCTGCCGCCGCCGAAACCGTGTTCCGCCATGGCCACGCTCTGCGCAGGCGCGGGGTATTCGGCCAGGTCCGCGAAGCATTCCTGCACGGAACGCCAAGCCTCCAGGAGGTCATCGCCGCGCTCGACACGGCGCGCGTCTACGCCGTGCCGCTATTCATGTGCCCCGGTCGCGCCGTCGTTCGCGACTTGCCCATGGCGTGCGCCGACGCGCAGGCCGCCCGCGGCCGGATCGCCCCGGAAGTGCATCTTTGTCCGCCCATCGGGGCGCATCCGATGATGGCCGGCCTGATCCTGCACGAGGCGGAGCGCGCCGTGCGCCGGCGCGGCTGGTCGTTCCCATCCACCGCGCTCCTGTTGATCGCACACGGATCGCCGCGCGACCCCGCTTCCAACCGGACGACGCAGGACCTCGCCCGGCGACTGCGATCAGCGGCCGTGTTCAATGCGGTCATGAGCGCGTTTCTCGACGAGCCGCCGACGGTGGCCGAGCAACTCGCCCGCCTGCCGCGCCCGGTCGTCGCCATTGGCCTTTTTGCCGCGCCGGGAGGACATGCGCGCTTCGACGTGCCTCCCCAGCTCGACGGTCACGATACCACCGCGATCGCTCACATCGAGGCCGTCGGGGCGGCGGACGCGATTCCTGAGATCATCCTTGCCGTGCTGAAAGACTACGCCAAGACGCTTCGCCCCCGGGCTTGGGCCCTCTGAGGAGGAAAAGACGACTTTTCAAGCGGCCTTGTCGTCCGCAGCGTTTTCGTCGTCCGCACCATGACTGCCGGCGGCATGACTGCGAAAGCGCAGCGCGAGTGCGTGATCAACGCGGGGATCGAGCAGCGAACCCAGCTTCTGAACGATGACGTTTTCTTCCTTTTGCAGGTGAAACATCAACTCCGCGACGAGTTCCCTGGTCACCGCACAGAACTCCGTCCAGGCATCCTCGCTGCTCACCTCAGAGAGAATCCGCACCGCAATCGACCGCAGCCGTCTGGTGATCGGGGCCAGGGCGGCGTGCTCATGCACCAGCAGTTCCGTCAGCTCACCCTCGCCCTGGTCCTTCAGCAGGGGGAACAGCGCACTTTCCTCCAGGGCATTGTGCCCCTTCATCTCGTCGAGACCGCAAATCAGTTGGTCGAGCAGCGCGCGGTCATCAGCGAAGGTGGGATCGATCGGACGGGCAGCTTCGTCGCCGCTGACCCTGCTCTCCAGCCCACAGATCAGCACCAGCGAGCGGAAATGTTCTTCGTGAATAACCTGCGCCAGTTCCGTCAACCCCGACATCCGGCCCTTGCTCCCGCGTCCCTTGACGGCCGCCCGCTTCGCGACCGCGATATGATTGATGCTGCAGTGCAACAATCTAACACGGGTATTTGCGGCTGTCACTCCCGCGCGCAGGTTATGGGCAAGGTTTCTTGACCCGCAGAGATGAGCGCCTCCGCCCTTCGCGGCCGGGGTTCGCCCGCTCACCACTGCACGGTCATGGCGAGACCGCCGCCCGAGGCCAGAAGCATCGGCTGCACCGAAAAGCGCACGCTATCCCGCGGCCGGCCGATGAACGCCTGGTAGTCTTGCCAGTCCTTCGCCGGTGCCGCGGGCTGCGTCAAGATGTTGATGACCCCGCCCGCCGTTCCGCTGACAAAGGCGATGGCGCCATCGGAGGGCCGGCCGGCAAGCGCAATGATCAGGCCCGCCGCCGCGTTGAGGGCGACGTTGGCGCCATGCATGGCGAGCGACGTCCGTTCTTCGGCGCGCTCGGCATTGCGCCGGAGCTGGTCTTCCGCCGCCCGCAGCTTGGCTTCCTTTTCCTCGGGCGTGCGCTCCGGCATGGCATTCAATCCGTCGGCGCCAAAGCGTGCCTCAAGGGGCCGAAAAATCAGATCGGCGATGCCGATCGCACTGACACCGGCCTGCACCCCGTTGTTGACGGCGTCGTCCTCGTGCCGGGCCCGCGCCGCCATGACCCCGAGCGCCGCCGCACTGACCGTATCGATGGTCATCCAGCTCCAGTGCCAGATCTCGCCATGCAACTGCCGCGAGCGCAGCCTGTCTTCGATGTAGCGCAGCCGCTGATCGACATCGGGCGCCGAGGTGACGGCGGGAACGGTCTTAGGCGCTTCCTCGCCGCGGGCCGGTGACACCACCGCGAGCGCGGTCAGCAACAAGGCGCCAACGACGAGACGGATGCGCACGGTGAACTCCCTCGTCGACATCGGCGGGACCGGAGATTGTTTACGCTAAAGGGGCGGCGGCGCACGGCCGCCAGTGCAGCGGCGCATCCAAACAATGCGCGGTCGCTGCACACAACCTATTGTTTCTAGTGCATATCTTACCCATTCGCTGAACGATCCGAATGGCTCTGTGCACTAGCGCCTTCCGTCGTCATGGCTCGGCGGCATCGTCCGCGGCGGCCGGTTCCGCCGCCTGCGCGCGCGCCTGCGCGCCACCGGCGCTCCAGTCCTCGTCGACAAAGGCGATGTCGAGCGGCGTGCCGACGGCGTGCGCGTAGAGCACCAGGTCGTTCAGGAGCTCGTTCTCCATACTCGCGCGCCGCTTGTTGCGCCGGATGGCGACGAGGCGGATCAGCGCCGCCACGTTGAAGCCTTCGTCGCGTGCCTGCGCCTTCAAGTCCTTGAGGTCATCCTTGAGACCTTCGATCTCGTCGAGCAGATGCTCAAGGCGTTCGACGTACGCGATGAGCTTGTCCGCCGACGCCGTACCCTGACCGATCGTCACGCGTTCCGCCTCCTCATTCGATGCAGCCGAAGCGCCGTCGATCCCATCGTCGGCGCACCGGTCCCCGCCAATCGCCTGCAGCAGGGACCGGGGGAAAAGGGCACCCCTTGATACCGGTTCTGCCGGCTGGCGGCAACGCGTCGAGGCAGCTTGACGGTTCCGCAGCTTGACGGTTCCGCAGCTTGACGGTTCCGCAGCTTGACGGTTCCAAGGAGCGCGTGCGAGTGTGCAGGCGTCGCCGGAAAAGGCAAGGTGCAAAGTGGGAGGACAGTCGTGGTCGACTTCCTGAAGGGGGTTCGTGTGCTCGATATGAGCCAGTATCTGCCCGGGCCGTTCGCGGCGCGGATGCTGGCCGACATGGGTGCCGACGTGGTCAAGGTCGAGCCCCCCGGCGGCGATCCGGTGCGCTCCCTCGACCTCGAAGGCAAGCCGGGCCGCTCGGTGATCTACCCTTTGCTGAACGCCGACAAGACCATCGTCAACGTCGATCTGAAGACGGCCGAAGGGCGGGAGCGGCTGACCGAGCTGGTTCGCCTCGCCGATGTCTTGCTCGAATCGTTCCGCCCGGGCGTGCTCGATCGCCTCGGATTCGGTCCGGCCCGGCTGCAGGAAATCAATCCCGGACTGGTGCATTGCGCGCTGTCCGGCTTCGGCCAGACCGGCCCGTTGCGCCTGACCGCCGGTCACGACCTCAATTACGAAGCGATGACCGGCGGCCTGAGCGTCAGTGGCACCGGGGAGACGCCGACGATTCCTTTCCCGCCGGTGGCCGACTACGCCGGCGCCCTGCAGGCGGTTATCGCCATCCTGGGCGCCCTGGTCGGTCGTGACCACGGCCAGGCCGGGTGCCTTCTCGACGTGAGCGCGATGGAATCGCTGCTCGCCTGGCAGGAAATCGGCATGACCGCACCACCCGCGCGCGCCGGTGGCCTGATCAACGGCGGCTGCGCCGGCTATCAGATCTACCGCACGGCGGATGGCAGGTTCGTGAGCCTGAGCGCCCTTGAAACCAAGTTCTGGGAAAACTTCTGCACCGCCGTCGGCCGGCCGGAGTGGATTCCGCGCCGCTTCGAGCCCATGCCGCAGAAGGCCCTGATCGCCGATGTGCAGGCGCTGTTCGCCAGCAAGCCTTGCGATCATTGGCATGCACTCCTGGGCGACATCGATTGCTGCTTCATGCCGATCTGGGAATACGGCGAGGTCATCCGGCATCCCCAGGTCACCGAACGCGGCTTCGTCAAGACCTATGACGACCACGTCGAAGTCCTGTTCCCGGTCATCGTCGATGGCGCCCGGCCGCGGGAGCGCCGACCGTTCCGCGACGCCGGCGTTGAAGACGTGCTCGCCGCGTGGCGCGCCTCCTGAGCCTTTGCGCGTTGCCGGCGCGGGCGACCTCACGGACGGTTTCAGTAGCGGCCGGCGCCCTCCGCAAACAGAGAGCTTGCCTGCGGAAAGCGGGCACGGCGGAGGCGTGGCAGCAGGAACACGCACCCGCCGATTTGCGCCAATAAGGGGTTTCATATACCCGCGCCTCGCGTGTATGGTGCAGCCTTAACGCCGACATCCAGGTTGCGGGCCACGGCACCGCGCCGGGTGCGGCGCGGGTCGCGTGGTCGGTAGCGTAATCTTCCGTCGGGGGGTTGACCGTGTGGTGGCGGAGTTGTCGCTTGCCCTGAACGCCGGGACACGACGGTATGATGCCGTTGTCATTGTCGCGGGCGGGAGCGTTTGCGTCGCTGTCCTCGTCGCGTTGCTCGTCGCGCCGGGTGGCTCCCTCGTCACCGCCGCGGTGCACGACGCATTTATCTGGTTTGAGCTGGCACACCGTATCGACAGCGGCCAGATCCCGTATACCGACTTCCATTCGCCGCTTGGCGTCATCGCCTTGACACTGCCCTATCTCGGCTATCGGCTGAGCGGCAGTTTCGCCGGCGCCATGCCCGCAGCGTTCGCCCTGTATCTGGTGGTCTTCACGCCGTGCGCGCTGTTCGTGCTGGCGTCGCGGCTCCGCTCCGAGGTGGCGCTGCCACTGTTCGTCTTCCTCGCGTTGTTGATCGTGGTGCCGATCGTACCGGGTGCACCGCCGACCAAGATCAATCTCGGGCTCTGGTACAACCGCTTCGGCTGGGCAACCTTCAGCACGCTCCTGCTTCTTTATCTGCCGACGCTGCGTCCGTTCCGCCACCAAGCCTGGTTCGACGCGGCGGCGGCGGCATTCCTGACACTCGTGCTGTTTTATTTGAAGATTTCCTTTGCCGCGTGCGCTGTCGCGGCGCTCGTGCTGATCGCGGTGCTGAAGCCGGACATGCGCGGCGCATTCTGGCGGTGCTGGGTGCTCACGCTGGCTGCGGCGCTCGCCATCGAGTTGTGCTGGAGGATTCACGCCAGCTACTTCGCCGATCTCGTGTTCCTGTTCAAGACAACACCGCCGTTGCGTGGTGGCGCGATCAAGCTGCTTTCAGCCCCGCTCAAGTACGTTTTCGAAATCGCAATTCCGACGGTCGCGCTCGGTCTTGCATGGTGGCTGCGCGCCCTGCGCTGGAACGATGTCGTGTTCTTCTCGTTTGCCGTCGCCGGCAGCCTCGCGCTGATTAATCAAAACACGGGCGACGGCGCGCTCCCGGCCCTGATTGTTCCGATCGTGTTGGCCTGGGCCCGGCTGAACGCCAGGCTGAACGCCAGGCTGAACGACGGCGTTACAGCGCGATCCGATGAGTACCTCGCGCTGGCACGCACGTCGGTATTGGCACTCTTGCTGGCCTTCGTCATCCAGCCGATCACCTACCGCGCCATCGCGCTTGGCCTGCAGGTGTGGGGAACCACCAAGCATGACGCGCAGGCGCTGCCGGTACCGCTGCCGCGCCTCGCCGGCTTCGTGGTCAAGGACAGCTTCGGATTGCAATTCCGTGCGAGCGACCCCATGATTCTGGAGCGTTTGCAGGAGGGGCCGCTGACACCCGCGCGCGCGTTTGTTCTGTTGCGGGATCGGCAGGGACTCGACGCCCAGGAAATGCTTTCCAATGCAGAGTACTTGCTGACGATTGCAAAAGGCATTGAGGCACTACAGCAGGCACAAGGTACAGGAAAAGAAATATTTACGTTTGATACGGTTAATCCATTCCCATTCCTTTTGGATTCACCACCCGTGTCTGGCGATCTGTTCAACTACGACATCGATCGCCAGTTCAGCCTCTCCAACTATGTTAAGGCTGAGCACTTTCTGCCGAGCGTCGATATTGCCATGGTGCCGACCTTTCCGATGACCTACCAGAATCGCGATGCCCTGCTGCGTATTTACGGCGATGACTTGCGCACACATTATTCGATCACGCTGGTAACGCCCTATTGGACGGTTTGGAAGCGGGCCGATGCGACGCAATGGTCGGCGGACGGACGGGCACATACCAGGCGGGCGCATACCAATGGTTAACCATTTGCGGTTACGGTCGACCGGCACTATCAGGCGGAGCGGACACGCAGTAGGGGCGGTCGAGGAACCATGGGCGGGCCGTCGCGCCGGTGCAAGCGCGGGGATGGGCGCGTGTTGCTACCCGCGCCGTTTGCCGATTTTGCGCAACGCTATCGTGTCGCAGCGACGCCAAAGGCGCAAACCAGGCACCCGCGCCGACAGCGGGCGGATGCCAGATGAACAATGGGAGTAGAAACGTGCTAGCGCACAGGCTGCAGCTCGGCAGAAATGGAATGCCCGATCGTCTGGCGGAGGCGATCGGACAAAACCAGGCGTTGGTGATCAGCGTGGCGCTCGGCCTGTTCGCCTTGGCGTGCGCGCTGTTGCTTGCGCTTCCTGGCGTTACCTTTCTCACCCACGCCCCGCACGACACCTTGATTTTTGTCGATGCCGCCTATCGCCTCGCCCAAGGTGAAATACCAAACGTCGATTTCCATACGCCGCTCGGCGCGCTGACTTCGGTGCTGCCCTATCTCGGCTTGGTGATCGGCGGGAGCTTCGGGGCGGCGATGCCGACCGCACTCGCCATCGCGCTGCTCGCGCTCACCCCGATCATTCTCTACGTGCTGGCCACCCGGTTCCGCTGGTATCTGGCCTTGCCGGTGGGCGCACTGCTGATCCTGTTGGTCGCCGCGCCGCTGGTCACGGGCGACGTGCCGTCGCACATCACGATGGCAATGTGGTACAACCGCTTCTGCTGGGCGGTCCTGTCACTGCTGTTCCTGATGTGGATGACGCCGCGGCCGCGGATCTCCGGCCGTTGGTCGCTTGAAGGGGTGATCGCCGGGGTCTTGGTGCTGATCCTGTTCTACACCAAGATCACGTATGGCCTGGTGGCGATCGCCTACCTCGGCTTCTGGTTCGTGCTTCGCCCGGACGACCGTCGCACGGTGGCGGTGGCCGCGGGCGTGTGCATCGCGGTTGCCGGCGCCGTGGAGTTGATCTGGCATTTGCACCGCCCGTATATCGCCGACATCGCGTTCGCCCTGCACGCCGGTCCCGCCGTGCGTGGCGGCCTGCTGCAGCCGCTGAAAACGGCGCTGAAGTTCTCGCACGAAGTGGTGCTGGTCGGACTGGTGGTCTGTCAGCTCCTGGCGCTGCGTTGCCTCAAGGCGCGGGATCTCTTCTATTTCGCCTTCGTGCTCAGCGCCGGTCTCGTCATCATCAACCAGAATAGCGAGGACAGCTCGCTTGCCTGTCTTGTCGCCGCGCTTGCCGTGGCCGCGGAGCAGGTTGCGCGCATCGATCGCCCCGACGGCGTCCTCAGACCGTGGATCGTCCGGCTGGCCGCGTTTGGACTGCTGCTGGCGTTCGTGGCCGAACCCCTGGTTTATCGCAGCACCGCGCTGGTTCGCCACTACGGTGAAGCACACGCCCGGCACGAGGACCCACGCCTGCCGGCGGCGCTGGCCGGTTTCTATGCCAAGGAATACAAGGGCTACACCGTGGTCTCGGGCAGTCCGGAGGTGCTGGAAGCCGTGACCGGTCCGAATTTGACCCCATCGACGGCGTTCAGCCTGCTGCGCGATCGGACCATGATCGGCACGCCCAATCTCCTGGGCACGGCGGAATACCTCTTTACCCTCAACGAAGGAGTCAAGGCGCTCTCAACGATCAACTCCCGTGGCAAGAGCATTTTCGCCTTCGACATCGTCAATCCGTTCCCCTTCGTCCTCGGCGCACCGCCGACGGCAGGGGATCTGTTCTGCTATCACCTCGACCGCCAGTACAGCAAAAGCTACTATCTTCCCCCCGAGGTCGTCCTCGGCAAGATCTCGATCGCGATGGTCCCCAAGTTCCCAATGGAATACAAGGATCGGGACGCGTTGCTGGATCTGTACGGACACTATCTGCACTCCCACTTCAAGGTGGCAAGCGATACGCCGTACTGGACCGTGTGGGCGCGTAGCGAAAATGCGGCGGACAACGGTCATGGCGCCGCAGCCGGTCATGGCGCCGCCGGTGCGGCGGGGGCGGCTTCTTCGGCCCCACCAGGCCACGCCGCGGTACCGGCGACGGGCGCCACGTGACCGCAGCCGCCGGGCGATTCCCGTACACGTTGAGCCCGGCGACGTCCGGTATTGGCCTTGCAGGGGGCGGAGGCATTCGGCGGTGACGGCACACGAACTCAAGGCATTCGTATGGCAGGCGGTCCGATACGGCCTGACCGGGATCGTCAACACCACCGTCGGCCTCGGCGTGATGGTCGCCGGTGCCGCCATCGGGCTGCATTACGCGGTGTATACCGCCATCGCCTATTTCATCGGCCTGCTCGTCAGCTTCTCCCTTAACCTGCGCTTCACCTTCCGCACGGGGGGACGGCTGTGGCAGCGCTTTCAGGGCTTCCTCGCGGTTTGCCTCGCCTGCCTCGCCCTGGCGCAGCTCGTGCAGGCGGCCCTGATCGAAGGCGCCGGTGTGGCCGAACCGATCGGGGTCGGCGCCGGGATGGTCACCTACACGGTCATCGGCTTCTTCCTGAACCGCCGGTTCGTGTTCCGGCCGCTGGGGTCGCGGCATGCCGCATCGAGCGACCTCGGTTTCGCCGCCGCTGCCGCCGTGCCACCGTCCGCCGGGACTCCCCTCGGCTGCCAGCGGGTTGGCTGCGAGGCCGACGGGCTCTAATCGCTGGGCGGGTGTGCTCTCGCCTTCGCGCGTTCTTGCCGGCCACGCCACGGCCTTCCTCGCCTCAGCATCCTGCTAGTTCAGCGGCGCATTCAAGGAATGCGCGGTCGCTGCAGCAACCCATGTTTCTACTGCACATCTAAACCCTTCGGTTGAATCATCCGAATGGGTCCGTGCGCTATCCTGCTCACCCACCCGCTTGTGGCGAAACGTCCGACCCGCCTGCCTCGCCACCGCCGAATGGCGCCGCGGCAGGCCGCAGCCACGTGGTTGGCTGCAAACTCGAAAGAAAGATGATAGCAATCGTCATTACAACGCAACAAATGTTTAAGAACTAAATAATAATTTGCTGCTTGCCCCCGTTTTCCCTAAGAACTACTACTGGCAGCAGGGCTGCTTAGGACTGCCGGCATCGCTTCGTTGCGATCGTCTGTGCTTAATATTTTAGTATTACGTTGGCATTTCCGGTGTTTTCTTCCAGATCCGCCCCCTCGAACCCAATAATGGAGGAAGTGACGAGATGGAGACCTTCAACACCCTGACCGGCGAGGCTCCGCTGGTCATTGGCCACCGTGGCTCCAGCGGCGCGCGTCCGGAGCACACGCTTGCATCCTACGCTCTCGCCATCAAGCAGGGCGCCGATTTCGTCGAGCCGGACCTCGTCGCCACCAGAGACGGCTTTCTGATCGCGCGGCACGAGAACCTGCTCGCGACCGTCAAGCTCGACGCCGCCGGCAAGATTGTGTTCGACGCCGACGGCAAGCCCGTGGTGACGCAGGAGACCTCCAACGTTGCCACCTACGATGGCGATGGCGACGGCGCACCCGATTTCGCCGACCGCTTGACCGTCAAGACGATCGACGGCGTGACCGTGGGCGGCTGGTTCACCGAGGACTTCACGCTCGCCGAGATCAAGGAACTGAGCGCCCGCGAGCGCATTCCGGATATCCGCCCCGACAACACCGTGTACAATGACCAGTTCGAGATTCCGACTTTCGCCGAAGTGATCCACTTGGTTCAGGAGGTGGAAGAACAGACCGGTCGCAAGATCGGAATCTATCCCGAAACCAAGCACCCGACCTATTTCGCCTTTGAAGGCCGCTTCCAGAATGAAGACGCCAACGGAAACGGCGCGCTCGATGCGGGCGAGGATATCAATGCCAACGGCACGCTCGACGTCGTCAACAATGGCGAGCGCATCGGCATCAACCTCGGCCAGGAGCTGATCAAGACGCTGGTGCTCACCGACTTCACCGACCCGGACCGGGTTTTTATCCAGTCCTTCGAGTTCCGCAACCTGATCGAACTGCAAGACGAAACCATGCCGGCGGCCGGTGTGGATATCCCCCTGATTCAACTCTACGACGAATTCGGTGTGCAGCCCTACGACGTCGTCTTCAACTTCGATCCGGCCAACGCCCAGCGCGGTGCCGAGCCATCGATCTACGATGATTTCCCGGTCACGGTCGATGCCGAGACCACCTATAGCGATCTGATCCAGCCCGAGGTACTGCAGCACATCGGCGATACGTACGCCGAAGGCATCGGCCCCTGGAAGAACACCTTCATCCTGCGCGAGCCGATCACGCCGGTCGATGGCAACGGCGACGGCATCGCCGAAGTCGCCACCAGGCTGACCGGCGAGATCGTGCCGGTAATCGACTGGGCGCACGACGCCGGGCTGGAGGTGCACCCCTACACCTTCCGCAATGAGGAACGCTACCTGACGATCGAGGAGGACGGCACGCTGCAGACCCCGGAGGAGGAATACCGCCAGGTGATCGACCTCGGTGTCGACGGCTTCTTCTCGGACTTTCCCGGCACCGCCGCCCTCGTCGTTAACAGCATGACGCCCCTGGTCGACGACGCCCTGGTCGCCTGAGCGCAGCGCCAGCTCCGCAACGGAATGGCAACCGTTGCGGGGCCGCAGCGCTTCGACTTTCGCGCGCGACCATCCGTCCGCGTGCCGATGCGTGGCCAGTCGCGCCCCTGCTCCGCCGCCTGGCCCCAAGGCGGCGGGCGTGTGGACGTGTCGGTGTAAGTGCTTACAACAGCCCGGCGCGGCCCCGCTGCCACAGCGCGTATTCCGTCGACAACAGCGCGACGTGCTCGCTCTCCTCGGCCGCCAGCTCGCGGTAGAGCTGGCGCACGGGCGAGCCTTCGGCGGCGGTGGTTCCACGTTCGCTGAAGAACTTGACCGCGCGCTCCTCGCAGGCGATGGCGATGCGGAACAGGTTTCCGGGGTCGTCGGGGCGGCTGCCGATGCCGGCATAGATGGCGGCGCGATCGAGCCGGAAGGCGGTATCCGGCGGCGGCACCGAAGCGTGGTAGCGGCGGGACAGCGTCGCGATGTGCTCGCCTTCCATGGCGGCGAGCCGGCCGAACAGCTCGCGCAGCGCGGGCTCGCCCGCCTCCCGGGCGGCCCGGTTGTAAAACGCCTGGCCACCGAGCTCAATGGCGAATGCCTCGCGCACGGCCGTCAGCTCATCGCCATCGGCCGGCCCGCGCGGATCGAGGATTTCGAGCGCGCCACCGCATTGCGGGCATTGGCCGTAGGGAAAGGCGAACCCTTCGCTCACCTTGGCACATTCGGTGCAGCGCCATGCGATGGTCGCGGCGGCACAGCAAATGTACTCTTCCTCGCCGTCCAGCGGTTGACGGCACTTCGGGCATACTGCGGTCATGCGTCCTCTCCTTGGGTCGCTCCGTTGCCGGCGGGGCGTTTCGTTCTATGCGGCGCCCGCCGGTGACGGCGGCGTGAATGCGGCGATGGCATCGGCGGTCACCGGCCACTGCGCCTTGCCGTTCTGCAGGTACACGGCAATCGCCTTGGCGGCGCGGCGACCCGCCCCCATCGCCAGGATCACCGTGGCGCCGCCGGTCACGATGTCGCCGCCGGCGAACACGCCCGGCAGGTTGGTGGCCTGCGCCGCCTCGTCGGCGACGATAAAGCCCCACTTGTTGAGCCCAAGTCCAGGCGTCGACTGCGCCACGATCGGATTGGCGTTGGTGCCGAGCGCGTAGATGACGGTGTCGCAGGCGAGTTCCACCATTTCGCCGAGCGGCACCGGCTTGCGCCGGCCGCGTTCGTCCGGCTCGCCGAGCGCCATCTTCTCCACGCGCATGCCGCGGACGTTGTCGTCGGCGTCGGTGAGGATTTCGACCGGGGCATGCAGGAAGAAGAATTCGATCCCCTCCTCCTTGGCATGGCGCAACTCCTCGATCCGCGCCGGGGCCTCGGCCTCGGTGCGGCGGTAGACGCAGCGCACCGTCGCCGCGCCCAGCCGTTTCGCCACCCGCAGGCAGTCCATCGCGGTATTGCCGGCACCGATGACGACGACGCTGTCGCCGATGCTGATCGGCGTATCGAGATACGGAAAGCGATCGCCGCCCATCAGGTTGACGCGGGTCAGGAACTCGTTGGCCGAATAGACCTGGCCGGCGAACTCGCCGGGAATGCCGAGGAATGAGGGCGCACCGGCGCCGGCGCCGACGAACACGGCGTCATAGCCCTTGCCGTTCATCAACTGTGGCACGGTGAACGTCTTGCCGATCACCTTGTTGGTCTCGAAATGGACGCCGAGATCCTGCAGGCGCTGGACCTCGCGCTCGATGATGTCGCGCGGCAGGCGGAACGACGGGATGCCGTAGCGCAGCACGCCACCCACGACGTGCAGGGCTTCATACACGGTCACGTCCGCGCCGTAGCGGACGAGATCGGCAGCCGCCGCCAAGCCCGCTGGCCCCGAACCCACGATCGCGACCTTGCCGAGGGCGCCGGCGAACGACGGCGGAACCGCGCGCGCCGGCCGGGCGTGATCGCCCACGAACCGCTCCAGCCGGCCGATCGCCACCGGCTCCATCTTCTTGGCGAGAATGCACTGCGCCTCGCACTGCGATTCCTGCGGACAAACCCGGCCGCAGATCGAGGGAAACAGGCTGGATTCGTTGATGACGCCGAGCGCGCCGTCGAGATCGCGCACCAGGAGATGGCGAATGAAGCGCGGGATGTCGATGGAGACCGGACAGCCGGAAATGCACGCCGGCTTCTTGCACTGGATGCAGCGCTCGGCCTCCTGGAAGGCATCGGCGAGCGCGTAGCCGAGATTGACCTCCTTGAAATTGGCGGCACGCTCGGTGGCGTTGCGCTCGGGCATTTTCACCTGATGCGGTGAAAGCTCGACCAGCTTCTTGTAGCTGCGCTTGCCCTCGACGAAGAGCTGCTTTTCGAGGTTGCAGACGTGCGCGTAGTCCTGGTTGCCGCGGACCTCCTGAGCACGGAAGCGCCGCTGGCGCGCGATCAACTCCTTGAAATCCACCTGATGGCCGTCGAAATCGGGACCATCGACGCAGGCGAACTTCACCTGGCCATCGACGGTCACCCGGCACGAGCCGCACATGCCGGTCCCATCGACCATGATGGCGTTGAGCGAGACCATGGTCTTGACCGCAAACGGCCGCGTCGTCTCGACGCACGCATGCATCATCGGCAACGGCCCGATGGCGACCACCAGATCCGGCGGATCGGTTTTCAGGAGCTGTTCCAGGGGTGCGGTGACCAGCCCGGCCGTCCCGTAGCTGCCGTCGTCGGTGCAAACGATGAGTTCGTCGCAATAGTCCCGGAACCGGTCTTCCCAGAACACCACGTCCTTGTTGCGGAAGCCGATGATGCCGGTCACCCGGTTGCCGGCCTGCTTGAACGCGCGCAACTGGGGATAGACCGGCGCAACGCCGAGGCCGCCGCCGACCAGCACCACATGGCCGACGGGGGCGATGTGCTGCGCGAGCCCGAGCGGGCCGACGAAATCGGAGAAGCTGTCCCCTTGCTTGTACTGATCACGCATCTCCAGGGTTGTCTTGCCGAGGGCCTGGATCACCATGGTGATGGTACCGCGGTCGCGATCGAAGTCGGCGACGGTGAGCGGGATGCGCTCGCTGCCGTCGTGCAGTCGAACCATGACGAAATGCCCCGGCTCGGCCGCACGCGCGACGTCTGGGGCGTGCACCTCCCACAAGAAGGTGGTTTCCGAAAATGCCTCGCGGCCAAGGATCTGGTACATGGCCATCCTTTCCCCGTGATCCAGTATTGCCGGAACCCGCCACCCGGCGGCACCCGACGACGCGAAAGCCGGCGCCGGAGCCACAGCGGGCGGGGTCGGCTCTCCTCTTCTTGTCGTTCGAGCGAGGCCACCCTTCACGGTGATCGCACCCGCTCAAGTCCTGGTCTCGTCCGAGCGGTCGGAGGCTCGGACAGGCGTCCGTCAGTTGCGGCGGGTGAATCCCACCCCACGGACGTCGTCGAGCGACACGAATGCCGCCTCCCGCTCCGGTGCGGGCGGTGGCGCCTCCTTCCGGGGGCCCTGCTTCTCCACCTCGGCATACGCCTGCAGCATCAGTTGGCGCAGGCGCTGATACAGGGCATCGTCGTCAAGTTCCTCCTCCACCGGCACGGCGAGGAGGGCGTGCGCCCGCTGCAACATGCCGATGCGGTGGATATTGAGCACCCCCTGGTCATAGGGAATCCGAAAATAGGACAACAGCTCTTCGGTTGTATTGAGCGCCCGCAGCGTTCGCAACAATTCACTCATTGGCGCACGTTCTCCCCTGCGCTGGTTTCCTCATAAAATCGCAGCAGCGCGTCCTCGGCCGGTGGCGTCTTGGTCTGAACGGCGTGGACGCGGACGCGCGCCAGCACTGCACAGGCCTGCGCCGGTCCGATGGCGACACCGAGATCCTCGTAGGCCTGGGCGATCGCCGCTCGGCCTGAGTGCTTGCCGAGAACGAAGCGATGCGCCCGGCCGAACCGCTCCGGATCGAGGGCCTGATAGTTACGTCGATCGCGCAGCAGGCCGTGCACATGGATGCCGGCCTCGTGCGTGAACACGTGATCGCCGACGATGCTCTTGCCAGCGGACACCGGCCGTCCCGACGCACGCGCCACCAGCCCGGACAGCGCCGCAAGGGAGGCCGTCTCGACACCGGTATCGATGTGATGCAGGAAGGACAGCGCGACCACGATCTCTTCCAACGGCGCGTTGCCGGCACGCTCGCCGAGACCATTGACCGTGGTGCTGACGTGCGACGCCCCGCCACAGACGGCGGCGAGCGAGTTGGCGGTGGCGAGCCCGAGATCGTCGTGGGCGTGCATCTCGATCTCCAGCGTGGTCGCCGCCCGCAACCGGCGAAACAACTCAACGGTGGCAAAGGGTTCAAGGACACCCAGCGTATCGGCAAAGCGAAATCGCCTTGCTCCGGCGCGCTCGGCCACGGCGATCACGCGCTGGAGGAAATCCACATCGGCGCGTGAGGAATCCTCACCGCCGACGGCAACGTCGAGGTCCAGGCCACGCGCGTATTCCACCTGGCGGGTGATCTCATCCAGCACCCAGCCCCGGTTGCGGTCGAGCTTGCCCGCGATCTGCTGATCGGAGACCGGGATCGCCGCATTGATCGCCCGCAGGCCGACGGCCGCCGCGGCATCGATGTCGTCTTTGCGCAGCCGGCACCACCCGGTGCAACGCGCCTTCAATCCGAGCGCAAGGACGGCCGCGATGCTTTCCTGCTCTTCGCGGCCCATGGCCGGGATGCCGATCTCGATCTCCGGCACGCCGGCTACGTCGAGCGCGCGGGCGATGTCCACCTTCTCGGCGGTGGTAAAGGCAACGCCCGCCGTCTGCTCGCCATCGCGCAGCGTCGTGTCGTTGACGGTCACGGAAGCGGCCATCGCGCGTTTACCCTCCGGCCCTAGTGCAGCGGCGCATTCAAAGAATGCGCGGTCGCTGCACGCAACCTATTGTTTCTAGTGCACATCTAACCCCTTCGGCTGAATCATCCGAATGGGTCTGTGCACTAGGCGCCGAACGACTTGCCGCAGGAGCAGGTGCCACGCGCGTTGGGATTGTTGAAGACGAAGCCGGATTTCTCCAGGTCCTCGATAAAGTCGATGCGCAGACCGTCGACGATCGGCAGGCTCTGGGGATCAACAAACACATGCACACCGGAGAGGTCGTACACTTCGTCGCCCGCGACCGGGCCCTTCTCCAGACCCAGCGAATACTGCAGACCCGCGCAGCCGCCCTGCTCGACCATCACCCGAAGCCCGGTGGCACCATCGCTCGAACGCGCAATGAGCTGCCGAACGACGTCGATCGCTTTGTCGGTGAGGGCTACCATGGATGCTGTTCCTTTCCGCGGCCAATAGAGCCGCCCAAGTCCCCATTTTCGGCGAAGAGCGCCGCGCTCAGGTTGTTCTCTCCTCGACCGCAAAGGGCCGCGCAAGCCCTTAAGCAAGTCTCATGCCAGACATAGAATGCTGATTTGTTAGCGCTTTATTGCCCGAGCCGGCCGTCGCGGCTCAGACATTGCGTCCGTTTTGTCGCGAAGCCGACAGCGTCCGTTGCAGCCGGACCAGCGGCTCGCCCGCCTCCGCTGCGAAACAGACCGAGACATCGCAGCAGACATCGCAGGTCGGCGCCTTGCAGACGACAACGCCGTCGCGTGCGCACAGGGCACGGTAGAAGAACTTCTTCCACTTCATGTCCTTATTATTCTGCGCGGCGAGCGGCTGGAAATGGCGGTGCAGCAGTTGGTTGAGTTCGCCTCGGGCGAACAGGCCCAGGTCCTGCCAGAGGTGGTTGGGCCGCAGCGAGCGCCGGGCAATCACCGCGGCGAGCCACTGTTCTTCGATCACGCCGCGACTGCGGTGATCGAGGAGCAATTGACGCAGGTCCGGCTCCTCCAGCGCGTCGCTGCCGGTGCCGGCATCGGCCGGCAGTTGCTGAAGCAGCCAGCCAAAGTCATCAAAATAAGCGGCGCACAACGCCTGCACCGCCGTGCGGTCGAGGCCGAGGGCTTCGTTCAGGGGCCGCCCGCCCTCGTGCGCGGCAATGACGACGGCACAAGCGAAGACGTGGCGATCGAACGGATCGCCACGGTCTCCCGCCGTCAAGCGGTCGTAAGCCGACCGCTCCACCTGCGATGCCTCATACCGCCATCACCGGCACCGCGACATGAGTCTGGGCAGCCTTGGCGCACACCTTGGCGCAGGCTTGGCAGCCGATGCACTTGCCCTTGTCGGCAACGACGGTGACCAGGCGCTCCATATCCTCGTCATCCGGCTCGCAGAAATCACCGTCTTCGGTCAGCCCGCGGCTGGCCAGCACGCCATGGCTGCACACCTTGAAGCAGCGGCCGCAGCCGATGCAGGCCTTGGCATCGATGCTTTCCAGGTATTTCGGCTCCCAGGGCGTGCCGTCACGGCGGAGCGCTTGATATTCGGTCATGTCGTGATCCTCATCCTGTCAGGGGAAAATGGCGGCGATCCCGGACGAAGCTGCCGGGTTCTCGCTTCACGCTTCGCCGCCCGTACTCTCTTCAAGAAAATCAAGATCCGCCTTGGGCGCCATTGCCTTGCGCAGCCACGGCGGCGGCGTGCCTTTCAGCATCGCCTGGACCCGCTCCAGCACCTGGACGATGGGTTCGGGACGTTGCAGCTTCACCGGGTGAATCTTGCGCCGCACGACCTGGGCGGCCGCCGGCCCGCCGATGGCGAGCACGAACAAGAGCGTGCATCCCTCGATGGCGTCGATGCGTGGCGTAATGCGATCCTCGTTGGCATCGGCGTGAACGCCATCCTCGCCACTGGCCTGCTCGAAGCGGATCGCCTCGATCAGGCGGTAGTCGTCGGCCGTGACTTCATACACGGCGAAATTGCGGGCGCCGGCGAAGTGCGCATCAAGCGTCTTCAGGTCCTGCGTCGCGACGGCGATCTTCATCTTTCCTCCTTGCCCCGGCGCCTGCGTTTGCGAAACGGCGGCGGCGCTTCCGTCAATGAGCCGCAGCCGGCGCATCGATACGGCCGACATCGATCCTTTCCTTTCGATCGTGGCGTGGAGCGGCTGGGGTGTGGGTTTCCGTCCGCTCGATAAGCTGGTTGGCGATCTCGAAAATCAGTTCGCGGGCACCGCGATAGCCGACGATCGCCCGCTGCGCGACACCGAGCCGGTCGTACACGGGGAAGCCCGCGCGATACAAAGGCACATTGAGCCGGGTCGCCAGCGGCTGGGCGTGGGAATTGGCGACGATCAGATCGCAGCCGCCGGCCTCGATCACCCCTTGTTCGAGATCATCGAGATCGCCGGCGAGGCACTTGTCGGCGGGCAGCCGCGCCAGCACCCGCGAGCCGGTCGTCGTCACCACGCTGATCAGGCGGCAGCCCATGCCGGCGAGGAAGGTGCCGAGGGCGAACACCAGATCCGGGTCGCCCGCGATCGCCACCGCGCGGCCGCCGAAATAGAAATGCCCGTCCAGCATGGCATCGACCAGCCGGCTGCGTTGTCGACACAACGCTTCGGGCGGCGACGCACCGCCGGCCTCGATCAGGGCGGCGACGAAGGCATCGAACGCTTCGAGGCCGATCAACCCGTCGAACACCGTGAACGGGACTCCCGCTTGCCGATGCAGCACCTCCGCCGCGCCGCGCATCTGCTCGCCGATGGCGAGCGTCAGCACCGAGCGACCCATGCGCCCAATGTCCTCGACGCTGGTCCCGCCGGCACTGGTCGGGATGTAGGTGTCGGCGACATGCCCGTCGAGCGAGCCGGACAGATCCGGAAGCGCGATCGCGCGCAGGCCGAACGCCTCGATCGTCTGCTTCAGCTCCTCCACATCGCCGGGGGTGAGATGGCTGCCGGCCAGCAGGTTGACCTGGCGCAGGGTGCGCGTCCGTCCGGGCGGTTCGACGAGCGCCGCGATCACCGCCTCGACGGCGCGCGCCCAGCCGTCCTGGAAGCCGCCGGCGAAATCGGGCGTGGACGCCAGCACGACGTCGAGATCGTCCCACTCCGGGTGACGCTCCCGGATCAGGCGCAGGTCGCCCGCGATGTCCTCGTCCCGGGTCTCGGTCAGCGCCGTCGACAACAATCCGATCACCCGCGGCTTGGCCCGGGCGTAAATGTTGCCGATCGCCTGCTCGACGTTATCGGCGCCACCCAGAATTGCGTTGAGCTCGCCCATGGCCGTCGTCTGCAGCGGGATCGCCTCGCGGAAATGACGCACGGCCAGCGTCAGCGCGAAGGCGGTGCAGCCCTGGGCGCCGTGCAGCACCGGCAGGCAGCGCTCGATGCCGAGGAAGGCGACCGCGCCGCCGAGCGCCGGGCTCACCTTGAGCGGGTTGATGCTGCACGCCTTGCCGGAAGGAGCGACGCCGGTCATGGCACGGCGCCCGCCCGCTGCCACGGCGCCGGCCGCCGGACCTGCGCCCAGATCGGACTGCTCAGCGCCAGGTCGATGCGTTCGGCCAGCGCGACCATGCCGTCATAGCCGGCGTAGGCGTGGTGGCGTTCCTGGTTGATGTCGAGCCACGGCACCTTGGCCTTGAGCGCGACAAACTGGGTGCGACCGCCGGACATCAAGATGTCGGCTTCGCCCGAGCGCAGCCTGAGATCCAGGTCCTTGGCCGGAATCTGGCCGAACAGCAGGGCCTCGTCGCCGAGCAGCTCGCGCGCGCGCTCCTTGTCGTCGTCGGTCGACTTGCGCACCGAGGTGCCGATCACGACCATCCCCAGTTCCTGCAGCGCCGAGATCACCGACCACGACTTCACGCCGCCGGTGTAAAGGAGCACCCGCTTGCCGGCCAGCCGCGCGCGATAGGGCGCGAGCAGCGCCTCGGTGCGGGCTTCCTCGTCCGCGATCAGAGTTTCCGTGCGCGTGATCAGATCGTCGGGTGCGCCGCGCGCGACCAGGAGCGCCGCCAAGCGGCGCAGTGCCGACGACGTCTCACGCACGCCGTAGAACGAGCCTTCAAAGAAGGGGATGCCGAAGCGCTCTTCCATCTTGCGGGCGAGCGCCACCAGCGCCTGAGAGCACACCACCATGTTGACCCGCGCCCGATGGGCACACGCGACGTCGTGGAAGCGGCCGTCGCCGGTGATCGATGCGAGGAGCCGCACGCCCAACCGCTCGAACAGCGGCATGACCTGCCACAGTTCGCCGGCGACGTTGTACTCGCCAAGAATGTTGATATCGAGCGCGGTGGTTTCCGCCGGCTCCAGCGTGCCGATCACGTGATCGAGCAGCGCGTCGCCCGCCAGCCGGTTGCCGAGGTTCTTCGAGCCGACGAACCCGGGGGCGACCACCGGGATCACCGGCACGTCGAGCCGCTCGGCCGCCGCGCGGCAGACCGCTTCGACATCGTCGCCGATCAGCGCCGGCACGCAGGTGACGTAGACGAACACCGCGGGCGGATGGAAGCGGCGCACGATCTCGCCGATCGCCCGATACAGCTTCTTCTCGCCGCCGTGGATGATATCGATTTCGGAGATGTCGGTGGTGAAGCCGGTGCGAAACAGTTGCGGCCCGCTGGAGAGCGCGTGGCGGCTGTCCCAGCTATTGCCCTCGCACGCGATGGGCCCATGCACCAGATGCGCTGCATCCGCAATCGGCTGCAGCGCGATCTTGGCGCCATCGAAGGCGCAACCGCCGGCCGCCGCGCCCGGCGTGAGCGAGCGCGCCGAGCAGCCGAGTTTACGGTCCTTCGCCGACTTCGCCTGGTTGACCGCGCAACCCGGCTGATCGAACACCGCTCCCAGCTTTTCCTTCAGCATGCGCTCGCCCTTCCCTTCGCATCGGCTCGGCGACCGACGACGCCTCCCGGACGTTATCTCAGCGGGTCAGATCGAAGCTGATATCGGTCACGCCTGCGACGTTGGTGCTGCGATCCATCTCATCGAAGATCTTGTCGAGGATCTGCACCAGCGCCCGCAAGCCGCCCTGGTAGCCCCAGATCGGGAAGCGGTGGTGATGATGCCGATCGAAGATCGGGAAGTTGAGCCGGATCAGCGGGATGCCGCAGTCACGCTCCAGGTACTTGCCGTAGCTGCTGCCGATCAGGAAGTCGCTCGGCTCGGTGCACAACAGCGAGCGCATCGCCCACAGATCCTTGCCGGGCCAGACCTGGCCGCGGGCGCCGAAGGGTGACTGCTCCAGGAGCTTCTTGACCTTCTTAGCCCAGGCCTTGGAACCATTGGTCGCAAGGATGTGCAGCGGCTCGGCGCCGAGTTCCATCAGGAAGCGGGTCATGCCCAGGCAGAAGTCGGGATCGCCGAACATGCTGAAGGTCTTGCCGTGAATGTAGGACTGCGAGTCGGTCATCGCATCGACCAGACGGCCGCGCTCCAGCGTCAGCGCTTCGGGCACCGGCTTGCCGGTGAGCTCCGAGACCTTCATCAGGAAGTCGTCGGTACCACCCACGCCGAGGGGGTAGTTGAGACTAGCCGTCTCCTGCCCCTGATCGCGCAGGAGAGCCAGACTGCGCTTGGTGCAGTACTCCTGCATGCTGATCGTAGCCTTGGCGTTGATTGCCGCCTTGGCCTCGGCGATCGACGTGCCGCCCGCGTACATGCGGAAAGTGCCGTCCGACGGCATGTCGTAGGTATCGGACGGATCGCAGACGACCCGGGCGGAAACGCCCATCACGCCCAAGATCCGCTTGATTTCGCGGATGTTGCCGACGCAATAGCCGTCGAAGCCGGGAATGATGTTGATCGTCTCGTCGGCCTCCCGCGTCGCCCCGATGAAGAAATGCTTGAGGATCCCCTCCAGCATGTTGTCGTAGCCCTCGACGTGGCTGCCCTGGAACGACGGCGTGTGGGCGTAGGGAACGTCGAGGCTCTCGGGCACCGCGCCCTGCTGCTTGGCCTTGCCGATGAAGGCCTGCAGGTCATCGCCGATGACCTCCGCCATGCAGGTGGTGGAAACCGCGATCACTTCCGGCTTGTACAGCGTGTGGCTGTTGTGCAGGCCGTCGATCATGTTCTGCAGCCCGCCGAACACGGCCGCGTCCTCGGTCATGTTCGAGGAGACCGCGGACGACGGCTCCTTGAAGTGGCGCGAGAGATGCGAGCGGTAGTAGGCGGCGCAGCCCTGGGAGCCGTGCACGAAGGCGAGCGTGTTCTCGAAGCCGGCGGCGCAGAACACCGCGCCCAGCGGCTGACACGCCTTGGCCGGATTGACGGTGAGCGCCTCGCGGGCGAGGTTCTTTTCGCGGTAGTCCCAACTCTTCATCCACTCGGCGACTTCATCGACGCGCTCGGCGGACGGCCGGCATTCGAATTCCTCGCGCTTGCGCGCGAACATTTCCTGGTATTCCGGCTCCTTGAACAGGGAAACGTGGTCTTTGATCTGTTCAACGGACTGCGGCATCCGAAATTCTCCTTAAAACTCTGGCCCGAAAGGGCGCACCGTGACTTGGCATCGACCCGGGACTTGGCATCAATCCGGCCTCGCTGCCCCCGCCCGCCGCCGGAAACACCGCCGGCGGACAGGAGCGAGCGGAGCGTTCGCTTACGCCTCGGCCGATGCCCAGGGCGCCTTGAACAATCCCCAAGTCGGGCTGTTGATCGCCATGTCCATGTCGCGGGCGAAGACGGCGAAACCGTCGTAGCCATGATAGGGGCCGGAGTAGTCCCACGAATGGAGCTGACGGAACGGCACCCCCATCTTCTGGATGGCGTACTTTTCCTTGATGCCGGAGCCGACGAGGTCGGGACGGATGCCGCGAACGAAATGGTCGAGTTCGTGGGAGGTCACGTCGTCGTAGATCAGCGTGCCGTCTTTCACGTAATCCATGGTGCGCTGGTAGTCGTCGCGATGCGCGAATTCATAACCGGCACCGACGATCTGCATGCCGAGATCCTCGTAGGCGTTGATCATGTGGCGCGGCCTTAAGCCGCCCACGTAGAGCATCACCTTCTTGCCTTCGAGCCGCGGCTTGTAGCGTTCGATCACCGCGTTGGCCATCGGCCGGTACTTCTCGATGATCGCCTCGGCGTTCTCCTGGATACGCGCGTCGAAAAACTGGGCAATCGCACGCAGCGATGCCTCGATCCGCGACGGGCCGAACAGATTGAACTCGTACCAGGGCGTGCCGTACTTCTCCTCCATGTGGCGGGAGATGTAGTTCATCGACCGGTAGCAGTGGATCAGGTTGAGCTTGGCCTTGGGCGCCCGCTCCAACTCCATCAGTGTGGAATCACCGGTCCACTGGGCGATGACGCGCAAGCCCATTTCTTCGAGGAGCCGACGCGACGACCAGGCGTCGCCGCCGATATTGTAGTCGCCGATCAGGACGATGTCGTACGGGGTGGGCTCGAAGCCGGGGTCGGGATCATCGCGGCCGAACACCCAGTCGCGCACGGCGTCGTTAGCGATGTGATGGCCCAACGACTGCGAGACACCGCGGAACCCCTCGCAACGCACCGGCACCACCGGCTTGCCGATTTCGGAGCCCTTTGCCCGGGCAACCGCCTCGATGTCGTCGCCGATCAGGCCGATCGGGCATTCCGACATCACCGAGATGCCCTTGTTCAGCGGGAACAGCACCTCGATCTCGTCGATCATCGCGGCGAGCTTCTTGTCGCCGCCGAAGATGATGTCCTTCTCCTGGAAATCGGAGGTGAACTGCATGGTGCCGAAGGAATCGACGCCGGTGGTGCCGACGTAGTAGTTGCGCCGCTGTGACCACGAGTAATGGCCGCAGCCGACGGGGCCGTGCGAGATGTGGACCATGTCCTTGACCGGCCCCCACACCACGCCCTTGGACCCGGCGTACGCACACCCGCGGATCGACATCACGCCGGGGATCGACTTGATGTTCGACTTGACGCCGCACTCGGACGCACCCTCTTCGGCGACGGTCAAATGCTTTGCCCGTTTTTTCGCCGTCTTCTCCGGGTATGATTCCAGGACTTCTTCAATCAGCTTCTTATGAAGGTCCCTGTCGTTCTTGTAGTCTATTGTTTTGATGGCGGTCATCCCAAGACTCCTCTTAAGCACGAGGCCAGTTGCGGATCAGTGCACGCCGGCCATCGCCACCCGCTTCGACGCCGCTTCCTTGGCTTCGAGTTCGGCGATCATCTGTTCCTCGGTCTTGAGGATGCCGTACTCCATGAGCATGTCTTCGAGCTCATCCATGGCGACCGGCGTCGGGACCACGCCCTTGCCAGAGTTCTCGTGGATCTTGCGGGCAAGCGCGCGGTATTCGTCGGCCTGGGCACAATCGGGACGGTACTGGATCACCGTCATCCGCCGCAGCTCGGCATGCTGAACGACGTTGTCGCGCGGCACGAAATGAATCAGCTTGGTGCCGAGCTTCTTGGCCATCGCCTCGGAGAGGTCGATCTCACGGTCGGTCATCCGCGAGTTGCAGATCAGCCCGCCCAGCCGCACGCTGCCCGTGGTCGCGTACTTGAGAATGCCGCGGGAGATGTTGTTGCAGGCGTAAAGCGCCATCATCTCGCCGGACATCACGATGTAGATTTCCTGGGCCTTGTTCTCGCGGATCGGCATCGCGAAGCCGCCGCACACCACGTCGCCGAGCACGTCGTAGGCGATGTAGTCCTTCTCCTCGTAGGCACCGTTCTCTTCGAGGAAATTGATGGCGGTGATCACGCCGCGGCCGGCGCAGCCGACGCCCGGCTCCGGTCCGCCGGATTCCACGCAGTGGATGCCCTTGAAGCCGGTGCGCATCACGTCTTCGATCTCGAGGTCCTCGACGGAGCCCTTTTCGGCAGCCAGGTGCAGCACCGTCTGCTGCGCCTTCGAATTCAAGATCAGCCGCGTGGAGTCCGCTTTCGGGTCGCAGCCGACGATCAGGATGCGCTGGTCGAGTTCGGCAAGCGCGGCGAGCGTGTTCTGGCACGTCGTCGACTTGCCGATGCCGCCCTTACCGTAGAAGGCGATCTGACGCAGTCTGCTCATGGGGAACTCCTTATGTAACAACAATCCATCTGGGCGTGTGGGCCCTTGCCCATCCTCCTACGCAAGGCCCGTGCCAGCCACGGGCGTCCATTAAAAGATCATGAAGATTGAAGGGATTAAGCAGGTGGCCCGGGAGCCCTTTTCAAAGCACAACATTTTCCGCCACTGTCCAGAACCCGACAATCCTCCCAGAGATTGTCCGATCAGCCACAGGCGGGCGGCGGCCGCGCCGTCCTCGATCGCGTCGCGTGCCAGTCGGTTAGCGCTTGTGGAACGTCTCTTGCTTGTGCATCGCGGCAAGGAGGGGCTTTTCAGGTGAACGCACAAAAAATGGGTGGCGAGGGCGAGAGTCTCTGGCGGCGCGGCCATTCCATCAATCTCGTCGGCCTGCCCACCGGTCTCCTGGCGAGCGCCGCGTTCAACGACGCCGCGCCGGAGGTGCACATTGCCGGCGTGCGGGAGGCCAACCACCACCTCTTTGCCATGTTGGAACGCACGGCCAGCGCCGACGAGGCGGCCACCATTTTCGCCAACTACATGGTGGTGCTGTTCGGCCTCGATCCCGAGCGCAACCAGGCGCCTTCGACCGGCGGCGCGCGCCGCTACCGCTCCAACTACCTGCGGCTCCTGCGCGGCTGGGCGTTCGACGCCAACGGCGCGGAGGGTGCCGTGCTCAAGGGCTGGGTCGAGAGCCGCTTCGGCCTGTTCCCGACCTACCACAAGGAACCGATCTGCCGCTTCTCGTCACCAGCCTGGATCCATTACATCGAGCAGAAGATGGCGAGCCGCTTCCACAACAATGCCATCTTCGCGCAGATTGATCTCTTGTACGAATTCACCCAATGGTGGCTCGCGCGGTTCGCCGCGGGCCGCCGCCATTTCCTGCTGTTCCGCGGCGTCTATGACTACGCCGAGCACCAGGTCGTCGAGCGCATCGACCGCAAGCACGTGGTGCTGCGCCTCAACAATCTCGTCTCGTTCACCGCCGAGCGCGACATGGCGACCTGGTTCGGCGACTACATCCTCGAAGCGCAGGTCCCCGCCGCCAAGATTCTGTTCCGCAACGACCTCCTGCCGCTCCATCCGCTCAAGGGCGAAGGTGAGGTGCTGGTGATCGGCGGCGACTACCGAACCACCGCCAGTTACTTCTGACCCCCCCTGCCCCCTGGACCTGGGAAAACACGGCAACGGACGCCCATGACCCCTTCGCCGCTCATCGATCGCGCATTGGGCGCGTATCTCGGCTTCGCCGTCGGCGATGCGCTGGGCGCCACCGTCGAGTTCATGACCTGCGGCGAGATCGCGGCCCGCTACGGCTTCCACTGCCGGATGATCGGCGGCGGCTGGCTCAACCTGAAACCCGGCCAGATCACCGACGATACCGAAATGACCCTGATCGTCGGCCGCGCCATCGTCAAGGCGGGCGGCTTCGAGGTGCATGCGGTGTGCGACGGCTTTGCCAAGTGGCTGAAAAGCGTTCCCGTCGATGTCGGCAACACGGTGCGCCGCGGCATCCGCCGTTACCTCGTCGACGGCACGGTGGCGACGCCGCCCAACGAGGGTGACGCCGGCAACGGCGCGTTGATGCGCAACCTCTGCGTCGCGCTCGCCACCCTCAATGATGCCGACGCCTTCGCGAACTGGACGCTCGCCCAGTGCCACATCACCCACAACCATCCCTACTCCGACGCCGCAACGCTCGCCTTCGGGCGCATGGTGCAGCGCCTGGTCCTGGGCGGCGGCATCGCCGATTGCCGCGATGAGGCGAAGCAGTTGATCGCGACCTACCCGGCATTTCGTTTCGACCGCTACAACCGGGTCTGTTCGGCGTACGTGGTCGATACCGTGCGCACCGTGCTGCACTATTATTTCCTGACGGATTCGGTGCGCGCCTGCATCAGCGAAACCGTCAATGCAGGCGGTGACGCGGATACCGCAGGCGCGCTAGCCGGCATGCTGGCCGGTGCGACCTATGGGGCGCGGGCCATCCCCGGCGCTTGGCTCGGGCAGCTCGATGCGAATGTGGTCAGCGAGATCCGCGCCCAGGTGCCGGCGCTGCTGCGCGTCGCGGCCAAGGCCGCACCTCAGGAGTAGTCATCCTTTGCAGGGGACCGCCCAAGCGGTTGAGGGCGGCGGACGATCAACGGCCGCCGCTTCTCAGCACTCGTCGGCGGCCAGACGCTTGGCTTCCACGGTGATCGGCAACCGGACCTCGCCCGGCATCGCCGGCAGGGCGAGCCGCCAGCCATTGGCCAGTTCGACCCAGCCGCCCCACAACGACGGGTGCTCCATGGCGACGATCGGCTCTTCCAAGTCCTTCTTGGCGACGTAGGCGGACAGCCTGGTGCCGGACTTGCCGATGGTCACCTTCATTCACGCCTCCACCGCCTCGATCTCGTGGGCACGCATGCCGATGATCTGACCGCGTTCGAAGAAATCGACGTCGTAAATGTAATACCGTTGCAGGAATTCGCCGACCGAGCGGACATAGCCGACCTCGCCCGGCCGGAGGAGGACGTCGCCGACGCGACGCCCCCACACGGTGCCGTCATTCCGAATCTCGCGCAGCGTGCGGACCTTCTGGCCGGGCTCGAAGCGGGGCGGACCGAAGGTCTCGACGGTACCCTCGTCCCGTCCCGCGTCAAAACCAGGTTCCGATGCGCGGGTCATGCCACCGAGATGCTATCCGAGGGGCAGGCCGCGATGCACCGCGGGCTGTCGAAATGACCCTTGCACTCGGTGCACTTGCCCGGGTCGATCCGGTAAGCGTCACCCTTCATGCGGATCGCGCCGTTGGGGCACTCGAACTCGCACGAGCCACACGCCGTGCACTGGGCGGCATCAATCATTGCAGCCATGGTCGCTCATCCTTCTCTCGTGGTTGCCTTCCGCTTGCCAACTCCCCGGTCGCCACGGCTTCACGCCGTCTTGGCCGGGACTTCCTCGCAGCCGGCCTCTTCGCGCAACAGCGCGGCGGCCGCGGTCTCGATGTATTCGAAGGCGTAATCGTCGATGGCGCGAATGCCGGCACGGGCGAGCCGCTCCTTCGGGCAGGGACCGATCTTCGCGCACAGCACCACGCCGACGCCGTCGAGCGCGGCGATGATCTGCTCCAAGGCCTCATCCTCACCGTCGCCGCCCTGGCAGTAGCGGCTGGCCCTGCGGTGGCCGATCAGGCGCACGCCGGCGCGGTCGGCTTCGTAGATCTGGAACTCGCGTGCGTGGCCGAAATGCTGGTTGATCCGGCCACTGCCCTTGGTGCAGACGGCGATCAGCATGCGCGCATCCGACGCAACGGACCGCAAGCCGGCCACGGCTTCACCCGCGGCGACACGGCGTTCGGCGCGCTCGTCCTCGACGAACGCCCTGTATGCCTCGCGCGCCGCCGGATCGACCGCCTCGGCCTCGGGCAAAGCATTCATCGCATACTCCTGGCCGCAATCGTCGCCGAGCATGCCGATCGCATCGGCGCGACACTGCCGGCAGTGCTTCATCAGCGCCGCCCCGCCCGCGAGCTGGTCCTGCAGCGCTTTGAGCTCGGCCGGCGTCGGGCCGCGCTGGCCGTTCAGGCCGAAATAGGTGCCGTGTGCCGGGTCCGAGATCAGCGGCATGATGTTGTGCAAGAACACGCCGCGGCGCTTGACCTCGGCGTTGACGTCGGCGAGGTGGGCATCGTTGATGCCTGGAATCATCACCGAGTTGATCTTGACCAGGATGCCGGCCGCAACCAGCATGTCGATCCCCAGGAGCTGGCGCTCGATCAAGAGGCGCGCCGCGTCGATGCCGGTCCGCCTGCGCCCCTCGAAGCCGATCCACGCGTAGATCTTCTCGCTGATCACCGGATCGATCGCATTCAAGGTGACGGTGACGTGGCTGATGGCGCGGCGCCTGATTGCCTCGACATGGTCGGCAAGCGCGAGCCCGTTGGTGGACAGGCACAGCTTGATGTCGGGGAACCGCTCGGCAATCAGATCGAAGGTCGCAAACGTCGCCCGCGGATTGGCGAGCGCATCGCCCGGGCCGGCGATGCCGACCACCGAGAGCTGGGGCAGCCGGGCCGCCACCGCCGTCACCTTCTGCAATGCCTGTTCGGGCGTCAACTGCTCGCTGACCACCCCCGGCCGGCTCTCATTGGCGCAGTCGTACTTCCGATTGCAATAGTGGCACTGGACGTTGCAGGCGGGCGCCACCGCAATGTGCATCCGTGCAAAGAAATGGTGCGCCTCGACGCTGTAGCACGGGTGATCCTTGATCTTCTCCCAGACCGCGGCCGGCACCGCCGCCTCGCCCTCGGCCTTGCTGCCGCAGGAGCGCGACTTGCACCCGGAAGCCGACGCGGCAGGCCGCCGGACCGCACCGCCGGTCGCGCCCGTGAGCTGGTGGAGAGGAATGATCTGAGGCGGCACCGCATCGACCTTTCGTTTGAGGGGGCGCAATGGCCGTGGCACCCGGCTGCTAATGCAAGGGCCATGCCATCCCAATAATCATTTGATGTGAAAAGATTTTCTGCTTCATGCCGCCCCGCGCGCAATGTCCGGCTTGCGACAGGGGCGACAGAGGTGTCGGGACTCCGACAGAAACGAAGGGGACGCTTTCCGCTTCAGGCGCCGCGCCGCCCTGCACACACGCCGGGGCCGCCGCCCTACAACCGCTTGATCTCGATGTTGTACTTTTTGAGCGCGTAGCCGATCTGGCGAGGCGTCATGCCCAGCATGCGCGCCGCCTTGGCCTGGACCCAGCCGGCCCGCTCCATCACGCGGATCAACCGCTCGCGCTTCGGCAGCGCGTCCAGATCTTCGATGTCGTCGACCGACTGCCAGTCGACGCGCGGCATGTCCGAGAACGCTTCGCCGGCCGCATCGGCGCGGCTTTCCGCGTCCGCGCTCATCACATAGGCCGTCTGCGGCAACAGCGTCGTGCAGTGGCAGTGTGCGGTCTGACAGGGCAGACTGATGTCCTGGATCACGTCGCTGCGCGACAGGGTGGCGATCCGCAAGATACAGTTTTCCAGTTCACGCACGTTGCCGGGAAAGGCACACGACGAGAGAACGCGCATCGCATCGGACGACAGGCACAGATTGCGGTCGTTTTCGCGATTGAACCCGTCGAGGAAGTGCTGCGCCAGCGCGGGGATGTCCTCGCGACGCTCCCGAAGCGCGGGGATGAAGATCGGCACCACGTTAATCCGGTAGTAGAGGTCGGCGCGGAAGTCGCCCTTGGCGACCGCTTCCTCCAGATTGCGGTTGGTCGCGCAGATCAGGCGAACGTCGACCTTCAACGTCTTGGTGCCACCGACCCGCTCGAATTCGCGCTCCTGCAGGACGCGCAACAACTTGGTCTGGAACGCGGGCGAGACGTCGCCGATCTCGTCCAGGAACAGTGAGCCGCCGTCGGCCAGTTCGAAGCGCCCCTTGCGCTCCTGGGTCGCACCCGTAAACGCCCCCTTCTCGTGGCCGAACAACTCGGATTCCAAGAGCGTGTCCGGCAGAGCCGCGCAGTTGACCTTGATGAACGGCTCCTCCTTGCGCGGGCTTAACAGGTGCACGGCGCGCGCGATCAATTCCTTGCCGGTACCGCTTTCGCCGCGCAGCACCACCGTCGAGCGGGTCGGCGCCACAAGATGCACCTGGGCAAAGACCTGCTGCATTGCGCGGCTGTTGCCGATGACGTGATCGAGATGCTGGGGGATCGGCGTGGCATCGATCCCGGACGAAAGTGTCAGCGGGCGGGGCGGCGGCGTCCCGGTGACCTTTTCGCTCAACTTGACGGTCTGGGCGATCAAATTGGCAACCATGGTGAGGAAACGCACGTCCTCGCCGAAGCTGACGCCTGAATTGCCGTCCCACACGCGCGCGATCGCCAGCACACCGAACGGCTTGCCGAACGTCTTGATCGGCACCGCGATGAGCGAGACGGTTTCGTCGTCGAGTGCGTCGGGGACGCGCATGCAGTCGGCGAGCAGGGGATCGTCGGCGATGTTTTCGGTCACAAACGGCATCTGTCCGGCCAGGATGCGGCTTGCCACCTCGGTCGGCAGATCCGCGGCACCCTCGCTGACCGCGCGCGGCGAGATCCCGGAGGCGGCGACCACGTTCAGCTCGCCGTCCTCGCCGACGATGGCGACGACACCGCGACGCATGTCCATATACGACGACAAAATATTGAGCACCGCGCGCAGGGTTGCTTCCAGGTTCAGCGAGGCGCTGAGGATCTTCGAGATCTCGTAAAGGCTGTTGAGCGACAGCGCGGCGCGTGGGCGTTCGGCTTCCATGCTCACCTCCGCTTGCTGCGATGGATCGTGCGCCGGCCCGCTGCGGCGGCCGCCCGGACGCTTCGAAGGGAATCCTGTGTCATGCGCGTACTTCTCTCGTTCAGGCCGCAACCACGGCCCCGTGCGCGCTCCCTCCTTCCCTTATCCTTTTGCGTTTGTGCAATGCACGAAGCATACCAGTACCGACGGCAGCAACGCATGCGACAATCGCCGTATACAAATAGCGCCGCTTGCATTCGCCGCCGGATCGGGCAATCTGCCACCCCATGCAGCGCTTTGGTGCGCCGGGCACGGGTGGATCGCGCGTCACCGCGGTGTTGGGGCCAACCAACACCGGCAAGACGCATATGGCGATGGAGCGCATGCTCGGCCACGCGTCGGGCATGATCGGCTTTCCGCTCCGCCTGCTGGCACGCGAAAACTACGACCGGGCGGTCCGGGTCAAGGGCAGGGATGCCGTCGCCCTGGTCACCGGCGAGGAGCGGATCGAACCGGCGGGTGCCCGCTATTTCCTGTGCACGGTCGAGGCGATGCCGCTGTCGCGACGCGTCTCCTTCCTTGCGATCGACGAGGTACAGATGGGCGCCGACCCCGACCGCGGCCATCTGTTCACCGAGCGGCTGTTGACGGCGCGCGGAGGCGTCGAAACCATGCTGATGGGGGCGGACACCGTCCGCCCGCTGCTGCGCCGCCTGGTGCCCGAGGCGGAGGTAATCGCCCGGCCACGCTTCTCGACGCTCAGCTACGCCGGCACCGCCAAGCTTTCGCGACTGCCACCGCGTTCCGCCATCGTCGCCTTCAGCGTTGCCGACGTTTATGCCATCGCCGAGTTGATCCGGCGCGAGCGCGGCGGCGCGGCCATCGTGCTCGGCGCCTTGAGCCCGCGCACCCGCAACGCCCAGGTCGCCCTCTACCAGGGCGGCGACGTCGACTACCTGGTCGCCACCGACGCCATCGGCATGGGTCTCAACATGGCGATCGACCACGTCGCCTTTGCCGCGACCCGCAAATATGACGGCAGGCGCGTGCGTGCGCTGGCGCCGGCGGAGCTCGCCCAGATCGCCGGGCGCGCCGGCCGCTACGCGCGCGACGGCAGCTTCGGCACCACGTCCGAGATCGGCCCGCTGCCGCCCGACGTCATCGCCGGCATCGAGGGCCATCAGTTCGCGCCGCTCACCGCGCTCAACTGGCGCAATGCTGAGCTCGTGTTCGCCTCGATCGCGGCACTGAAGGCGAGCCTCGCCCGACCGCCGCAGCGACCGGGGCTGATCAAGGCACGCGAGGCCGACGACGAACTGGCCCTCCAGGCGCTGGAACGCGATCCCGCCATCGCGGCGCGGGCGCAGGGTACCGCCGCCGTGCGGCTGTTGTGGGACGTCTGTCGCATTCCCGACTTTGGTCGGCTGATGAGCGACGGTCATGCCCGGCTCCTGGGCCATATCTATCGTTTCCTCGCGGGCATCGACGGTGGCCGGCGCGGCCGACTGCCGGCCGATTGGGTGGCGGGACAGGTCGCCCGCCTCGATCGGACCGAGGGCGACATCGAGGCGCTCACCCAGCGCATCGCCGGCATCCGGATCTGGACCTACGTCTCGCACCGCCCCGACTGGCTCGACGACGCGTCGGCATGGCAGCAGCGGACGCGCCGGATCGAGGACCGGCTGTCGGATGCGCTGCACACGCGGCTGACCCAGCGCTTCGTCGACCGGCGCACCGCCTCGATCTACGGCCGGCTCAAGGATGGCCTCGACCTCGGCATCACCGTCGACGGGGACGGCACCGTCTCGACTGCGGGCCACGCCATGGGCCGAATCGAGGGATTCCGCTTCTCCGTGCACGCCGACGTCGGGCGTTTCGGCGCCGGCCGCGCGGTGACGGCGGCTGCGCTCAAAGCGCTACAACCGGTGATTGCGTCCCGCTTGCGCGCGCTGGAAGCTGGCGACGACCGGGAGCTTGCCATCGGCCCCGACCTGCTGGTCCGCTGGCAGGGCGCGCCGATCGCACGGCTCACCGCCGGCGCCGGCATCCTGCGCCCGCGCATCACGCCGCTGGCGAGCGATCTGCTGGCGCCTAGCGAACGTGAGCGGCTGCGCCTGCGGCTTACGGACTGGCTCGACGCGCGGCTCGATGCGGCATTCTCGCCGTTGCTTGCCGATGTCCGGGAGTCAGCGACCCCGGCGGTGCGCGGCTTGCTGTTCCAGCTCGGCGAGAGGCTCGGCACCCTCTCTCGCCACGCGGCCGCCCCGCAGTTCGCCGCGCTGGACCCGGGTGAGCGCGCACAGCTCCGCGCGCTGGGCCTGCGCATCGGCCGTCGTTACGTCTACTTCCCGGCGCTGCTCGGCCGCCGCGCCCTCTTCTGGCGCGGGCTGCTGGCCGCGGCGGTGTCCGGCGACGAGGACCTGCCCTTTGCGCCGGGACCGCTGCGCGTCGAAGGGAACCGGGATTGTCCCGACGTGCTGCTCGACACGCTGGGCTACGGACGCCTGGGCCCCGCCGTCGTCCGTATCGACGGCATCGAGTCGCTGGCCAACCGGGCCGAGCGGCTGAGCCGTGGCCAGAAATCGGTCGCGCCGCCGGCGCTGGCCGCACTGTGCGCGTGCAGCGTGGCGGAGTTGCCGGCAGTGCTGACAGATTTGGGCTATCGCCCCTCGGACGTGCCCGACGGCATCACCTTGCACCGCGCGGCGCGGCCGCGCCGCCGTGCAAAGGCGGTGCGGCGGCAGATGGCGGCGACAGCCGGCCGGGAGGCATCCGCGTTCGCCGCTCTGCAGTCTTGGACGCCGGCCGAATGAGCGAGCCCCGCCTGCGCGCCGACAAGTGGCTGTGGTACGCCCGCTTGGTCAAATCACGAACCCTCGGCGCGGAAGTGTGCGCTTCCGGCCGGCTGCGGATCAACGGCGCATTTGTCCACAAGGCCAATGCCCAGCTCAAGCCCGGCGATGTTCTGGTCTTCCCCTGGGGATCAAGGGTCCGCGTCGTGCGCGTCCGCGCTCTCGGCGAGCGGCGCGGGCCGGCGCGCGAGGCCTGCACTCTCTATGAGGAACTGTCCTATGATGCGCTGCCGCATCCGTCCGGCGAGGCATGCGATTTTGCGGCGCAGCGATG
Organism: uncultured Defluviicoccus sp.; assembly: GCA_964401555.1. GTDB lineage: Bacteria > Pseudomonadota > Alphaproteobacteria > Rhodospirillales > Defluviicoccaceae > Defluviicoccus. The sequence continues at coordinate 58,490 of CAYNYW010000012.1, forward strand.
ACTTTCCGGTAATCACACCCGGTGTCAGCACCCGAGAAATCGGGTATGAATGTGCGCCGCGCGCACCGGCCGCGAATGCCGGAGGGGGAGTTTTTTTGTTACCTGAACGCGAGAGGAACCATGACCTACGTCGTCGTTGAAAACTGCATCAAGTGCAAGTTCATGGACTGTGTCGAGGTGTGTCCGGTGGACTGCTTCTACGAGGGTGAGAACATGCTGGTGATCCACCCCGACGAATGCATCGACTGCGGCGTGTGCGAACCGGAATGTCCGGCGGAAGCGATCGTCCCCGATACCGAGTCCGGCCTTGAGAAATGGCTGACCCTCAATGCCGAGTATGCCAAGTCCTGGCCGAACATTACACGCAAAGGCCAACAGCCGGCCGATGCCGAAGAATGGAATGGAAAACCCGGCAAGGAAGCCATGTTCAGCCCGAACCCGGGTAGCGGGACTTAAGACATCGGCGTCGACGCCTTGCCTGCGTTTACGCAGACGGGGCACGAGAGATTTGTGCCGGTGCGAGAAAGCGTGCTATATTGCCTTGATGAGCTGGCAGCGTCCGGACTCGATAGGGGAAAGAGTGGACGCGGGCCGTGGTCTCAGGGGACAGAACGATAAGTCCTGAGCGGGCATCTTGCGTATTCCTAATCCGTCAAACACCTAACAGCACCATCGGTGGGCTGCGGATGCCTTGCGCAGTGGCGAACGCCCCTGGAAGCGAGCGGAGAGAGAACGAAACAATGCGGGAAGAGATGGTTTTCGGTACCGGAGATTATGTGGTCTATCCAACCCATGGTGTCGGCAAGGTCATCGGGGTCGAGAAACGGGAAATAGCCGGGCACGAGCTGGAGCTGTTCGTGATTGCGTTCGATCGTGACCGCATGACCCTGCGTGTCCCGGTCACCAAGGCCGGCCGTGCCGGCCTGCGCCGACTTTCGACACGCAAGGTGATGGAGGCCGCCTTGACCAAACTGCGCGGCCGGGCACGCATCAAGAAGACGATGTGGAGCCGCAGGGCGCAGGAATACGAAGCCAAGATCAACTCCGGCGACCCGGTCTCGATCGCCGAAGTGGTGCGCGATCTCTATCCCAACGTCGGGCAACCGGACCAATCGTTCAGCGAACGGCAAATCTACGAAGCGGCGTTCGATCGCCTCGTGTGTGAGCTGGCGGCGCTGGAGAGCATCGACAAGCAGGCGGCGAGCGACAAGCTGGAAGATCTGTTGCGTGCCGCATAACGTCCATACCGTTGGCCGCCGGCGCGCAAACGCTGGCGGCGACGAACCTCCGGGGGAAGTGGGTGTAAGGTGCCGGCCGACACCATCTTCGGAATCCTGCCGGCAGCGCGCAGAACCTGGGCCGTCGGCGCCGTCTTCGGGGATTGCCATCGCCTAGCTCGTCTGCACGAAGCCCTCGCCGACCGCATCGCCGTAGCGGACAATCTCGTCTATCTCGGCAACGCGCTGGGCCGCGGCGAGGGCATTTTGCAGACGGTGCACGAGCTGCTGCTCTTCCGTCGCTGGTTGATGGCCCGCCAGACCGAAGGCGAGGCCGGCCTCATTCTCTATCTGCGCGGCAGCCAGGAGGAGATGTGGCACAAGCTCCTGCAAATGCAGTTTGCCCCCAATCCGCGACGCGTATTGGACTGGATGCTTGAGCAAGGCGTCGGCCCCACCATCGAAGCCTACGGCGGCTCCATCGCCGAGAGTAAAGTTGCCGCCAACGGGGGGCCGCTGCCGCTGTCGCGCTGGACCGGACGGCTGCGCCAGACCATGCAGGCATTCGACGGCCATCAGCAATTGATGAGCGCGCTCAAACGCGCCGCTTATGCCATTGATCGCCGCTTGTTGTTCGTCAACGCCGGCCTCGACCCCGGCCGCCCCCTCGAAGCGCAGAACGACAGCTTCTGGTGGAACGATCGCGGCTTCGAACAGTTGAGTGCGCCCTATGAGGGCTTCGCCAAGGTCGTGCGCGGTTTCGATCCGCAACACCGCGGCGTCATGGTCGCCGACCTGACCGTCTCGATCGACGGTGGCTGCGGCTTCGGGGGCACCCTGGCCGCCGGCTGCTTCGACGCCGCGGGCGAGATGGTCGACCTGATCGAGGTCTGAGCGCCGGGGAAGTGGCCGGGAAATGCATGGCTGCACCGTGAGGCTGCGCAAGATCGTCTCCGGCGGCCAGACCGGCGTCGATCGCGCCGCCCTCGACGTCGCCCTTGCCCGCGGCATCGCCTGCGGCGGCTGGGTGCCGTCCGGCCGTCGTGCCGAGGACGGCATCGTTCCAGCCCGCTATCCGGTGCGCGAGGCAGGACAGCCCGACTACCGCCACCGCACCCGGCGCAACGTCCGCTGCTCCGAGGCGAGCCTGATCATCACCCGCGGTCCACCCCGCGGCGGTACCGCCCTGACCGGCGCCGTTGCACGCCGGCTTGGCCGGCCGATTCTCGTGTGCGATCTCGAACGCCTGACCGACCCCACCCGCGTGCGCGTTTGGCTCGCCCGCCATCGCGTCAAGGTGCTGAACGTCGCCGGCCCGCGGGAGAGCCGAGCGCCGGGCATCGGCCGGCAGGCGGCGGCGTTCCTCGACGCGGTGCTGGGCTAACGCGCTTCCGGCTCCGGTCGGTCGTCGACACCCGCCTCACCGAAGGTGGCCATGCCGCAATGGCAGGCGAGCGCCGCGCGCAGGATGCCGACGACCAGCGCGGCACCGCTGCCCTCGCCCAGGCGAAGGCCGAGATCGAGGACTTGCGGCAGGGCCAGCCGGCTCAAGAGGAGCCGGTGCCCCGGCTCGGCCGAGACGTGCGCGGCGAGGCAATGCGCAAGCGCACCCGGGCGCATCGCTTCGAGGACCGCGGCCGCTGCGCCGACCACGTAGCCATCGAGGACGACGGGGATGCCCTCGATGCGGGCGGCGAGGATCGCTCCGGCGATTGCCGCCAGCTCGCGGCCGCCCAGTCGGCGCAGCAGATCGAGGCCGTCCTCGGCTTGCGGTGCATGCAGGCGCACAGCGTCCGCGACAATGGCGGTCTTGTTCGCCAGCGCCTGACCTTCGACGCCGGTGCCGCGGCCGGTCCACGCCGCGGCGACGCCACCGAACAGGCCGTGCGCCAGCGCCGCCGCCGCCGTGGTGTTGCCGATCCCCATCTCGCCCAGGCACAGCAAGTCGCAGCCCGGCTCCACCGCGGCGAAGCCGGCCGCCAGGGCATCGACGCACTCGGCCGCGTCCATCGCGGCGACTTCCGTGAAATCGTGGGTGGGCCGGTCGATGGCAAGGGCGTGCACGGCAAGGGTAATGCCGTTCGTGCGGCAAATCTGGTTGATGGCAGCGCCGCCGGCGGCGAAGTTGGCCACCATCTGCGCCGTGACGCTCGGCGGATAGGCGGACACGCCGCGTGCGCTCACCCCGTGCGCGCCGGCGAAGATCGCCGCGTGCACCCGATCGAGCCTGGGTGGCGAACGTCCCTGCCAGGCGGCGAGCCAGGCGGTGAGGTCTTCGAGCCGGCCGAGCGCGCCCGCGGGCTTGGTCAGCAGCCGCTCGCGCGTCCTCACCTGCGCGGCGGCAACATTGTTGGGCCCCGGCAGATCGGCCAGCAGCGCGCGCGCATCATCCATCGAGCGAACAGGGGGACGGGCCACGACGAAGTCTTTCGTCTCGTTGCTGCCAATTGCGTCGGTTGTCGCTTGTCGTGTATGGGTGCGCAAAATTGCGCGGCGATGCAAGCCAAACCTTAGCGATGACAGGCCCATGCACATCGATCTTGCCGAAGCGTCCGCGGTCATCGAGGGGTTCTGGCGCCAGGTGCGCGTCGCCACCACCTTCCTAACCCGCCTGCCGACCGGTGCGCCGCTGGAGCCGCTCGCGCGCGATGGGTTGCCAGCCGAAATAACGCCGCAGGGCGAACTGGCCGCGGCCAGTGGCTGGTTTCCCGTGCTGGGCGTCGGCATCGGCGCGGCGTCGGCGCTTGCGCTCCTGATCACCTCGGAGTTCGGGCTGCACCCGCTCGCCTGCGGACTGATCGCCGTCGCGATCGCCGCCGCGCTGTCCGGTGCCCTGCACGAGGACGGGCTTGCCGATTTCGCCGATGGTCTCGGTGGCGGCCACAGCCCAGGCGAGCGACTGGACATTATGCGCGACAGTCGGATCGGCACCTTCGGCACGCTCGCCGTGGTGTTGAGCATCTGTCTGCGCGCGACCCTGATCAGCCAGTTTGCCTCGCTCTCCACCGCGAGCGCCGCGCTGATCGCCGCCGCCGCCGTCTCGCGTGCGGCGATGCCGCCGGTGATGCGCTGGCTCCCGCCGGCGCGCGCCGATGGCCTCGCCTTTACCGCCGGCCAGCCACAGCCGACGCAGGTCACCGCCGCGGTGGCGAGCGCCACCCTGATCTGCTTCCTCGCCCTCGACGTTCGTGCGTCGGTCGCCGCGCTGGCCGCCACCGCCGCCGGTGCCGCCGCGGTGGCCGCCGTCGCCCGCCGGGCACTCGGCGGACAGACCGGCGACGTGCTGGGCAGCGTGCAACAGGTCGCCGAGATCGTCTTCCTCGCCGCCGTCGCCGCGAGCGAATGAGTGCGGCGACACGCTGGTGGTGGGTGCGGCACGCCCCGGTGCCCGGCCGCGCCGGCAATCTCTACGGACAGAGCGATGTCGACTGCGATGTCAGCCACCTGGCCGCGATCGGCGCCTGCGCCGCGCTGCTGCCCGAAGACGCGGTGCTGGTGACAAGCCCGCTGCGGCGCGCCCGCCAGACGCTCGATGCCATCCTCGCCGGCCGGGACAAGCCATCGCCCGCCCCCATCGTCGAGCCGCGGTTCGCCGAGCAGAATTTCGGGCGCTGGCAGGGCCACACCTGGAGCGAGATCGAGGCCGACGACGCCGCGACGTACGCACGGTTCTGGCAGGACCCCACCGCTACTGCGCCACCCGGCGGCGAGAGCTTCGCCGACCAGATCGCCCGCACGCGCGCCGGCATCGCCGCGCTGAACACCCGACTTGCCGGCCGCGACATCGTCTGCGTCGCCCATGGCGGCACCATCCGCGCCGCGGTCGCCGTGGCGCTGGGGCTCTCGTCGGCGGCGGCGGCGATGGCCTTCGTCGTCGACAACCTGTCGCTTACCCGCCTCGACTGGTTCGCAGAAGGCATCCTGCGCGGCCACGCGGGCCAGTGGCGCATTGCGGGCATCAACGTGGTCTGCCGCTGGATTTGCTGAAAACCCGCGTGTTAGTCTCCGCCCCACCGACAAGGCAACCAAAGAGCCGACGGGCCGGCTTGCGCGGCAGAGGGGAGTGTGGATGGCGACGAGGCGACAGTGCTGCCCAAGGTGACGCTGGTCCTGGGCGGCGCGCGTTCGGGCAAGAGCGCCTATGCCGAGGCGTTGATTGGCGAGACGGGCGGTCTCTACCTCGCCACCGCCGAGGCGCGCGACGCCGAGATGGCCGCGCGCATCGCCCACCACCGCCTGCGCCGTGGGTCGGCGTGGCAGACGCTGGAAGAGCCGATCGAGCTTGCCGCCACCTTGCGGCACGAGGCACGCCAGGGCCGGGCGATCCTGGTCGACTGCCTCACGTTGTGGCTCTCCAACATCATGGCCACCGGCCGCAACGTTGATCACGAGACCGAACGGCTGCGCGCGGTGCTCCCGACGCTCGCCGGGCCGGTGGTGCTGGTCGCCAATGAAGTCGGGCTCGGCATCGTGCCGGAACAGGCCCTTGGCCGCGCCTTTCGCGACCACGCCGGACGCCTCAACCAGGCCATCGCCAGGGTCGCGGACCGGGTGGTCCTGGTCGTGGCCGGCTTGAGCCTGATCCTCAAGGATGGGCCAAGCAAGGATGGGCCGGGCAAGGATGTAGCGGGCGCGGGCGCATGAAAATTCCGGCGACCGTGATCACCGGCTTTCTGGGAGCCGGCAAGACCACCTTGATCCGCCACCTGCTCGCCAACGCGAACGGCAGGCGGCTCGCGCTGATCATCAACGAATTTGGCGATCTCGGCGTCGACCGCGAGGTCCTGGTCGGCTGCGGCGATGCCGCGTGCCGCGAGGACGACGTCATCGAGCTGGCCAACGGTTGCCTGTGCTGCACGGTGGCCGACGCCTTCCTGCCGACGCTCTCCGTGCTCATCGAGCGCGCGGCGCCGCCGGAACACATCGTCATCGAGACGTCGGGGCTCGCGCTGCCCAAGCCGCTGGTCAAGGCGTTCCAGTGGCCGGAGATCCGCTCGCGCGTCACCGTCGATGGCGTCATCACGGTGATCGACGCCCCCGCCGTCGCCTCCGGCCGTTTCGCGGACGCCCCGGAGCGCGTGCAGGCGGCGCGGCGCGCCATCGCCGCCGCCGACCACGACCAGCCGCTGCAGGAGGTGTACGAGGACCAGCTTGCGTGTGCCGACCTCGTCGTCCTCAACAAGACCGATGCCGTTGACGCGCCGACACTGGCCGACCTCAAGCGTGGTCTCGCGGGCGTGCTCAGGCCGGCGGCCAAGGTGGTCAGCACGTCCTTTGCCGCCCTCGATCCCCGCGTCGCGCTGGGCCTGAGCGCGGCGGCCGAGGACACCATCGAGGCGTGCTTCTCCCATCATGACCTGGAGCCCGACGGCCACGACCACGACGACTTCGTCAGCTTCGTTGCGACGCTCGGCGCGGTGACCGACGCGGACGCGCTGCTGCGCCGGGTGCAGGCGGTGATCGAGGCGCACGACGTCTTGCGCGTCAAGGGCTTCGTCGCCGTCGCCGGCCGGCCGATGCGCTGCGTGATCCAGGCGGTCGGCGCCCGGCTGCAACGCTATTACGACCGGCCGTGGCGGGCCGACGAGCCGCGCGACAGCCGGCTGGTGGTGATCGGTGAGCGCGGGCTCGATGCGGACGCGATCATCGCCGCGCTGACGGCCGCGGCTTAGGCCAGGACAGCCGGACCGGCACGCCGATGCACCTGTTGGCGGCAAAGCCGGGCGCGGTCACCGACGGCACCGACGCGGTCGATCTCAAGCAGAGCCCCGGCGACATCGTCGTGCTGTCCGCCGCGGACAGCGAGCTGGCCTGCCTGTCCCAGGCGCGGACGCGGATCGGTGAGGACGGCTTCCCGAGCGTGCGGCTGGCGAGCCTGCTCGATCTCGGCCATCCGCTCTCGGTCGATCTCTACGTCGAGAACACGTTGACCACGGCGCGGCTGATCGTTGTGCGGCTCCTGGGCGGCCGCGCCTACTGGAGCTACGGCGTCGAGCAGATGTGCGCGCTCTGTGCGCCACGGGGCATCGCGCTCGCGCTGCTGCCCGGTGACGACCAGCCCGATCCCGAGCTGGCCCAGCTCTCGCGTCTGCCGGGCGAGGCGTGGCATCGGCTGTGGCAATACCTGGTCCATGGCGGCATCGCCAACGCCGAAGCGTTCCTGCGCTACGCCGCCGAGCTGATCGGCCGGCCGACAGCGTGGCAGGAGCCGCGCGCCTTGCCGCCGGCGGGGCTCTACTGGCCGGGCGTGACGCAGCCTTCCTTGAGCGATCTGCGCCGGCACTGGCAGGGAGGCCGGCCGGCCGCCGCCCTGGTTTTTTATCGGGCCCTGGTTCAGGCCGGCAACCTCGACGCGGTCGATGCGCTCCTCGCGGCGCTGGCCGACGCCGGCCTCAACCCGCTGCCGCTGTACGTCACCAGCCTGAAGGACCCGCTGGCGGCGGCGGCGATCGCGCCGACGCTCGCCGATGCCCGGCCGTCGATCGTCCTCAACACCACCGGCTTCGCGCTGTCGGCCCCCGGTACGGCCCCCGGTACGGTCCACCCGGCGGGACCGTTCGCGGACCTTGATTGCCCGGTGCTGCAGGTCATCTTCGCAGGCTCCAACCGCGAGAGATGGGAAACAGGCACTTACGGGCTCACCGCGCGCGACATCGCGATGAACGTTGCACTGCCGGAGGTCGACGGCCGGATCATCACCCGCGCCGTCTCGTTCAAGGGCCTCGCCCGGCGCGACCCGCTTACCGAGACCAGCGTCGTTGCCTACGAGCCGGTTGCCGATCGCATCCGCTTCGTCGCCAGCCTCGCCGCCAACTGGGTCCGCCTGCGCGAGACGCCGGCGGCCGCGCGCAAGGTGGCCCTCGTCCTCGCCAACTATCCGAACCGGGACGGCCGCATCGGCAACGGCGTCGGCCTCGATACGCCGGCGAGCGCCATCGTCGTGCTGAACGCGCTGCGCGCGGCGGGCTACGGCGTCGGGGAGTGCCCGCAGACCGGTGCGGCGCTGATCGCGAGCCTGACCGCGGGACCGACCAACGATCTGCGCGCATTTGCCTCGCGCACGGTGAACGAAACGCTGTCGCTTGCCGAATACGAGCTTGCCTTCGCCGCGCTGCCGGCGGCGACCCGCGCAACCGTGACCGAGCGCTGGGGACCGCCACAGGGCGATCCATGGTTCCTGGCCGGCGCCACCGATTGCGGCCGGTTCGCGGTGCCGGCGCGCGTCTTCGGCACCGTCGCGGTATGCGTGCAGCCGGCGCGCGGCTACAACATCGACCCGGCGGCCAGCTACCACGACCCGGATCTGCCGCCGCCGCACGGCTACCTCGCCTTTTACATCTGGCTGCGCCGGGCGTTCGGCGCGCACGCCGTGGTCCACCTGGGCAAGCACGGCAACCTCGAATGGCTGCCGGGCAAGGCGCTTGCGCTCTCGGCCGCCTGCTTCCCCGAGGCGGCACTGGGACCAATGCCGCACCTCTACCCGTTCATCGTCAACGACCCCGGCGAGGGCACCCAGGCCAAGCGCCGGGGCCACGCGGTGATCGTCGATCATCTCACCCCGCCGCTCACCCGCGCCGAGACTTACGGTCCCCTGATCGAACTCGAACGGCTGGTCGACGAATATTACGAGGCGGCCGGCGTCGATCCGCGCCGGCTGACGACGCTCGCCGCGGAAATCCTCGATCAATGCCGGTTTCTCAACCTGGACCGCGACTGCGGCATCGCGAGCGAGGACGGTCGCGACGATGCGCTCGCCAAGCTCGACCGCTACCTGTGCGAACTCAAGGAACTGCAGATCCGCGACGGTCTGCACGTCTTCGGCAACGCCCCGCAAGGGAACCAGGAACGCGACCTGCTGGTGGCGCTCGCCCGGGTGCCGCGTGGCAGCGGCGCGGGCGGCGATGCGTCGCTGTTGCGCGCCTTGAGCCTCGACCTCGAACTCGGCTTCGATCCGCTCGACTGCGATCTCGGCCAGGCGTGGACGGGACCACGTCCCGACGCGCTGACCGCCGCCGCGCCATGGCGGACGGCGGGCGACACCGTGGAGCGCCTCGAAGCGCTCGCCGCCGACCTCGTCGCCGGAACACGCGCCGCGCCGCCGCAATGGTCCCACACCACGGCGGTGCTCGCCTGGATCGAGGCGACCCTGCGCCCGGCCGTCGCTGCCTGCGGGCAGCACGAGACCGCCGGCCTGCTCGCCGGCCTCGCCGGCCGTTTCGTCGCGCCCGGGCCGTCGGGGGCGCCGACGCGCGGTCGACCCGACGTGCTGCCGACGGGACGCAACTTCTATTCGGTCGACACCCGCACCGTGCCGACGCCTGCGGCCTGGACGCTCGGCTGGAAGTCGGCTTCGCTGCTCGTCGAGCGCTACGTGCAGGACCATGGCCAATGGCCGGAACGCCTAGCCATCACCGCCTGGGGGACCTCGAACATGCGCACCGGCGGCGATGACATTGCCCAGGCCTTGGCGCTGCTGGGCGTTCGACCGACCTGGGATGCGGCATCGAGACGGGTCTCGGGCTTCGAGATCTTGCCGGTGCGCGTTTTGGACCGGCCGCGCGTCGATGTGACGTTGCGCATCTCCGGCTTCTTCCGCGACGCGTTTGCCAACCTGATCGATCTGTTCGATTCCGCGGTACGCGCCGTCGCCGCGCTCGACGAGCCGGCGGCCGACAATCCGATTGCGGCGCGCGTGCGCGACGACACGCACGCGCTGGAGCACGCCGGCGCCCCGCCCGACGACGCGCGCCACCTCGCCGCGGCGCGGGTGTTCGGCGCGAAGCCGGGAGCGTATGGCGCGGGCCTGCAGGCGCTGATCGATGAACGCGGCTGGCAGACCGACGCCGAGCTGGCACGCGCCTACGTCGCCTGGGGCGGCTTCGCCTATGGCGCGGGCCTGCAGGGGCGGGCGGCGCCCGGCGTGTTCGAACAACGGCTGGCGAGCGTGCAGGCGGTCGTGCAGAACCAGGACAACCGCGAGCACGATCTGCTCGATTCCGATGACTACTATCAGTTCGAGGGCGGGCTCACCGCGGCCGTGCGCGTGCTGTCCGGCACGCAACCCGCGACCTATCACAGCGATCACGCGCGGCCCGAAACGCCGAAGATACGGACGCTGAAGGACGAGATCGGTCGCGTCGTGCGCGCACGCGTCGTCAATCCGAAGTGGATCGCGGGCGTCATGCGCCACGGCTACAAGGGCGCCTTCGAGATGGCGGCCACCGTCGATTACCTGTTCGCCTTCGCCGCCACCGCGCGCTGCGTCGAAAACCACCATTTCGATGCGGTGTTCGACGCCTATCTCGCCGACGACGCGGTGCGTGACTTCATCGCGTCCAGCAACCCCGCCGCATTGAAGGAGATGAGCGCGCGGCTGCTGGAGGCCGAACAGCGTGGTCTGTGGCGGCCGTCTCGCAACAGCGCCCGACCGTTTCTGGAGGATCTGGCGCGCGGACCAGCGGTGACCCCCTAGTGCAGCGGCGTATTCAAAGAATGCACGGTCGCTGTACGCAACCTATTGTTTCTAGTGCACATCTAACCCATTCGGCTGAATCATCCGAATGGGGCTGTGCACTAGGTAGGCCACGCCGCGGCTGCTCCGACCGCTGCCCGCGCGACCCGTGCCCGGAAAGGGCCACGTCCCTTGCCCCGCCGCCGTCGCCGCAATAGGCTCGTGTCCGTACTTCCGGGCGCGCGACGGGCGCAGCGTTTCTCGATAGGGACGGCAATGATCGACCAGGACAGTAAGAGCCCGAACGCCTCCATCGGGCTTTCCATCGCGCTGATCTTCATTCTGATTCTGTGCGTGGCCTCGTTTGCGATCATGCGGCCGTTTCTGGCACCCCTGTTGTGGGGCGTCATTCTTACCATCGCGACGTGGCCGGCCTTTTCCTGGTTCCGGCGAACGCTCGGCGACCGCAACACGCCGGCGGCAACGCTGATGACCGTGTTGCTGGCGCTCGTCCTCCTCGGCCCCGTCGCCATGATCACCGCGGTGATGAGCGAGAACGTCGCGACACTGGGAGACCGGTTGCGGACCGCAATCCAGGGTGGCTTTGCGCTGCCTGACTTCGTCGCCCAAATCCCGCACATCGGGCCACGGCTGGTCGAGCGCTGGCAGCAACTGTTCGCCGACGGCAAGCTCTCCGACGAGGGCCGCCAGGTGCTGACCAGCGCCGTAAAGTGGATGCTGGGGGTTGCGGGCACCCTTGGCGGCGGCATCGCCCAACTGGCGCTCAGCATCGTGTGCGCGTTCTTTTTTTATCGCGATGGCGAAGCCGCGTTGCAGCGACTGACGGATGTGCTGGGCCACGTTGCCGGCGACCGGGCGCGGCACCTGCTCTCGGTTGCATATGGCACACTCAAGGGTGTCGTCTACGGTGTGCTTGGCTCGGTGTTGGCCCAGGCGACGCTGGCGGCCTTCGGCTATTGGCTCGCAAGCGTTCCCGCCCCCTTCCTGCTCGGCCTGCTCACCGGTTTTCTCGGTATTGTTCCGGGCGGGCCGGCGGTCATCTGGCTGCCGGCAGCGATCTGGCTGTTCCGGTCGGACGAGACGGCGTGGGGCATTTTCATCGTGGTGTGGGGCGCGCTGCTCGTCGGCAACATCGACAACGTGATCAAGCCGCTGTTCGTCGCGCGTGGCAGTGCGCTGCCGCTGCTCCTGATCTTGTTCGGGATTCTCGGCGGCGCCATGGCCTTCGGCTTCATCGGCCTGTTCTTAGGCCCCACGGTGCTCGCCATTCTCTACGCCCTGATGCGCGAGTGGAGCCCTGGCGACTTCAGCCGCCAGCCGGCCGCCCCGTCGCCGTCGCCGCCTCCGGGATCGTAAGGGCTGGCGAAGCATCAAAATGACCGTCCGCACAGCGACATCTCCGTACATTTTGGCGCAGTGCGTAGCGGGGATGCCGCCTTGACTTTTACGGGGGCAGCCGCGATGCTGCACTGCCGCAAGTGGTGGCCGGGTGTTCACCGTCGCGGGTGGCGCGTGATCCTCCTTGAAGTGAGGGGGATCGTTTCCCATCGGACGGAGGGCAAGCGAATAACAACAGCCGAGGGTGGGGCAAATGATTGACAAGAAACATATCGGGCGCACGACACCGCCGATGACCTTCGACATCGAGAAGGGGCGGCTCAAGTTCTTTGCCAAGGCGATCGGTCAGACCGATCCGGTCTACTCGGACGAAGCGGCGGCCAAAGCGGCTGGCTATGCTTCGCTGCCGGCGCCGCCCACCTTCATGTTCTGCCTGGAGATGGAGACCAACTCGCTGTGGGATAATATCGCGGCGATGGGCGTTCCGGTCGGCAAGATCCTGCACGGCTCGCAGACCTTCAAGTACCACGCACCGATCTGCGCCGGCGACCGCATTACCTTCGTCACCAAGGTTTCCGACATCTACGACAAGAAAGGCGGCGCGCTGGAGTTCATCGTCGAGGATTCCACCGCGACCAACCAAGATGGCGTGCTCGTCGGCGAAATTCAGCGCGTCATCGTGGTCCGCAACTAGGGGCCGTGCGCAATTAGGGAGCGAAGGGGAACCGAGATGACAACGCCCAAGTTCGATGCCGTCAACGTCGGCGATGAGTGCATCCGCATCGAGACCGATCCGATTTCGCGCACGACGCTCGCGCTTTACGCCGGTGCGTCGGGCGATCACAACCCGATGCACATCGACATCGATTACGCCAAGAAGGCCGGCGAGAGCGACGTCTTCGCCCATGGCATGCTGGCGATGGCCTACCTGGGGCGCGGGGTGACGAGCTTCGCGCCGCAATCGGCGCTGCGCAGCTTCACCACCCGGTTTACCGCCATCACCCGCATCGGCGAGAAGATCATCGTCACCGGCAAGGTTGCCGAAAAGTTGCAGGCCGACGACGAGAAGCGCGTCCGCCTCGAACTCACGGCAACCAGCGACAAAGGCGAGGTCAAGGCCGCGGGCGAGGCCGTCGTCGCCCTGGCGTAACCCGCAGCCGCCTTCGGGCAGCCGATGCCCGCAGGGGATGCGGGCCCGAAAGGCAGTGTTACGCAATACGCTGAAGGCCGTGCACGTCCGGCGCAAGCGGGTGGGAAACACTCGTTTGTGCCGGTGCACGAGAATGTTGGTTGCGCGCGCACCGAACAACCGATAGCCGCGACGAGCCCCGGCAATAAGCCAATCGCCCGCGTGTTGCTGCGAGTGCGGCGCGTGTGCGTTTGCTCAAGCACGCCATGCCGCAAAGAGATCAGGTGTGCTGAACTTGCAGGTCAGCACCGCCATTCTTGCATTGCTGCGGATGTTGCGTTGCAACAACCGCCATTGCAAAAGGCAATATTCCTCTTTAAACTTTTAGGTCCTTTGAGCGGGGACGTATCACCCGCCCTGTCAGGGAACGGGTGGGCGGACGTCGCCGGTTGAGAGGAATGGCAATGGACGTCCTCGCCTTATGGGCGTGCCCTTTGTGGTGCCATCTGCGGCGTGGGACGGCATGGAAAGCGACCGGCGAGCGCGCGCGGTGTGGTTTGCTGTGACGGATTCGCCACTCTTGGGTCAGGAGGAGAGAACAAGTGTCCGGTCTCGTGAAGGAACTGCCTGAATTCAGTAGCAATCTGGCACGCTACATGATGGCGCTGATGCGCGCGACCAATCGGGAGCTTACCGAGTTCAGCGATAGCTGCCTCATTGCAGGGCAGATCGCCATGCGCGCGGCCAAGGACAACCCGCTGAGCTTGGTGCAGACGCTCGAAGTGATGCAGCACAACCAGTCGCTGATCACCAAGGGGATGGTCAGCGCGCAAGAGAAGATGCTCGACTTTGCCTTCGACCAGTTCGAAGAAGGGATGGGCGCGCTGTTCAACAGCGTATACAGTCACGACGGCGAAAAGCTTTCCGGCTTCATGCAGCGCGAAGCGGAAGTGATGGAAGCGGTCGCCAACTTCAACGAGCAGATCGAGAAGATCAAGGACGAGTTCGGCTTCCACTTCAACACGTCCCACTACAAGCTCGTGTACGAGACGCCGACTTTCCAGATGTATCAGGTGTTGCCCCTGAAGCCGGGCGTCAAAGTCAACAACGAGCTGAAGCCGGTACTGCTGGTGCCGCCCTACATGCTTGGCGTGCACATCCTGTCGTTCCTGCCCTACGAGAACAAGAGCTACTCGCACTCCTTCGCCAACGAAGGCATTCCGACCTACGTCCGCGTCGTCAAGGACATCTTGCAGACCGACGCCGTGCAGAAGACGACGCCGGAAGACGACTGCCTGCAGACGCTGGAGTTGTGCAAGAAGCTGGTCGAGATCCACGGCAAGAAGGTGACGCTGAACGGCACCTGCCAGGGCGGCTACATCTGCTTGATGAACGTGCTGTCCGGCAAGCTCACCGAGGTCTGCGACACGCTGATCACCAACGTCGCGCCGATCGACGGCACGTACTCGGATGCGATCAGCGGCATGCCGCAGATGCACAACGACTTCGTGACCACCGTCCTGCCCAACGGCAACAAGGTCGCCAACGGCTACCTGTTGAGCCTCGGCATGCGCTTCGTCGCCATCGACCGCGAGACGCCGTTGGTCAAGGTCCTCGACCAGGTCTCGCTGCACAAGGCGACCGACCTCAATCCGGGCAAGACGCCGGCGGCGCTGTTCCGCTGGCTGCTTAAGGAGCGCACCCACCTGCCGCTCGAAATCGCCAAGATGAGCTCGTGCACCTTCCAGAAGCCGATCAACGATGACGGCTCGCTGCCGGTGCAGTTGTTCGGTAAGCCGCTGCAACTCCAGGATCTAGCCAAGCTCAAGGTCAAGTGGTACCAGAACTACGCCATCAAGGACGATCTGGTGACGCCGCCGTGCGCGACCGCCGGCAACAAGTTCCTCGACGGCACCGATGTCATCGAGTCGGTGGCGTTCCACGGTGGCCACGTCGCGATCCTGACCAGCCCCTACGCGAAGAAGGCGCCGGTGAACGGCGATTTCGTCGACGCCATCGGCAAAAAGGTGCGCGGCCCGGTGAAGTTCCAGCTCGAATCCGCCGCCTGACGGCTTCGTTCTTTCTTACCCGATCGAAAGAGGGCACCGCTGGGTGCCCTCTTTTTCTTGTGCGCGGTCTCGGTTAAAGCAACCGTAGCACTCGGGTTCGTTTCGTGAGAAAAGACGCACCTCCCATTCCTGGCGCCCCCAAGTGCCAGGGCAAACACAGGCATTCGCTGTCGAACAGCAGGGAAGCGTCCGCGCCCCCCCGGGTCGTGACGCTGATCGGAGGAGAACGAGGATGGACTGGACTGAGCAGACCAAGAACATGATGCAAATGTGGACCGACGCCCAGCAACAGCTTTGGTCCGGCTGGATGAATTGGGCGCAATCTGCCGGCGGCATGGGGGCCGCCCCGACGATGTTCGATCCGTCTCGCCTATTCAAGATGGGCGTCGACACCTGGTCGGGCGCGACCACCGGCTCGGCCCAGCGGCTTGCCGGCAACATCCTCGGCACGCCCGAGATGATGATGCGCAGCATGAACGTCTTGATGAAGGCGTGGCAAATGGTCGCCCCGCAGATCGAGAAGGGCACGAGCTGGCAGCCGGATCTCACCAAGCTGTTGGCGCAGTGGCAGCAGGAGCTGGCCGCATTGCCGGGCCGCCAGGCGGCGACCGCCAACGAGTTCGCCAGCCTGACCAAGACCCTGTTCGAGCAATGGGCGCCGACCACCGCGCCGTGGCTCGCCATGGTCTCCCAGGCGATGGCGGGTGGTCACCCGGGTGCGGCGTTGATGGGCGGCACGGCAGGGCTCGGCCGCATGCTCGGCTTCGAGGAAGGTGCCCTGCCGGTTCTCACCGGCATCAGCGAGCTGCCGCGCGGCACCGTCGTGCGCGAGAAGATGGGCAAGTTCCTTGCCGCCGCCGATGCACTGACCGATTTGCGCATCGCGCAGTCGGAGTTCCACGCCGCGATTTCCGCCGCGATGGCGAAGGCGATCGAGCGGACCATCGAGCACCTCGTCAAGCTTGCCGAGAAAGGCGAAAAGATCACCAGCGCGCGCGATCTGATGCGCACCTGGTTCGGCCTCGCCGACAAGACACTCAACGAGGTATTCACCACCGAGGACTTCCTCGCCGTACAGAACAAGATGACCGCGGCGCTGATGACCCAAAAGGTCAAGCAGCGCGAGGCGCTGGAAATCGTCTACGATGCGATGGAGATTCCGACCCGTGGCGCCCTCGATGAAGCCTATCGCGACATCCAGGATCTGAAACGCCAAGTGCGCATGCTCAAACACGAACTCAAGGACGCTCTCGAAGCACAGGCCAAGGCTCCTGCCAAGAAAGCCACGGCGAAGGGCGCGCACCAGCCGGAGACCGCCGCCGAATGAACCGGCCTTGCCCGGTTCCGGCGCGTCCCCATCAGACCAAATCGCTTAGGGAGGCATCACAATGATTCAGTTTCCGATCCAGTTTCGTCAAGACGACATTGCCCGCGAACTCGCCGAGATGGAGCGCAAGATCGCGGCCGGACTGCAACAGCTCACCTCGATGAAGGATGAGGACGTCGATATCGGCAGCACGCCCAAGGACGTCGTCTATGAGCGGGAGATGTGGAAACTCTACCACTACAAGGCGACCCGCGATCCGAAGGACGTCCATCCGGTGCCGATGTTGATCGTTCCGCCGCTGATCAACGGCTTCGAGGTCGCCGATCTGCAGCCGGACCGTTCGCTCGTCCGCAACTTCCTCAACGAAGGGATCGACGTTTACCTGGTCAACTGGGGTTATCCCAAGCGCTGCGACATGTACCTGACCTGGGATGACTATGTCTGCGACTTCATCGACGACGTCGTCGATCACGTCCGTCAGGCGCACAGCCTCGACAAGATCAACCTGTTCGGCATCTGCCAGGGCGGCACGATGTCGACGTGCTACTCGGCGCTCAACAATGACAAGGTCCGTAATCTCGTCCTGACGGTCACCCCCATCGACTTCCAACGCCACAAAGTGGCCGGCCAGCCGCACGTCGGCTTGCTGTTCGAGATGGGTGCAACCGCCAATGTCGATCTGATGCGCGACGCGTTCGGGCTGATCCCGTCGGACGTGCTCAACGTCTCGTTCCTGATGGCATCGCCGTTCACCTTGATGTTCGGCAAGTACGCCGACACCGTCGACATCCTCGACGACCGCAAGTCGCTCCTCAACTTCCTGCGCATGGAAAAGTGGCTGTTCGGCGGTCCCGGGGTGTCGGGCGCGGCCTACCATCAGCTCGTGAAAAACTTCCTGCAGGGCAACGAGTTGGTCAAGGGCGAGCTCAAGCTCGACGGCCGCCCGGTCGCGCTGAAGAACCTGACCATGCCGATCCTCAACATCTATGCCGAGCGCGATCACCTGGTGCCGCCGGGCTGCACGGTGGCCTTGGGTGAACACGTCGGCAACAAGAAGGACTACCAGGAGCTTTGCATCAAGACCGGGCACATCGGCATCTACACCGGTGGTGCCTCGCAGAAGATCCTGGCCCCCAGCGCCGCAAAGTGGCTCAAGGAGCACTGATCCCCTGCCTCTAGTGCACAGACCCATTCGGATGATTCAGCCGAAGGGGTCAGATGTGCACTAGAAACAATAGGTTGCGTGCAGCCGCGCATTCAAAAAATGCGCGGCTGCACGAGCGGGTGATGGCTGTCCTCGGTTGATGGAACCGCAAAGCGGGGTGGGTGTGTCTCGGGGTGTATACCTTGGGGTGCACCCGCCCCGATCCTTGTGTTTCTCCCTTACCTTGTGTTTCTCCCTTACTGGCGAACACCGCCATCCGGAGCGCCCAAACGCCGCGCCGCGCGCCTGTTGCCCAGCTCAATCCTCTTAAGCCATGCAGCCCGCTCAAGCGGACCGCGGGCCCCGCGCGGCGGCGGCGACGCGCAGGCGCAGGGCGTTCAGCTTGATGAAGCCCTCGGCATCGCGCTGGTCGTAGACGGTGTCGGCTTCGAAGGTGGCGATGTCCTGGTTGTAGAGGCTGAAGGGCGAGCGGCGGCCGGTAACGAAGACGTTGCCCTTGTAGAGCTTGAGGCGCACCGTACCGGTGACACGCACCTGCGTCTGATCGATCAGCGCCTGCAAGGCGAGCCGTTCCGGCGCGAACCAGAAGCCGTTGTAGATCAGCTCGGCATAGCGCGGCATCATCTCGTCCTTGAGATGCGCCGCCCCCCGGTCGAGCGTCAGGCTTTCGATGGCGCGATGCGCCGCCAGCAACACCGTGCCGCCGGGCGTCTCGTAGACGCCGCGCGACTTCATCCCGACGAAACGGTTCTCCACCAGATCGACGCGGCCGACACCGTTGGCGCCGGCGATCGCATTGAGGCGCTCCAGCAACGCCGCCGGCCCGAGCCGCTCGCCATCGATCGCCACCGGATCGCCGGTCTCGAAATCGATTTCGATCGAGGTCGGCCGGTCGGGTGCGGCCTCCGGCGCCGCCGTCATGCGGAACATCGCCTCATCGGGGGCCACCCAGGGATCTTCCAGCGCCTTGCCCTCGTAAGAGATGTGCAAGAGGTTGGCATCCATCGAGTACGGCGGCTCGCCCTCTTTGTCGGATGGCACCGGGATCTGATGCCGGCGGGCATAATCGAGGAGCTTGGCGCGCGAATTGAGATCCCACTCCCGCCACGGCGCGATCACCCGTATCCCCGGCTCCAGGGCGTAATAGGTGATCTCGAAGCGCACCTGGTCGTTGCCCTTGCCGGTGGCTCCGTGCGAAACCGCGTCGCCCCCGACCTCACGGGCGATCTCGATTTGTCGCTTGGCGATCAGCGGTCGCGCGATCGACGTGCCGAGGAGATAGCACCCTTCATACAACGCGTTGGCGCGAAACATCGGGAAGACGTAGTCGCGGACGAAGACGTCGCGCAGATCCTCGATGAAGATCCGCCGCACGCCCAGCATCTCGGCCTTGCGGCGCGCCGGCTCCAGCTCGTCGCCCTGGCCGATGTCGGCGCAAAAGGCGACGACCTCGCAGCCGTAGGTGTCTTTCAGCCAGCGCAGGATGACCGAGGTGTCGAGGCCACCCGAATACGCCAGCACCACGGTTTTGACGTCACCGCCCATCGATCCCAGCCTTTCATTCCGAGAGCACGCGAAGGGCCGCGGAGTATAGGGCAAGCGGTCGCGGGCACAAGGCCGTCGCGCGGCCGGTGCTGCATACGCGTGCCGTCGCAAGGAACCCCCCTTGTGAGGCTCGAATGCCGCGCCGGCGTTGCGTTACCCTTGCGCGCAACGATGCTGGAGTGGCCATGCCGACGGTGCTGACGACCGGAGCGGGTCGTTTCTTTTTCTATAGCGCCGCGGGCGAGGCGGCACCGCACGTCTGTGTGCAGCGCGACGAACGCGAAGCGGTGATCTGGCTGCATGACTTGAGCGTCGCCGTCAACGACGGGTACGACGAGCCGACGCTGAGCGCGGTCGTGCGCGCCGTCGCCGACCAGCGCGACGAACTGCTGCGAGCCTGGCATGAGCATTTCGGATTACGCGTGGTCTGAGAGCGGCACCGAGCCGCAGCGCGCCGAATGCACGGCAACGCATCTCGTCGTCGTATTGCAGGACGGCCGGCTGATCGCGACGCCGTTGTGGTGGTACCCGCGCCTGCTCGACGCCCGCCCGGACCAGCGATCCCGGTTGCGTCTGTCGCGCATCGGTGTCCATTGGGCCGACCTCGATGAGGATCTGAGCATCGAGGGCATGCTTGCCGGCCGGCGAGCGCCTGGCGCGCAACCGCCCGCCCCGCAGCCACGCCTGGCGCTGCCTTGACCTGCCGCCACCCGACGCCCGAGCGAAACGTATGCCCGGCGCGACGCGGGCATGCCTGCGGTCGCCGCCTTGCGGCCTGTGGCGGAGGGACTGCCGTGCCGCTGCTCCCGCGCCGCGCACGGCAATCCCCTGCCCACTTCGCGGGCAACCCGGCGTATCTTGACACCCGCACAAAGGTGGAGCATTCTATTTAAAGAGATCGGACAGTGAAGGAGGATGCCTAATAAGCAATACACCACCGGATGAGTTGGCCGTTGTCGGCCCCTTGGCACCGGCAACAGTGGCCAAAGTCCAAGAGATGTTCGATGACTTCGATCGCAGAGCAAATGAAGCCTCTGCAAAGTGAACCCCCGCCCGCCGAGATCCGGCACAGCGCGGGGGTTTTACTATGTGCGCTTTCTTAACGTCCGCTCCGCTTTGTGGTCGCCGTGCACCGGCGGCAAACGCATTACCGTATCGCGACCGTCACCGTAGCAGCGGACGGTCACGGCGGGCGATCGCCGGCAAGGTGCTTCGACGTGGCCTTCAGCGCCGCCGAAACGCACCCGGCGACAATGCAGCACTCCTGGCCCAATACAGCAACTCTGGCAGAGCCGCGATCGCAAGCGCCACGATGATCGCAGGGCACGGTCGGCCACTTGTGCCATTGGTGATCTTTGGCCGTGGACGTGCCTCTACGCGCGCCTCGCCAGCGAAAGACGCTGCGCCCTCACATCTCCTCGGGCACATCCTGGGACAACCCGCGACCTCGGTCGCCGAAGCCGGCCGCAGGATCGGCAGGGTGTTCCCCCTGCGTACTTTTTGATCCGAAGCGCACCCCGCGATGGCGCTGCGCCGGACAGCACCATCGCGCGTCTGCCGTGGCGAGGGGAAGGTCCTAACGATGCACCATGCGGCGGCGCAAACCGCGGACCATAATCGTGCCGAAACGCGATAAGGCAAAGGACCACCGGCGGCGCCGGGGCGGCGTCCGGCGCTCCAGAATGCCGATCGAACCGTACCAGGTCGGGGTCGTCATTATCACCTCGTGTCTCCCCTGTGTGCCTCTTTATAATCTTGCGTCGATCAATCGCGGCGTCTGTAAGGACGATCACAGTCCACCGCGCCGTCGTTGAAATCACCTGGAATCGGTTAACAGTCTCCTACGCGATCATGTCCCCTTGATGGCAGC
Source organism: uncultured Defluviicoccus sp. (assembly GCA_964401555.1). Taxonomy (GTDB): domain Bacteria; phylum Pseudomonadota; class Alphaproteobacteria; order Rhodospirillales; family Defluviicoccaceae; genus Defluviicoccus. The sequence goes on from CAYNYW010000012.1 coordinate 79,622, forward strand.
CGCGATCACTTTTCATTTCAATATGCATTGAGCGGACTGCTCGCCGGTGTTGGCTGGCCCTGCCGTCTGGCCCACGATGTCTCTCAACAACACCCGGTGATTCTCCATCGAATTGATGGCATTGTCGTGGACAGCGCGACCCGCTGGCCAGAAAAATGGCGCCAGACGAGGCCTTGCGCGGACGGCTCGTGCGCACCGATCTGATGGGTTAGGGAATGCCGTTGATGCAGGTCTCGCACGCCGATGTCGGCTGCGGGGTTCCCTTCCCAGGAGAGCGAGGGCGCGATGACGAAGCCGCCCGTTCTCGTCTGGTTGCGCAACGATCTGCGCCTTGCCGACAATCCTGCGCTGGCCGCGGCGGCAAGCGCCGGTGCTGGCGTGCTGCCAGTGTACATCTTCGAAGACGGCGCGCACGATGCGCGCGCCTCCGGTCGACCACCCGGGGCTGCCAGCCGCTGGTGGTTGCATCAGAGTTTGCGCGCACTTCAGGCCGATTTGGCCGAGGCCGGTACCACGCTCGTGTTGCGCCGCGGCCCGGCCGTGGCCACCCTGCTCGCGCTGGTCCGCGAAACGGGCGTGCGGAGCGTGTTCTGGAATCGGCACGTCGAGCCCGAGGGAAGAGCGGGCGACCAACTGGCGGAACAGGTGCTGCGCGCGGCCGGCATCGCCGCCTCGACCCATCCGGAAAATCTGCTGTTCACTCCGGGCAGCATCGTGAACGGCACCGGCGCGCCCTACGCCGTGTTCACGCCGTTCTGGCGGGCCTGCCGTGCGGCAGCGCCTCCCCTGGCACCGCTGCCGCCACCCGCTCGCCTGCGCCCGCCCCCCGCGCCGCCACCGCCTTCCGACAACCTCGACGCCTGGCAACTGTGTCCGAGTGGCCCCGATTGGGCGAGCGGCCTGCGTGCCGCGTGGCGGTGCGGCGAACGTGCCGCCAAGGTTAGGCTAAAGACTTTCCTGGCCGATGGCCTGCGCGACTACGCGGCCTTTCGTGACCGGCCCGAGCCGACGGCCACGTCGCTGCTGTCGCCGCATCTGCATTTCGGAGAAATCTCGGCGCGCGAAGTCTGGCATGCGACACGCAGCGTCGCCGAGATCGATCCGACCCTGGGGGCTAGCGCACTTGCTTTCTTGCGCGAACTCGCCTGGCGCGAGTTCTGCGCCCTCTTGCTGCTCGCCCACCCGGACCTCGCCAGCCGTCCCCTGCAAACGCGGTTCGCCCGCTTTGACTGGCGCGACGATACCGCCGGTCTACGCACCTGGCAGCGCGGGCGGACCGGCTATCCCCTCGTCGATGCCGGCATGCACCAGTTGTGGCAGACCGGCTGGATGCACAACCGCGTCCGGATGGTCACCGCCTCGTTCCTCGTCAAGCATCTTCTGATTCGCTGGCAGGACGGCGAAACATGGTTCCGGGACACGCTGGTCGACGCCGATGGCGCCAACAACGCAGCCGGCTGGCAGTGGGTGGCGGGTTGCGGCAGCGACGCTGCGCCCTATTTCCGCATTTTCAATGCCGTCGCCCAGGGCAAACGGTTCGACGCGGCTGGCGCCTACGTGCGCCGCTGGTTGCCGTGCCTCGCGCGGCTGCCAGACCGCTGGATCCATTCACCCTGGCAAGCACCGCCGCTGGAACTGGCCGCGGCGGGCGTTCGCCTTGGTTCAGACTACCCGTTGCCGATCGTGGTGCACGAACACGCGCGCACCCGCGCGTTGGTCGCGTTCGCCCGTTGCAAGGACCAGCCATGACCCCCGCCGGAACCGGCTGCGATCACATTTGTTACCAATTTGCCACAACCGACTGTGATCGCAACTCTTTTGCGATTCGCTCGCATAACACGACTTTGTGCGGGGCGGTTACCACAATTAAACTAGTAGCCCATATCCTCTACCCGATTCGGTGCTTGGCATCTCCATCGATTCGCCAAAAACTTGCGCTAGCCATCGTCTGGATCGCAGCTTCCGACATCCCGTAGGGACACGAAGGACTCTCATGCCTCGGTTGTCTTGGGACCGCATTGTATCGGGTCTGGTCTTCACCGCCGTCGCCGGCATCGGCGCCTGGCTGGTCAGCATCGAGTTCGAAGCTTCACCGCTGCAGGCGCGGCTGATCTCGCGCCTCGCCAACGGCATGACTTTTTCCGTCGATGCCGGGCCCGACCCCGATCCGCGCTTCGCCGATCGCGGTCCCTACGATTTGCGCTTCGGCTACGCCCAGATCCCCGATTTCATCCACTCGCTCGAGCGCGCCAATTTCGTGGTCGAGCGGCAGGCGCGGATGTCTTCGACACTCAAGAGCTTCGTCGACTACGGCGGCTTTCCGATCTTTCATGAAAAGTCCCAGGCGGGGTTGAGCATCCTCGACCGTTCGCAGCGGTCCATCTATTTTTCCCGGCATCCTGAGGAGGTGTTTCCCGCCTTCGAGGCAATCCCGCCGCTGGTGGTCATGACGCTTCTGTTCGTGGAGAACCGCGAACTCCTCGACGATAGCAATCCGACGCACAATCCGGCGATCGAATGGGATCGCTTTGCCCTGGCGGCGGTGAACGAGGTGTCCGATCACCTCGTCTCCAGCGGCAAGCGCTTCGGCGGCAGCACGCTCGCCACCCAGCTTGAGAAATATCGGCATTCGCCCGAGGGCCGTACCGGCTCGGTCAGCGAGAAGCTGCGTCAGATCGCGTCCGCAAGCGTGCGCGCCTATCGCGATGGCACCAATACCGGCAACGCGCGCCGTCAGATCGTCGTCGATTACATCAACTCGACACCGTTGTCGGCGCGTCCGGGCTTCGGCGAGGTCATCGGCCTGGGCGACGGTCTGTGGGCGTGGTTCGGCACCGAATTGGCGACCGCCGTGCGCGTGCTGAACACCGCGCCGCGCTCGGAGCGCGAGACGCGCGAGCAAGCGCGGATCTATAAGCAGGTGTTGAGCCTGATGCTGGCGCAGCGGCGCCCGTCGCACTACCTGCTCGAAGGACGCGACGACCTCGGCAAGCTGACCGACAGCCATCTGCGCCTGCTCGCCGAAGAAGGTGTCATCACCACCGCGCTGCGCGATGCGGCACTGGCGCAGCCATTGACGTTCCGAACCGACCCGCCGGCGCCGGCGGAGTTCTCCTTCATCGACCGCAAGGCCGTTAACGCCATTCGCGCGCATCTGTTGTCGATGCTGAAGGTGCCCAACTTCTACGACCTCGACCGCATGGACATGCGAGTGGAATCGACTCTCGACATGCCGACCCAGCAGGCGGTGATCGCCATGCTGCACCGCATCAACGACAACAAGCAGGCCGCCCAGCTTGGCCTCGTCGGGGAGCATTTGCTCCAACCCGACACCGCTTCCATGGTCAATTACAGCGTGACGATTTATGAGCGGCAGCCAGAGGGGAATTTCGTCCGCGTTCAGGCGGACAACCTGGACCGGCCGCTCGACCTGAACGAGGGCGGCAAACTCGATCTCGGCTCGACCGCCAAGTTCCGCACGCTGGTGAGCTACCTTGAGCTGATTGCGGAAACGCACAGCCGGTACGCCAACCTTTCGCGCTCCGAACTCCAGGATGTCGCCGAAGACGCCGCCGACCCGCTGACGCAGTGGGCCACCCATTATCTCCTCACCGCGTCCGATCGCAGCCTGCAGGCCATGCTCGACGCCGCGATGGAGCGCCAGTATTCGGCAAGCCCGGCGGAGGCCTTCTTCACCGGCCGTGGCCTGCACACCTTCGCCAACTTCGACAAGACCTACAACGGCCGCGTCATGCCGGTGTGGGAGGCCTTCCGGCACTCGGTCAACCTCGTCTTCATCCGGATGATGCGCGATATCGTCCGCTTCCATCTCGCCGACGGCCCGGAGCCGGCCCGCGAGGTCCTGGTCTCTCCCACCCATCCGGCACGGCGCGACTATCTCGAACGCTTCGCCGACATGGAAGGCAGCCTGTTCCTCGACAAGTTCTTCAAGCGTTACCGTGGCCGCACTCCCGATGAGGCGTTGTCACTGCTGGCGAGCAGGGCGCGGCCGGTTCCGCACCGTCTCGCGGTTGTCTTTCGCTCGGTGCGGCCGGACGCGGGGCTGGACGAATTCGGCACCTTCCTGCGGACGCGCCTGCCGAATGCGGCACTGAGCCCCGCGGAACTAAGCCGTCTGTACACCGCGTACGGTGTCGATCGCTTCAACCTCCAGGACCGCGGTTATATCGCCCGCGTGCATCCGCTGGAATTGTGGCTGGTCAGCTACCTGCAACAACATCCGGACGCATCCCGACAGGCGGTCATCGCGGCTTCGTCGGACGAACGCCAAGAAGTGTACGCTTGGCTCTTCAAATCGAAGCGCCCGGGCGCGGCCAACTCCCGCATCCGCATCATCTTGGAGAACGACGCCTTCGATAACATCCACGCGTCGTGGCAGCGGCTGGGCTACCCCTTCCCCAGCCTGGTGCCGTCCTATGCCACGGCGATCGGTTGCTCCGCCGACCGACCGGCGGCGCTGGCCGAACTCATCGGGATCATGCTCAATGACGGCCTCCGGCTGCCGGTCGTGCGCATCGACCGGCTGCATCTGGCCGAAGGCACGCCGTACGAAACCGATCTCAACTTCAAGACCGACTGGGTGGAGCGTGTCCTGCCCAAGGAGGTCACGCTCACGGCGCGCCGCGCGCTCAAGGACGTGGTCGACAACGGCACCGCACGCCGTGTCGCCGGCGTCTACCGCGACGCCAACGGCGAGGTGTTGCCCGTTGGCGGCAAGACCGGGACCGGCGACGAGCTTTCCGATACGATGAGCGCGGAAGCGGCCCACGACCGCGACGTCAGCCGCAGCGCCGCCTTCATCTTCTACATCGGGGACCGTTTCTTCGGTGCCATCACCGCGCACGTCCCGGGCAAGTACACAAGGCGATTCTCCTTCACCAGCGCCCTGCCCGTACAAGTCCTGAAGGCCCTGGCCCCCGCCCTGCAACCGATGATCGCGTCGAGCGGCCCCGTACGCCTGCCGCCCTCGCCGGTCGTGGCGGAATCCAGCCACGCCGCCAATTAGAACCGAGCGTCACGATCACGTGTGGCCCGTGCACATCTGGACTTTTGACCCGACACACCCCAAGATCTTGGCATGGCGTCGGCGGATGCTTGGCGCCCTTCCCCATCGCAAGGCCGGCACGCTTGGCGTGGCCTGAGAGGCTTCGAGGTGCAGTCATGGACGATCGACGTTCGCCCAACAATAAGACGCGCCGTGGCCAGGATCGCCGACTTGGCGTTCTCGTGGGCCTGGCGCTCGCGCTGGTGCTGGCGTGTCCTCCCGCGAAAGCAGAAGACGGCGGAGTCGAGACCGCGGTCCTGACTACCGAAGGAGCGGCCTCGCCCCGACTCGTCGATGACATGTTCGGGGAGATGTCGGAGACGGTCACCTTCGACAAGGACACACTGCTCGACATCGCGCGCGCCGAGGATCTTGGCATGGTCGAGTTGATGGCCGCCAACCCCGGCGTGGATTCCTGGTATCCCGGCGCCGGCACCAAGCTGGTGCTGCCAACCGCACATCTCTTGCCCGACGCACCGCGGCACGGCATCGTCATCAATTTGGCCGAGCTGCGTCTCTACTTCTATCATCCGGAAAAGGGGGTCTTCACCTTCCCCATCGGCAACGGCCGGGACAGCTTCACGACCCCTTTGGGCGAGACCAAGATCGTTCGCAAGCAGGCCGATCCGACGTGGTACCCGACCGCGGCCAAGCGGGCCGAGGATCCGACTGTTCCGGCGGTGGTGCCGCCCGGTCCGGACAACCCCATGGGGGAATTCGCGCTGTACCTCGGCTTCCCGACTTACGCCATCCACGGCACCAACAAGCCCGATGGCGTCGGGCGAAGGGTCAGCCGCGGCTGCATCCGTATGTATCCTGAGGATGTTGCCTGGTTGTTCGAGCAGGTCCCGGTCGGTACCCCGGTCACCGTGATCAGCCAGCCGGTGAAGGTTGGCCACAGCGGTGGGCAGCTCTACCTCGAAGTCCATCCATCCCTGCACCAGGTCGACCAGATCGAGGAAACCGGCCAACTGCAGCCGGAACCGCTGACCGATCAGACCGACACCATTCTGCTCGCCGCCGGCACCGACTCCTCGCGCATCGACTGGACCATTGTCGATCGGGCACTGGCCGAGCGCCGCGGGTATCCGATTCGCATCAGCCACTAGTGGATCGGATCACGTGCCTGCATCCCAGGCGTGTGGCCGCACGATCCACGAACCCTATGATTCGGTGGTTCGACGCCAACGACTGGGACTCATCCGTTGGCAGGGGACCACGTGCGCCCACGCGTCCACAAAAGGTTCACAATTGATCGGCGCGTCCCGCACCCGACGCCCCCATGCCGGAAACGCCATCGCCGAGAGCGCCCCTGCGGGAAGCGCCCATGACTGAAGCCCCCACCATTGAACTTGGTGTCACCACTGAACTTGGTGTGTGGTGCACCTGAGTTGGGGTGTGAATTGCCCGCGTCCCCCGCGATGTCACGCGAACAGAGTGCGGCGTTCGCTGCCACCGGCAGACCTGCTGCCGCTTTCGTCGTGGGCATTGGCGTACGCATTGGTCGCGGCGTCTGAGCCGCCTTGCGGCATGTTCGCTCTTACCGAGCAATCGCTCGCCGTGGTATTGCACCCCGGGCGAAGACGAAGGACCGATGGCCGCACCGGCCAGCGGGGCTGGCTTACAACACCTGCTCGGGGAACTAGCACAATGAGCAAGGCCAAGCTGAAGCACAACCGGATCGGCGTGCTGACCTCGGGCGGCGATTGTGCCGGCCTGAACGCCGCCCTCCGCGCCGTGACCTACCGGGCCATTCAGGAATATGGGTTCAGCGTGGTCGGCATCGGCGAAGGCACCGCCGGCCTGTTGTGCCGTCCGGTCAAGTACGAGGAACTGACGCTCAAGATCTTTACCGGCAACATCCTGCGCCTCGGCGGCACCATTCTCGGCACCGTCAACAAGGGCAATCCGTTCGCGTATCCAATGCCCGACGGCAGCGTCAAGGATCGCTCCGAAGAGGTGATCGAGGGCTTCCAGGCGCTCAGTCTCGACGCGCTGATCGGCATCGGCGGCGACGGCTCGATGCGCATCCTGAGCCGGCTTGCCGAGCAGGGCGAGATCCCGTTCATCGGCATTCCCAAGACCATCGACAACGATGTCGCCCATACCGATTGGGCCATCGGCTATCTGACCGCGGTGGACGCGGCGGTCGATGCCCTGGACCGGCTGCAACCGACGGCGGCCAGCCACCGGCGGGTGATGGTGCTCGAAGTCATGGGCCGGGACGTCGGCTGGATCGCGCTTTCCGCCGCCATCGCCGGCGGCGCCGACGTCGCGCTGATCCCGGAAATCCCCATCGACTTTGACAAGGTTTCCGCCAAGTTGCGCTCGATTTACGCGCTCGGTCGCAACCATGCGCTGGTCGTCTGCGCCGAGGGCGTGCGCATGGCGACCGGCGAGAAGGTCAGCCACGCGTTCGCCGACGGCGAGGTGCGCTTGGGCGGCGTCGGTGCCGCCATCGGCGATCTGATCGCCAAGGCTACCGGCGCGGAAACCAGGGTCACGGTGCTCGGTCACGTCCAGCGCGGCGGCTCCCCCAATTCCTTCGACCGGATCCTCGCGTCGTCGCTGGGTGCCTACGCCGTCGATCTGGTGGCAAACGGCAAGACCGACCGCGTCGTCGTCTGGGAAAACGGCAAGATCACCGACGTCCCGCTTTCGGAAGTGGCGGGCACGACGCGCGCGCTCAAGCTCGACGGCACGCTGGTTTGCACCGCCCGGCAAATGGGTATCTGCCTTGGCGACTGACGACACGACCGCAAGCACCCCGCCCCCTCCGACGGCGTCCCCGGCGGGGCCGTTGCCATTGGCCGCTCTGCGCGCGTTCTTCCGCATGGAGGCTGCCGGCGGCATCGTCTTGGTGATCGCGGCCGCCCTGGGAATCATCGCCGCCAATTCGCCGCTGGCATCCCAATACGAATCATTTCTGGCGATGCAGGCGGAAGTGCGGATCGGCGCGCTTGGCATCGCAAAACCGCTGCTGCTGTGGATCAACGACGGCCTGATGGCGGTGTTCTTTCTCCTCGTCGGCCTTGAGATCAAGCGCGAGTTCCGGACCGGAGAGCTCGCCAGCCCGCACCAAGCGGCGCTTCCCGGTATCGGTGCGGTGGGCGGTATAATCGTGCCGGCGGCGATCTACGCCGCGATCAATCTGGCGGAGCCCAACCACCTCGAGGGCTGGGCGATTCCGACAGCAACCGACATTGCCTTTGCCCTGGGCGTCTTGTCGCTGTTGGGCCGGCGCGTGCCGCTCAGCCTGAAGGTGCTGCTCACCGCGATCGCCATCTTTGACGATCTGGGCGCGATCATCATCATCGCGGTGTTCTATACCGCGCATCTCTCGTTGAGCGCGCTTGCGCTGGCCGGCGTCGCCATCGTCGCCCTGTGCGTCCTCAATCTGTGCAACGTCAACCGTCTCGCTCCCTATGTTGTGGTTGGTGCCGCGCTGTGGCTGTGCCTCGTCAAGTCAGGCGTGCACGCGACGCTGGCGGGTGTGGTGCTGGCGCTCGCCATTCCGATGCACGGCAAGGCCGACGGTCCCTGCCTGCTCGAAACCGTCGAGCACGGGCTGCACTCCTGGGTCGCGTTCGCGATCCTGCCGATCTTCGCCTTCGCCAACGCCGGGGTCTCGTTCGCCGGTATCGGCTGGGCGAACCTTCTCGACCCCGTCACGCTCGGCATCTTGCTTGGCCTGTGCATCGGCAAGCCGGTCGGGATCTACGGCAGCCTGCGCCTTGCCGTGGCGTCGGGCTTGGCGCGCCTGCCCGAAGGGCTGAGCTGGGGCCAATTGCGTGGCCTTTCGATTCTGTGCGGCATCGGATTCACCATGAGCCTGTTCATCGGCGGCCTTGCCTGGGAACACGGTGATTTCGACGCACCGGTCCGTTTGGGCGTCATCGCCGGCTCGCTGGTCTCGGCGTTGATCGGCGTGCTGGTTCTGCTTGCGGCCAAACCTGCCGCATCTGCCCAGTCCCAGCGTTAGTCCTAGCGTTCTTCCCGGCCATCGGGCGCCGGACCTGCGGCAGCGGCGCTCTGGCGCAACGCCTCCCCGAGGACCATGGCGCAGGCGACGGCGACGTTGAGGGAGCGGCATCCCTCGACCAGGGGAATGCGCACGCGGGCGTCGACCTCCGCGTGGACTGTCTCCGGCACGCCGCCACTTTCGCGGCCGAGCACAAGCACATCGTCGCGGTGGTACTGGAACGCGGTGTATGCCGTCGCGGCACGGGTGCTGAGCAACACCAGTCGGCCCCCCGCGGCACGTATCGCCGGGCAATACGCCGCCCAGGACGGCACGCGGCTCATCACCGCGCGCGCGACGTAGTCGAGCCCCGCGCGACGGAACTGCCGATCGGACAGCACGAAGCCCAACGGCTCGATGAGATCGACCGCGACACCGAGACCGGCGGCGGTGCGGATAATGGTTCCGGCGTTCTGCGGAATATCCGGTTCGAACAGTGCAATACGCATCGCGATGACGTGGCCAGTGGCCGTCTGCGCTGGCGGGCGGAGGGATCCGGCGGCGATACCACCCACGGCGCAGGGCAAACCCTTTTCAGCCTTGCTGCTTTGCAGTATAGGAAGGAGTGGGATGGATTCCACCCCTGAGCGTCGGGGCGTCCGAACGGCGATCTTGGCGGTACGGGGCAAATCCAGCCGTTTTGGTTGTGAAATTAACCCGGTCCGGAACGGATGCCGGGACAGGACAGGGGACCGCGGGTCGTGGGTCCCCCGCGCTTGGCGCGGGAGGCTTCGGGCCGTGCCTGATGGGCCTCGTCGGGAGAGGGACGGAACGAGGCCGGCGAAGAACAACAAAGAGGACCTTCCATGGCCGAACCACACGCAATCGCTCCTCACGATTCCGATGACGACGAAACCCGTCGCGACTTCCTGCTGATTGCAACCGGCACGGTCGCCGTCGCGGGCGCGGCGCTGGCCGCGTGGCCGTTCATCGACAGCCTCAATCCCGCCAAGGATACGCTCGCGGTATCCACCACCAGCGTCGACCTGTCGCCGATTCAGCCAGGCCAGGCGATCACCGTCGTCTGGCAGGGCAAGCCGGTGTTCATCCGCAGGCGCACGCCGGAGGAGATCAAGGAAGCCGAGGACGTCGATGTCGCGAACTTGGTGGACCCGCAGCCCGACGACACCCGGGTGCAGAAGCCGCAGTGGCTGATCGTGATCGGCATCTGCACGCATCTCGGTTGCATTCCGCTTGGCCAGAAACCGAACGACCCCAGGGGCGAATTCGGGGGCTGGTTCTGCCCGTGCCACGGTTCGCAGTACGACACGTCCGGAAGAATCCGCAAAGGACCGGCACCGAAAAACCTCGAGGTGCCGCCGTACAAGTTCGTGGACGACGAACACATCTTGATCGGGTAGGGGGAACGCCATGGACGCCAAAACCTGGAAAAATCCGGTCGTCGCCTGGATCGACAGACGCCTGCCCATCTTCACGATGATGCAGCACGACCTTGTCGACTATCCGACGCCGAAGAATCTCAACTATTGGTGGAATTTCGGTTCGCTTGCCGGCATCATGCTGGTCATCATGATCGCCACCGGCATCGTGCTCGCCATGCACTATACGCCGCAGGTCAACCTCGCCTTCGAGAGCGTCGAGCGCATCATGCGCGACGTCAACTACGGTTGGCTTCTGCGCTATTTGCACATGAACGGCGCGTCGATGTTCTTCATCGTCGTTTATATTCACATCTTCCGCGGTCTTTATTACGGCTCCTACAAGGCGCCGCGCGAAATGTTGTGGATCCTCGGTGTTTTCATCCTGCTTGCCATGATGGCAACCGCCTTCATGGGCTACGTCCTGCCGTGGGGGCAGATGAGCTTCTGGGGTGCCAGCGTTATTACCAACCTGTTCTCGGCCTTTCCGTTGGTGGGCCAGTCCATCGTGACGTGGCTGTGGGGTGGATTTACGGTCGACAACCCGACACTCAACCGCTTCTTCTCGCTGCACTACCTGTTGCCATTCATCATTTTTGCCCTGGTTTTCCTGCATCTGGTGGCACTGCACACGTCAAAGTCAAACAATCCGTTGGGCATCGACGTCAAGGGGCCGCAGGATACGATCCCGTTCACGCCCTATTACACCATCAAGGACATGTTCGGTCTCGGCGTCTTCTTGCTGTTCTACTTGGCGTTCGTTTTCTTTGCGCCAAACTTCTTCGGCGAGCCTGACAACTACATCAAGGCAAACCCGATGCAGACGCCGCCGCACATCGTGCCGGAATGGTACTTCCTGCCGTTCTACGCGATCCTGCGCGCGATC